>NZ_JBFTQU010000001.1:0-850497 GCF_056399165.1 Stenotrophomonas sp. 01N47
GTCTGCAGGTTGGCAACCACCGAGGTGAAGCGGTTCTGGATCGCACCGAGGTCGGCGCGGGTGCTGTTGATCGCACCCAGGGCCTTGTCGACCACTTCCATTGCCTGCTGTGCACCCTTCACGGTGGACACGTCGAGCTTGTCCGCGAACTGCTTGGCAGCTACGGCCGGAGCGGTCTGGCCAGCGGTGAAGGTGCCACCGGTGACGGCCACGGCGAAGCCCTTGAAGGCGCCGTCCTTGTCCACGCTGTCCTTGACCGAGGTCAGGTCCACGCCGGTGCCGGCCGCGTTGACTTCGGCGTAGACGCCAGTCTCACCGATCTTGGCGTTGATCGCTGCCGACAGCGCGGTGGCCGTAGCCTTCTGGGTGCCGGCGGCGGTGCCGGTAGCCTCTACCTTCAGGTCGGCGAAGCTGACGGCGTTGCCCTTGCTGTCGGTGATCGACAGGCCGGTAATGGTGCCAGCGGTGGTGCCGTCAGCCGGCACGGTGACGGCCAGAGCGCCGGTGGCGAACTGCGCACCGCCCAGGGCATTGGCCTTGGCATCGATGGTCTTATCAATTGCGATGGCCTGGCCAGCGTTGGCGCCGACCTGGAACAGCTGGCTGGAGAAGGTGCCGTCCAGCAGCTTGGTGCCGTTGAAGTCCGACTGCTTGGCGACGCGGTCGATTTCCGAAACCAGCTGGGTCACTTCGGCCTGCAGCGCCTTGCGATCGCTGGCCGAGTTGGTGGCGTTGGAGGCCTGCACCGACAGCTCGCGGACGCGCTGCAGGTTGTTGCCGATTTCGGTCAGCGAACCTTCGGCGACCTGTGCCAGCGAAATGCCGTCGTTGGCATTGCGGATGGCCACGTCGGTGCCGCGGATCTGGGTGCCGAAGCGCTCGGAGATCGCCAAGCCGGCCGCATCGTCCTTGGCACTGTTGATGCGCGAACCGGAGGACAGGCGCTGGATGGTGGTGGCCAGCGAGCTGCCGCTGGTGCTCAGGTTACGCTGAGCATTCAACGACATCGTGTTGGTGTTGATTACTTGTGCCATGAGGAGAGGTCCTTGAGCGGTTGCACGTGAGTTGGGTTAGACGCCCCCGACGTGCCCCGGGGGCGGCTCATGTCAGCGCTGCAACAGGCTGAGCACGTTCTGCGGTACCTGGTTGGCCTGGGCCAGCATGGCCGTACCGGCCTGCTGCAGGATCTGGGTGCGGGTCAGCTCGGCGGTTTCCTTGGCGAAGTCGGTATCGCGGATGCGGCTGCGCGATGCGGACAGGTTCTCCGAGGAGGTCTGCAGGTTGGCGACCACCGAGGTGAAGCGGTTCTGGATCGCGCCGAGGTCGGCGCGCACGCTGTTGACCGATTCGAGGGCCTTGTCGACGATCGACATCGCCTTCTGTGCGCCTTCGGCCGTGGTGACGTTCAGGTCCTTGACGAAGCTGGCCGTTGCACCGGTCAGCGTGCCGCCGTTGGTGCTGGTCTCGGTCAGGCCCAGGCCGGCGATGGTGGCGGCGGTGGCGCCGGTCGGCGGGGTCGCCGCGCTGACGCCCAGAGCGAAGGTCTGGCCGTCCTTGACCGAGGCCAGGCTGACCACGCCGGCGTTGACGGAGGCGACTACGCCGGTCTCGCCCAGCTTGTTGTTGATCGCGGCCGCGGTGGCCGAGGTGATCGATTCGCCTGCCTTCACGGTGAAGTCGCTGACGGTGACCGTGGTGGCGGCGCCGCCCGGCGGGGTCACCGAGATCTGCAGGCCGGAGTAGGTGGTATCGGCGGTGGCCTTGTCGGCTGCAGCCAGGCTGGTGCCGGTGTAGACGTTGGCGAAGCTGGCCGCGCCCAGCGAATCGGCCTTGGCGTTGACCACGCTGTTGATGGCGATGGCCTGGCCGGCGTTGGCGCCCACCTGGAACAGCTGGCTGGTGAACGAACCGTCCAGCAGCTTGGTGCCGTTGAAGTCGGCCTGCTTGGCGACGCGGTCGATTTCGCTGACCAGCTGGGTCACTTCAGCCTGCAGCGCCTTGCGGTCGCTGGCCGAGTTGGTGGCGTTGGAGGCCTGCACGCCCAGTTCGCGGATGCGCTGCAGGTTGTTGCCGACTTCGTTCAGCGAGCCCTCGGCGACCTGGGCCAGCGAGATGCCGTCGTTGGCGTTGCGGATGGCTACGTCCAGACCACGGATCTGGGTGGTGAAGCGCTCGCTGATGGCCAGGCCGGCTGCGTCGTCCTTCGCGCTGTTGATGCGCAGGCCGGACGAGAGGCGCTGGATGGTGGTGGCGAGCGAGCTGCCGCTGGTGCTCAGGTTGCGCTGAGCGTTGAGCGACATCGTATTGGTGTTGATTACCTGTGCCATGGGGTCGTCTCCTCTTATGTGGAACCCGTTGGTGAATGGAACGAAGCGCCGCCTGATTTTTTTGTTTGGCTGTGTGCTTCGCCGTTGCCAAATGAATAACGGCGCTTTGTCAACAACCTTTAGCCGGGAATTTCGTTGCAACCGAATTTCGTCGCTGAAAGCTGTTTTTCCGGGGATTTCCGCCGACACGGAAGGGCCGGCGTGAAGCCTGGAACGGGCGGCCAGGCAGGACCTGGCCGGCGCCAGAAGGGGTATCGGCGCCTGCCAGGCAAGCTGAATGGTGGCGGCGGGGCGTATGCCCGGCAGAAACGAAAAAGGCCGCGATGCAGGGCATCGCGGCCTTGGGTTCCAGCGCTGGCGCGTGGAATCAGCGGATCTTGTTGAACAGCGACATCGACTGCATCTGCGAGAACAGCGTCTGTGCCGCCTGCAGCGCGGTGCTTTCCAGCTGGTACTGGCTCAACGCATCGGCGTAGTCCAGGTCGCGCATCTCCGACAGCGTGGTCTTCAGCGTCACGCCATTGGCCTCACGCATCTCCGCCGCGTTGTCCAGCGCTTTCAGCTGCGCGCCACCGGCAGCGCGCGAATCGATCATCCGTTCCGCCGCGCGGCCGACATCACGCAATGCGCTCTGCAGCTCGTTCTGCTGCGCGGCCATCTTCGCCGGGGTACCGGTATCGGCATCCAGTGCGGCGATCAGCTTGTCCATGGTGCCGAAGATGTCGCGGCTGCTGGCGGCCTGCACGTTGAAGCTGTCACCTGTTGCTGGCGCGCCAGCGATCTGCAGGCGAACGCCATTGATCTCCAGTTCGCTGCCGGCCTTGTAGGTACCGGTGCCGGTTACGTTGCCGGCACCGTCGAGCACTTCGTACTGGTCGGCCGCGGTGAAGCGCACGCTGAACGATTGCCCGTTCCAGCTGTCGCTGCCGTCGCGGGTGATGTTGGTCAGCACGCCATTGCCAGCGTTGCCTGCCGCTGCGCTGCCATCGACGAAGCCATCGCCGGTGGGGATGCGCAGGAAGATCTCGCTGCCGGGCAGGGCGTCGCGCACGTAGGTATCCGGGCCGACTTCCACCTGGCGCTGGGTCTGGTCGCCGCGATAGACGACCTTGCCGTCAATCTTGGCGAACGGCGGATCGCTGTCGTTGGTGCCACCGAACACGTAGCGGCCGGTGCCGTCGCTGCTGTTGGCCAGCGACAGCAGGCCCTCGCGGATCTGGTTCAACTCGGTGATCAGGGTCTTCTTGTCGGGCGCACTCAAGGCGGGATTGCTGGCCTGGATGGTCAGATCGTTGACGCGCGCCATCAGGTCGTTGACCTGGGCCAGGGTGTTTTCCTGCACGCCCAGGCGGTTCTGCACGTTGTTGCCATTGAGCTTCATGCGTTCCAGTGCGGCCAGGCTGCGGTCCAGGCCCACCGCAGCGCCTGCGGCGACCGGATCGTCCTTGGCGCTGACGATCTTGCTGCCGGTGGCGATCTGCTGTTCCAGGTGGCTGAGTTTGGCCTGCTTGGCCATCATCAGCGCTACCGACTGGCTGTACATCATTCCGGTGGAGATGCGGTTGCTCATCGGCGCACGGCTCCCAGGATGGTCTGGAACATGGAATCGGCAGTGGAGATCAACTGCGAGGCGGCCTGGTAGGCCTGTTGCAGGCGCAGCATGTCGGCTGCCTCCTCATCGAGGTTGACGCCGGACACTTCGTCACGCGCTGCCTGTGCCTGGTCGGCGATCACCTGCTGCGCCCCCAGCGAATACTCCGCCGAACGCGCTGCCGCACCGACCTGGGTGGTCAGCCCGCCCAATGCGCCACCCAGCGTCACCGTGCCGGCGTTGAACGCCTTGGCCGATTCCACCTTGGACAGCTTGGTGGCATTGCTGTTGTCCGACGAGCCGGCCGGGGTCGGGGTGATGTTGAACGTGTCGCCATTCTTCGGCACGCCATCGAGCACGAAGCTCCAGCCGTTGGCGCTGATGGTCTGCCCGGGCGTGTAGGTCTGCGGTGGGCCGCCATCGATGGTGTAGGTGGTGGCCGAGGTGAACACGATCGCAGCCGGATTGCGCAGGTTGGCGTTGGCCGCATCGGTCACGGTCACGCCGCTCAGCTTGCCGGTGCCGGTGTTGGCCAGTGCGGCAGCGCCCTTGATGGCGGCGGCCGCGGCAATGCGCGACGGATCGGTGATCGCCATCTCCAGGCTGCCGGCCACGCCAGCCGTCGGCTGCAGCAGGAAGCGGTCGTTGGCCGCCGGGGTGCCGCCCACCACCAGCTTCACGCCGTTGATGATCAACGGGTCGGCAGCGGTACCGGTGCCGGTCAGCGGCACGCTGGCGCCGGTGTCGGCGCGGCTGGCGGCCCAGTTGCTGCCATCGAACTTGAGCACGATGTTCTGTGCTTCCAGCTTGCCGAGGTCGCCATAGCTGGCGGTGATCGAACCGGTCCCGGTGTTGCCGGCATTGCCGGTGACACGCGGCGTGCCGATGTTGAAGAAGTCGCCGCCCATCTGTCCGTACAGATCCACGCCCTGGCGATGGGTGCTGTTGAACGTCTCGGCCAGGCCCACAGCCAGCTTGCCCAGTTCGGCCTGGGCCGGGGTCAGCACGGTGTCGCGGAATTCGAGCAGGCCTCCGATCTGGCCGCCCACGGCCTTCGGGTCCAGGGTGATGGTGCCGCCCTGGGTCTGCAGCGCCAGCTGCAGGCGCTCGGGCTGGTACGGGTCGGCCACCGTGGTGACCTTCGATGCAGTGGTGCCCACCACCAGCGCCTGGCCGCCAGCGGTGTAGACGTTCATGATGCCGCCGTCCTGGATCACCGCGGTGCCGCCGGTGTAGCCCACCAGCTGCGAGATCAGCTGGTCGCGACGGTCCAGCAGGTCGGGCGCCGCGTTGGCGATGTTGGTGCCGATGGCACCGTTGATCTGCGCGATCTCCGACGCCAGCCGGTTGACTTCGGTGGCACCGGCCATCAATCCGTTGTTGACCTCGCCATTGAGGTTGTTCAGGTGGGTGTTGAGCTGGCTGAAGCGGTTGGCCAGGGCCTTGGCGCCATCGAGCATGTTCTGCCGGTCGGCCGTGCCCGCTGCGTTGGAGGACAGGCCGCTGACGGTATCGAAGAAGTTCGACCAGACCCCGGCCACGTTGGTGGCCGCGTCGGAGAACAGGGCATTGACCCGGTCGGCCATGCCCGAGAGCTGCTTCAGGCGTGCCAGTTCGCCGCCGCTGTCGAGCAGGCGCGAGATCGCCAGCTGGTCGGCGGCGCGGCGGATGTCGACGATGCGGGTGCCGTTGCCAACGTCACCATAGCCGTAGTTCTGCGGGGTGGCGGTGGCGAAGTCGACCTTCTGCCGGCTGTAGCCGGGAGTGTTGAGGTTGGCCACGTTGTGGCTGGTGGTGGCCAACGCACGCTGGAAGGCGAGCAGGGCACTGGTACCGGTGGAAAGTACGCTGGACATGGGGTTCCTCAACGACGGGTGATACCCAGCGCCGCGGTTGCGGTGCTGGCGAAGGTCTGGCCGATGCGTGAGCCGGCGTCGGCCACGGCGGCCACGGCGCGCTCGATGGTCGGGCCGCCGGCGATCGCGGCGATCTTGGCCGCGTAGCGCGGGTCGGTGGCGTAGCCGGCGCGTTGCAGGCCGCGCGCGAAGCCCTGCACATCGGTGCCGGCCTGCAGCGCCTGCTGGTAGCGTGGGCTGGTCTTCAGCAGGCGCACGTAGTCGGCAAAGCTCTCTGCAGGCGAGGTGTAGGCGCGGAAACTGGCGGTCTCGTTGCGGCGCACGCCATCGACGTACTCATGGGTGCCGGCGGTAGCGCTCTGGCCCTTCCAGCCGGTGGCCTTGATGCCGAACAGGTTGTGCGAGGTGCTGCCATCGGCATGCTTGATCTGGCGCTTGCCCCAGCCGGTTTCCAGCGCTGCCTGGGCAACCAGGGCGCGGGCGTCCACGCCCAGTTCCTTGGCCGCGCTCTGCGCGTGCTGCCAGATGCTGGCGACGAAGCCTTCCGGGGTATGTGCGCCCAGCTGGGCGACGGCGGTGCGCGTGGCCAGCGCATCGGCCGGGGTGCCGCTGCTGCCGCGGTTGCTGGCGGTCGGCGCCCACTGGTCGCTGGCAGCGGCCCAATCGGCGCCACCGATGGCACCGGCATAGGGATCGTCGGTACCCAGCGAACGGTGCATGCCGCTGCTTTCCCGGCCCGCAATCAGGTCCAGCGCCTGCTCCATCGGGGCGACAGAGGACTGCGCGCCATCCTGCACACCGGCCGCCATCTGCTGCAGCATGCGCACGGCCTGGCCGGCATCCTGCAGCGGCAGCGACGGCGCCGCCGGCGCATTGAGCTGGTAGGCGCGGCTGGCCTTGGCCGGGTCCACCCGGGTATCCAGCGCCGGGCCATCGGCCTGCGCGCCGGACAACTGGCGGGTGATCATGCTCGACAGGCCCAGGCCCTTGCCGCGGGTCATCGCCTCGGCGATCTTCTGGTCGTACATCTCCCGGAACATCTTGTTTTCACCCGGGAACAGCGAATCGCCGAAGCTGGCGTCACGCATGCTCTTGACCAGCATCTGCGCGAACTGGCCTTCAAGCTGGCGCGCGACCTTGTCGATCTTGGCCGGGTCGTTCTGCTGGGCCGGGCTGAGTTCGAATGCGGGAGTGATGCGCATGTCAGATCACCTCGAGCTCGGCGCTCAGGGCGCCGGCCTGCTTCAGTGCTTCCAGGATCGCGATCAGGTCACCCGGCGCCGCGCCAACGGCGTTCACCGCATGCACGATCTCGTCCAGGGTGGTGCCGCCGTTGAACTTGAACATCCGGCTGCCATCGTTGGTGGCGGTGATGGTCGACTGCGGCGTGGCCACGGTCTGGCCACCGGCAAAAGCGTTGGGCTGGCTGACGTTGGTGTTTTCCTGGATGGTCACCGTCAACGAGCCATGCGAGATCGCGGCCGGGCCGACACGCACCTGCTGGCCGATGACCACGGTGCCGGTACGCGAGTTGACCACTACCTTGGCCGGTGCAGCGCCCGGGGTCAGTTCCAGGTTTTCGATACGGGCCAGCAGGCCGATGCGCGCACCGGCGTCGGTGGGCGCACGCACGGCAACGGTGCCGCCGTCCACGGCACGCGCCGAACCTTCGCCGAAGGCATTGTTGAGCGCACCGACCATCCGAGAGATGGTGGTGAAATCGCTGTTGTGCAGGTTCAGGGTGATCTCGCCACTGGCGCCGAACACATCGGGCAGGGCGCGCTCAACGGTCGCACCGTTGGGAATGCGGCCGACGCTGGGCACGTTCACCGAGACGCGCGAACCGTCCTTGCCCTGTGCACCGAAGCCGCCCACGATCAGGTTGCCCTGGGCAATCGCGTAGACCTGGCCGTCGGCACCGCGCAGCGGCGCCATCAGCAGCGAGCCACCGCGCAGCGACACGGCGTTGCCGATCGAGGATACGGTGATGTCAATCGGCTGGCCGGGCTTGGCGAACGGCGGCAGTTCGGCGTGGATCGCCACCGCCGCCACGTTCTTCAGCTGCGGGTTGACGTTGGCCGGTACGTTGACGCCCAGCTCGCCCAGCAGGTTCTTCAGGCTCTGCACGGTGAAGGGCGCCTGGCTGGTGCGGTCGCCGCTGCCATCCAGGCCGACCACCAGGCCGTAACCCACCAGTGCATTGCCGCGCACGCCACCCACCTGGGCCAGGTCCTTGATGCGCTCGGCGCTGGCGGGGGCAGCCACCGCAAAGACCATGAACACGGCACAGTAGAGCGACGCCGCGCGTCGCTGCCAGGAAGAAGAGAAGGAGAGTTTCATGGCCATACTCAGAACGGCGTCAGGCCGGAGTTGAAGAAGCGGCTCAGCCAACCCATCGCGTTGGACTGCGCAACAGGGCCGCGGCCGCCATAGACGATGCGCGCTTCGGCCACGCGGCTGGAAGGCACAGTGTTGTCCGCGCTGATATCGCCGGGGCGCACGATGCCCTGTACCTGCACCAGCTCATCACCCTGGTTCAGGCGCAGGTTCTTCTGCCCCTGCACCACCAGGTTGCCATTGGGCAGGCGCTGCACCACCGTCACGGTCACGTTGCCCTGCAGGCGGTTGCTCTGCGCGCTGTTGCCCTTGCCAGTGAAGTCGCGTGCGCCCTTGGCCGTTGCACTCAGGATGTCCTTACCGCCCAGGGTGACCGGTGCGCCGAGAATCGACGGCGTGCCGAGGCTCAGGTTCGATTCCTTGTTGGTGGCGGTGTTGGCGCTGGTCTGCGCGGTGGTGTTTTCCAGCAGGGTGATGGTCAGCAGGTCGCCGACATCGCGCGCACGGCGGTCCGAATACAGCTGCAGGGTCGGGCCGGCGGCGTAGATCGCGCCGGCAGTCGGTTCGGCCTGCGGCGGCATGATCGGCTGCAACGGCGCCATCGTCGGATAGGGGCGCACGTCGCCAGCGATCACGCAGCCGCCGAGCAGGGCAGCCACGGCGCAGGCGAGGGCAGTACGGGCGAAGGAAGAAAGGGGCGACATGGCAGTTTCCCGGTGAGGGCGGTCAGAGCTTGTTGCTGAGGTAGCCGAGCATCGAGTCGGTGGTCGAGATCGCCTTGGCGTTCATTTCGTAAGCGCGCTGGGTTTCGATCATCGACACCAGCTCTTCCACCACGTTGACGTTGCTGCCTTCCAGCGCACCCTGCACCACGGTGCCCAGGCCGTTCAGGCCGGGATTGCCGTTCTGCGCCGGGCCGGAGGCGGTGGTTTCCAGGAACAGGTTTTCACCACGTGCCTGCAGGCCCGCCGGATTGACGAAGTCGGTAAGGGTCAATGCACCGACTTCCACCGATGCCGCGCCGTCGGCCATCTTCACGCTGATGGTGCCGTCGGTACCGATCGTCACCGACTGCGCGCCTTCGGGAATCTGGATGCCCGGCTGCACCGGGTAGCCGCTGTTGGTGACCAGCTCGCTGTCCTGGTTGATCTTGAACGAGCCGTCGCGGGTGTAGGCCGAGCTGCCGTCGGGCATCTGCACTTCGAAGAAACCGCGGCCGTTGACCATCACGTCAAGCGCGCGGCCGGTCTGCTGCTGGCTGCCCTGCTCGAAGTTCTTGGCGGTGGCCACCACGCGCACGCCGGTGCCGATCTGCAGGCCGGTGGGCAGCTGGGTCTGTGCCGAAGAGGAACCGCCGGGCTGGCGCACCTGCTGGTACAGCAGGTCCTCGAAGCTGGCGCGGTCCTGCTTGAAGCCGGTGGTGTTGGTATTGGCGAGGTTGTTGGAAACCACCGACATGCGCATCTGCTGCGCATCCAGTCCGGTTTTCGCGATCCACAATGCCTGGTTCATCTTCGGAGTCCTGTCTGGGTGAAGCCGGCCGCGCGGTGCGGCCCATGGGGTAGTGAGTGCAAGCGGCGTGCCAGCACCGGCGCGGGCCGGTGCCGGAATTCCGTCAGCTGCCCAGGCGCAACAGGCTGTTGGCGCTGCGCGCGTTGTCATCGCCGTGCTTGATCACCTGCACCTGCATTTCGTACTGGCGCTGCAGCTGGATCATCTGCACCAGCGCGCCGGCGGCATCGACGTTGCTGCCTTCCAGCTGGCCGCTGTGCACCGCCGTGCCCTGCGCCTGGGCGAACGGCTGCAGCGGATCGGTATTGCGGAACAGGCCATCCAGGCCGCGTTCGAGGCGATCATCCGGCGCCTGCACCACCTTGATCCGGCCGATCATCGCCATCGTCTGCGGGCCTTCGCCCTGCGGGATGATCGAGATCGTGCCGTCGTTGCCGATCTCCATCGCCTGGTAGGGCGGAATCGCGATCGGGTTGTTGTTGTCGTCCAGCACCGGACGGCCGCTGGAGGTCACCAGCTGGCCGTTCGGAGTCACCGACAGCGCGGCGCCACGGGTGTACGCCTCGCTGCCATCGGTGGACTGCACGGCAAGCCAGGTGCCGGTCTGCAACGACAGGTCCAGCGGCTTGCCGGTGATGTGCTGCGCGCCGGCCGTGCGGTTGAAGCCCGCATCGACATGCAGTGCATCCACCCGCGAGGCAAAGCCCGGGCCACGGATCGGGAAGGCTTCGGTGTTGGCCAGCGCTTCCTTGAAGCCGGGGGTGTCCGAGTTGGCGAGGTTGTGGCTGAGCGTTCCCTGCGCCTGCAGGGAGGCGCGGGCACCGGTCATCGCCACGTAAAGGGCTTTATCCATGCGGGGAGTTCCGTGACAGGGTCAGCAGGTCATCAACGGATGTTGATGACGGTCTGGGTGATCTGGTCCTGGGTCGTGATCATCTGCGCGTTGGCCTGGAAGTTGCGCTGCGCGGTGATCATGTTGACCAGCTGTTCGGTCAGGTCGACGGTGGAGGATTCCAGCGAACCGGCCTGGATCTTGCCGAGGTTGGAGGTGTCGGCGGCGCCGGTGCGCGGCGTGCCCGAATCGAAGGTCTCCACCCACAGGTTGTTGCCCTTCTGTTCCAGGCCCTGCGGATTGTTGAAGCTGGTCAGTGCAACCTGGCCCAGCGGCTTGTCGTCGCCGTTGGAATAGCGGGCGAACACCACGCCGGTTTCCGAAACGGTGATTTCGTTGAGCTTGCCGGCCGCGTAGCCATCCTGCTGGGTGTTGCGCAGGGCGAACTTCTCGCCGTACTGGGTCGAGCCGCTCACATCCAGCGTCATGTTCAGCACGCCGGCGCCGGTGGTCGGGGTGAAGGTGCCCAGGCTGATCTTGCCGTTGGCCGGTGCAGTCAGCTTGCCGGCGTTGTCGAAGGTCAGCGGGGTCGGCGTACCGGCCGGCTGGCCATCGACGTAGTTGTGCACCGTCCAGGCGTTGGTGGCCGCTTCCTTGACGAAGTAGGACACCTGGGTGTGGCTGACGCCCAGCGAGTCATACACGGTGATGCCGCCGCTGGAATGGCTGTAGCTGTTGGAATTGGTGGGGTCGAAGGTGGTCACCGTCGGCTGCTTGGCATTGCCCGGCAGGGTGAAGCCGACCTTGACCTCACTGGTCTGCTTGGGCGGGCTGTCGGTGGTCAGCAACTGCAGATCGACCAGGCGGCCGGCGTCGAAGTTGGTGCCGTCGGCGTTCGGAGCGAACACCTGCAGGCGTGCGCCCTGCGGGTTGACCACGTAGCCGGCGGCGTCGGTCTGGAAGTTGCCGGCGCGCGAGTACACGCGTGCACCGTTCATGTTCATGGTGAAGAAGCCCTCACCGGAAATGGCCATGTCCAGGCTGCGGCCGGTCTGCTCGTTGTTGCCCTGGATGAACTGCTGGGCCACGTTGGAAACACGCACGCCCGAGCCGATCGCGTTCTTGGACAGGCCGTAGCTGGTGGCGGCGAACAGGTCGGCGAATTCCGCACGCGACTGCTTGAAGCCGGTGGTGTTGACGTTGGCCACGTTGTTGGCGGTGACGCTCAGGTCCGAGTTGGCAGCGTTGATGCCGGACAGGGAAATGTTGAAGCCCATGGGATGCTCCTGTTGGATGCGGTAGGTGCGGCTCAGCTGACGCGGAGCACGTAGTCGAGAGGGGCCGTGCCCAGGCCCTTGAGGTTCAGGTAGAGGCCGTCGGAGCCGACGGTCACGCTTTCCACCGGTGCCTGTACGAAGGTGGACAGCTTGGTGCTCTTGCCGGTGGTGTCGACGTGGTTGGCGACGATGTTGTACTTGCCCGGCTCCATGCGCTTGCCGTTGGCATCCTTGCCATCCCAGGTGAACGCGGTCTCGCCGGCGGCCTTGGCTTCAACGCTGATCGAGGTGACCTTGGCGCCGTTGGCGTCGGTGACGTCCACGGTGACGATGCCCGCGGCCGGCGCGGCAACCGTGCCTTCCACCGAACCTTCCTTCTCCAGCACCAGCTTTTCCGACGGCACCAGCACCTGGTGGCCGACCAGCGCGGCGCCACGCAGTACCTGGTCGCTGGCCATCGACTCTTGGAAGCCCTTCACCGACTTGTTCAGATCGGTGATGCCCTGCACGGTCGACATCTGCGCCATCTGCGAGACCATCTGCGTGTTGTCCATCGGCTTCAGTGGATCCTGGTGCTGCAGCTGCTCGGTCATCAGGCGCAGGAAATCGGCCTGGTCCAACGTGTTCTTCTTCTTGGTGGCGTTGCTGTTGGGGGCGTTCAGGCCGAGTGCGGCGTAGACGTCCTGGTTGCTCTGGTTGTTGACGGCAGTGGTCATGGCGGTGTCCGGTGCAGCGGGCCTCAGCGGCCCATGGTCAGGGTGGCCAGGGCCAGTTCCTTGGCGGTGGTCAACATCTCCACGCCGGCCTGGTAATTGCGCGAGGTCGAGATCAGGTTGACCATCTGCGCCACCGGATCGACGTCGGGCTGGTAGATGTAGCCATCGCCGTCGGCCAGCGGATGGCCTGGCTCGTAGCGCTTGATCGGCGCCGCGTTGCTCTGGGTGATCTCCTTCACCTGCACCGAGGTGATGTTCGGATCGGTCTTGCTGGTCACCGCCTGGAAAATTGGTTCCAGCGGCTTGTACACCGCGTCGGCCGAACCGGCGATGCTGTCAGCGTTGGACAGGTTGGAGGCGATGGTGCTCATGCGCACCGACTGCGCCTGCAGCGCGGAGCCGGCGATATCGAAGATCGGCAGGTTGCTCATGGCTTATTGCCCCGTGATCGCGGTGAGCATGGAACGCACCTTGCTTTCGACGAAGCTCAGCGAAGCGCGGTATTCCAGTGCAGCGCGGCCATAGGCGGCGCGTTCGGCATCGGGGTCGACGGTGTTGCCGTCGATGCTGGGCTGTACGCCCTCGCGGGCCACCTGGAACGGGTTGAGGCCACTACCGATTTCGTAGTGCTGCTCGTTGGTGGTGGTCATCAGGCCGTTGGCATCCAGCCCCTGCGCATGGCGAAGGGCCGAATCGAAGTCCAGGTCCTGGGCCTTGTAGCCGGGGGTGTCGGCATTGCCGAGGTTGCTGGCGAGCAGCTTCATGCGCTGTTCGCGCAACGGCATTGCCTGGGCATGGACGCCCAGGTAGTCGGTAATCAGGTTGCGCACGGTGCACTCCCACGGGAACGTTGCCCGGGAAGCTGCAAGCGGTGTGCCAAACCCTGAGGGGTAGTGCCGGCCGCTGGCCGGCAACCTCAGACACAACGGGGTGCCGGCCAGCGGCCGGCACTACCGTATCGAGGCGGCCTTACGCCGCCATCGCCACCTTGCGCAGGCGGTCCAGCACGAAGTCGGCCAGCTCGTGCGGCGAATACTTGGCGACGAAGGCGTTGGCACCCACGCGCTCGACCATCGCATTGTTGAATACGCCCGACAGCGAGGTATGCAGCAGCACGTACAGCCCGGACAGGCCGGCATGGCGCCGGATTTCCGTCGTCAGCGTGTAGCCGTCCATCGCCGGCATCTCGATGTCCGAGATCACCATGGCGTAGCGTTCGGCCGGGTTTTCACCCGAGGCATGGATCTGCAGCAGGTGGTCCAGCGCCTGCTTGCCGTCCGAGAGCAGGGTCGCGCCCACCCCCAGCTGGTCCAGCACGCTGCGGATCTGCTGGCGGGCCACCCGCGAATCATCCACCACCAGCACCTGCAGCTGCGGGGCGTCGGCGGGCATCGCCATGGCCGGGTCGAGCACGGCCTCACCGCGCACCTGGGCGATGTCGGCCAGCACGCTTTCCACGTCGATCACCTGGATCAGCTCGCCCTGGAAGCGGGTCACCGCGGTCAGGTAGCTCGATTCAGCGCCCAGTTCCGGCGGCGGGTGGATGTCTTCCACCGCGATGTTGACGATGCGCTCCACGCCGCTGACCAGGAAGCCCTGGATCGAGCGGTTGAACTCGGTCACCACCAGGTAACCGGGTGCGGTGTCAGCGTCGGGCTCGCGCTCCGGGTGGCCGATGGCCAGGCCCAGGTCCAGCACCGGCACCGAACGGCCGCGCACGTCGGCCACGCCGGCGAACTGGCCGGGCAGGCCGGGCACCTGGAACAGTTCCGGGCGGCGCAGCACTTCCTGCACCTTGAAGACATTGACGCCAAAAAGCTGACGTCCGCCGAGGCGGAACAGCAGCAGCGCCAGGCGATTGTGGCCGGCCAGTCGGGTTCGCTGGTCGATCCGGTTGAGCAGGTCATGGGACATGGCTGCTGTATCGGCGCGGGCAGGGTGGAACTTGAGGGCCTGTATGCAGGGCGGGTCCCGAGAAGATGTTCGCCCTGTTCCTGTGGCACGCAGCTTGCACGCGTCTGGGCCAGGTCTTACCGACAGGAGGCGCCATGCGCCGCATTGCTTCTTTCCTTGCCATTGCAATGGCCGTGGCCGCGCCGTGGGCAACCGCTGCCGACTGGCAGCCGGTGGCCAGCATCCGTGCTGCCGCGTTGTCGACCCTGGCCGCCGGCACTGAAGGTGAGGCCGTGGTTGCTGATGCGCTGCGCCTTCCGCGGTGCGGCGGCGCGTTGCAGGTGCAGCCCACGGCAAACACCACCGTGGAAGTGAGTTGTCCCGACGCCGGTGGCTGGCGCCTGTTCGTGCCGGTGAAGGTGCGCCGCAACCAGACCGTGCTGGTGCTGACCCGTGGCATCGGCACTGGAGAATCCATCGCCGCTGCCGATATCAGTACTGCCCAGCGTGACGCGGCACGGATTGCCGGCGCAGTGCTGGCCGATCCCGCCGCAGCGATCGGCCGCATCGCCCGTCGGCCGTTGCCGGCAGGAACACTGTTGTCGAGCAACGATCTGGTTGCACAGCGTCTCATCAAGCGAGGAGACAGTGTGGCACTGGTATCGCGGCGTGGTTCGGTCGAGGTCCGCATCGCCGGCCGCGCACTGGGCGATGCCGGCCAGAACGAGCGCGTCTCGGTGGAAAACCTGTCCTCTCGCCGTATCGTGCAGGGCACGGTGGACGCGACCGGTGACGTAATCGTGGCGCGTTGAAATAATGCAGAATTCCCCTAAAGATCACGGCCCTGCGGCCGTTATCCCTTGTGTACGGCAACTCCAGGACACCCCATGAGCCAGAAAATCGACGGCAACCTGCAGGTCCCCCAGGCACTGCGCAGCGTGACCACCCCGGCCGCCAAGCCCGGCGTCAGCACCGATTCGGCGGCACGTCCAGTCGAGGCGGCCGACAGCCTGCGCCTGACCGGCGAAGCCACCAACCTGCAGGCCATCGAGCGTGAGCTGAGCACCGCTCCGGCGATCGACGCCCAGCGTGTTGCAGCGGTGCGCGAATCGCTTCAGAACGGCACCTACAAGATCAATCCGGACGCGATCGCTTCGCGCATGCTTGAACTGGACCAGCAGCTGCAAGGATGACCGCGGCGATGAGCGAGCCGCTGCAGCGCCTTGCCCAGGCCCTGGACGTTGAACGCCAGGCCCTGGTCGAGCACGACGTGCATGCCCTGATCCGTGCCACCGGTGCGAAGCTGGAAGCGCTGCGTGCGCTGGAAGGCGCGCCACCGGTGGGCGAGGGCGAGCAGCTGCAGGAACTGGCCGAGCGCAACCGCGCCAACGGTGTGCTGCTGTCGCGGCGCCGGCGCGAGGTCAACTGGGCACTGCGCCAGATGGGCCGCACCGAAGAGTCCTCGGCCTACGATGCCAAGGGCCAGTCGCATACCGTCACCGCGCGGCGGCCGCTCGCCGTCGCCTGACAGGACCGGCGGTCGGCTGACCGCCCGATGGCGGCTGTAGGCCGCCGCGTGAACGCGTATATTGGGCGCCTGTTTGATCGCCCCGAGCCGCCGTGTCTGCCGCCAACGTTCTGGTTACCGCCCCCCTTCCGCCGCAACCGGTGCTGCAGGCCCTGCTTGAGCGCCTGCGCGAGGGCTTGCTGCTGTTCACCGAAGATGGGCAGGTCGCCTTGGCCAACCCGGCCGCGCAGAGCCTGCTGGGCAGCGATGAAGGCACCTTGCCGCCGCCACAGCGCCTGCGCCAGCTGCTGCCGCCGGATGCGCTCGAACATGCGCGCCAGCACGGTCACTGGAACGGCAGCCTGCCGCTGGGCGAGGGCGTGGTCATCGCCCATCTGTACTTCCATGGCGAACCCGGTTCGGGGCACTACCTGGCCTTGTTCCGCCATATCGAAGGCCAGGAAGACTACGAACGCGAACTGCAGCAGCGCCATGCCGAACTGCGCCAGGCCTACCTGCGCTTGAACGGCACCCAGGAAAAGCTGCTGCAGTCGGAGAAGATGGCCTCCATCGGCCAGCTTGCCGCCGGCGTGGCGCACGAGATCAACAACCCGATCGGCTACGTGCATTCCAACCTGGGCAGCCTGCAGGAATACCTGCGCAGCCTGTTCACGGTGATCGAAGCCTACGAACGCGCCCTGCGTGCGCCCGACCCGAAGGCGTTGATTCCGGAAATCGACGATATCCGTGACCGCCTGGACATCGATTTCATCAGCCGCGATCTGCCGCAGCTGATGGCCGAGTCACGCGAAGGCATCGAGCGCGTCACCCGCATCGTGCGCGACCTGAAGGACTTCTCCTATTCCGGCCGCGACGAGTCGTGGAAGCTGGTCGACCTGCATTCCGGCCTTGAATCGACCATCAACATCATCTGGAACGAGCTCAAGTACAAGGTGCACCTGGTGCGCGAGTTCGGCCAGCTGCCGCTGGTGGAATGCCTGCCCTCGGAGTTGAACCAGGTCTACATGAACCTGCTGCTCAACGCCGGCCATGCCATCGCCGAGCGCGGCACGATCACCGTGCGCACCGGCGTGGACGGCGACACGGTGTGGGTCGAGTTCGAAGACACCGGCGGTGGCATTTCGCCGGAACTGCGCCAGCGCATCTTCGATCCGTTCTTCACCACCAAACCGGTGGGCAGCGGTACCGGCCTGGGCCTGTCGATCTCCTACAGCATCATCAACAAGCACCACGGCCGCATCGATCTGGACAGCACCCCAGGCGTCGGCTCGCGCTTCCGCCTCGTGCTGCCGATCAAGCAGCCGCGCTGAAGCAGCACGGTAGTGCCGGCCGCTGGCCGGCAACCCGATGAACCTGGAAGCCCCGCATCTGCCGGCCAGCGGCCGGCACTACCCGGGTTCAGCGCAGCGGCGAACGATCCTCACCGCCGTCGGCCGGCTCGACAGCCGCCAGGCCACCGTTGCTGCGCCGCTGTTCCTCGTACGTGCGGAAGGCCTGGTGGATGTGCTTGCGCAGTTCGTCGTCATTCCACGGCTTGGTCAGGAACCGGTAGATCGCACCGCGGTTGATCGCATCGGTCACCGTGTTGAGGTCGGTATAGCCCGACAACACCAGCCGGATCGTGTCCGGGTACAGCATCTTCACCCGGCCCAGGAACTCGGTGCCGCTCATGTCGCTCATGCGCTGGTCGGACAGGATCACCTGCACGTCGTTGATGGCCAGCAGATCGAACGCATCGCGCACGTTGCCTGCCGCCAGGATGCGGTACCCATCGCGGCGGAACAGGCGCACCAGCGAGCGCAGCACGTTCTCCTCGTCGTCCAGCAGCAGCAGGGTGCGGTCCGGGCGGGTTTCGGCGAACGCTTCCGGGCGCAGGTAACGCCGGCGCAGGGTCATGCCGGCGGCATCGGCGGACATCGGTTCGCCGAACAGGTAGCCCTGGAACACGTCGCAGTCGTTGCGGCGCAGGAAGCCCAGTTGTGCCTGCGATTCCACGCCGTTGGCGATCACCGTCATGCCCAGCTGATGACCCATCGCAATGATCGCGCGTGCGATCGCCGCTTCACGGTTGCCGGCCGGAGCGCTCTTGATGAAGCTGCGGTCGATCTTCAGCTTGTCCACCGGGTAGCGCACCAGCGCACTCAGGCTCGAATCGCCGGTGCCGAAGTTGTCCAGGCTCAGGCTGATGCCTTCGTTGCGCAGGTTGGCCAGCGTTTCGTGGACGAAGTTGACGTTGTTGGTCAGCGCGCTTTCGTTGATTTCCAGCGTCAGCATCTGTGCCGGCACGCCGGAGGCCTGGATCACGCCCATCACTTCGGCAAAGAAATTCGGGCGCAGCAGCTGCAGGGTGGACACATTCACCGCGATGGTGAAGTCATCAAAGCCCTGGTCGCGCCACAGCCGGGCCTGCTTCAACGCACCTTCCAGCACCCACGTACCAATCTGCACGATGATGCCCAGTCGCTCGGCGGTGCGCATGAAACGCTCCGGCACCAGCATGCCCAGGGTCGGCGACTGCCAGCGCAGCAGCGCCTCCATGCCCACCACGTGGCCATCGCGGGCACTGACCAGCGGCTGGTAACGCAGCTTCAGTTCGCCGTTGGGAATCGCATCGACGATCTGCCGCGCGATGATGCTCTCGCTGTGAGCGCTCGGCGGCGTGTCCACCGCATGGATGCGCACCGCATTGCCGCCTTCGCGGGCGGCCTGGTACAGCGCGTCCTCGGCATGGTCGAGCAGGCGTGAGGCACTGCTGGCGTGCTCCGGGCACAGGCTCACGCCCAGCTTGCCGGTCATGAACAGCGTATAGGGGAGAACTGAAAGCGGCAGTTCCATCTGCTGGCGGATCTCTTCGGCGAAATCCTCGGCCAGGGGCAGATCGGCGGTGCGCGGCACGGCAATCAGGAACTCATCGCTGCCATGCCGCCACAGCATGCCGCGTCCGCGCAGGTAGGACTGCAGGCGCTGGGCCACCAGCACCAGTGCCTGGTCACCAACCTCCGCACTCATGTTCTCGTTGACCGAGGCGAAGTGGTCGATGTCCACATGCATCAGCATCAGCGGGGTACCACCGGAGGCGGCTTCGGCGACCATCGCCTGCAGCTCGGGGTTGCCGGCGCCGAGGCGATCAGGTGCATCATCGATGCTGACCGGGGGCAGGTTGGGGTTCCACATGGGCTCAGTATTCCGCTGACTCGACGGCCGCCGTAACAGCGGCCTGGTAAGGAAGGTGGACATCGACGAGGGTGCCGGCGCCGTGCGCCGACTCGATCCGCACATGGCCGCCCACGCTCTGCGCACGCTCGCGCATCACGATCAGGCCCAGGCCGCGTGGGCCATCGGGGTCGAACCCTTCGCCATCGTCACGGATCATCAGGTGCAGCCCGCGCTGGTCGACGTCGCGCAGCTGCAGCACCACCTGGCTGGCGCGCGCGTGGCGCAGTGCATTGGTCAGGCTTTCCTGGGCGATGCGGAAACAGGCCTGCTCGATGCTGTTGTCCGGGCGCGTGGGCAGCGATTCGATCTCGGCCTGCAGCTCGACGGTGGACGAGCGGAACAGCACGCGCGCCTGCCAGCTCAACGCCGCCTCCAGGCCCAGCGCATCCAGCTGCGGCGGCCGCAGCAGGGTGGAGATGTCGCGCAGCTTGGCAACGGTGGTATCGGCCAGGCTGACGATCTGCGCCAGATCCTCGCCGCGCCGCTGCGCATCGTCCTCGTCCTGCGCCGCATAGGCCGACAGCTTGATCGCGGTGATCGCCTGGCCGATGTCATCGTGCAGGTCGCGCGAGATCGCCCGGCGCTCGTCCTCCTGCAGCGAGAACAGGCGGCCAGCCATCGCCTGCAGCTCGCGGTTGCTGGTCTCCAGCGCGCTTCGGGTCTGTTCGGATTCACTCAGGTCGCGCACGATCAGCAGCTTGCAGTCGCGCCCGCCGTAGCGCACGTCACCCACCGCAATGCCAGCCTGGAAGCTGCGGCCATCGGCGCGCTGCATGGCCACCACGCTGCTGTGGCCCGGGCTGTGCTGCGGCTGCCCGGCGCGCATCTGCGCGCGCATCCGGGCCAGATCGCCGCCTGCCACCAGGGCCGACAGCGGCTCGCCCAGCAGCGTGTGGCTGCCGTAGCCGAACAGGCCGGCCGCCCACGCATTGGCATACAGCACATGTTCGTCGGACAGGATCACCACGCCATCGGGCAGCACCCGCACCAGCTCGCGGAACTGCTCTTCGCGTTCGCGCAACAGGCGCCGCGACTGCTCACGCTCGGTCACGTCCTGCAACGTGCCCAGTATCCGGTCACGTCCGGCTTCATCCACGCCGCTGGCGGCACGCAGGTGCACCATCAGCGCACGGCCATCCATTGCCAGTACCGGCAGCAGCACGTCCACCTGCACCTGCTCACCCGAGCACAGCTCGGCCAGCACCTGATCGGTCTGTGCGGCCGTGGCCGGATCGGCTGCCACCAGCAGCTCGTCGAAACGATGCCAGCGTCGCGCCTCGGGCGGGCGACGGCCCAGCAGGCGATAGACCTGGTTGGAGTAACGGCCCTGGCCGGTGGACGGGTCCAGCTCCCACGCGCCGATCCGGGCCAGCTCGTGGGCTTCTTCCACGCGGGCCAATGCCTGGTCGCGCCGCAGCTGGGCCAGGTCTTCGGCGGTGCGGTCGATGGCGATCAGCAGGCGCGCAGTGTGCCCGTCGTAGTCGATCGCGTTCGAACGCAGTTCCATCTGCCGCAGGCTGCCATCACGCAGCTGCAACTGCGCGCGCAGGATGCACAGCTGCTCGGGCGCGCCGCGGATCTCCTCCAGCTTGGTCTGCAACGCCTGGTCCTGGCCAGGTGGCCAGAGCACGTCGATGGTCTGCGCCAGAAGTTCGTCACGGTCCCAGCCGAAGGTGCTGCAGGCGGCCGGGTTGGCATCGAGGATGGTCAGATTGTCCAGGTCATAGACCAGGATCGGGCCCGGGTTGCCTTCGAACATCTGCCGCAGGCGCAGCTCGGAGGCCTGCAGGCGGGCATGGGTGTGCAGCACGTGCTCGGCCAGCGGCCGCAGCAGCAGGTACAGCAGGCCAGCACTGGCAAGGGCGAAAAATGCGCCCTTCATGCTCTGCCAGAGTGCCGCCTGCTGTGGGTCGGGTACGAGTGCCGTCACCGCGCCGTCGGTGGCGATCATCCAGGCCAGCGCCATCGCCAGGTAGCTCAGCACCACGCGACGACGGTCGCGGCCCAGCGCCTGCGCCATCCGCGGGTCGGGAACAGGGGCGGTGCCGGTCGGTTCTACGGGCATGGACAGGGCAGGGAGGCGGCAGGGAAGAAGGGGTGCGGGCCATCTTACCGCGCAGGTGTGCCCTGGCCACTCAATTATCCGCCGCAGGCGCCGTTAACCACTGCGTGCCCCGCTGTCGGGCGTTTCATCCGGAGCAAGATCGCGTGGACCAAGGGATCATCGCCAGCCTGCTGCAGCATCCGCTCGCCTCGGCGCTGGTCATCGTCGACCGCAGCGGGCGCCCGCTCGCGGCCAATCCGGCTGCGCGCGAGCATGGCCTGCCGGCCACGGTGGCCGCGTACGCGCCAATGCTGGAAGACCTGCGCCTGCTGGCGGCCGACGGTGGCATCGTCGCCTGCACGCTGCCGGGCGGCCCACGTGGTCACTACGATGGCCACCTGCGTGCCGTGCATGACGGCAGCGGCAACCTGCTCGCCTTTACCCTCAGCGTGCCCGAGCCGGTTCCGGTTGATGGCGGCGGTCGCTGGGAACTTGCACTGGACAGCGCCGGCCACAGCCTGTGGGACTGGGACATCCCCAGCGACCGGGTGGCGCGCACGCCCGCGCTGGGTGAGGAAACGGCCACCCAGATCCTGGCGCGCGTGCACGCCGACGACATCACCCAGGTGCGCGCCGCGCTGGATGAACACCTGCACGGCGACAGTGAGCAGTACAGCGCCCAGTTCCGCTTCCGCCAGGCCGATGGCCAGTGGCGATGGGTGCTGGACCGCGGCCGGGTGGTGGCCCGTACCGCCGATGGCCAGCCGCTGCGCATGGTCGGCACCCATACCGACATCGAGCAGCAGAAGCAGCTGGAAGCCATGCTGCAGGAGCAACAGCTGCATCTGCGCGAAGCCCAGCGCATCGCCAGCATGGGCAGCTGGTCGTTCGATCCGCACAGCCGCCAATTCTGGTGGTCGCCGGAACTGCGCTCGCTGCTGGCACTACGGCAGGACAGCATCCCGGGGCAGCGACGCTGGCTCAAGCAGCTGCACCCGCGCTCACGTGGTGCACTGCGTGCGGCCTGGCGCCGCCTGTGGCGCGATGGTCGCGCCGCCAACCTGGAACTTGAACTGACCCGCGGCAACGAACCCTCGCAGCATCTGCGGTTGTGGATGCAACCGTTGCTGGACATGGACGGGCAGCCCAAGCGCCTGTTGGGGCAGGTGCAGAACATCACCGAACAGCATCAGACCGATGCCCTCATCCGCTGGCGTACCGAGCTGCTCAACCGCGTGTCCGCGCTGGGGCGCATCGGTGGTTGCGAGATCGAAGTGGCGACGCGCAACATGCAATGGACCGAGGAGTGCTATCGCATCCACGGCCTGCGCAAGGAACCGATCACCCTCGACCAGGCGCTCGCGTTGTATGCCGAGGATTCGCGTGCGGCCTTCGAAGGCGCGTTGGGGCGGATCGCCGGTGGCGGCCTGCCTGAGCAGCTGGATCTGTGCTTCTACCGCCAGTCCGGGTTGCGCGTATGGGTGCAGGTACTGATCGAACTGGACCGTCGTGATGGCTTGCCGCCGCGCTTCGTGGTTCTGTTCCGTGACATCACCCGCGAGCGCGAAGCGAACGAGCGGATTGAACTGCTTGCCCACTACGACCTGCTGACCGGACTGCCCAACCGGGTGCTGCTGGGCGAGCAGACCTCCGAAGCCATCGAGGAAGCGCGTGATCGCGGCACCTCGCTGGCGATGCTGTTCATCGATCTGGACGGCTTCAAGAACATCAACGACAGCTTCGGCCACGCCACCGGCGATGCGCTGCTGAAGGCCGCCGCAACCCGGCTGCACCAGAACCTGCGCAACAACGACCTGTTTGGTCGTTTCAGTGGTGACGAGTTCATCGTGGTGCTGCGCGACCTGGCCGAGCCGGAAGATGCCGGCCATGTAGCGCGCAAGCTGATCAATTCGCTGGCCGAGCCGCTGCGCCGTGGCGACACCACCTTGAAAGTTGGCGCCAGCGTGGGCATCGCCATGCTTGGCGAGAGCCAGACCGACTTCGACTCACTGCTGCGCGCTGCCGACGCGGCGATGTACGCGGCCAAGGAAGCTGGTCGCAATACCTATCAGTACTACAGCCAGGACGCGCTGGCGCGGATCCAGCGCCGGCTGGAGATCGAGCACGGGCTGCATGGCGCCATCGAGCGCGACGAGTTCAGCCTGGCCTACCAGCCGCTGCTGCACGCCCATCATGGCGAGCCACCGGCTATCGAGGCGTTGCTGCGTTGGCATCGCCCGGGCATCGGCTACTGCAGCCCGGCGGAGTTCATTCCGATCGCCGAAAAGTGCGGCGAAATCGTCCGCATCGGCGACTGGGTATTGTCCGAAGCCTGTCGCCAGGCAGCCGCGTGGGATCGTGCCGGCCTGCATTTCGAGCGCATTGCCGTAAACGTGTCGGCGGTGCAGCTGCGTGATCGTGGCTTTGCCGAGCGCGTGATCGAGATCTGCCACGCGCACGGCTGGCCACCGCAGCGGCTGGAGCTGGAGCTGACCGAATCGGCGTTGATCCGTGACACCGACATCCTGCGCCACTGTTTCGATGTGCTGGAACGGCACGGTGTGCCGCTGGCAGTGGACGACTTCGGTACCGGCTTCTCCAACCTCAACTACCTCAACCGTTTCCCGGTCGGCCGCCTGAAGATCGACCGCAGCTTCGTGCAGGGCATGCTGCATGACTCGGGCACCGCCGAGGTGACCCAGGCCATCGTCCATCTTGGCCACGCACTGGGCATGAAGGTGGTGGCCGAGGGCGTGGAAACGCACCAGGAAGAAGACATGCTGCGCCGCCAGGGCTGCGACGAGATCCAGGGCTACCTATACTCGCGCCCGCTCACACCGCGCGACCTGGCGCAGTGGCTGCGACAGCAGCACCTCGCCCCAGGCCGCACCGATGCCGCCAGCGAAGTGATGCTGGCGCGCTGAGGCGATGAAGAGCAAGTCCCTTCCGGAAGAAAAGTGCAGTCGTAGTGCTCGCGGATGCTGGAGTACGCTCAGATGCCGCGCTGGCGAATGGCTCGACGATCCAGATGTTGCCAGCGATATGCGCATGATCGAGCTGTTCGTGCTCATGGGGCTCGGCACATGGGCCGGCATCGTCGAACTTCAGGCGCAATTGCCGGATGCGATGATCGTTACTGCTTCGTTTGACTTCATTGGTAGCATCGTCTCGTTCGTGACGAATACCTATCTTGTGCTGTATCTCTTTTTCAGACGGCGGCTCCAGAGTGACCGCGTAAAATTCACCTTTGGCATATTGCTGGTGCTCAGTGCAAGCGTGAACTACCTGAGTTTCGAGCAGTTGACAGACCGCTTGGCGCAGATATCAACGTGGTGGCCCGGTACCTCATGGCAGTTGAACTTGACGCTGCTGGCATCAACTGTGAAAAACGTGATCGCATTCGGCTTCGGTGCCATCGGTGCCGGGATTGCATCGAGTGTCGTCAGCCGCCACAGCCGGGAGGCGCCACAGTCCAAAGGGAGTACCAATTGAAGCGCATCCACGCATGGCGTGGATCTACTTCGGTTCGGTAACCAGCCGCTGTGGAAACTCGGACCGCAGCCGTGCGCGCACCGCTTCGACCACGTTGGCATAGCGTCGCAGCTGGATGTAGTAGCCCATGTAGAACAGCAGCAGGGCCACCAGCATCGGCCACGCCGCTGGCCGGATCAGAACGATCGGCACCAGCATCAGCGTCAGGCCCAGCGCGAACCAGCTGCACAGCCCGACTACCTGCACCTCCCGGCGCCGCGCGTCAATCACCACCCGACCGCGCATCAGCGGAAAGTAGCGACCGCCGAAGCTGGGGGCGAAGCTCTCGCGAAAGGCGATGCTGCCGTCAGGCAGCGCATGGAATACCAGGCGCAACCAGGTGTCGGTCGGCAGGTCATGCTCCAGGCCAGCGAGCGAAAGCTGGGCCAGCTCTGCAGGCGTAGCAGCGATGCGTTGGTTGAACAGGACGATACCGGTACGGAAGAAAAACGGCGCCCACATCACCAGCAGCAGGACCTCGACCAGCAGCAAAGTAATCAAGGCGATGGCCATCGGTCTTCCATGAACGGGACCGGCGCATCATGCCATGGGAGAGCGACGGGCAGCGGCGCTGTGGGCCCGAGTGCGTGCAGCAGGTCAGACGCCTTTCGGGACTGACTTGGGTCAATCTTCTTCTACCAGGTCGCTTAGATCCAGGATCTGCGGATTGACGCTGCTGGCAACGATGCTTCTGATCAATCCCGGGCGGCCACGAAGCGAGTAGGCACGCATCGTATGGATGGGACTGAATTCTTCCATGGGATAGGTCGAGTGCCCCACGATCACGGGTCTGTTGAAGTGGACGTCCTTGGGGTCGTCCAATGGCAAGGTCCACCTTCCACCGTGTGCCAGCCTGACGGTCTCCCCTAGATATCGGGCGAGTATGACCCTCAGGGAGTCCCGCTCGTCCTCGGACAGCGTGGCTGCCATCAAGTCATGCAGGCGCTCCAGCCTGTCGAAGCTTTCGGGGCTCCTATCCAGTTCAATGCCATGCATTTGAGCCTGCGCGACCAGCCACTCAATCTGGTCGTCCATGATCATCAGAAAGTCATCGAAGACCTCGCGGGCCTTTCCAAGGTCGAGCGCCATTTTGAATCCTGAGCAGCAGGGCGGAGCGGGGAGTCTGTCCCGCTTTCGCAGCTCAAGCCATGCAATAAATCTGAAAGCACTGTCGGCAGAGAGCGCCGATCGATGCAGTAGATTTGAGACTGCAGTCGTTCAGGTGAAAGCCATCCACGCATGGCGTGGATCTACTTCAACGCACTGCCATCCAGCCCCAGGTCCCACGCCAACCCCAGCAGGTCGTCGCCGGCCACAACCGGGGCAGGGCGCGCATCGGCCAGCTGCTGCAGCTCCTGTATTTCTTCGCGGGCCACGTCTTCCAGCTGCCGCAGCTGCTCACGTACGCCCGCATTGCGCGGACGCTCGTTCTCGTTGATCGGGGACAGGGCGCGGATCAGGGTCATGGTGCGCTTGCAGGATGCATCCAAAGGCGGGTCACACGCAAAGGCCCCGGCAGAACCGGGGCCTTGCACGCTGCCGGAAGAGGCAGCGGACATCAGGATCAGAACAGCTCGACCGTACCGGCGCCCATGCTCTGCTGGGCAACCGGCTTGTGCGGCGGACGCTCCCATTCGCTGCGCAGTTCGCGCAGGCGGTTGCCGGTGCGCTGCAGGGCAGAGGCGATTTCTTCGTCGAACACGCCGCCGTTGCGGTGCAGCAGTTCCTGCAGGGCCACCGCTTCGCGGTTGATCGCGGTCAGGCGGTCCAGGTGGGTATGCACGCCGCCCAGGGCCTGTGTGGCGATGTCCTCGAACTGCAGGGCGCGCACGGCTTCGGCCACGCTGCCATCGATCGAGCGCGCGCAGTCGGACACTTCGCGCATGCCGTCACCCAGCGAAGCGTTGATCTGCGCCACGTTGTCCAGCATCGCCGCCGCTTCCTGACGCGCTTCACGGGAGCGGTCCATATCGCGCGAGGCCATGTGCGAAACCGTCTCGCGGA
The DNA here is from genome assembly GCF_056399165.1 of Stenotrophomonas sp. 01N47. Classification (NCBI taxonomy): domain Bacteria; kingdom Pseudomonadati; phylum Pseudomonadota; class Gammaproteobacteria; order Lysobacterales; family Lysobacteraceae; genus Stenotrophomonas; species Stenotrophomonas sp. 01N47. The sequence continues at coordinate 26,665 of NZ_JBFTQU010000001.1, forward strand.
CCTTGGCGATGGCATCCTTGGAGCTGTGCGCCAGCTTGCGGATCTGCTCGTTGAACGTGGTCGAACGCTCGGACAGGTTGCGCACTTCGTCGGCAACCACCGCGAAACCACGACCGGCTTCACCGGCACGCGCTGCTTCGATGGCGGCGTTCAGGGCCAACAGGTTGGTCTGGTCGGCAATCGACTTGACGTCTTCCAGCAGCGCGAAGATGCCATCCAGGTGCTGCGCCATCTGGTCGATGTGCTGCACGGTGGTGCTGCTCTGGCCGCTGACCTGCTCCAGCGCTTCCACCAGCTGTTCCATGCGGTGGCTGGCGTGCTGGGCGAAGCGGGCAACGTCGAGGCCGGCGCCGCCTTCGTCACCGGCGCGGTCGACGATGCGTGACAGGGCCTGGCTCTGCTGGCGCGACTTGCGGTTCATGGCATCGAAGCTGCCGCCGAGGCTGGAGACGGCCTGGCGGATCAGGTCGCGGGCGCGTTCCACTTCACCACGCGAACCGTCGATCTCGTTGCCGACGAAGTTGCGCAGTTCGGTCAGCAGCTGGTCCTGCTCACGCAGGACACGGGCATGTTCCGGGGAACGGTGCGCCTGGGCGCGGGCGGTCCACCACGCAAAGCCGAGCCAGCTCAGCGTCATCGTGGTCAGGATCGCCCAACGCAGGGCGACCGGCCATTCGAAACCGATGGCGAAGGGGAGCAGCAGGGTCAGAGCCAGGGGGGCGGCCAGACGGATGAAAATGCGTGAGTACATGGACGTTCTCGGGAGGTGCACGGAGGATGTATCGGCCGTACCCCCTTTCTCTTTAACGTCGATGTGCTTCGAAATGCATTCTGAATGCGCCGGTTTTCCGGCGCTGCCGGGCTGTTCGGGGTCAGAGCCCTTTCCGTGCCGGAAAGGGATCCGACCCCATGGCCTCAGGCCAGCTGCCGGTCCACGGCCTCGACCATGGCCTTGCGGCTGAGCAGGAAGTCCCAGTAGCTGCCACCCAGCTGCCGCCACAGCACAGCGGCACGCACGGCGGCCAGAAGCAGCGCGCGGATCTCGGCCACCACGCCGGCCTGGCCCAGGTAATGCGGGTTGCCCTGCACCATGACCCGCGGCTTGAGGTGGCTGATGGTATCTGCATACAGGCCGCCCAGCGCGGCCAGCACATCGGGGTGGCCGCTGTCACCCAGCTCGGTGGCCTGGCGCTGCGCGCGCTCGATGCCCGAGGCGACCTTGTTTACGGTGGCCCCGTCCTGCACGAAGCGGCGCTCCAGCTGCAGTACCGACAGGGCCAGCTTGGGCAGGATCGGGTCCTGGCCCTGGTTGCGGAAATGGTTGTGCAGCAGGCGGAGGCCGGACTTCAGTGCATGCCGATCGCCAAATACCGCCTGCGGCGAGGACGCATCGATGCGGAACACACTGTCCACGGCAGTGCGCACGGCAGCGGCGTCGGAGTGGCCGGTATCGGCGATACGGCGTACCTGCTGCAGGGCCTGGGCAATGCCGGCCAAAGCCAGAACGCGGTCGTCGACAGTGAAACTCATGCAGCGATTACCTCAAAAGGAGAAGGGGTGGTGCGCAGGCGCTGTTCCAGCGGCGCGTCGGTGGCGGCGATCACCGCGCCACCCAGGCAGACCTCACCGTCATACAGCACCAGGGATTGCCCGGGGGTGACTGCACGCTGCGGCCGGGCGAAGGTGACCTGTACGCTGCCATCGTCCAGCACATCCACCGTGCACGGCTCATCGGGCTGGCGGTAGCGGGTCTGCGCGGTGCATTCAAAACGCCGTGCCGGTGGTGCGCCGGCAATCCAGTGCGCGGTCTCCGAGCGCAGCCTGTTGGACAGCATCCACGGGCTGTCACGGTCCTGGTCCACGTACAGCACGTTGCTGGCCACGTCCTTGCCGACCACATACCAGGGCGCGGCAGGGCGGCCGCGCACGCCGCCGATGTTCAGGCCTTCGCGCTGGCCCAGGGTGAAATAGAAGACGCCCGGATGTTCGGCGATCACGCTGCCATCGCTGGGATCGAGGATCTGCCCGGCCTTGGCCGGCAGGTAGCGTCCAAGGAACTCACGGAAATCGCGCTCGCCGATGAAGCAGATGCCGGTGGAATCCTTCTTGGCGTGGGTCGGCAGGCTGACGTCGCGGGCGATCCGGCGCAGGTCGCTCTTTTCAAGGTCACCAATCGGGAACAGGGTAGCCGCCAGCTGCTCCTGCCCCAGCTGGTGCAGGAAGTAGCTCTGGTCCTTGGAACGGTCGGCGCCACGCAGCAGCAGCCACTGATGGCCGCGCTGGGCAATGCGCGCGTAATGGCCGGTGGCGATCCGCTCGGCGCCCAGTTCGCGGGCCGCATCAAGGAAGTGCTTGAACTTCACTTCGCGGTTGCACAGCACGTCCGGGTTCGGCGTGCGGCCAGCGGCGTACTCGGCCAGGAAGTGTTCGAACACCCCCTGCCAGTACTCGTTGGAGAAATCGCGGAAATGGAACGGAATGCCCAGCAGTCCACAGACCGCCACCGCATCGCGGCGATCGTCCTCGGCGCGGCAGTCACCGCTGCCATCGTCGGCCCAGTTCTGCATGAACAGACCAGCCACGGCCTCGCCCTGCTGCACCAGCCGCCAGGCAGCCACGGAAGAATCCACGCCGCCAGAAACGCCAACCATCACCCGTGGGCTGCTCATGCGACCTCCCGGACCAGTGCAAGCGGGTAGCGCTGGCCGGCCAGGTAGTCCGCCAGCACCTGCCAGACCAGCGGGCTGCGCTGGCGTCCGGCAGCGGCCTGCAGTTCGGCCGGGGTCATCCACAGCGCCCGATCAATGCCGGCATCCAGTGGCCGCGCCGGGTCGTGCGAGACCGGGCGCGCGGCATAACAGAAGCGCAGGAACGGGGTGCCGTCACCGGCGGTCCACTGGTAACAGCCGATGAAGGCGGTCAGTTCCACCGTCCAGCCGGTTTCCTCGACGGTCTCGCGCAGGGCGGCCTCGGCCAGGCTTTCGCCCGGCTCCAGGTGCCCGGCCGGCTGGTTCAGCACCTGCCGGCCCTCGATGGTTTCTTCCACCAGCAGCACCCTGCCGCCGTCGACCACCACGGTGGCGACGGTTGCATGCGGTGCCCAGCGCGGGTCCGGCGAGCTGTTCAACTCAGAGGTCGTCCTTCTTGGTCAGCTCCAGCTCCATTGCATCGGCGGTGCGGATGGCCGCATCGATGGCGTCACTGAGCTGGTCGGAGGTAGCGGCGGCGTCGATCTTCACCACGAACATCGCGGTCGATTCCTGCTTCACCCAGCCACCCATCTTGGCGTCCTGCGAGTCTTCCAGCAGGCGGTTGGCCACGGCCACCGGGAACTGCTTGGTCTGCGAGGTGTAACCCGGCGACCAGATCTCACGGATGTTGTGGGTGCCGAAGTCTTCCACCGACGAGCGCACATAGACGATCTGGGTGCGATCGCCTTCGACGTCGAACACCATCTGGTAATCGCCGTCTTCGTCCACCTCGAAGGTGTAGCCCAGCTTTTCCAGCTGGCGGGCGATAGCCTTGTCGGCCTTCGAACTGTCAGCGGTCGTTGCGGCGCCAGCGGTGCCGGCAGCAGCCAGGGCGATCAGCAGGGCGGGGAGAAGGGTCCTTTTCATGAAGATCCTGTGAAACCAAGAATGTGGGAAGGTGCAATTGTGACGGCGGGCGTCCGTGCCGTCCATTCTGCAGCGGGCCGACGCAGGGCCGTCGCACCCCTTATAATGGGCAGATGCCTCGCGAATCCGCCCCCGATTCCCACCACGAGCACGGCGTTGCCGTGGAGCCCGCGCGCCCGGAAGTGGCGCCGCCGCCGTTCTACCAGGTCATGCTGCTCAATGACGACTACTCCCCGATGGATTTCGTCGTGGATGTCCTGCAGCAGTTCTTCAACATGGACCTGGACAAGGCCACCCAGGTGATGCTGCATGTCCACACCCGTGGCCGTGGCGTCTGCGGTGTGTTCACCCGCGAAGTGGCCGAAACCAAGGTGGCCCAGGTCAACGAGTACGCGCGGATGAACCAGCACCCGCTGCTGTGCACGATGGAAAAGGCCTGATCCTGGCGCGGCGTGCCCACCAGGGTGGGCACCTGCCAGGTTCGATTCACGACTCCGCCAGCGCCTGCAGGGCCATCACGGCCACCGCCTCATCGATGTCGGCCGGGTCGCCATCATCCCGGAACCACACCGCTGACAGGCCGGCACTGGCCGCGACCCAGCGCAGCAGCCGCGCGCGTTCGAGATCGGCCAGCCGGCAGACCTGTTCCACCCGGGCATGGAAGCGCTCGGGCCGCGTTGCTACATGGATGCCCGGCCCGCACAGGTCCGGGTTGCTGAACATTGTGGTGTAGTCGAACGCACGGTCACCCAGCAGCCGCTTCGGGTCGATCGCCAGCCAACCCCGCGCGCCGAAATCCAGCACGTTGTCGTGGTGCAGGTCGCCATGCAGGGGCCGTATCTCCTGCTCGTTCTCCAGCAGTGCCATCGCCAGCAATCTGCACTGTTCCAGCAATGGCGGCAGCGATGCCCTTGGTTGCAGCAGATCTGCGAACCATCTACCCAGGCAGACCAGGTCTTCTGGCGGTGCGCTCCGTGGCCGGTGCAGCTGCTGCAGGACCTGACACAGGATGATGGTGCAGGTGTCGTCCTCGCCCTTGATCGAGCGTTGCCGCAGCGAATCGCCGCGCGCCCGTTCGATCAGGATCGCCGGCCCCTCGTGGGCCAGCAGGCGTGCGGCACCGTCGCCGTTCCACCAGCGCAGCAGGCGATGGCCGTTCTGTTCCTCTGTCTCCGTGCTCACCTTCAACATGGCCGCCTCGCCAGAGGCGGTCAGTACCGGCCAGAGCCGGGCATGGGGGGTACGGATCGAAGGACCATCACGTCGCAATCGCCAGCGGCTCAGGTAGGGTTCGCTCATGGTGAGTGTGCTGTCCTGGAGTGAACGATGATCAAGCGGTTCGTAGCGCTAACGCCATCTGAACGTCGCAATCCGCTAGGGTGATGGAAATCGCGTAGTCAGGCCGCATATTGTCCCCAACTGCCGCCGGAGTAATCCATGTTCAGCAAAGACCTCGAACACACCATCGGCCAGTGCTACAAGCGCGCCCGTGAGGCCCGACATGAGTTCATGACGGTCGAACACCTGCTGTTGGCACTGCTCGACAACCCGTCCGCCCAGGCCGTACTGAAAGCCTGCGGTGCCGATGCCGACCGCCTGCGCCAGGAGCTGGAGCAGGCCATCGAGGCCTCCGTGTCCCGCCTGGCCGAAGATGACGGCCGCGATACCCAGCCGACCCTGGGCTTCCAGCGTGTGCTGCAGCGGGCCGTGTACCACGTGCAGTCCTCCGGCAAGAAGGAGGTCACCGGTGCCAACGTGCTGGTCGCCATCTTCGGCGAAAAGGACTCCCACGCCGTCTACTACCTCAATCAGCAGGATGTAACCCGGCTGGATGTGGTCAATTACCTGTCCCACGGCATCGCCAAGCTGGGCGAGGAGGGCGAGCAGCCGTCCTCGTCCGAGGGGGAGGGCCGCATGGAAGGGGGCGAGGGCGAGCCCAAGGGCGATGCCCTGACCGAGTTCGCCAGCAACCTCAACGAGCAGGCCCGTGCCGGTCGCATCGACCCGCTGGTCGGCCGTGCCGACGAGATCGAGCGCACCATCCAGGTCCTGTGCCGCCGCCGCAAGAACAACCCGCTGTACGTGGGCGAGGCCGGCGTCGGCAAGACCGCGATTGCCGAGGGCCTGGCCCGACGCATCGTGGAAGGCTCGGTGCCGGACGTGCTGGCCGATGCGGTCATCTATTCGCTCGACCTCGGCGCGCTGGTGGCCGGTACCAAGTACCGCGGCGACTTCGAAAAGCGCCTGAAGGGTGTGCTGACCGCGTTGAAGAAGGTGCCCAATGCGGTGCTGTTCATCGACGAGATCCACACCATCATCGGCGCCGGCTCGGCGTCGGGCGGCACCATGGACGCCTCCAACCTGATCAAGCCGGCCCTGGCGTCGGGCGAGCTGCGCTGCATCGGCTCGACCACGTTCCAGGAATACCGCGGCATCTTCGAGAAGGACCGGGCGCTGGCCCGTCGCTTCCAGAAGATCGACATCGTCGAGCCGACCGTGGGCGAAACCTACGAGATCCTGCAGGGCCTGAAGTCCAAGTACGAAGCCCACCACGGCGTCACCTATGCCGACGAGGCGCTGCAGGCTGCTGTCGACCTGTCGGTCAAGCACATCGCCGACCGCCTGCTGCCGGACAAGGCCATCGACGTGATCGATGAGGCCGGTGCCCGCCAGCGCCTGATGCCGGAAGGCCAGCGCAAGGAGCTGATCGACGTCGAGGAGGTCGAGGCCATCGTCGCCAAGATGGCGCGCATCCCGGCCAAGCAGGTCAGTGCCACCGACAAGGATGTGCTGCAGCACCTGGAGCGCAACCTGAAGATGGTGATCTTCGGCCAGGATCCTGCCATCGGCACCCTGGCGTCGGCCATCAAGCTGGCACGCTCGGGCCTGGGCAATCCGGAAAAGCCGATCGGCAACTTCCTGTTCGCCGGCCCCACCGGTGTCGGCAAGACCGAGGTGACCAAGCAACTGGCGCTGCAGCTGGGCATCGAGCTGGTCCGATTCGACATGTCCGAATACATGGAGCCGCATTCGATCAGCCGCCTGATCGGTGCCCCTCCGGGCTACGTCGGCTTCGACCAGGGTGGCCTGCTGACCGAGAAGATCGTCAAGACGCCGCACTGCGTGCTGCTGCTGGATGAAATCGAGAAGGCGCACCCGGACATCTTCAACATCCTGTTGCAGGTGATGGACCGCGGCGTGCTGACCGACACCAATGGTCGCGAAGCCAACTTCAAGAACGTGGTGCTGGTGATGACCACCAATGCCGGCGCGGCGCAGGCCTCGCGGCGCTCGATCGGTTTCACCAAGCAGGACCACGCCACCGATGCGATGGAGACCATCCGCCGTGCGTTTACCCCGGAATTCCGCAACCGCCTCGATGCGGTGGTGCAGTTCCAGCCGCTGGGCTTCGAACACATCCTGCGCGTGGTGGACAAGTTCCTGATCGAGCTGGAGATGCTGCTGCAGGAGAAGCACGTCAGCCTGTCGGCCACGCCGACTGCGCGCGACTGGCTGGCCCACCACGGTTTCGACCCGCTGATGGGTGCCCGCCCGATGGCGCGGGTGCTGCAGGACAAGGTGAAGCGCCCGCTGGCCGACGAACTGCTGTTCGGCAAGCTGGTCAACGGCGGCAAGGTCAGCATCGACGTGCGCAACGACGAGCTGGTTGTCGAGGCGCAGGCCGAGCCTGAGCGGCTGTTGCCGGCCACGGTTGAGTAAGCGCCTGTCGGGCATTGCCCGGCGACGGAAGCAACGACAGGGCGGCTCAGGCCGCCCTTGTCGTGTCAGCCCTTCAGCGGCTGCGCTGGCGGGCCATGCGCTTGAAGGCGGCGGCGTCCAGTGGCTCGATACGCTCGACCGTGCAGTTGGCGCGGTCGGTCTTCAGCTCGCTGCGTGAGTCGCCGCATAGCTGGTTGCTCTCGCCCTGGGTTTCAAACGCCAGCCGGCGCGAGGTCACTGCGTTGTTGCAGGAGGTTTTGAACACAACGCGATAGTGCTGGTCACCATTGCGCAGCAGCACATCACGATCGGCGCCGGCGCGGACGATCTGCTGGTCCTCGCTCAAAGCAATGCAGCTGTCGCCGGTGCTTGCCGCCGGGGTATCGGCGGCCTGGGCGACGGGTGCGATCAGGGTGGCAGTAATGAGTGCAAGGGCAGCGAAGCCGGCGGGCAGGGAGGGCATGTTCATGGCGGGGCAGGGGTGGCGATCCGGACTGGATCGGATGCCACGATGCCGCCACAGCTGCGAATGCGAATCTGCCGCAAGCATGGCTGACCGATGTCACGGTGCATTCGGTCAGGGTGCCGTCCGGCAGGGCCGGATTCCAGGCATGACAAAAGGCCAGCGTCCAGGGCTGGCCTTGTCGAGGTGGCGCAACGCGCCAGCCGCTTACTTCATTCGGTAGGTGATACGACCCTTGGTCAGGTCGTACGGGGTCATTTCAACCTTGACCCGGTCACCGGTGAGGATGCGGATGTAGTTCTTGCGCATGCGGCCGGAGATGTGGGCAATGATTTCGTGCCCATTTTCCAGACGAACGCGGAAAGTGGTGTTCGGCAGCGTCTCGCTGACGGTGCCCTCGAACTCGATGGAATCGTCTTTCGACATGTAGTCCTGTGCGGTTCAGAAAACGGCCACGCTGGGCCTAAGGCGCAGTATTTTACGCGTCAAACGCCCGGCTTGCAAAGATTGTGTTATTCCCCGGCAAAATCCGCTGCCGGCACGCGCCCGACGAGCCGGGTCCAGGCGCCTTCCCGGCCCTGCGCCTGCACCGCACTGCGGACCTGCTGCAGAAACGGCGCGCGCGGCAGGTGCTCGGCGCCCATGCGCAGCAGATGCGGATTTTCCACCTGCGCATCGATCAGCGGCCAACCCCAGCCGTGCAGCGTTCGTGCCAGTGCGGCCAGTGCCACCTTGGAGCCGCCACTTTCGCCACTGAACATGCTTTCACCGAAGAACATCGTGCCGATGGCCACGCCATAGATGCCGCCGACCAGCGTCTGCCGATCCCACACCTCGAAGGAATGTGCGAAACCCAGGTCGTGCAGCTGGCTGTAGGCATCCACCATCGCCGGGCTGATCCAGGTGCCGTCCTGGCCGGGGCGGGGCGCGCTGGCGCAGGCACGCATCACCTGGCTGAAGGCGGTATCGGCGGTCACTTCCCAGCGGTTGCCGCGCAGCTGCCGGCGGAACCTGCTGCTCAGGTGCACGCCGTCGGTACGGAACACCATGCGCGGGTCCGGCGACCACCACAGGATCGGCTCGCCTTCACTGAACCACGGAAAGATGCCGCCGGCATAGGCATTGAGCAGGCGCAGCGGATGCAGGTCGCCGCCCACCGCAAGCAGGCCATCGGGTTGGCGCAGCGCTGTCTCGGCCGGCGGGAAGGGGGCATCCGGCGCATCGGCCAGGCGCCAGGGCAACTGACGGGTCATGCCGGCATTGTATTCGTCGTGGCGATGCGCGATGTCTGGCACCATCACGCACTACCGGCAAGGAGCCCCGCATGAGCGATCCGATCACCGCCATCCTCGATGCGCACGATGCGCCGCGCACACGCAATGACAGCCTGGCCATGCTGTTGGCTCTGGCCAGCGAAGACCGCCCACAGCTTGGCGCGCTGCTGCTGCAGGCGCTGGATCGGCGCTCACCCGGCTCCACCTTCCTCGACACGGCGTTGGATCTGCTGCCGGACGAGGCTGTCGCCCCGGTCTGTATTGACGCTTGGCGGCGCTATCGTGACGGCGAGCGCGGCGAGCTGCTGACCAGCGTGCTGGAATTTGCCAGCTACCAGGCGCCGCACACGTTGCAGGGCGATTGGGAGGCGCTGCTGGAGGTCGCCATCGAGGATGACATCCAACTGGCCCCGCAGGTCTGGCAGGCACTGCCGCCGCCGCTCGCGGCGCAATGGGCGCACCGGTTGACCGAGGCCGACGACGATCGCGAACTGGAACGCGCCAAGGCAGTGCTGCTGGCCACCCAGCCGGAGACCTATGCCGCCGCCCGTGGCTACCTGGCCGACTGGAGCGACCTGGATGCCGAGGTCTGGGCGCACTGGGCGGGCTTGGCCGATGGCCCGCGTCTGCGCCATCTGCATGGCCGGCAACCGCTGCACCTGCGCTTCGGGCGCGAACAGCATCGTGCACAGGTGGCCGAAGAGCCTGCCTGGCGCAAGCGGATCTGGCGGCTGCATCCCACCTGGAATGGCGGGCAGGTGCGTCACGCCGGGCGCATGGGCGGGCTGCTCGATGCCTTGTGCGGCAGCTGTCATGCGCCGCTGCAACGTCTGCTGCAGTCCGATGCTGCGGCGCTGCAGCCGGACGCGGAGGGTGAGATCACGCTCGGGCTGTGCCTGGACTGCTGTGGCTGGGAAGACCCGCCCGTGCGTTTCTATCGGCACGATGCAGAAGGCATGCCGAGCTGTCACCCCAGCCAGCACTGCCAGGTGCCTATCAATCCCACCGACAGCGGCGACCTGCTGCAGGCCGAGGTGGGTCTTGCCGCGATGGAAGGCCATCGCTGGCAGCAGCAGGACTGGGGCCAGTCCAATCACCGGCAGAACCTGTCGCGGGTGGGGGGCGCACCGAGCTGGGTGCAGAGCGCGCACTACCCGGCGTGCATCGATTGCGGCGAGCAGATGCCTTTCGTGATGCAGTTGGACTCAACGTTGCCGACTACCAATGAAGGCATGTTGCTGTGGGGTAGTGGCGGCATGCTGTACAGCTTCTGGTGCGCGAAGTGCCGGGTGAGCGGGCACTTCTGGCAGTGCACCTGAGCGCAGCATTCCCGCCATTGCCGTGGTAGATGCCAACCTTGGTTGGCACGCTTCTCCGACGCTACGGTTCCGCGCGGAACGGGCCATGCCCCTGCAGCTCCTGCTGGTAGCGCCGCACATCCCGCCGCTCCTGCCGGCACCAGTCGCGCAGCGCTTCGGCGAACTCCGCATCGGCCACCCAGTGCCGGCTTCGCACGATGGTCGGCAGGAAACCACGTGCCAGCTTGTGCTCGCCCTGCGCACCCGGCTCGAAGCGGGCCACGCCCTCGCGCAGGCAGTACTCGATGCCCTGGTAGTAGCAGGCCTCGAAGTGCAGGCCGGGTAGGGTGGCGCCGCCCCAATAGCGGCCGTACAACGTGTCGCCGCCGCGCAGGCACAGCGCGCCGGCGATCGGCTCACCGTCCTGCTCGGCCAGGAACAGCACCAGCCCGCGCCCGAGTGAAATTGCCAGATGGCGCAGGAACGCCTCGGTCAGCGCCGGCGCGTTGCCGTATTCCAGGAACGTCTGCAGGTAGAAGCGGTACATGGCCTGCAGATCGGCGCGGGTGGCTTCGTCGCCATGCACCACCCGGAAAGTGATGCCTTGCCGGTTCACCTTGGACCTCTCCTGGCGGATGTTCTTGCGGTGCTTGTGGTTCATCGCGCCCAGGAACTGCTCGAACGTGCTCCAGTCACCTGGGTTCTGCCACTGGAACTGGATGTCCTCGCGCAACAGCCAGTCGTCGCCAAAGGCTGTTTCGTCAGCTGCCGTGTGGAAATTGATGTGCGCTGACGACACGGCGAGTGCGGGCATCTGTTCGCGCAGTGCCGTCAGCAGGGCAGTGCGCTGCGACGCATCACGGGCCAGCAGTCGCGGGCCGGTCACCGGCGAGTACGGCACCGCACCGAGCCACTTCGGGTAGTAGTCGCGGCCATGGCGCGCATAGGCATTGGCCCAGGCGTGGTCGAACACGAACTCGCCATGCGAGTTGGTCTTCAGGTAGCCGGGAATGGCACCGAGCAAGGCATCGCCGTCCCACAGGGTGAGATGCTGCGGCTGCCAACCCCAGTCCTCGCGCAGGCAGCCGTAGGTTTCCAGGCCGGACAGGAAGGCGTGGCTGACGAATGGATTGCGGCCATCGTGCAGGGCGTCCCAGGCGGTGGCGGGAACGGACTGCAGGGAGTCGAGGAAGCGGGCGGTGGGCATGGTTGGCAAGGATAGGCCAGGTGGATCACGAACGGTGTTGGCGGGGCTGGGTTGGTTTGTTCTGGTTGGGGATGAGGGAAGTTTGAAATGTCCATCGGTGTGCGCCTGATGCGGAATCGCTGGCGCACGGCTGGGCAGGGTGGCGGGGCGCTGCATGAGCGGCGTGTATCCCACCACATGGAGAAATCAATAATGAAGGGATTGAAGCTTGCAACTGCCGTAGTCGCGTGCAGCCTGTTCCTTGTGTCACCAGTGTTGGCTTCTAGAGCCGAGGCCTCAAGGGCAGCGGAAGACCCCGGCACCTATGCCGAGCTGTTGGCGCTGCTTGAGCGCGAGATTGGCGCCCAGTTGACGCGTCATCTGCAAGAGGAGGGCAGGCTGCGGCAAGTGACTGTGAGTGTGGCAGTCGATCCGCAAAAACGCAGGATAGTCGTCGACTTCGGCCCCGGATACCTTCCGGGCGATGAACAGAACTATGGAGAACTTCTCCTCATCCCATTGGCCGCTGATCTTCGGCATTACTCGGACCAGGCGGGCTTGGAAATTCTGGATGTGGAGTTCCTTTTTCAGGGCAAGCCAATAGAGGCGCATTTTCCAGAAGATCACCCTATGCCGAGAGCGGCGAAATCCCGAGCCGCGCATACGCAGGCTCTGGTTTCATCGAGTCATGGATATATTGCCTTGCATCCCAGCAGGGCGTGGGAATTCCAGCGCCCTGCTCCGCTCGGCCTGCAGGAGGACGTATTGAGCCCTACATACGGCGACGAACTGCAGGATTTGCTGGAGCAGCGAAGTGGATTGGTGGTGCATCGCGCTCGCAGTCGTTCTAAAGACCCGCATCCGGAGTCTGGCCATCCTTGGGAACAGATGTCTTCCAGATATCACTTGAAAGCGCTCTTCCCCGAACGTGCCGACATATGGAATGAGCTTCCAAATAGTCCCAGCAGTGATCGGGAGGTGAAGGAGGACATCCGTGCTCGTCCCAACTACGCCAATCACCTTGGCGTCGATGTAATGCTGAGCCTGCACACAAACGGAAACGCCGCCCCCGGCGTTCGCGGTGCCGAGGTCTATCATCATCGGACCAAGCCAGAGGACAAGGCGCTGGGTGACAGCATCCTGTGCGGCATGAGAGAGGTGATCCATGCGCAGCCCGGGTACGAGAGTTTTCCAGTTCGAGCCGAATCGGTTGCTGAAGGCCACGGTGAGAACCGCATTGGCACGATGCCGTCGGTGATCGTCGAGACGGCCTATCACTCCAATCCGGAGGATGTTGCGGCACTGCAGGATCCCGTCTTCCGGTCTGCTGCCATGAAGGGCGTTGAGAAAGGCTATCGCTTGTGGGCTACCGGAAAGTCCTGCGAGCCACTGACGTTGGCGCCCATCGCAGATGTTGAGATTCCCACACAGTCAGCCAAGGAGATCGAGCTTGGCTATCAGGGCAACCCTCAGTATCCGGTCACCATCGAGTTCACCTCCGCATCATGTTCCAAACCCGGCGCGTGCACGCCAACCAGAACGCTGTTCGAAGATCCCACCAAGCCGATCAGGGCAGAACTGACGTGCAAAGGATCCAACCCAGGGGTCGCCCGCTGGAGCGTTGTGCTCCGGGATGCGGATGGTGTCGCAACACCACCTGTCGTATTCCAGCACGCGTGTGTGCAGGTCTGATCGTCGGTTTGGTGTTCTCTACGGAGGCGGGTAAATAGCCCCCAAAAAAACGGGCGCTTTCGCGCCCGTCCCGAGTCGAGCGCAGCTCGACTCCCCAGTGCCGGGCCAGCCTCAGCTGGCTTTGCCCTGTGCATCCAGGTAACGCTCTGCATCCAGTGCGGCCATGCAGCCGAAGCCGGCCGAGGTGATCGCCTGGCGATAGTGCTGGTCGGCCACGTCGCCGGCGGCGAACACGCCTTCCACCGAGGTCTGGGTGGCGTTGCCGCCCAGGCCCGAACGGATTTCCAGGTAGCCGTTGTTCATGGTCAGCTGGCCGTCGAACAGCTGGGTGTTCGGGTGGTGGCCGATGGCCACGAAGAAGCCGTGGGCATCGATGTCGCGGGTGCTGCCGTCCAGGGTCGACTTCACGCGCACGCCGGTCACGCCGGCCTCGTTGCCCAGTACTTCCTCCACCTGGTGGTGCCAGACGGTTTCGATCTTGCCGGCTTCAACCTTGGCGAACAGCTTGTCCTGCATGATCTTTTCCGCCTTCAGGGTGTCGCGGCGGTGGACCAGATAGACCTTGCGGGCGATGTTGGACAGGTACAGCGCTTCTTCCACGGCGGTGTTGCCGCCGCCGACCACGACCACGTCCTGATCACGGTAGAAGAAGCCGTCGCAGGTGGCGCAGGCGGACACACCGCGCCCCTTGAACTCCTCTTCGGTCGGGATGCCCAGATACTTGGCGGTCGCGCCGGTGGAGATGATCAGGGCATCACAGGTGTACTCGTGGCTGTCGCCGATCAGCTTGAACGGGCGCTGCGACAGGTCCGCGGTATGGATGTGGTCGAAGATGACCTCGGTCTCGAAGCGCTCTGCGTGGGCCTGCATGCGCGCCATCAGGTCCGGGCCCATCAGGCCATGGGCGTCACCCGGCCAGTTGTCCACTTCGGTGGTGGTCATCAGCTGGCCACCCTGCTGCAGACCAGTGATGACGACCGGCTTCAGGTTGGCGCGGGCAGCGTAGACGGCGGCAGTCCAGCCGGCCGGGCCGGAACCGAGGATGACAAGACGCTGGTGGCGGGAGGGCAGGCTGGTGCTCATGTAGACTCGCGAAAAGGTAGATGGGACAAGGCGCGGCGATGTTTGCACAGCATCCTTGGCTGGTCATAGAGTGGCGGCTGGGGCAGGGCGATTCAAGCCGATGAACAGAACGCCGTCATCCATGGGCGGTTTCAGGCCCTGTCCTCGCTTGTGCGGAAACGGATAACTGAAAACTGACGCCGTCTCGTTTATTATCAAACACTAACAGCGCATTCCAAAGGTATGGTCTAAGGTGGCGAAGCAGGTCCCCGAACGCTCCAAGTCCGACGACAAAAAGGCATCGCGTCGCTCGGCGGCAGCGGCCACGACCGACAATCCACGCCGTCAGCGCCTGTGGCGCGACCTGGGTCTGATCGCCATCGCGCCGGCGCTGCTGTATCTGGCTGCCAGCCTTTTCACCTATTCAGCGACGGATCCGGGCTGGTCACACACCGGCAGCGTTGTCGCACCGGTACACAACATGGGCGGCCGCGCGGGCGCGTGGATCGCCGACGTGCTGCTGCAGCTGTTCGGCTATATCGCCTTCCTGCTGCCGGTGGTGCTGGGTGCGCTGGCCTGGATTGCGATGTTCGGCCTCAAGCGCGAGAGCAAGGGCGAGAACGATCTGGACCCCGCGTTGCGGCTGGTCGGCCTGGTCGGCTTCCTGATCGCCGGCACCGGCTTCCTGCACGTGCGCCTGTTCAGTGGCGATGTTTCCAGTGCCGGCGGCATCCTCGGCAAGCTGGTTGGCAATTCGCTCAGCGTGGGCTTTGGTGCGCTGGGGGCGAACCTGTTCGTGCTGGTGTTGCTGCTGGCCTCGATCACCCTGGCCACGGGCCTGTCCTGGTTCGTAGTGATGGAGAAGATCGGTCGCGGCGTGATGTCGCTGGCGCCGTTGCTGGAGCGCAAGAAGGAACAGGCCAGCGAGTGGCAGCAGACCCGCGTCCTGCGCGAGGAGCGCCAGGAAGTGCGCAAGGCCGATGCCGAAGTGCGCGCCAAGCGCGAGCCGGTGAAGATCGAGCCGCGCCCGGAGCCGGTGATCGAAAAGAGCGACCGGGCCAAGCGCGACAACCAGATCCCGATGTTCCGCGGCGTCAATGGCGACGGCTCGGACCTGCCGCCGTTGGCCCTGCTGGATGATCCCAAGCCGCAGCCCGTGGGCTATGACAAGGACACCCTCGACGCGCTGTCGCGGCAGATCGAGTTCAAGCTCAAGGATTTCCGCATCGATGCACAGGTGGTCGGCGCCAACCCCGGCCCGGTCATCACCCGCTTCGAGATCGAGCCGGCCCCCGGCATCAAGGTCAGCCAGATCAGTTCGCTGGACAAGGACATCGCCCGCGGCCTGTCGGTCAAGTCGGTGCGTGTGGTCGATGTGATCCCGGGCAAGTCGGTGATCGGCCTGGAAATCCCCAACGTCACCCGCGAGATGATCTACCTGTCCGAACTGCTGCGCTCGAAGGAGTACGACAAGTCGGCCAGTTCGCTGACCCTCGCGTTGGGCAAGGACATCGCCGGCCGCTCGACCGTGGCCGACCTGGCGCGCATGCCGCACCTGCTGGTGGCCGGTACCACCGGTTCGGGCAAGTCGGTGGCGGTCAATGCGATGGTGTTGAGCCTGCTGTTCAAGGCGTCGCCGAAAGACCTGCGGATGCTGATGATCGACCCGAAGATGCTCGAACTGAGCGTCTACCAGGGCATTCCGCACCTGCTGGCGCCGGTGGTCACCGACATGAAGGAGGCTGCCAACGGCCTGCGCTGGTGCGTGGCCGAGATGGAGCGCCGCTACAAGCTGATGAGCGCGGTGGGCGTGCGCAACCTGGCTGGCTTCAACAAGAAGGTGAAGGACGCCCAGGACGCCGGCCAGCCGATGATGGACCCGCTGTTCAAGCCGAACCCGGAGCTGGGCGAGGCGCCGCGCCCGCTGGAGACGCTGCCGTTCATCGTCATCTTCATCGACGAATTCGCCGACATGATGATGATCGTCGGCAAGAAGGTCGAAGAGCTGATCGCGCGACTGGCGCAGAAGGCGCGTGCGGCCGGCATCCACCTGATCCTGGCCACCCAGCGCCCGTCGGTGGACGTCATCACCGGCCTGATCAAGGCCAACATTCCCACCCGCATCGCCTTCCAGGTCAGCTCGAAGATCGATTCGCGCACCATCCTCGACCAGTCCGGCGCCGAGACGCTGCTCGGTCACGGCGACATGCTGTACCTGCCGCCGGGCACGGCGATGCCCGAGCGTGTGCACGGCGCCTTCGTGTCCGATGAGGAAGTGCATCGCGTGGTCGAGCACCTCAAGGCAATGGGGCCGGCGGACTATGTCGACGGCGTGCTGGACGAAGTACAGACGATGGGCGATGGCGTGGTGGTCGGTGCGACCGGCCTGCCGGAGACCAGTTCCGGCGGCGGCGATGAGTCCGACCCGCTGTACGACGAAGCGCTGCGCGTGGTCACCGAGACCCGCCGCGCGTCGATTTCCGGTGTGCAGCGTCGCCTGAAGATTGGCTACAACCGCGCGGCACGACTGATCGAGGCCATGGAAGCGGCCGGTGTGGTCAGTCCGCCCGAGCACAACGGCGACCGTACGGTGCTGGCACCGCCGCCGCCGAAGTAAGCCAAGCCCTGCCGCATTCCCGACGTCCAAGGAACCGACGCATGCTTCAACCCGTTTCCTGCGCGCTGGCGCTTGCCTGCCTGCTGGCAGCCGGCCCGGCGCTGGCCGACGCCGCCGCGACGGCTGTACCCGCAGTCGCGCCGCCGTCCACCGGCAGCGATGCCGAGGCCAGCAACAACTTCAGCTTTGTACGTTATCGCGCCGACTACCAGGTGCGCGCCGATGCCGGCAACGTGCAGACCGAAACCTACGAGATCCTGCTCAAGACCAAGGCAGCGGTGGAGCAGTTCAGCCAGGTGCGGTTGAGCTACAGCGAGAAGATGGAAACGCTGGATGTGGTCAACGCCTATACGCTGACCGCCGACGGCCAGCGTCGCGAAGTGCCGGCCGATCGCATCTACACCCAGGAAAGCTATTCCAGTGCCTCGGCGGCGATGTATGCCGACCGCAAGGTGCGGGTGATCGTGTTCCCGAACCTGGCGCCGGGCACGCGGCTGTTCTACCAGGTGCGCCGGACCCAGTTGACGCCCTATTTCCCAGGCTACTTCGGCCTGTGGGAAACCTTCAATGTGTTCACCCAGTACGACGATGCCGAAGTGACCCTCAGCGCGCCGGCCAATCTGCCCATGTTCGTGGACAGCCGTGGCGTGCAGGGCAGTGACCGACCGGTGGTGAAGAACGGCCAGGCGCAATGGCGCTGGCGCTACCAGCGCCGCGAGCCGATGCAGGCGCAGAACTGGTCGGCGGCGGTGTGGGAGTTCGGGCCGAACATCATGGCCAGCACCTATCGCGACTGGGCGCAGATGGGTCGCGCCTACCAACTGAAAGCAGGGCCGGCCGCACAGGTCACCCCGGAGATCCAGGCGCTGGCCGATGAAGTCACCGCCGGCATCAGCGACCGTCGCGCGCAGGCCGATGCGCTGTACCGCTGGGTGGCGCAGAACATCCGCTACGTGGCGGTGTACCTGGGCAATGGCGGCCTGGAGCCGAACAGTGCGCAGAGCATCCTCGACAACCACTATGGCGACTGCAAGGACCACGTAACGATCCTCGAGGCGCTGCTGGCGGCCAAGGGCATCACCAGTTCGCCGGTGCTGATCGGTGCCGGTGGCGGCCCGACGCTGCCGAAGATTCCGTTGCTGGGCCGCTTCAACCACGCCATCACCTACGTGCCCGAGTTCGACCTGTACCTGGATTCGACCAGTGCCTGGGCGCGCTTCGGCCAGCTGCCCGATGGCGACCTCGGTGCGCCGGTGCTGCACACCCGTGATGCCACCCTGGCGCGCACGCCGGCCAATGATCCGCAGCGCAACGCCACGGTGATGGAGGTGCGCTTCACCTTCGACGCGCAGGGCAACCTGCGTGGCGAGACGGTGCCGCAGCTGAGCGACAACGCCGAGATCGGCATGCGCGCGCAGTTCGCCCAGCTCAATGCACAGAACCGGGCGCGCGCTGAAGAATCGATCATGGCCGCGTCCGGTTTCGATGGCCGCGGCCAGCTGCAGCTGCAGGGTGTGCCGGTCGACCTGACCCGGCCGTTTGGCTATCGCATGGCCTTCCAGGCCGAGGACTACGTGGACTTCGATGTGGCCGGCGGCATGGCCGTGCCCGATCCGCCCGGTGGTGAATCGGTACGCGGGCTGTATGCCAGCGCCTCGGCACCGGACAACGAGACGCCGTTCTACTGCAATGCCAGCCTGCGCGAGGAAACCTATCGCCTGCAGTTCCCGGCCAATGCCCCGATCATTGCGATTCCCGGCAGCCAGCGGTTTGCCAATGCGGCCGGCGAGTATCGGGTCGACTGGAGCCGGCAGGGCCAGGAAGTGACCGTGCACCACCGCCTGCAGCAGAACGCGGTGCGCGGCGCCGAGGCGCTGTGCCAGCCGCAGGACTATGCCGCGTTCCGTGCGCTGTTCCGCGAGGTGCGCCGGGGCTTTCGTGGCCAGGTGCTGTACGGCAAGCTGCCGGGCGCTGGCGGCTGAATCGCCGATCAGCGATCAGGGCGTCATAATGGCGTCCTGATCGCCCATTCATCTTTTGCCGGGCACACTGGCACCCAACTTTCCTGGCCGCGCGCCCACAGGATTACTGCATGAACCTTCGCCTCCGTCGTTTCCTTGCCACCACCACCCTGGCCGTGGCCTGCGCCGCCGCCGGCAGCGCCTGGGCCGGCGCCCGTGATGACCTGAAGACCTTCACCACCGGCCTGAAGGGTCTGGATGGGCAGTTCAGCCAGCAGGTGTTCGACAGCCGCGGCAAGGTCAAGGAATCCACCAGCGGCCGCGTTGCCTTGTCGGCGCCGCGCCTGTTCCGCTGGGAATACGTGCGCCCGCATGAACAGCTGATCGTGGCCGACGGCAAGAAGGTGTGGATGTTCGAGCCGGACCTGGAACAGGCGACCGTGCGCGAGCAGGGCAAGGAAGAGCAGAACAGCCCGCTGACCGCGCTGATCAACCCGGCGCTGCTGGAGCAGCAGTACGACGTAAGTGAAGAGGCTGCACAGCGCGATGGCCTGCAGTGGCTGTCGCTGTCGCCGAAGCGCGATACCGAAGCCAGCTTCCAGTACGCCGCGCTGGGCTTCAATGCGCAGGGCCTGGCGAAGATGGAGATCACCGATGCCGTGGGCCAGCGCACCGTGATCAGCTTCAGTGGCTGGAAGCGCAACCCCAGCTTCGCCGCCAACACCTTCCGCTTCACCCCGCCGGCCGGCACCGACGTCATCGGCAATTGATCGTGGCCGCCGGGCATGGCCCGGCGCTACCTGCTCTGGTGGGTGTCAACCTTGGTTGACACGCTTTTGATCTGCCGGCCAGCGGCCGGCACTACCGACCACTGCGGCCTGATCCGCCGGGCATGCCTCGGCGCTACCGCGATCGGCCCTGATCTGCTCTGGTAGGTGCCAACCTTGGTTGGCACGCTTTCGGCTGGCTCATCCGTTGTCCGGGTGAACAATGACCTGCCACGCAGCGCCATCAAATCGCATCAGGTCCCAGGGCGTCAGCACCCACAGCACGCTACCGACGGAACTGATGTCGACGATCGTCGCATCTCTCAGTTCTTCAGGAATGCCCACCTCCAGACGCTCGACTACTCCAGAACTGGGGCTGTAGAGATAGAGTCCATTATCTGAGCCAATGTAGATGGATTGCCTGTGTTGGCAGGCGCAGTAGAAGTCGACGTCCTCGCTGATCTCATGCGGCAGGCACTCGAAACTGGTACCAATGTTGCCGATGACGATGGTTGCCTGGTGGCCAACAACGAGCATGTCGCCGGTTTCAGTCATGACTGCGTTCAGAAGATGCGACGTGGTCACGCTCTTGGGCGTTTGCCATGCGGAGCCATTCCAGTGCGAGATCAGTCCATGAAGGCCGACCGCATACAGGTCGTCATATCCCGATCCGCACAGATCATTCAGCACTGCCGCGGAAAGGGCATCTACTTGTTCAATGATGGAGCGGGAACCTTGGTCGCGCAGCTGGGAGCATGTATCTTCAAACAATCGGCGAAGAACCGCTTCGCGCTCCGCAGGGTTCTCTGGTAGTGGGTTGGCGCCCACCGCTTCAAACAGGTGGCCGACGCAGTCGAGCCAGCTCTCGAAGTCGTCAAGAATGTCATCGTCTTCAGACTCAATCCGCTCACGCGCAGGGAAGTTGGTGGGAAGCTGCCGCCACCCACTTGCGGCGCGATGGAAGATCATCCCGCCGACACCGCAGCAGAAAATCTCCTCGCCCACCCGTCGAAGAGCAGTAAGGCCGCCCGAAAATTCTGGACCCTCGGGCGAGATGTGCTCTATCGTCGCGCCGACTCTGGAGTAGTCTTCCAGCTGCCCATAGAAGTCCAGCGCAAGCACTCGCCGAGGACGGCCGTTCTTTTCGGGCATGAATTGCGCGGACATGACCTGAAAGTCCGGGAGGTCATGGTAGAACCACTTTTCCGCTGTCTGTCGCTGATAGAGAAACATGCGGGTCGGTGGGCCTGGGTCTGGATCGTAGTACTCATGCCCGGGGCCAATGGCGGCGGCGAGATAGTAGATATCCGCATCGACAGCGCAGCCGGCAACGAACTCAAGGACATTGGATTCGGGGTCGCGCATGCTCAGGTCCTGGATGGTTGAGTTTCGGATTCTCGGTTGCTGGAGACGGCGCGTGGCGCTGAGGAGAGGTAAGCTCCGTTGAATCAGTCACTTACCATTGGATTGGCTTCGGCGGTTACGGCCCATTTCCGACAGTTTCCGAGGTTGCCGGCCAGCGGCCGGCACTACCGCTCATGGTCCGCCGGGCACGGCCAGGCGCTGCCGCCATTGGTAGGTGTCAACCTTGGTTGGCACGCTCTCGCGGTACAATGAGCACGTGCCAAGACATCGCTCCACTTCATTCCCCGGGCCCGATCTGCTGAGTGTCGATCGGGAACACATGCGCCCGTTGGCCGAGCGCATGCGCCCCCGCACCCTGGACGAAATGGTCGGGCAGAAGCGTCTGCTCGCGCCAGAGAGCGCGCTGCGCCGCGCCGTCGAATCCGGTCGCGTGCATTCGATGATCCTGTGGGGGCCGCCCGGCTGCGGCAAGACCACGCTGGCGTTGCTGCTGGCTGAATACTCCGACGCCGAATTCCGTGCCATTTCTGCCGTGCTGTCCGGCTTGCCGGAGGTGCGCCAGGTGCTGGCCGAGGCCGCTCAGCGCTTCGCTGAAGGTCGTCGCACCGTGCTGTTCGTCGACGAAGTGCACCGCTTCAACAAGGCGCAGCAGGATGCGTTCCTGCCGCACATCGAGCGCGGCACCATCCTGTTTGTTGGTGCCACCACCGAGAACCCGTCGTTCGAGTTGAACTCGGCGCTGCTGTCGCGTTGCCGCGTGCACGTGCTGGAAGGTGTCTCGCCGACCGACATCGTCGAAGCCCTGGAACGCGCGCTCGGTGATCGCGAGCGCGGGTTGGGCGAGGAACGCATCGAGGTCGCACCGGAACTGCTGCTGGAAATCGCCACCGCGGCTGACGGCGACGTGCGCCGTGCGCTGACCCTGCTGGAAATCGCCGCCGAGCTGGCGGGCGGGGAGGGCGGGCGCATCACCCCGCAGACGCTGACCCAGGTGCTGGCCGACCGTACCCGCCGCTTCGACAAGGGCGGCGAGCAGTTCTACGACCAGATCTCGGCGCTGCACAAGTCCGTGCGCAGCTCCAATCCCGATGCCGCGCTGTACTGGCTCACACGCATGCTCGACGGCGGCTGTGATCCGTCGTATCTGGCACGTCGACTGACCCGCATGGCCATCGAAGACATCGGCCTGGCCGACCCGCGCGCGCAGAGCATGGCGCTGGAGGCATGGGACATCTACGAACGGCTGGGCAGCCCGGAAGGCGAGCTCGCCTTCGCCCAGCTGGTGCTGTACCTGGCCAGCACCGCCAAGTCGAATGCCGGCTATGCCGCCTTCAACCAGGCCAAGGCCGATGTGCGCGACAGCGGAACCGAAGAAGTGCCGCTGCACCTGCGCAATGCGCCGACCAAACTGATGAAGGAGCTGGGCTACGGCGCCGAGTATCAGTACGACCACGACGCCGAGGGCGGCATCGCGCTGGACCAGACCGGCTTCCCCGATGCAATGGGCGAACGGGTGTACTACAACCCGGTGCCGCGCGGGCTGGAGATCAAGCTGAAGGAAAAGCTGGACCGGCTGCGCGCTGAGCGCGAGGCGGCGAGGGCAGCGAAGGGCGGATAGTCCGGTTCGCTTCATGCAGGGCTTCTCATTGCCCTGCCTGTGCGCATTTGGCAGACTGCGCGGCCCCGTTTTTCAAGGAACGATGCCGTGCAGGAAATGATTCTGCCGTTGAAGCGCTACGCCCAGTTCGAGGGCCGCGCCAACCGCCGCGAGTACTGGATGTTCCAGCTGTTCCTGTTGCTGGCGGGAACTGCGGTGGGCTTGATCGCGCTGACGGTGGCGCTTGTGGCTGGCCTCGTCCTGGACGCCGATTCCAGCTGGATGGCCGGAATCACGATCGGGGCACTGGCGCTGGTGGGTCTGCTCTGGCTGGCCACGATCGTGCCGCTTATCGCAGTGACTGTGCGCCGCCTGCATGACTGCGGCCAGTCCGGCTGGCTGTATCTGCTGGCCCTGGTGCCGGGTGGTGGCCTGGTGATCCTGATCTTTGCGCTGCTGCCAGGCACGCCGCAGGACAACCCGTACGGCCCTGTGCCTACTGGCCCCTGAGGTCGCCAACGTCGCCTCATGCAACGAAGCCGGCTCTGAGCCGGCTTCGTCGTTTCTGCGCTGCTGTCAGTGGTGCCGAGCTGCTTACTGCAGAACGCAGTCACCCAACGCCAGGTAATCCGATCCCGAGCTGAACTGCAGCGTGCAGCTGGCGGTGAAGGAGACGCCTTCCTCCATCGCTGCGAGCTTGGCGTTCTGCTCGTCATCGGAAGCGGTCAGGCGGGCCAATACCTGGCCATCTTCGTCGCCGGCTTCCAGGACCGGCTCGCCCTGCAGGTTGCTGGAGGCGCCCAGGCTTACCGCCGTGAACTGCACGGTCTGGTTGAGCTCTTCCAGCCCGAGAGAGGAATAGCCAGCCTCTTCATAGGCCGAATACAGCCCGGCAAGGCTTGGCGCGGCGTGGCCGGCCAGCGGAGCGAGGAGGCCAACGGCAAGTGCGATCAGTACTTTGTGCTTCAAGGTGTTCTCACAATCATGGGATCCGATCCCACGGGGGTTGTGGAGCTGATGGGCAGGGGCCGGGCAGGCACCCGCGGAGGCGGGGCGATTCCTGCGCCCCGATGGCGGGAAAAGTAGATGAACACGGACTTCCGGCGCAAGCGCTGGCGCGCGCGTGATACACAGTGTGACGTTTGATCGATGTGATAATCATTCGCGTTTAAGGTAGACTGCGGTCCCTTGTGAACCGGTGGCCGTGTGCCGCTTTCGCCGTCACTGATGAAGTCTTCCGTCCTGCCACCGCGCCGTGGCCCGCTGGTATCCGGCCTGGCCGCCTTGATGATGGGCCTGCTCCTGGCTACCCCGTACGCATACGCGCAGCAACGCAATCCGCTGCAGAAGATGGGCCAGACCGTGCTCGATGAGCCGGCGGTCAGCTACCGCTTCGAGCGTTTCGTGATCGACAGCCCCGACCAGCAACGCCGCTGGCGGGTGAATGTCGCGATCCCGGCCAAGGCCTCGAAGACCCCAGCGCCGGTGCTGTACGCGCTGGACGGCAACGCCGTGGCAATGGTGCTGGACCAGCCGTTGCTGGCCGAGCTGGCCGCACGCAAGTCGCCGCCGGTGCTGGTGCTGATCGGCTACGACAACGACCTGCGCATCGATTCGGCCGCGCGCGCCCGCGATTACACCGCGTGGATCGATCGCGCCGATGATGAAAGCGGCAGGACCCAGGCCGTCGGCGGCGGGGCGGCGGCGTTCCTGGACGTGATCGAGCGCCGCATCAAGCCTGAAGTCGAGCGCCGCGCGAATATCGATCACCAGCAGCAGGCGCTGTGGGGTCACTCGCTGGGCGGCCTGTTCGTGCTCAGCAGCCTGTACACCCGTCCGGCCGCCTTCCAGTACTACCTCAGCGCCAGCCCGTCGTTGTGGTGGAGCCAGGGCGCGCCGCTGGGTGATGCCGAGCAGCAGTTCGTGCAGAACGCACACGGCCAGCCCGCGAAGGTGTGGCTGATGCTCGGCGGTGCCGAGCGCGTCGGCGACCGCGGCAAGCGCGACATGAGCAATCCGCGCGTGGTCGCGCATCTGCGCCGCATTGGTGGCGCCACCCCGGATGCGGCAATGCAGCTGTCCGAACGCCTGGGCAACGTGCCGGGGCTGAGCGTGCAGTACCGCGAGTTCCCCGGCCTCGGCCATGGCCCGATGCTGCCGGCGTCCTTCCACGCGGCGCTGCATGAACTGTATGGCGTGACCGATCGCAGTGCCGATGACGGCCAGTCAACCGGTGGTGACAACGCCGCCGAATGAATTCCTCGCACGGCAGTGCCGTGCGACCCCACTACCCAGGCGGACTGTCGACGTGCAGCGGCCAAGGCAACCGATGAATCCCGCGCCACGAGGCGCGGCCTACGTGTGCAAGGAGCCTTCCATGTCGTTCCGTCCGTCTTTCCGTCTCACTTCCCTTGCTGCCGGCCTGCTGCTGGCAGTGATCGCCACCGCGCAGCCGGTGTTCGACCAGCCGGCCAGCGCCACCTTCAAGGGCCAGGTTGTCTCACGCGGTGAGAACGTAGTTCCCGGCAGCACCGCCGACGTCACCGGCCGCGGCTTCGTGCCGGGCCAGCAGGTCAGCCTGCTGCGTGGCGATACCGTGCTCAACAGCCAGCCGGTGGTGGTCGATGCCGATGGCAACTTCAAGACCCAGCTGGCCATTCCGGCCGACGCGGTGCCGGGCACCCACCCGGTGGTGGTGCGCGCCAGCCAGCCCGCCGCCGCAGCCGTGCTGAAGCTGCGCGTGTCGCCGCAGTTGCCGCTGTCGGGCCAGGCGCAGTTCGCCACCCAGTCCAACAAGCTGGTGCCGGGCCTGTACCAGTCGGCCTACAGCGCCGCCAGCAACGCAGTGTTCGTGACCTCGGCCGTCGGCCGCCCGCCGGTCACCCAGTCGCAGCTGCTGAAGCTGGACCCGAAGTCGCTGAAGGTGACCAAGGCCATCACCCCGGCACAGGTGCCGGGCAGCACCAACGGCGCAGTGTTCGCGGTGTATGGCGTCGGTGTGGATGATGCCAATGGCAACGTCTGGGTCAGCAACACTCGCCAGGACACCGTGGCCGTCTATCGCCAGGCGGATCTGTCGCTGGTGCATCAGTTCCCGGTCGGCACCGTGCCGCACGCCCGCGACGTGGTGGTCGACAGCACGCACGGCAAGGTGTTCGCCTCGGCCGCCGGTGAGGACCATTTGTCGGTGTTCGATGCGAAGACGCTGAAGGCACTGGAGCCGATCACCCTGGCCTCCGGCGTGGACGACGAGAAGTTCGTGCCGATGAGCCTGGTGCTGGATGAGTCCAGCGGCAAGCTGTTCACGGTCAGCATCGGTACGCCGGAAGCGGCGGTGATCGATGTGGCCAGCGGCAAGGTCGACAAGGTCATCGACCTGGGCAATGCGATCAGCGCTTCGGGCGTTGCCTTCGATGCCGAGCGCAACCGCCTCTACGTGGCCTCGCAGGGCACCGACAACCTGCTGATCGTCGACGTGGCCAGCGGCAAGGTCGTGCACGACGTGCCGGTCGGCGCCGGCGCACTGAACGTGGCCTTCGATGCGAAGAGTGGCCTGGCCTACGTCACCAATCGCGGTGCCGGCACCGTCACTGCCGTCGACCGTGATGGCAAGGTGGTCGGCAACCTCGATGGCGGCACCTTCCCCAATCACGTCCGCGCCGATGGCAAGGGCAATGTCTTCGCCGTGAACAAGTCGCGTGGCGCTGAAGATCCGAAGGGTGACCGCATCACCCGCATCAGCCTGCGTCAGCCGTAAGCCACAGGGCAGGGCGGCACCCCGCCGCCCTGCCAGCAAGGAGAATCTGCATGAACATCGCTTCCCGCCTGCGCCAGTGCGCGCTCCCGATTGCCGTTTCATTGGTGCTGGCCGCCTGTGGCGATAAAGCGCCGCCGTCTGTCGGCAACCCAGACGCAGCAGCACCGGCGGCCGCCACCGCCAAGGCGGGAGCACTTCCCGCAGGTTGGCAGCGGGTGGCAGGCAACGATGTGCCGACACTGCCGGGGCAGCAGGCGGTGCTGCCGAGCAAGGTGCACTCCGACGATGGCGCCGATGTGGAGGTGGATGACAGCAGCCGGATCATTGCCGGCGGTGACGACATCATCGCGGTGATCGAGGCGCTGGGCCTGGGCAAGCAGGTGTTCGCCGCGCCGACCAACACCACCACCGAGGCAGGCCTGGCCGCACCGCACCAGTTCCTGTTCAACCGCACGACCGGCGTGGAGGGGGTTCTCAGCCTGCAGGGGTCGCTGTTCATCGGCAACAGCCTGCGTCGCCACACCGAACTGGCAAAGAAGCTGCGCGAAGTGGGCGAGCCTGCAGTGGTGATCGATGACCTGCAGCCGGCGCCGGACAAGGTGCGCAAGATCGCCGCCGTGCTCGGCGTGGCCGACGCAGGGCAGGCCCTGGCCACGCAGGTGCAGCGCCAGCTGGATGAGGCCGCCGCGATCGGCAAGGGCCTGGCGCATGCGCCGCGGGTGATCCATGTGTCGGCGACGGGAGCGGGCGGTTCGCCCACCGTGGCCGGTGCCGACAGCGCATCGGCCAAGCTGATCGCCCTGGCCGGCGGCCTGAACATCGGCACCGAGGCTGGCGTGGCCAACTATTCGCAGCTGAGCAACGAAGGTGTGGTCGCGGCGGCACCGGACGTGATCCTGGTGACCGAGCACGACCTGCAGCTGTTCGGTGGTGCCGAAGGCCTGTGGAAGGCCTACCCGACGCTGAAGCAGACCCCGGCCGGACAGGCCAACCGGGTCTGGGTGATGCCGGATGCGCAGTTGAAGTACGCCAGCATCGGTTCCGGTGCGGGGGCATTGGCCCTGGCGCAGGCGCTGGCGGCGCTGCCGAAGGCATGAGCCCTGCGGATCGACGCCGCCGTCGCGGGCGGACGATGTTGTTGATTGCGCTGCTCGCGCTGCTGGGCGCGGTGCTGGCATCGTTCGCCGTGGGGCCGCTGCGCTTGCCGCCGCTGGAAGTGATGCAGGCACTGGCGGTGAAGCTGGGCCTGCTGGATCCGCAATCGGTCAGCAGCCGTGACCTGGCCGTGGTCTGGCAGCTGCGCATTCCGCGTGCATTGCTGGGGGCGATGGTCGGCGCGGCGCTGGCGATGGCCGGTGCCAGCCTGCAGGGACTGTTCGGCAATCCGCTGGCCGATCCGGGCATCGTCGGTGTCAGCCAGGGCGCCGCGCTGGGTGCCGTGGCGGCGATCGTGCTGGGCGCTGCGGGTGCGGCCGGCTGGCTGGTGCCGGTGGCGGCCTTCGGCGGCGGTGCCGCCGCGATCGGGCTGACCTACGCGCTGGCGCGGCCGGGCAAGGGCAGTGGCAATGCCACGCTGTTGCTGGTGGGTATTGCGATGGCGGCATTTTGCTCTGCACTGATCGGTTTCCTGACCTACATCGCCAACGAAAGCGAGCTGCAATCGCTGGTGTTCTGGCAGATGGGTTCGTTGGCGCGGGCGAACTGGGCTGATGTGGTGGCGGTGCTGCCGCTGTTTGCCATCGGCGCGTTCGCACTGCAGCGCCTGGCCACACCGCTGGACATGCTGGCGCTCGGCGAGCGCCAGGCACAGCATCTGGGATTGGACGTGGCGCGTACACGGCGCTTGCTGGTGGCCTTCAGTGCGTTGCTGGTCGGCGCTGCGGTGGCGTTCGCCGGCTCGATCAGTTTCGTCGGCCTGGTGGTGCCGCACGTGGCGCGCCTGCTGGTTGGCCCTGGCCATCGCTGGCTGCTGCCGTTGTCGGGCCTGCTGGGTGCACTGCTGATCGTGGTGGCCGACACCGCGGCGCGCACCCTGGACCCGCCTGCCGAGATTCCGCTGGGCCTGTTCTCCGCCGCGCTGGGCGCGCCGTTCTTCCTCTGGCTGGTGCTGCAGCAGCGCCGCAAGGCGGCCGCATGAGCGCCTTCCTGCAACTGCGCGACGTGGTGGTGCGTCGCCAGCAGCGCGAGATCCTGCATGGCATCACCCTCGCATTCGAGCCGGGCACGGTGACGGCGCTGGTGGGGCCCAACGGTGCCGGCAAGTCGACCCTGCTGGGCGTGGCGGCTGGCGATCTGCGTGCCGACGGCGGCGATGTGCAGTTGCATGGACGTCCGTTGCGCGACTACAGGGCCGGGCCGCTTGCTCGCGAACGTGCGGTGATGCCGCAGGAGCACGGCGTGCGCTTCGCCTTCAGCGTGGAAGAAGTGGTGGCGATGGGACGCCTGCCGCACCCGCCGGATCCGCAGGTGGATGAAGCGCAGGTGGAGCGGGCGATCGATGCTGCCGAGCTGCAGGCGCTGCGCCTGCGCGAAGTGCAGCAGTTGTCCGGCGGCGAATCGGCGCGCACCACGTTCGCGCGCGTGCTGGCACAGGACACGCCGTTGCTGCTGCTGGATGAGCCCACGGCTGCCTTGGATCTGCGCCACCAGGAGCGCACCCTGCGCAGCGTCCGTGCCTGCGCCGAAGCCGGTGCGTGCGTGATCGTGGTGCTGCATGACCTCAACCTGGCGGCCGGTTACTCCGATCGCATCGTGTTGCTGGAGCAGGGAAGGGTGGCGGCCGATGGCACGCCACAGCAGGTGTTGACCGAAGACAACCTGCAGCGCGTCTACCAGCAGGACGTGGTGGTGCTGCAGCATCCGCGCCGAGGTGTGCCGCTGGTGGTGGTTACCTGAGGCGAAGAGGGCACGCCAGGCTGTGCCGCGTATCATGTGCGGCTCGATTTTTTGCAAAGGAATGGCCTGATGAATCTCTCCCGCCCGCGTTGCGCGCTGTTTTTCGCCTTGATCGGCGTTGTCGGCGCCGCAAGCGCCGCTGCGACCAGCAAGGTCTCGCTGATGACTGCATCCGAGCAGGCGTCGCTGATCGAGACGCGGCATTCGACCGGCGAGGGTGCCGTGGTTTCATCGTTCACCACCGAGTACTTCGGCAATGGTGAGATCGGCATGTCCTGGGAGGACAAGCGTGTGCTGCTGTTGTGCAAGAAAGCGGCCTATCTCAACCTGCCTGGCATGAAGCCGGACGCCAGCAAGCTGTCGGTCGAACAGCGGCAGATGGTGGCCTACGAGGCGATGATGGCTGGCTTCGGCGGCATTGCCGCGCTGGGCGCGGTCACCGGCGAGTCGGTCGAGGTTGCCGATGACGGCACTGAGACACGTCGCCCCGGCGAATCAAAGTGGGCCTACGGCGTGGAGCGCTACGAGGTGGCCACCCAGCGCATGCCGGATGGCGCCCTGCGTGTGCGCGTACGCAAGCAGGCGACGGTCAACAACGCAAAACCCTCCTCGCCTGACGACACCTTCAGTACCGACGAGGACCAGGCCGCACGCCTGGCCGAACTGGCGCCGACCGGCAGCTGGACCGAAGTGCTGATCCATGGCGGTCCGCGCAAGCAGGGCAACGATCCGGCCATGTCGCTAAAGGGCTGGGTGTCGACCGTTGAGCAGCACGCGGCGACCGTGGGCGATGCCCGCCGGCTGCACGACTGCAAGTAATGCGCCTGACGACCTGGGTTGCAGCCACCCATGGGGTGGCTCTACTTTGGGGTTCATCGTTCCATCCATGTGCGCAATATTCACTTGCGCGCCAGATTGACAGGTCTAGAATGCGCCGCATGAACCGGATGCCGCTCCTGAAGTTTTTCACCCTGACCCGCGCAAGCGCGGAACGGGCGTGTCTGCCTGGAGCCCTACGAGGCCGCTGATCGCGGCCTTCGCTGGACCATCCACAGAGCGCCCTCCGGGGCGCTCTTTTCGTTTCCGTCCCCATCCCTCAACCCGCTCCACCGCAAGGAGAACGTGCCATGCACCAGATCGCCGAGACCGAACGCTAGCCGCACACGCCGTTGCCAACCAGCGTGTGCGGCCCCCGAAGTTGGCCCAGCAGGAACCTTTCTCATGAACACCAACACCCAGACGCTGTCGCGTCTTCGCAACCTCGGCATCATTGCCCACATCGACGCTGGCAAAACCACCCTTACCGAACGCCTTCTGTGGAAGACCGGCGAGATCCACCGCGTCGGCGAAGTGCATGACGGCAACGCGACCACCGACTTCTCGGCGATCGAGCGCGAACGTGGCATCACCATCGGTGCGGCCGCCGTGCACGCACAGTGGGCGCCACGCGATCTGCCGCTGCACCAGCTGACCCTGATCGACACACCCGGCCACATCGACTTCGCCATCGAGGTCGAGCGCTCGCTGCGCGTGCTCGACGGTGCCGTGGCCGTGTTCTCGGCCGTGGACGGCGTGCAGCCGCAATCGGAAACCGTGTGGCGCCAGGCGCGCCGGCATGGCGTGCCGTTGATTGCGTTCGTCAACAAGATGGATCGCATCGGCGCTTCTTTCGAGCGCGTGCTGGAGCAGCTGCAGGACAAGCTGCGCGCGCGACCGTGGGCGCTGGGCGTGCCGTTGGGCAGTGAGGGCGACTTCCACGGCTGGGTCGACCTGGTCGATGGCCGCGTGCTGCAGTGGCAGGACGCGGCCGCGGCGACGGTGACGGCATGGAGCGAGGCCGAGCGCGCGCAGTGGCAACCGCAGCGCAATGCGCTGGTCGAAGCCGTGGCCGACCATGATGATGTGCTGGCAACGGCATGGCTGGAAGGTCGTGACATCGACGCGGCGACGCTGCGCGCAGCGATCCGTCGCGCGACGCTGGCGGGCGCCGGCGTACCGGTGCTGGCGGGTGCTGCCTTCAAGGACAAGGGCATCGAAACGCTGCTGGATGCGGTGGTCGATTACCTGCCGTCGCCGCTGGATCGTCCTGCGGTCACTGCCGAAGGCGAGGGCGGCGACGTCCTGCTGCCGCCGGACCCGGACGGTCCGTTGGCTGGCCTGCTGTTCAAGATCACCCACCAGCAGCACGGTGCGTTGAGCTTCGTGCGGCTGTACTCGGGTACCTTGAAGGTAGGCGACAACGTGGCCAGCTCGCAGCACCCGCAAGGGCGTCGCATCAGCCGGCTGGTGCGCGTGCAGGCCGACCAGACCCAGGACATCGGGCAGGCCGTGGCCGGCGACATCGTGGCGGTGCTGGGCTGGAAGGATGCGGTCAGCGGTGAAACGCTGAGCGGGCGAGGGCAGCCGCTGCGCCTGGAGAGCATTCAGGCGCAGGCCCCGGTGCTGGCATGGCGGCTGGAGCCTGCACGTGCGGCCGACCTGATCCGATTGGCGCAGGGCCTGGCCAGCCTGGCGCAGGAAGATCCCTCGTTCCGGGTGGAAACCGATCGCGAGACCGGTGAAACCCTGGCCTGGGGCATGGGCGAGCTGCACCTGGAGGTGATGGTCGAGCGCCTGCGCAGCGAATGGAAGCTGGACATCGGCATTGGCGCGCCGCGCGTGGCTTACCAGGAAACGCCGCAGCGTGCCGTGGAAGGCGTTGTGGGCCGCCTGGTCAAGCAGACCGGTGGCCAGGGCCAGTTCGCGCACGTGGTGCTGGATGTGGTGCCGCGCGACGACGGCGAGGTTGTGTTCAATGACCGCATCGTCGGTGGCGTGGTGCCGCGCAACTTCATCGCTGCCGTGGAGAAGGGCGTTCGTGCCGCGCTGTCGGAAGGCCCGCAGGGCCATCCGGTTGTCGGCATCGAAGTCAGCCTGGTGGATGGCCAGACCCACGCGAAGGATTCGTCGGAGATGGCGTTCCATCGGGCCGGCAGCGAGGGCATCAAGGCCGCGTTGGCGGCCAGCGGTACGCAGCTGCTGGAGCCGGTGATGGCGGTGACGGTGCATTCGCCGTCCGCCGCGGTGGGGGACGTGGTGGGTGATCTGAATCGCCGCCATGGACGCGTTGCCCGCATCGACGACCAGGACGGTCGCGCCGAAGTCAGTGGATTCGCGCCGCTGGCGCAGCTGGTCGGGTATACGACCTCGCTGCGTTCGCTGAGCCAGGGACGGGCCAGCAGCGAATCGCACCTGCATGGCTACGAGCCGGTGCGTGCGTCGTAAGGAAGGAGCAGGGGAGCCCGTTCGCGGGTTCCCTTTTTTTGTGTGATATCGGGATCCGTATCCACGCATGGCGTGGATCTACTGCAAAGCTGGCCTTGCTGGCCTTGCTGGCCTTGCTGGCCTTCGGTAGATCCACGCCATGCGTGGATGGGTGCCATCCGTGCGTCGCCCAATTGCATTGCATTGCAACAAAACTGCAGAAAAAGCTGGATTAAAGTGATGCCTCACGATAAATTGCGCACCCCCCGTTGCTTGCCGCCGCCCGCACCCTGCCCATGCGTGATGACAATGATCCCGGAACCCTGGAGCTGACCCTGCCGCGCAAACGCGGTCGGCCGCCCAAGTTCGGGTACGCAATGAGCGACGCACAGCGGGCTGCACGCTATCGGGCACGGCGCGCTGGCCAGGCCAACCACGCCGATGTGCGGCATTGCAGCGACATGGTCCTGCTGGACAAGATCCGCGCAGCGGTCAGTGCGCGCGACACCGAACTGGCCGGCTTCCTGGTCCACGTACTGTGGCAGCGCTACCCGTTGCAGCTGAAATAAGTCGGCGGCGGGGTGGCCGTTGTCACCTGCCTTGTTGATAATGCGGGATTCAGGTTGTTCCCGCTGGCGCGCCCGGGATGGCAGGCGCGCATGATCGACATGGTTTCCACGATGACCACCACCAGCGACACCACCACCGAAGCTGCGCCGAGCAGCGCGCCCCTGTTCTACACCCGCCCGGTGCCGCTGCAGGCAGACCTGCACGCCGATCTGCGCATCCTGCCGGGCAAGCTCGAGTTCGCTGCCAGCAGCAACTCCATCCCGCTGGTGCTGGGCGAATTCTCGCTGGCGCTGCACCACTTCCCGATCCTGTTCGCAGGCCCGAGCGCGGTGCCGATGGCCGCCGTGGGCGTGACCACCGACAACCTGTTCATCACCGATGGCCTGTGGGACGACGAGACCTACATCCCGGCCTACCTGCGCCGCCATCCCTTCATCTTCATCGACACCGGCGCGGACAATGACTTCCTGCTCGGCATCGACGAAGACAGCCCGCGCATCGTCCGTGGCGGCGAAGAAGGCCAGCCGCTGTTCGTCGATGGCAAGGCCACCGAGATGGTGCAGCAGGCGCTTGAGTTCTGCGGCCAGTTCACCCGCGAGCACGAGCAGACCCAGGCCTTCTCCAAGGCACTGGTCGACAACGGCCTGCTGGTCGAGCGCAATGCAACCGTGCGCCTGCCCGATGGTCGCGAGTTCAACCTCAATGGCTTCTTCGTGGTCGACGTCGAGAAGTTCATTGCGCTGCCGGATGCGACCGTCATCGAATGGCACCGCAACGGCTGGTTGGCGCTGATCCACCAGCACCTGATGTCGCTGGGTCGCTTCAACGACCTGACCCGCCGCCAGGCAGGCCGCAACGCCGCCTGATTCAGGGCGACGGCGCGGTTCCCGCACCCCGGGAGCCGCGCCACGACTGCAGCTCGGCCAGCAGCTGGCGCGCATCGTCCCAGCCGGGCGGTACGCGATCGCCCAGCTCCCATAGTTCGCCGGCGCGTGCATCCATGCCGCCCGCGTTGAGCATCTGCAGCACGCCCTGCAGGCGATGCGAATGATGGCGCAGCTGCGCGGCATCGCAACGAACGATCGCTTCGTGCAGGCATTGCAGCTCGCGATCGATATCTTCTTCGTAGGCGGCCACCAGTTCGCGGGCAGTGCTTTCGAAGGCACGGCCGAGCACAGGCTGGTCCAGCGCCTGCAGCAGCGCATCGGCCTGCAACGGCTTGAGCAATACCGCGTCGATGCCGGCAACCTGGCAGCGCATCGTGTGATCGTCGCCAGTGAAGGCGGAAAGCGCGATCAGCCGGGCGCGCGGCGCGCCCTCTGCTTCATGCAGCCGCAATTGCCGGGCCAGCGCGTAGCCATCCATTCCCGGCAGACCGATGTCCAGCATCACCAGCGGGCAGGGCGCCTGCATCTGGGTCGCCAAGGCATCTTCGGCATTGGCAGCCTCCTGCACCGTCGCGCCCCAGCGCCGCAACTGGGCGGCAATGACCTGCCGGGTCAGCGCGTGATCCTCCACCAGCAGGATGCGCGTGCCGGCCAGCCGGGGCAGGGCGGACGCAGCGGCAGTGGCCGGCGCATCTTCCTGCACCTGCTGCACGGGCAGGCGAAGAATGAAGCGGCTGCCACGGCCATGCACGCTATGGACATCCAGGGTGCCGCCCATGGCCTCGGCCAACGTGCGACAGATGGAAAGGCCCAGGCCGCTGCCACCGCGCTGCCTGCCTGCATCGGCCTGCCGGAAGGGCTCGAACAGGGCGCTCATCTGCGCTGGCGCGCTGCCGATGCCACTGTCGATGACCTCTATCAACAGTGATGCGTTCTTCGTGGGCGCATCCAGCTGCAGGCGCAGTTCAACGCCGCCTACGTCGGTGAACTTGACGGCATTGCCGAGCAGGTTGTCGAGCAGCTGGCGCAGGCAGTCCGGGTCCGTTGCCAGCATCGGGAACGGCGCCTGCGGTGCACAGAGCTGCAGGCTGAGCGCCTTCTTCTGCGCGAGGGGCGTAATGGCCTGCAGCGCCTGCGTGCAGATCGCAGGGACGTTGCAGGGCACCAGCTTTGGCCGGAAAGTGCCGCTGGCCAGGCGGGAGAAGTCCAGCGTGCGGTTGAGCAATCCGCGCAATGTCTGGCTGGCGGTGGCCGCAGCGGCTACCAGTTCGCGTTGACCGGCTGGCAGTGGTGCTTGGCCCAGCAGGTCGATCGACGCCATGACGGCCTGTGCGGAATTGCGCACCTCATGGCTGATCATGCCCGTCATCTGCGCCTGCTTCTGATCAAGACCCTGCTGCTGGCGCAGCCTGCGTGCAGCCAGCAACGGGAATGCCAGCAGCAGGGCTGCGGCTGGCAACAGCCAGAGCACGGTGCCATCGAGGCCTTCGCGCACCTTCTGGCCGAGCGCGGCCGGCAGCGTCTGCCGCGCCCAGCGCTGCAGCAACTGCGCATGCTCTTCGATGGTGATGTCATCCAGTGCCGCCTCGATACGATCAAGCAGCGCCTGGTCTTCGCGCCGGGCAAGCAGATGCAGCTGGGTCGAAAGATCGGCATCCACTGTCTGCAACCGCAGGCTGTGGGAGAACTGACGTCGTGCTATCGCACCTGCAGTGGATTCCAGCCCGATCGCAACGTCGGCAATGCCGGCATCCACGGCAGCCAATGCCGCCCGCATGCTGGGGTGCGGCAGCACAGGCACTGCAGGGTGATGCTGTGCGAGCCACACAGGGTAGGGGCCTCCTTCAACAGCAGCGATGCGCAGCGTGCCGAGATCGGCAACCCGCCGCGGCAAGCGCTCGCCAATGCGGCCGGCAAGCACGCTGGCACCGCCAGGAAAACTGCGCGAGGGCGCCAGGCTGGGGCAGGGCAGGCGTGCCCCATCGTCAGCACCCATCGCCAGCACAAGATCGGCCCGCCCCTCACAGACGGCGGTCATCGCGGCGAGGGTGCTGGGAAAAGGGACTTCGACGAAGGTCAGGCCGGAATGGCGGGCCACGAGCGCGGCATAGCCATGCGCCAGCGTCTGCAGCACCTCGGGGTCGGCAGCATCTTCGGGCACAGGGTGCAGCGTGGGGGCCGCGGCCACCCGGACCACGCGCCCCGCTGTCCATTTTCCGTGCTGGATGTCGCCTGCGGACGTACAGGGAAGCAGGGTAAACAGTGCCAGCAGCATGAACCTGCGGCCACGCTTGAACAGCGCGGTCACAGCGCCTCCAACTGCTGCCGTATCGCGAAGATCTCCGCGTCATTGCGCAACCCCAGCTTGCGCAGCGCGGCAATCTTCTGCGTGCTGACGGTCTTGATGCTGCGGTGGCGATGCAAGGCGATCTCCGAGACGGTCAGCCCATCCAGGACCAGCCGGATGACCTCGCGCTCGTTGCGGCTAAGTGCATCGCAGGGCGTCAGCAGCTTGCACGACGGCGGAATGCGGCAGAGCCCTTGGGACACGCGTACGACCGCGTCGGACAGTTCAATCAACGGCTCGGATTTGCCGACAAAACCGCTGATTCCGGCATCCAGCAGGTGGTTGATGATCGCCACCGAGGTCTGTCCGGCAAAACCCAGCAGCGTTACCCTCGGCAATGCCTGCCGCAGGTGCTCGACGAGCTCGGTGCCGCTGATATCACCGGGCGCCAGGGTGATGTCGACGATGGCCACATCGGCATGACGCTGCTGCAGCGCCTGCACGAACGCCTGGCTGTCACTGTGGCTGGCGACGATCTCGAAGCGGCTGTCGTTGCCCAGGTGGAAGGCCGTGCCGCGGCGGACGACGTCATGGTCATCAAGCAGGGCCAGGCGAAGCCGGCGCGGTGCAGGGAATCCGTTCATGCGCAGGAGTGTTGTCAGCGCCCAGTGGCGTGGCGCTCATTCTGGCGCTGCTGTCGCGTCGAGCATCGAAAACGTTCGATTTTTGAGACTTTTCCTAGAGTGGAAGTAGGAAAAGTTGGAGGTTCGTGTCGGGATCTGCACAACGCGGGTGCAGCGAAGTAGCCTGTTGCGTCTGATGATTTTTGAATCGCATCTGCAATGAGCGCGCGGACTGCGTGCGCTGCGCAAGTCGAGTGCGGGCTCCGCTGGCGAAATGCCAGCGTCCACGCTCTGGTCAAGGACAGGTCCAATCACGAGAAGTTTCAGGCCGGCGCGATTGACGGGTTGGCGGGCGCCATTAACGTGACGCGTCACAGTGGCCGCAGGTCTGTCGGCGTTGAATTCTGCAGGGCTGAGGGCTTGGGTTTCCCTCAGAATTGAACGTTGGTCCGGCGAGGTGCGCCTGACTGGTGGAGACTGGACCGTGCGACTGCTTGTTTGGGCGTGTGCTGCCAGGATATGCCGGGTTGCCCCTGGGGCGCCGGCGACCAAGGGTGCAGAGGCGCTATGGCTGGGGCTGGACCCCGGGTGATGCCCGGGATGCCAATGGCCGGGCTTGGTAGCGGAGTCGATGCTCAGTCTACTTTGAACATATATATACAGAACGAGCCATTAGGCCGTCGCTAACCGCCTGATTTGGTGGGATTTTTGCGTCCCCGATGCTCGACAACGATAGCGCCACCAGGGCCAGCACCGCGGCGGCCGCGCTCATTCTGTCAAGCATTAAGCGCCATAGCGCACGCTCGGTCGCCGACTGCGCACGTTCGGCGTGGATCATCGCGATCCACAAGGGACCGTCCAGCTTTCCAAGCGCGCAAAGCTGCGCAATTCGTTCATCCGGGATGGGATTCCGCCCGGAACGCCAAGTGCTGACCACCGCACGCGTCAGCCCAGTCGCTGAGCTAAACCACTGTCTGACGGAAAGTTTCCGGCTTCCCGGACTTTGTCGAGTAGATCGTTGACGCTGCTCATGCAGGGGCGAAGAGTGAGGGCGCGCCGCAATGGCGAGAAAAGTCGGCGTCACAATTTCACTGGATCAGCGCCCCACGCCGGAGCGCAGCGATATCGTGCTCGCACTCTGCAAGCACTGTGGCGAGCTGGGCCATCAAGTCTTCAGTCTCGTTTGCCACTATCTCCGCGAACTCCAGCAGCTCTTCGATCTCGACTTCCTCTGGGCTGACCAGTTCCCGGGCCCGATTCTGGAACGCTTCCTCTGCATCTTTGCAGGCGGCGAAGTAGCTTTCGCGCGAAATGCGCAACGCCATCAAGCCATCCTTGATGTCAGCACCCAAAATCAGATCCGCAGGCTCGTCCCATGCAAGCCGGTTTATCTCCGCGACGTTTGTCCTAATGGTCGCGAGCAGCTTATTGGCGTGGATGGCGGTGCCATCCTCGTTTGCGTCGTCTGCATGGAGCTTCATACAGAAGTTGGTGATCTCGAGTCGGCTATAGATGTTGTTGAGGGCAAATTGCCTTTGCTCAATCCTGTCGATCTTGTCGCTACTCACCTCGTAGATGCGCAGGCGATGGGCTTCCCTTGCGTACTTCCATGCACCCGAGCCGATCACCCACGTTCCGACTGCTGCGACCCAATCGGCTGCATTCCCCTTTTCAAGGCATGCGAACGGCGCATCTCCGCCGGTCACGATGGACATGCCGAGCCCTACGCCTATAAGGAGCGCGATTACGGCGACAAATGTTGCCAAGCCTTCGGAAACTGTCGTTTCCCGCCGACGCACCCAAAAGCGACCCCACCAGCTCATACAGCCCCCTGTGGCCTTCATTCCCTACCGCGGATTCTGTCATGGCCGAAGCATTTCTGGCGTTCGTGTTGCTCGCGTCCATTGCGGTCGTTTCCGTTTCCGTCGGGTTGGCGCTGATTCCGCGCCGCCTTGCTGTCGCACTGGCTGCGACTCGTTCCAGCCCGGCCGCTGAGGCCGCCGTCATTGCCCAAGCACTGAACGAGGTGCGCCGATGATCCCGGCCGCGCCTACCTTCGTCACCGCCCCGATCATCAACGTGGCAGGCGATCCACTCGATCTGTTCCTGCGCGTTAACGTGACCTCATTCGGCGTCTTCGTTCTTTGCGCCTGCGTTGCCATGTGGCTTGCCGGCGACCGCGAGGGCGGGCGATGAGCGCCGTCCAACAGTTGCAATGCGCCTTCTGCGGCAACGTCGCCACCTACCTGTTCAAGGGTGGCTGCTGCTTTGAATGCACCGAATCTGACGGCCGTATCGAAATACCAACCACGCCGGTTGATCAGCGCTCCGCAGAGCTTCGGGCATTTGACCTGTCCCTTGCTATGGATGGGGCAGGGCAGCGCAGCGTGGAAATCGCCGATGAGGACATGCGTCGCCCGCAGCGCGCTTCTGGCACGCCCCTGCAAGAGTATTTCCGTGTCGGGGAACTGCTGAAGGGCGACGGCCGCGCAGCGGCCGACGCCCTTGGGCTTGTCTATTACAAAACAAGTGACACGCCGGTCCGTTGCTGCGAAAGACGTCATCACCGAAGCAAGACTTCATGGGGGTGAGTCGTACAATCCGTTCAAGGATCCGCAGATTGCGCGTCAAGGCGATGCGCGGCCAAGGCCCGACAAGGGGAGGGCGAGCCAGCGGGGTGACCGGGCTATGGGTAGCTCCCCTGAGTCTCCCGCGTATGACGGTCGTTTCTGTCCTGGGCCAGGACGCCACGCGTCGCCATCAGGGCGAAGCCTGTGCCCACCAGTGCCATCGCCAGTACGCCGCTCTCCACCTGCCACCCAGCCTTATCCAGGATTCCCCCTAAGCGTCCTGCGCGCATTCTAGCCGGGGTGGCGTATGGTAAGGGGGTCGGGCGACGCCTGACATCCTCTCAACTTTCTACATGGAAGCTAGGAAACCGAGATGTCTAACACACCAATGCAAGGTCAGAGCACCAGCCTTCTGGAAGTCGGCCAAGAGAACTTGGCGCTTCGTGTTGCCCTTGAATCTCTCATTCGAGAGCTAACGCCCGATCAAAAGTCGCGGCTTGCGAGCAGCCTTTTGGGTCATAGGCGCGGCAACGACTCGCACGTTGCT
This sequence comes from Stenotrophomonas sp. 01N47, assembly GCF_056399165.1. Lineage (NCBI taxonomy): Bacteria > Pseudomonadati > Pseudomonadota > Gammaproteobacteria > Lysobacterales > Lysobacteraceae > Stenotrophomonas > Stenotrophomonas sp. 01N47. The sequence goes on from NZ_JBFTQU010000001.1 coordinate 66,663, forward strand.
TATGCGGGGGTTCTCGACAGCCTCATCAGGGCGACGTCGCTTTAGGGATGTTTTGGGCGGAATTTGGGGTGTAGGGGCTATGCCCCTACGGAAAACGCCTCACACGAGCACACGGGGCTTCGGCCCCGTTTCTACATCTACGGCAGTTGGAGGATCGGCGTCGGGGCCAGGCATCGCCACCACAGACCGCTTTCTGCGGTTGGCCGTGAGGGTGCTCAGGGTGACCACCTCAGCGCGCCCTGCAGGAAACGTGTTTCCGGCAGCCTCAGTGCTGCAACGGTTTCGAGAGTGTCCCGATCGATGATCGCAGCGGAGTTGTCCCATCATCCGGCGCCATTCCTGAGCCTGTGCGGCGGTCAACGATAGCCGGGCCAGATCTTCGGGGTACAGTTCACGGCCTTCGGGCGTGACAAGTCGGCCGCCCTTAAACGAAAAACCGGCCCAAGGGCCGGTTAGGTTGCGATCACGCACGATCAGGCTCCATACCGAAGCGGGGCCGATGGCTGGGGCAAGCACCTTGCCAGTCCAGCCAAAAGTTTTAGAACATAATATACATTATGCGAAATGCTGTATCGGTCTGTTGAAGCCTTCGTCGGCTCCGCTTGGCAATGGTGATTGACGCTAAGGAGTTGCCACACCTACACCCGAAAGTCGCCCCATTTGCTACGGTCTTTCGCCCCAGTTTTGTTGGGCCTACGGACAAGGTCCCCCTTATTTCGATGAGCTGCAGTAAAGGTGCCGCAAAAAGACTTTTTCTCAAGTCCGCCCAACTAAAACTGAAGCCCGCCCGACCCGTACATTGGTGCCTGGGCGCCTGATTTGGGCCGGAAACTCGCGCACATTTCTTCCGGCTTGCTAGACTCACATCCTGTGTAGTCTCTAAAGTTCGAGGCGGCTGAATGCACTTTGGCACCTTTACGCCCGCTCAATGGATCTTCCGCGATGCGGCTACCGCGCGACAAGCACTTGCTTCGCAATGGCTAAGTGCCGCGCAGGTCAGTCAGGGGCTTGGCTCTCATGCGCCCAACGGTAGCCACCTGGTCAGCCAGTTGCGCCGCGCTGGCAAGCTCCTGGGGGTCTACGTCACCCACCCGTCGCCCAGCTACCGGTATCCGGCTTGGCAGTTCCTCCCAAGCGGCCAGCCTGTGGACCACCTGGCTGAGATTTTGGCTTTGCTGCGGGAGTTCGGTCCTTTTGAACGTGAGTTAGGCGGACTGCGGCGAAGCACTTATTGGGGAGAGCTCGAGTGGTTCCTGTCGTCCCACGCGATGCTCGATGGCGCGACTCCATCCCAAATTTTGGCCGCGGATCCCTGCCGCGTTCTGCGGGCCGCGTGTGTGGAGTTTCAGGGCGAGGCCTGACGGTGCAGCCGATGCACTGGAAAGCGTTTAGCGTTCTGGCTCCTTTGCAGGCACTTGGCAGCTATGTTTTCACTGTTTCGAGCGCTTTCGTTTGGGCCGAACATCAGCAGTGATGCGAATTTCTTCGGATCGTTTGAGTGCTGCCTCTAGCTGCGTTGGGAGATCTCGGAGGCTCGAAAGTTGCCCCTCGAGAGCATCACATCTGCCACGTAGGATATCCGCCGACTGGCTGGCCGTTGCGGCCGCCGACTGGGCGACCTGGAGATTCTGACGCAATTGGTTCTCAAGTGTCCTGTGGTGTTCGGATGTCTTGCTTAGCTGCGCCTGGAGTTCCTTCACCTCCTGGCGTGCTCGATCTACATCGCCCAGCGCCCGATTCTCGACAGATCTGACGTACTCGGTCCAATCCTCTCGCTCAGATTTCGCCGTTCCCAGCGTTTCGTGAAGCCGGGCATCAAGATGCTGTGTTGCTGCCTCAGCTCGATCGGCTCTCCGAAGCCCGAGATCCCGCTGCTCCGTGAGCTCTGAGATCTGCAGGTGTAGCTGCTCGACCAGCCGCTCCAGTTCTGCAGCTCGCGTACTAGCTACGCGTTCGCCGGCGATAGCAGCGGCGCGCTCTGAGTTCATTTGACTCAGTTCGTCAGCCACCACCCGTGACCTAGCATCTAGCGCTTCACGTTGGGTAGCCAGCGACTGCTCAGTCTCTGCGAACTCTCGAAGGGCTGCCTCCCTGGCGTGCTTCAGCGCCAGCTCCCACCATTGCCCGGCCAGTTCCGCCAACACCGCCGGGGCGTCTTCAAAGTCCGGACGTCGTGGCTGCAGGCGTGTGCCGAGTCGATTCCACCAAGTCTCTAGCCAGCGAGTGACTGTGTTCGGAGAGCCGGTCCCCAAGTGAGTCCGGATTCGCTCAACGGTTGGGCGCTCGCCTTTGGCCACCAGTTCGTCGGCGGCGGTGTGGACGTCAGATTCGGTGATACCGCGGGCCATGCGAAGTCTCCTGTACTGGCGCCCTGCTCTGCTGGTAACGTACTCGCGATAAGTGATGATTATCGTGGCTACGCCTGCTTATTCGTAGCGTACATTACATACTATGAATGCTAATTCCACTAGTGCCGCCCTCGTCCAGACCGTCCACCAGCTGGTACTGCCCGAACAGCTGGCGCAACAGGCGGCGGACGCGGTGCGCGAGCTGCTGGCCGAAGCAGCCGCCGAGAACACCACCCGCAGCTACACCAGTGCCCTGCGCTACTGGGCCGGCTGGCATGCGGCGCGCTACGGCATCGACCTCGCATTGCCGGTGCCCGAAGCCACCGTGCTGCAGTTTGTGGTCGACCACGTGCAGCGCCGCTCGACTGACGGTGAGCTGGCGTGGGAGCTGCCGCCGATCGTGGACCAAGCCTTGGTGGCGGCCGGCATGAAGGCCAAGCTTGGGCCCTGGACCTTGGCCACCGTGCGGCATCGGGTCGCCGTGCTGTCCACCGCGCACAGGCTCAAACAGGTGACCAATCCCTGCGAACAGCCAGCGATCCGCACCGTGCTCAGCCGCGCCGCCCGAGCCGCAGTCAAACGCGGCGAGCGCCCGCGCAAGAAGACCGCGATCACCCTGCCCGAGCTGGAAGCCCTGCTGTCCACCTGCGACGACAGCCTGGAAGGAATACGGGATCGCGCCCTACTCTGCTTCGGGTTTGCCAGCGGTGGGCGCCGGCGCAGTGAGATCGCCGCCGCCGACCTGCGCGACCTGCGCCGGATCGGCGAGGCGGGCTACATCTACCGCCTGGAGCACAGCAAGACCCAGCAGGCCGGCATCACCGCGAGCTCGACCCCGGACAAGCCGGTGCTCGATCGGGCCGCCCTCGCGCTGCAGGACTGGCTGGACGCAGCCGGGATCACCGAAGGGGCGATCTTCCGACGGCTGTGGAAGCATCGCGTCGGCCCTGCCCTGTCTCCGGCCGCGGTAGGCGAGATCGTACAGCGGCGGGCGCGACTGGCCGGACTGGAGGGAGATTTTGGCGGGCACAGCTTGCGGTCTGGGTTCGTGACCGAGGCCAGTCGCCAAGGCGTGTCGCTGCCGGCGATCATGCAGTTGACCGAGCATAGGTCGGTGTCGAGTGTCGTGGGGTATTTTCAAGCAGGCGGAGCAACAGCCAACCCGGCTGCCCGCCTGCTCGAAGACTGACTAACGCGATGCTGCCAACTCGAGGTCACAATTGCTCATACTTGTGCCGGATAGGAGTACACCCCCTATTCCGAGGATCTCCATGCGTTCAATTTCCAATGCGTTCTTTCACCAGGCCGAAATTACCCAGATAGATCGATGGGAGCACGGTCCACTCGAGCTCGCGTTCCTGTCCGAGCCAGCGACAGGTCGCCTAGAATGGACAGCCCACCTGCACAATTGGAATGCCACGCAAAGGGCCGGATTTGTGCGGTCGGGAGAAGCCATCGAAGGGTTGAAGCCGTTCGTTCCTTACCTCGAGGAGCGGCGCAACCCGAACATGATCCTAGTGCCGACCTACGGCGGGAACTCCGAGCTCGACGTCATGCTGGCCGGCCTGTTGCCCGACGACATCCTGACCAAGGCCGGTCTCGAGCGCCGACGCTCTATGATGGGCCTGATGTACATGCACAACGACTTGCCTGCGGACTACGGCGCGCGGGCACGAGCTGCATTTGCGCACTACATCTGGACGCGCTTGTCTCCGCGAGCGCGTTTGGGTCAAGGCGCCTTCAACGCGCGCTCGCCACTGCGACTGCTCGCCGGCGACACCCCATACTGGGCACACCGCCTATATCGCCTGGCACTGGCCAGGCGCGATGAATTCTTCGCTCCCACGACGCACGAAGACGAGACCTGGAAGCCGCTCGCAGAGTTACGCGCCGGTATCTTGGCCGGCCTGCCTGAGGAAGAGAGACACCTGTTCGATATCCAGCGGCCGCTGATGGGCGGCGACGTCTGGGACGAGTTTGATGCCGACGAGCGCGAGGAGGTGCTTCAGAGCGCGATCGACGGCGACGGTGTCCTCGAGTCGCTCGATCCGGTGGTCGAGCTGCTGCACCGCCACCGGACGCACGAGGACTTCTCGGGCGCGAACTCCTGGATCAAAGAGGATTTCGAGCGCAGCTTTTATTCCAAACGGGCGAAATTGAAAGTCGACCTAGTCGAGACCATCGACGATGCACCGGCTTATGCGCTGGAGCCCAACGAGCCGTACGAGCAGGTTCTGTTCCGCGATGTGATCGCAATGCTCGATCAGAAAGAGCGTCGCCTTGTGATAGCCCTGCGGCTCGGCAAGAGTGCCTCCACCATCGCGCGCGAGTCGGGTCTGCGCGGCCACGCGTCGGTTTCGCGACGCATCGCCGCGCTCAAGACGAAGGTCGCCCGACTGCTAAATTGAGCTGAAGCGCCAGCGCAGGTCCCTGTTCATGGATGGCGGACTTGGCGGCGGCATAGGGATCTTGGGTGCACCCGTTGAGGACGCGCAAGGCCCGAGTCGGAATGGTCTGCTGGGAGGGCCACTTGGGCGGCTCCCACTTCGGCAACAACTTGGCACGCTCCGCATCCGCAACCGCAACCGCAACCGCAACCGTCATTTTCGGTGCTGTCCCTGTCGCTGGCGAGGTTCCCGAAGATTCGGACATCTTCTCGGATAAGCAAGGATCGCTCGTCACCGGCGCTTTGGCGACCGCGGAGCCACATGCCGACGGCCATCCCAGCGGCGCCCCGTACGCGCCGACCTTGCCTTGGCGCGAACCATGGCGCCTCCAGAATCCATCGCTCCGTAGCCTGCTACGTCCTACCTGCTGGCTCGAGCCAAAACCGGCAGCTGAAGTTGTTGAGCCGACGATGGAAGGCGTCGGCGCGCGCCTGGAAAGTTTTCGGGATCGCTGCGCCGTCGCCGCCCTGCCGGAAGTACTCGGCAAGCGAATGGAGCCCGTTGTTCATTAGTTGCTCCCACTCGCGCCAAAGTTCGTCCTGCAAATCCTGCGCACGCTGACTGGCGCTCGGTTTTCGCTTTGGGGCCGGTACTGAGTAGTCAGGGCGTGGATCATGCGAGTGAGTGAACGTGATAGTACCGTGCGCCCACTCGGCCTCGGCCGACGGGCGCCAGCGGTAGTCCACCCGCACCGACAGCGTCCTCGTGAAATTGCTCGGTGGAATGATTTGGTCGTCGACGAAGAAGCGCTGACCTTCCTGTTCCTGCGTCTCAATCCGCTGATGCATCTGCCGAACCGCGTTGCCCAAGTTGCTGCCGGCACGGCGGGCGCGCTCACCGGTGTCAGCTAGCTTCTTCGTCGCCTTGGCTCCCGCGTAGGCCTGTAGCGCCACATCGAACTCGCGAAGCCTGGCGGCGATAAACGGCCCGCAACTGTCCAGCCGTAAGTCGCGCAATGGCGATCCTAGTCGCCGGGCGTCTAGGGAAGCTGAAATCTCCCGATCCAACGCCTGCACATTGACCTCTCGCAGGGCCTCTTGTTCATCGCGAGGAATATTGATGACGCTCAACTCGGACTCCGTATATTGGCGGTGCGGCATGCCGCGATCTCTTGGTTGGTGGCATGTTCTAGGAACTTGCGCGCGTGCTCGAGAGCGGGGTGTTTGTGTAGATGGCCGGCACATTATCGCTGCGCGCGGGCGCGAAGTCTGGCCAATCCAGGGGGCTTGTCCCGGGCCTGGCGCTCCCGAAGGCTTGGCCCGAACCGCGTCGCCAGGCGGGCCTGCACCGTCGCGAGGTCGCTCGCGGCCCTCGTTCGGCTGGTCTCGGCATGCCCCCTCCCCTGCTCGTTGGCCCGGAGCCGGCCGACTGCTTCCGGGCCTAGCATGGTGAGTCGGGCCTTCAACGCCTTGAGGGTGGTCGCCAGGGAGTCGCTCTACCCACACTGATGGTCCCGACCGACCATCGGTCGATCAGGCAGGCGAAGGACCACTTTCAGTCCGCCAGCACCCTGGTCTCACACCTACTCGATTAGCGCCGTCGCAACTGCTGAGATGGCGGTGCGGCACGCTAGGGTGCCGGTAGGTAGTTCGGTAGCTATCGTTCCGCCAACGGCATGTTGCTCGGGGACCGCCGATACCATGCCACTCGCCCACAACAAGTGTTGGGACTCAGAAGATGTCGAAGCAGGCACCGGAGCCGCATGGCTGGCTCTCCTCGCCACCGCACACGCGCGTTGACCATATCCCGAAAGGAGTCCGTGTAGGCGTTCACCGTCTTGAGGGAATGCTTAGCCTTGTCCATCGCTGTCCGCCAGAGTGCGGATGGGCCATGATTGCATGAAGCTTCCCTCTCTTAGCAAGCCATGTCCAGCTCCTCGTCCCCAGAAACCTTGGAAGCCATCGGCCTGAGCGTTGCCTTTGAGGCGCTGCGCGATTTGGTGAACCGGCTGCTGATGGAGTTCTTGCCCTTGACCGGCCACCCCGGGGAAGTGCAGGTGCTCTTCAAATCGACGCCCCATCGCGATCTGTTCTACATCCGCTTGCTGGACTTCGTTCATGAGGGGGGTGGCAAGGCACTTCTAGGCGAAAAGATGTCGTGCCTGGAGGTGCTGGAGCGGGCCGGCGCCAACCCGAGGTTATCCGGCGCGGGGCACGCTCACGCTCTTGCCGACGCCGTCGCAGATCTACGCGCTTGGCTCGATGAAGTGATTCATCCAAAGTTCTGGCTGGGAAACATAAACGTCCATGCGAGGCTGTCAGTCACCCGCCTGCAACTACTGAAAATCACAGGGAATCAAGCCAAGCACAACCTGGCGCGCCTGACGGGCGTTGCGCAGCAGGTGCAAGCCCTGCTTGCTGAGCATGGCCACAACGTTCCATTGGCCCAGATCCCGTTCGCGTTGGATGACTTCCGTGAGCACTTGGGAGAGAACGTCTTTATCTACTACGGAAGCTGGCTGGCAGAACTGATCAATAACATCACATGGGCGTTGTATCGTTACATCCAACCCGTCTACCACCGGTCGGTGGTCTATGAGGACGGACTGATACCCGGGATGTATCATTTTCTTCCTCTTCCGGGAGTGGCCCCCGATTCTCCCGAGCACTGGTGGTTTCATCGGCTGCTCAATGAAGCTCGGCGCCCTCCCCCTGCCCCCTCTTTCAAAGCGTCGCGCTTCCTGAAGGAACAGTCATCGCTGGAATGGGAGGACGAGGAGCACATGGATCCGTAGCGGCTTCTTACTCTCAAGGAGCGGGGCTGATCCAGACCGTCCCAATTGCGGGTGATAGCCTGTCGCCTTCAGGTGCCCCCCGCGGCCCACGCTCGCGATCCAGATCGAGGAGTTCGCCGAACGTCGGCGCAGCCCCCTTCGGATCAGAACCGCAGCCGTCTGCAGGGAGGCGTGGACCATCAGAACTGCAAGCCTTGATCCTGGCGAGTGGCTTCAGTTTCACGGACACGGAGCGCCGCCTTCCAACGCTCCTCCGATGCCTTGATGAAGCGGACCGTGCTGGTGACATTACTGGCAATCAGCAGGGCCTCGTCGTAGGCCAATACGGGGTTATCATGCGCCATTGAATGGTTGTTCCGCACATGGTCAAATTGCCCGAAGACTGCTATGGACGCCTTCAGGATGCACTCGGCCATCTGCGAAGTAACTAAACCATCCTCTTTCAGCCGCTTGACGTAGGCCCCCATTAAGCCGCCCAAAGGCACCGAACGGTCTTTGGGAATGCCGTGCTCTTCACAAAGTTTGCGGAGGAACTTGACCAGGAAGGTGTGCAGCCGATCTAAGCCTTGCTCCGGCTCGTTACGTTCGAAACACTCTCGTGCCGCCTTGGCCACCCTCTGGAAGTCCTCGGTGCCTCCTTCTAGCGTCTCGATGTCTGGCACCGGCTTTGCCTGTGTCAGCCTTGCGGCGATCGCCTCACAGCCTAGGAAGAGCGCTTGCCGCTCAACCGCAGGGTGGCCGGTGTCTCGGCAATGTTCAATGAGACCGGCAATGACCCGCCCTACCAAGGCATCGTCCTCTTTGTTCCAGAAGCTGCGCAGGTGGTTGGCTTTCGAAGGACCGTTGTTACTGTACGCTCCGTTGTAGATGTCCCGGTTGACCTCTTCCTCAAAGAACCGAGCAAACGTGTTGTTGGAAAAGTCCAACACATAGCCACTGCTCATACCGAACAGATCTTCCAACTTGCGCTTCTCACGCGGGGCCAAACTCGACATACCGGACACTCTTTCGATAGGCGTCTACTGTGATTATTGACAACGATGCCCGGGCAAGCTACCACCCACAGCGTACGCCGCGGCGAGCAGCACCGACCGGTGCAGGCGATGAACTAGCAGAATACATCGCCCCCTACACCCTGCGTTGTGGTGGACTCATCCGGGCGCGTTAGGCCTCAGGGCCCGGCCGTGTCCTTGCGGCAGCCCTTTGCGATCTCGTCCGGAACGTCCAGATCCTTGCTGGCATCGAACACTAGCTCAGTCGGGAGGTGTGCTAGAACGCCTCGATGGCATCCGCGAGCTCCTCCAGATGAGTGTGAGGGTCGGCGGGGAATCATTCAATGAAGCCATCGGCATTGCCCCTGTGCTCCGCGTGGATGCTGCGGCCGGAATTAGAACTTGTTCTCGTCCTCGAATGTAGCCACTTCAAATGAAAGCACAGGCTCGTTTCGCTCGCGCAACGTCTCACTTCGGTGTAGTGCCAAAGATAGGTAGATAAGCGCAGAGCGTGCAGTCCTCAGCATCCGCAGCGCCTTGGAATCTAATTCCTGTGAATCTAGTTCGTACGCCAAGTGATCCTTGAGGATGTCGGGCGTGTGTGGGTCGGCCTTAGCATCAACCACCTTGACGAACTTGTGTTCCAGGTGATTGCGAAGAATTCTGATGTCACGGGCGTCGGGTGCCGCTACCGCCTGATCGTCGCTGTTGTGAATGTCCAGCGACAGGCCATACAGCGCCTGAAGCCAGAGATTCTGCGACGCCTCCAGCTGAGGCCAGATTTGGCCCTTCTGTGGACCCTTGCCCTGTGTCCAGATCGTAGCGTAGTCCACACGCGTCTCGGGAACTCCCAACGCCCAGCGGTGATTGATGAAATAGGCCACCTTGTCCAGCACTGAGTAGGCGGCGCGGAAGCTGGTCTTCACCTGCTCCAATGCTATGGAGTAGCGTGCCGAATCACCATTCATCGTCAACATGACCTCTCGGTCAGCGCAGTGGACCTCCTCAGAGGTCGACCCGGCGTAGAGACACCATCGCGCGTATGCGTACTCCTGTTTCATCTGGTTGAAGAATGCCAAGTACGTAATCCCAACACCAGTTGCCATGTGATCGGGCAGGCCCAGCGGGTCGTGCGCGGCTATCGGGGTGGTGAAAGCGTCATTCATCGGATTGAGAAACAGTCGATGATCGAGGCACCATCGCCGGTAGCCTCGTTCTTTTTCGGAGTCACCTAGGGAGAAGTCATGCATGACCGAATGGTCCAGCTCATCCGGATAGCCGCAGCGTGTCAGGAAGGCTTGAAGTTGTGCGAGTTCGCTTGTGAAGTGTGAAATCGCCCCCGGATAGGTTGCTTCGTCCCGCCCCACGCCGATCATCACGGCGGCTGTTAGATTCCTTCTCGCCTCGTCCAAGAACCAGAGCGTATGGCCGTTGTCATAAAGATGACGACCGTAGTACAGCAGGCCTTTGCCCCTAGAGCCGAACGCCATCGCAATGCCTGGCCGGTCCTGCAGCGCAGATCCCCACTCGTCCAGCGCATCGATGATGCGGCCCGCCGAGTTGTATGCATTAGCCAAGTTGATCCTTATCTGTGCACGCCGCGCCTTCGGAAGCTCCGCCGCTGCTTCATGCTGAAGTGCGGAACGCAGGTAGAAGAGCTGATTAACCAATTCGGGCTGTTGCCAGGACAGCACTTGGCCGGGATAGCGATGAATGCTGTAGAGCGCGCTCCAAGCGTTAGCAATGCAGTACAGAACCCAACAAATCGACCAGCCTGTGGATGCTGCCGCTACCTGCGCGCCCAATGTTATGAGCCGAGTGAGCTCATCTTCGTTGCATGCATCGCTTGCCAAATCCACAAGCTCTGCGTACAGCTCCCAGGATTCCGTGTCGAGGTGCCCTTGAGTGGAATCCTCCTCCAACTGTCTAAGTCCTGCAGCAAGCCCCATTCTCTCCCCCTTGTCGTGGTTGCTACCAGTAGTGGCCGATTAGGCCGGCCGCTGCCGCTATCGGTTGCGAGTTCCAGCACGGGAATTCGGTAAGTGGTGCGTCGTGCAGGAATTAGAGGCCCCCGTCACGTCATAATGACCACGATTTCGTTGATCAACCCCAGCCCCGTCGACGGCCCGATCGATCAACGTATGCCGAGCCGCTCCCAAGACCCGTAGGCACGTCTATGAAACTGTAAACTGGGCCGCTCCACTGAGCTAGGCCATAACCCGAGAGCTGTGGCACCATTCGACCATGGTTACCTCGTATTACTTCCTAGACACCGAGTGGGCCGATGTAACGGGCAGCGAACTGGTGAGCCTGGCGCTTGTGTAGTATGACTGAGATCGGAAAGGAGGCCAGTCAGGGTGCGGGCAGGCTTCGCCACCGGGCTCGTTGGCCATCAAAGGACTGCGCATGCCGATCGAACGTATCGTTATCGACAACTTCAAGTCGTTTCACCATCTGGACCTGCCCCTCAACGCCCACATGAACCTGGTGGTGGGCGATAACGAGGTTGGCAAGTCCACCCTGCTGGAGGCCATCCACGCGGTGGTCACCGGCCAGCTCCATGGGCGCAATCTCGCCTACGAGCTCACGCCCTACCTGTTCCACCAGCCGACGGTGCAAGAGTACTTGGCGGCGCTTGCAGCAGGCACGCCGGCGTCGCCGCCGCGGATCTCCATCGAAGCGTATCTAGGCGCAGACGCCGCGCTGGCATCGTTGCGCGGCACTAACAACTCGTTGCGCCTAGATACGGCCGGCATCCGGCTGCTGGTTGAGCTCAACGACGACTACCTCGAGGAGTTCAACGCCTACCTGCAGCAGCACCAAGGTGCGGTCAGCCTCCCGGTGGAGTACTACACGGTGCGCTGGTATTCCTTCGCCAACAATGGCGTCACGGCCCGCAGTATTCCGTTCGACTCGACCATCATCGACACGCACGGCATCAAGACCTTGTCCGGTGCCGATCGCTATATCGCAGGCATCATCGAACAGGCACTGACGCCTGCGCAACGCGTTTCGCTGTCGTTGAGCTTCCGCCGCATGCGGCAGAGTTTTTCCGAAGAAGCGGATGTGGCGGCGATCAATGCCTACCTCACCGAGCACACCGGGGACATCAGCCACCGAGCGCTGACGGTGGGTGTGGACACATCGCCGCGCTCAACGTGGGAAACCAGCTTGTCACCGTACTTGGATGAGCTCCCTTTCACCCAAGCCGGCAAGGGCGAACAAAGCGCGGTGAAGATGAAGCTGGCAATGCATGCGGCGGGCGCTGCCCATGTGCTGCTGATCGAGGAGCCGGAGAACCATCTGTCCTTCTCCAGCATGACCCAACTGATCGACAAGATTGCGGCCCTCTCCACCGCCCAACAGGTGATCATCGCCACCCACAGCAGCTTCGTATTGAACAAGCTGGGCGTGGACAACGTGATCCTGTTCAGCGCGCAGGGCCAGATGAAGCTGGACCAGCTGCCGAGCGATACGCACGACTATTTCATGAAGCTGCCTGGCCACGATACGCTGCGGCTGATCCTGGCCAAGCAAGCAATCCTGGTGGAGGGCCCTTCCGATGAGCTGATCGTGCAGCGTGCCTACAGCGACCACCACGGCGTGGCGCCGATGGCTCACGGCGTAGACATCATTTCGGTCAAGTCGTTGGCATTCAAGCGCTTCTTGCAGATTGCAGATCGACTGAAGATTCAGGCCAAGGTGATCACCGACAACGATGGCGACGTCGCCGTTGTGCAGGAGCGCTATGCCGAGCACATCAACGCGATCTACTACGATTCCGACGAGCACGCCCCATCGCTGGAAGAGCAGCTGATCAAGGCCAATTCGCTGGCCGAGCTCAATACTGTGCTGGGCAAGACATTTGCCGATGAGGTGGCGCTGCTCAAGTACATGAAAGGCCACAAGACCGATACGGCCCTGGCAATCTTCAACAGCCCGCAGTCGATCAGGTTCCCAGACTATGTCCAGCGTGCCATCACCTAACCTGGTACTGCTCTCAGCGGCCGGCTCGGGCAAGACCACGTTGCTGGTCCGGCAGGCCTTGGAGCGGCCTGGGCGCCGCATTGCGATTGTCACCTACACTCTGGAAAACCTTGAGGAGATCCGGCGCTCGTTTGAGGTTCACGCCGGCGCGGTCCCCGCGCACGTTACCTTGCACAGCTGGTATGGCTTTCTGCTACGCGAGTGCATCCGCCCGTACCAGGGTGCGCTTTGCCCCGAGCCTCGGATCGAGACGATCCTGTTCGTGGAAGGTCGCACTGATAACCGCGCTCCACGCACCCAAGTGGCGCGCCACTATCTGGCAGGCAACCGGATGTATTCCGACCGGGCGGCCGACTTTGCTGTGTGCTGCGATGAGCTGACCCACGGTCAGGTCATGGCACGCCTGGCGGCCATGTACGACGAGCTCTACATCGACGAGGTCCAGGACCTGGCCGGCTATGACTTGGATCTGGTCGAGCGGCTGTTGAAGAGCGACATCGCCATCACGTTGGTAGGCGATACGCGCCAAGCCACGTACGCGACCAACTACGCACCGCGGCACAGTCAATATCGTGGGCCGAACATGGCAGCGTTGTTCCGGATTTGGGAAGCGGATGGCTTATGCCAGCTCGGTCACCGCCTCATCAGCTTGCGCTGTGTCCAGACGCTCTGCGACTTGGCCGACGCGCTCTATCCGCAGATGCCACGGACCGAGTCAGGCAATGGCGAGGTCACCGGGCACGATGGCATCTACCTCGTCGCTCCCGAGCATGTGACTGCGTACATGCAGGAATTTGCTCCCACCGTGCTTCGGTACGACCGGCGGCAAGCTTGTGACGGATTGCCGGCCGTGAACTTCGGCCAGTGCAAGGGCCGGACCTATGGGCGTGTACTGATCTTCCCTAACGGGCCATTGACGCTGTACATGCGCACGGCCGATGCATCTCGTATCACCGCGCCACCGAAATATTACGTGGCCTTGACCCGGGCGCGGCAAAGCGTGGCCTTTGTGTATGCCGGCGCGTGTGCGTTGCCGGGTCATCAGCTCTACGCTCCTGCCAGCGCAGACGCGTAGAGCCACTGACCAGCTCGAACGCTACGACGCCTCCGGCAGCAAGCGCCGGCAAATGCCGCAACTTCGGTAGTTCATTAGGATACGTCCCTTGGACAAAGCCGGGTCGCCTTGGCTAGACACCGTGGCCACCGCTGCAGCCCAGACCAAGCACACCATCCCGGACACCGTGAACGTCCTGCTCAAAGAGCTGGTGCACCATCGCTATGAACTTCCCGGCTTCCCGAGCGCCGATTCCGCGGTTATGCGGTTATGCGGAAATGGCACGGTTGTCAGCACGGGGCTGGGAACCACTCAACCTTACCCCCGATAAATCTCCCTAATCTGCTGCCCTCTGGGTGCCCGCTCTCGGCCAGAAATTGACTGCCGCCAAAGGCTGCTGGTGTGGAGCAGGCATCTCAGAGCGCATCTGGCCGACATTAGGTAGGTTCAATGGATTCCAAGCCTCAATCGGCATTAGGTCTAATCAAGGCGAGCCGTTGACGGCCGATGAGGCCGTCGCAAAAGTGTTGCTGGACAGCAAGGCGGCTAGCCCTTCGAACTCCTGCTCGTAGGGATGGGGAGTTGCGAAGGAGGCTGGAACACAACTTAAACGGCTTCACGTGTGGACTGCGGGACCAGAACTGCCCCGTCCTTCTGGACAGGGCAGTTCATCACATCAGAACGTATAGCCCAGGCCCAGCATTACGCCGTTCTGCAACTGGCCGTTGCGGCGCTCGCCCACGTAGTCGACCATCACCGACAGGCGATCGCTAGCGCGGCTGGTCACACCCAGGTTCCAGGCCAGCACCTGCTCGCCCACGGTCTGGCTACTGGCACCGAACACCAAGTCCGGCGCAGCGGCGAAGCCGGCGCTGTAACGGGCCTGGGTGTCGCCCAGTTCCTTCTGCCAGACCACGCGCGCGCGCGGAGTAATGCGCTCGCCGTTGTTGCCTTCGAAGGTCTTGAACAACTGCAGGCCCGCGCCGACGCGGATGCTCTCCTGGCTGTCACCACGCCCGCGCAGCGCGCCGGCACCCTGCCCTTCATTGAAACGGGTGGCCGAGGTGCGCGCGTAATCGACCACCGGCAGCAGTGGCTGGATCACTACGCCCTTGGCGATGGTGAACGAGAAGCCATGTTCCAGGCTGGCCGAGATCGCATCGTTGTTGTACTTGGCACGCAACGGGTCTTGCAGGCCCTCGATCCCTTCGATGCTGCGCCGGGTGTCGTGGCGCAGATCGGTGTAGCGCACCGAGGCCGACAGGTAGCCACGCGAGTAGGTGGCATCCAGGTAGCCGCCCACATCCAGTGCGCGCACGTCGCCGGTGAACCCGGAGCCATCGCGGCCCTTGGTCGACATGTCCGCGGCGGCAACGCTGACGCCGAGGGTCACCCGGTCATCGGCCAGCTGCGTATCGGCACCGAGCACGATGCCGCCCACGGTATGGATCAGGCCCGCCACGCCGCCCTCACCGTCGATGCGGCCGTGGCTGCCGAAACCGCGCCCCCAGAGACCATGGTTGCGTGGCGCGTCGCTGCCGAAGTTGGTGTTGCCACCGCCCGCCCCCGCCGGCTCCACCAGGTGCATCGCCAACTGGTTGAACAGGCTGCCATTGACCATGCCGGGCTGCGCCGAAGCCGCCTGCGCTGCCTGCGCGGCCAAGCCGCCGGCGTCACCGCTGCCGCTGCGTCGTGCGGCCTGGTGCTGCTGCACCACGCTGCCGATGCGGCCCACCAGCGTGTTGTCGGCCAGGCGCAGGCTGGCGTGGCCATCACCGCGCAGTGCACCGGCCTGCTGTGCGATCACATCGCGGTCAGCAAACTGCAGGATCCCAAGCAGTGGATGCAGTGCCGACGTCTGCTGTGATGCCGCCGTCCTCAATGCTTCACCGAGACCTGCGCCCGATGCGGCATTGGCGAACAATGAGACATCGTTGAAAGCGGGATTGGCGACCGCCCAGATCCCATTTCCCGTCTGCCTGATGCTGAAGCTGAGCAGCGAATTGTTGCGCGGGTGGAACACGCGCTGCGCCGCGTCGGCACTGGTCAGATCGACGCTGTAGCCTGAACCGTCCTGGCGCTCAGCCCGGGTGAAGGCGACCTGGCCGGGCTGCAGCTGCGGCACGCTGGCATCGAACTCACTGTCGCGATCGTTCAACAGCTTGCCGACTAACTGAATACCTTCGTTCCTGCCATAGATGCGTCCGTCCACAAGGGGAATCGAAAGATCCTGCCGGTAGTAGCCCGGTGCGATGTCCAGAGCGAGCTTGCCTGCGGTGCCGCCGATCAGGAAACCCGGCGCCGTGACGGCCCGTCCATTTCCGCACTCGAAGAAGTTGAGGAAACTCCCACAACGATGTACTTCGAATTCACCCAGCGCCAGGCCAGCCTGGCGTGTTTCCGGTGTGATGTTGAACATTAATCTCCCCCCCTTGCCAAAGAACACAAGGCCATCGACCTTCAGCTGCCCGCCCTGCGGATGGAGATCACCGCCGCTCACGGCTACTTGCGTCACTGTCGGAGCATTCCAGGCATAGTCGGGTTCGTTCGGGAAGCCCACAAAGCTGGTAGCTGCAATGGTTCCATGGCCTTCCAATCGCGATCCCGGATTCAGGATCGTGTACTGGGCTTTAATGGTCCCTCCGGCCATCGCCACCTGCCCCCCCTTATTGACCAGAACCGCCGCCTTGTTGTCCAGCTCACCGCCAGCGCCAATGCCGAGCAGGCCCGAGACCGTTGTATTCTCAGCTTTCAGTTGTCCGCCCTGAAGCGTCACGGCGCCTGCTGCTCCCACGATGGTGTGCAGCGTGACCAAACGGGCGCCGCTGGTCACATTCACGTTGCCGGCCTCTGCCCAGAGAATCTCTGTCCCGCTGGACGTATCAGCCAGCCATGTGCCGCCACGTTCAAGCCGGATCATGCCGAAGACATCACCCGAGGCGATCTTGGCTGCGTCGAACGGGGCCGCACCGTAGCCGTCCGCACCAAAGCCGGAGGCGAACTCATATTGCCTTGCATAGAAGTTGGGATTCAGATCACCACGCACGCTTCCCGCCACGCGGAGATAGTCGGCGGACAGATCAACGCGATCCGCGTTGGTGATGATCCGGTCGCTGAGGATGTCTACACCGTCATAGACGGTGCAATTGTCCTTGGTGGGGCAGAACTGCGCAGGCTTGCCAGTCTTCGGATCGTAGTAGTAAAGGAATGAGTCGTAGGGAACCACCATGCCGTTGATGGCACCCACCACGCGCGCGATCGCTTCCGGTGATGCAACGCCTTGCATCATCTTGGCATAGTGCTCGTCTGACACCTGCTGCGCGACCGGCACCACCTTGCCGTCTCCGCTGGTGCTGCCATGAATCATGAAGATGTTGTCAGGAAAACGGGAATCGAGCTCAGGAAGGTCGTAGTTGGCAATGCGTCGCTCGACGCCACCAATGAAGCTGGTGCCGCAAGCTGAGATGCACTTCCCCTGGAACACCGAGGTAATCCCGCGCTGGCGCAGCAGTTCACCCGTCCCTCGACCCGCGGCCGCATCGCCACCAGGGCTGTCGCGGAACACTACCTGGCTGATGACCTTGCCGTTGCTGGCCGCCGCATCCAGTATCCGGCGCAACCTTGTGTGATCATCGTAGTTGACGCCCCCTTTCGCGATGATTCGATCACCATTGACGTGGAAGGTGTATGCCGATGCGACGGTCGGCAAAGTAGCTGTAGTCAACGCGACACAGATGGCAGCGTGGAGCAGGCAGGGGCGGCGGAATCGAGGCGAAAAGGCAACGCTCTTCATTCTTTTGTTCCTGAAGGCTATGGGAAGGGTCAGGCGTGGTGGTGGATTTGCACAGCAACTGATTGCGCCTCCCCGCAGACGTCAGGGAGAAAATGCAAACGAAAATTCACACACCTATCCCCGGGACTCCTCGTCGGAAGCGACCGCCGCACGAGGCATGTAAAGAAGCGCTGTAAAATTGCATTTACGGATGCACAATGTGTGTTTAGTCACAGAGCTAGACCGGCGAATCAGTGCAACGCTAACGGGTCGGGGGGGGCTCCTCCCCCAGTCCAGCCCACACCCATCTGGACGCAGTCGCGCCCCGGACCATGTCCATGCGGTGATGAGCCGCCCGTGAAGCGGCGTGGGCAGCCTCGATGCAGCATTGACGGTCAACCAACTTGTCAGCTTGCAAGTGCCCTGCCCTGTTGGCATTAGGGAGGCGCGCGATTGCTGGATTGGGTTCTACCCACTCATCTCATAGGTTCTCAAGTTTGGCCCGGTCCCGCCCACCCACCGAGCAGCGGCCGTGGTCCAGCATCAGCGTACGTCCCGCGTTCTGGTTGCGCACGTTGCCCCGGGCCTCCCCGGCTACAACCGTTGTTGGGGTTGGTGTTAACTGCGGAGTTGACTGCGAAAATTTTGGTGCTGATGTTCTGGTGATGTCGCCAATTGAAGTCTGGCTTTGCGCCTGGCTCCGCTCACGGCTCAGCAAGAGCGCCGGCTGCGATGCTTCCGCGCTGGTACGCTTGATGCACGCGCCGTCACGCTAGTCCTGCTCAGATCCGTTACGGCCGGGCCGGACCAGACTCCTGCGCCACCGCCACCGCAGGCGCGCAGGCCACTACCAGCGTTGTCAACGTCCAGAAAGTCGTTGTGACCGCATCTTGCTCGGGTTGCGATTCTCCGCAGCTTGTGCGTCCCAGGCTGTCCGGCGGCCGCGTGTACTTGCTGTCAATGGATGTCAGTTGCCTCAGTTTGTCTGCATAGCAGGTCCATGGATGCAAAGCACAGGATCGGATGCACTGGGCACCGAAGGCACCGAAACTGAGCACCGCTGGCCGCTGCCTCCCCACCGAACATAAAGCTGCTCAACTTCGTCGGCTACACGTGCGTACAACTGTCCTCCCTGCCCGACTGCTCCCACTGCAACGCCTGCCCCATCTACTACGGTCGCTCCAAAAGGTACCGCCTGACCATCTTCTTGGTGCGTCTTGAACAAGACGGCACGTCCCATGTGCGTGTCGTAGTCGACCATCAGAATCGCGCCGGCTCGCGGGACAACCTGTTGGCTGGTCTCGCGCAGCTCCACGCTGAGTGGTGTACCCACAGGGTCAATCGCTACTTCATTCAGTTCATAGGGCCGTAAATAAGGAACCACCGCTTGTCCTCTCTGATCAAGGCGCAGTCCGGGATATCCGACGACCCTGGCACCTGCAGCGCCTGGGGCGCGAATCACTGCCATCGTTTCGCCCTTGAATGGGCTGAACGTCAAGCCGGAACGATGCGCGACAAGCGTTCCGCTGGCACCCAGCGAGGCGCTCCGATAGCTGCCTCCGCGCGATAGAGTTCCGCTCAGTGAAGCTGTAGCGCCAGTCCATTGACCATTTGCAGCGACGCTGTTCCCACCAGAAGCATCCCGCGCAAGCGACACGCCGTAGGCATACTCGCGATCAGAGCCAGCCGTTCCACTGATTGCCAGGCGGCCATCGCCGCCGGTCCGGGCGTCGTGGCCAAGCTGCGTCGTGAACTGCGGCGATGCCCCGCTGTATCGGGACCCCAGCGGCAGGCTCAGCGTCGCAAGGAAGCGCCTATCGGAGATGCCGTGGTCCGTTAGACTTCGTGACAAACTCAAGCCAAAACTCGCGTTCCCAATTTGTCGGCTGTAGGTAACTTGATATTGCAGTTCACGCCTCTTGCCCTGCCAGTAAGTTTGCCCGAAACCACTCAAGGCAATGTTGCCAAACCGGCCGAGTTGCTGATCGATATTGACCGCCAAACGGCTTTGCGGATTGGCAGATTCGAACGCGCGTCCACTGGCCTCCTGATGCAGCGCTGCCGTAGCAAGATCTAGATAGCCGCGCGTAGAGAATCGATACGCCGCCAGCGAAAAGTTGGTGCCCTGCGCAAGAAGCTGCTTGCTATACGACAGCCTTAAACTCTGCCCATCACGCCTCTTGTCGCCGACAACTGCAGTGGCATGGCTCAGATCGACGGCCATCGCGCCAATCGGCGTTGAAAATGCCATGCCCCCGATCAATGAAAGGTAATCTTCAGCCACCTGCAGGCCACCGTAGGTCGTAAGCCGATTGTTCAGGCCGTACTGCAGGGCACCCTGGAAGAACATCGGCAACTTATCCAAGTACGGACTTCTAAGCCTGCCAGCAGAGGCTGCATAGCGAGTTGTCCCGGGTCGCAGCAATTGGCTGACCGACGCGTAGGGAACAACGAATTTCTGTTGCGTACCATCATCTTCCACCACAGTGACGTCAAGGTTGCCGCCATAGCCTGTTGCGTACAGGTCATCGATAACGAATGCGCCCGGAGCTACCGTAGTCTCAAGCAGCAGGTTTCCAGCTTGGCGTATCTGCACGCGTGCCGTAGTGCGTGCGATTCCCCTAACTGTGGGTGCGTAACCACGCATCGAACTTGGCACCATCCTGTCGTCGCTGGCCAACTGAATTCCTTCGAACCGAAGTGTCTCGAAGATGTCGCCGTTGGTGCTCGTCTGGCCGACGGTCAGCTGGCTCGTCCATGACGTCAAATCGCGTTGAGCGTAGCTGTCCAGAGCGTCATACTTCGCCCTCGTCTGGTTATTCCAGCGCACCGAGCCGAGATGACGCAGGCGCCATGCTCCCGCGTTGAAACCACCATCCACCCAGAGAGACGCCGAATCGTGTCGGTTCCCGCGCGTCTGCACAGAGTGCGCACTGAAGCTGTAACCAAGCACTGCCGCCGTAACCCCTGCGTCCCATAGCTCAGGACTGACGTACCCTCGAGCCTGACGCCGCAGTGCTGCTTGGGGAATCGTCAGTTCCAACTGAAGATCTTCCAACGAGAATCTCGAAGTGGCGCCATGGACCAGCGAAGGCAGCTCAGTGCATTCACCGACATCCCGTGTTGCGTTCACATAGCTCGGATCTACCTCAAGCATCTCCAGCAGGCCGAGGGTTACGCAAATAGACGGGGCTCCGCCATCCTCTGCGCCAGCGATACGGACGTCCTGCCGCGTCCGCAAGGCACCGTTGAGCACCACGTCAGCGCGATAGGTCCCTGGAGGCACTGGATTGCCCTCGCGGTACTGGCTGAGATCCAAGTCGCGGGAATCCTCCGGTAGAAATGCAGGGTTAAACTGAACGCCTTTGGCATGTGCAGGCGTCATCTGCGTTGCCGAAGAGAGCAGCATGGCCTGTACAATCCGCACTGCCAACATGCGCTTGGGTAGAAGGCGAAATGGGCCGTGTTTGGTCACCGGCCTGTTGAGTGTGTCGTAGGAGTGGCAGAGCATGGCGCACCTCAGCGCTGCAAGCGCGCACGAACCTGCAGCAGCGCGCCGTGATCGTTGATCGCTGAGAAGACAACTTCGGTATTTTCAGGTAGCGGCAGTGCCAACTCCTTTACGAAGAAATGTTTGGTTTCTTTAGGGCCAACCATGCCGTCCTCGGAGGGAGCAAGCCTCTGTCCCGAACCAACGGTCAGACCCACAAACGAAACGTGGAAGGCCGTTGGATTGAATGCTTGCAGCACATGGCCCCTACCGTCTTCGGCAGCTGACAAGTGCCACTCGAGTTGCGACGTTGATTCTGTCGAGCTGCCCGGCAGCCCAGGTGGACGGAAGAAGATCTTTACTCTCGAACGGAACGCCATCTGCAACAGATTTGCTTCTGCCTCAGCCTGTGCCTCCGGCGGGATATCCAGAACATTGAGCCAGAACACCGACTCACGATCATCTGGAAGACTAGTTGCAGTGGCCATCAAGCGCAGTGACTGCCCCTTTCCTGGATCAATTCGGGTTACGGGTGGAGTCAGCAGGAAGGGCGCATCGGCGCTGGTCGGCGTTGAAGCAATGTCTCCACGGTCGACCCATGACTGGACCAATGCCGGACGCGCGCCGTTGTTGTTGAGTTTTACAGTAATTTCTGAAGCATCGGCTGGATAGATTAGGCGCGTCCCGGTAATGACAACCGAGGCCGCAGCCGTGCCGCATACAGAAAGCAACGTGGCGACCAGAAGCGCGCGGGCAAGAAAGTTCAGATGTGCCATGGGATTGAATGCGGCCCGGCCCCGTACGGAGACGGGATCGGGCCGCAGTGCCTTATTGATAGTTGATTGAGTAGGTCACAAAGCTGAGGACCGTGCCGGGTGTCGTCGCGCCCGTTGCGTAGTACTGCACTGCATACGGCAGGAGTGCACTGCCGTCAGTCTGCAGAGGAAGGCGGCTCGTGCTGGTGGTCTGTCCTGAATCACCTGCCTTGATGGCGTTGCCCGTGGTGGCATCGACCAGCTGCAACTGCACAGCAGTGGCGGTACCGGTGTTACGCAGATTGCCACTGAGTGGGTCGACCGAAGCACCGGCTTCAAAGAACGCGGCTGCGGTACCCGTCGCCGGATTGCAATTGCTCAGTGAAATATTGAAACCTGTCTGAGCGGCCACCTGACCAGCAGCCGACAGATTGCTGGTAGACACCTTGGGCAGCGTGACGGTGGCATCGGCCGGGCTTACTTGGCCATTTACCGTGATGGTGCAGGTCTGAGCAGTCAGCTCGCCGGTGAAGTTGATTCGTCCATCGGACGCGTAGGCAGCGGTGGACGCCGCCGAAAGGACGAGGAACGAGATAGCACGGGTGTTGCTCAACACGTTTTTTCTCCAGGTTGTAGGAACGGGTGCCGTAACGCGTGGCCATTGCGGACTTGCAAGCAGCGGGCAGCCTTACAGAGAGGGCGTGCCAGATGGCCCGCCAGTAGCTGAGTTGATGCATCGATTGAGGAAGAGGACCGTCATCTGCGTGCAGGGAGGGGGCCTGCTTCAAGATTTGACACTGGATGACCGACCGGTCCGAGGAAGACATTGATCCTGTACGGCGACGCATGGAATCTACGGAGGATCAGTTGTTCTCAATTGATCTCACGCTCATATCTTTCGTAGTATTTTCAATGAGATGAAATCAGAATGGCCGGGGCGGTCGCCGGTCTTGACAGCGTAGAATCAGCCGCCCTGGGTCTGTCAGAGCTCGTTCGGATATCGGAGCTGCTTCCGTCAATGGTGCTTGTAGCCACGTCCGCTTTGGAGTGCAGCGCAGGGCGGACGCCAGGCGAGCGGCGCGGCCTCAGCCAAGTTGACAGCGGTGGTGGCATGAACAGTCGCGTCGTTCATCACCTTCATCAGAACTGTATCTGAAGGAAGCGTTTCCATCGCGGAGTTCGCGATATCCGTGAAGGCTTGAGAAGAAATGAGTCCCCCCATATTTCAACGCGTCCGTGCGCAACCTAGACTACTGGTACATCCCGTGCTCTAGATGAGCTGCATATCGGGCGATGTGATCTACGGGCCCTATCGGAGCGGATCAGATTGAATTTTCCGCAACTATCTATGAAATGAAAATGTGCAGCCGTAATTGCGAATTTGGCTCCCAGGATGGAATTGCAAAAGTGTATGAAATCAACTAAAGACAGAAGAAGGACCACCTCCTCCCGAGCATGGGCCTGCCTCATAATCAGCGCATGCGCCGCCGCGTTCGCTCCAGGTAAAGCAGCGGCTCAGGGGATCCTCTGCAAGCCAGTGGGTACTGAGACTAGGCCCATGCCACTTCAAGCCGGAACGCTATCTGTGGGGCCAGATGTCGCTCTAGGCAGTGTTGTTTACAGGCAGCGCTTTGACCGGCAAGCAGGATCCTATGTCCATTGCACTGGGCACGCTGGACGGGTTGCGAACCGGACAACCAGGCGTGTTGAACTGGTGCACCCAATTTTCTATCCTGTTTATTCCTTCGATTACTCGTTGCCTCCGCTTCCGCTTAGCAATTGGAATCACGGTCCATATGCAGGAAAGGTGTATCTAACCAATGTTTCGGGCCTCGGTGTCGTTTATACAAGAGCAAACACTGGCTCGCCCTTTCCTCAGAGCTCTGTGGCAGGTGCGCAGCAGTGCGAAGTCACCGCCGATCAAAGACTACAGACGAGGGGGTGCGACGTTAGTTTTGAGAGCAACCTGTCCTTCGACTTGCTTTTGGTGAAGATTGGGGACGTGGTTCCTGGTCTGGTTAATGCGTCGTCGTTGCCGACTGCTGTGATCCGTGTGTCAGTAGGTGATCCAGGGTTGGATGTGTCGGTGGAGCCTGTAAGGCTTATGGTGCCGATTAGCGGCAGCATCTCTATGCTGTCCTCTACCTGCAGCACACCCGATGTCGTGGTGCCAATGGGAAGCCACGGCCTTGAAACGTTTACAGAAGCCCAAGCATCACCATGGAAGGAATTTTCGATTCGTCTGCTTGGCTGCCCCGGGTTTACCGGTAGCTTCACCCAGGCGGGTCCAGTGTGGACAGTTCAGGGTTTGGGATCCATCGGGCAGATCAATAATAAATTCCCAGGCAGCTTCTCCCGGAGCGGCACTACCCCGAGCACTATGTCCTTCCGAATAGATCCAGTCTCAACACCGATCGACTCGGCACGCGGCGTCCTGACTTTGGATCCCGTACGCAAGGGGGGTTCCGCCTCGGCTTCTGGAATTGGTATCCAAATATCAAATCACGCGGGTGCTCCATTACCTTTGGGTAAGGTCCACTCCAGCGGATTGAGCTTGAGGTCGAGTTCGCAGAACTATTCAATTCCTCTTCGTGCTCGGTATGTTCGTAGTAAGGGGGTGCTTGCGCCTGGTCCAGCTACGAGTTCTGCGACCTTCACGATCATTTATAATTGATCGTGAATCTGGCCCCGGCCTGGAGTCGTCGTCAATGTACGTTGCTTCGGATAGTATACTTTGCACGTGAACGGTGTCTTGTGCGTACATTATTGCGAATTGCCCGAATGCTTGGCGTCCTTCGTAGCGGGTGTGGCGCAGTAGCTCGAACGCCGGAAGAGCTTTGCGAAAATTATTAGCAACAATTGATTGGATTGATCAGGCGGAGCCAGCGATGAAGCTGGTTCCGCCTATTGCCATTGCTCTGGACGAGATCGTTGATTGAATCAGGCGGCCGTCAACGCGTCGTGTACGCGTCAGGGTCTTAGGGGCGCAGCCGCATCAGTCGCCCGTGACGTTCTGGCCTTTTGGGTTATGAATCATTGATCCGCATCGCGCTCAAGTTACGCTCGTGACTCGAGTCCCGTTGTACGATGGCTCCAGTTATCGTCCGTGCTGCGGGATATGTTCTTGCGCCAAGTGGCTGGGTAGCCCATTCACTCGGGTCCACATTCGACTGATTCTTCATGGCTTTTTGGACAATGTATGGCGTGGCGAGCCTCGCTCTGGTGTTCTGCGAGCCCGGCTAATGAGCGCAGCTCGTCGGTGCTGACTGGCAGAGCCAAATGCACCGAAACGATTCGGAGTTCAACGATATCGCGCTCTCCGTACCAGACCATACAAACGCGTCATTGCCTCCGGCGGAGCTATCCATGCCCGACCGTTGCTGTCATGCATTGGTCGCCGTAGATGCGCCCTTTGTAGTGGCCACCGATCAACGCAATCGTGTCATTGCCTTTGCCCAGGTACGAATCCCCGATGACCGTACCAGCATTGTTTACGTGGAACTTGCCGCACACCGGGTTTCCATCGAATGGATTCATCTACTCCTGCCGTCTGATCGCAACACCAGAGAGGGTTCCATCGACGTAGGCGCCGAAACCGATATCCAGACGCGTGCTCAATTTAGTAACAATGGCGGAATCGCTTCCTCCGACAGCCGCGCCTTCAAGCAGTATCCGGGTCATCCCGTTCTTGCCCGCGCTAACCCGACTTCGCCGCCTTCGATCATGCCTCCCAGCTGATTGAGGTTGAGATAGGAGACCATGCGGTCAATTTCGAGAAGCAGGTCGCCCTGGCCGCCATGGGTGGCTTTCATTGCGTCGGCGATGTCGGTGCTGGTCTGGATGATGCCGGTCCCAGCTTGGCGGATTCGCACGTCATCGCTGTTGGACTTGGTTGTGATCAGAACGGTGCTGGCAGTGTCTGCGCTTATGCGCCCCGCTGAGTCGATGTCCAGATCGCCATGCGAAGAAACGTGGCTGAAAGACCGCCCGTACCTCGTTCGATTGCCCCGGCCGGATGCGAAATCCTCATCTCACCCGAGTTGGCGCCGGCAGAAATCTGGCCAGCCCATCCGGTCGGACTGGCAGCTGCTCCGGACAATGACAGATCAGTGTCTCCCCTTCCTGCAGGCAAACCATACAGGCCATGGTTGCCGCCGGATATAAGTGTCCCTGGATTCTGGGTGACGTGCAGGCCGCCGTGATTGGGCAGCATGTTCAACATCAATCCATGTCCATTGGGATGAAGTGTGTTGCTGTTCCTGCGCAGGTAAGTCGCGTTGGTCACCACGTTGTGGTTGGGATGGTCAGGACGAGAGGACAGCGTAAGGCTTCGATTGTCTACCTGGCTGCCGGAACACAGATAGGTCTCGTCCCGCAGGATGCAGGATGCCTGTGCGGCACCCTCCCCCTAGAAGAAAGACAGCCAGGAACGATGAAGATTGCCGCCGTGCGGATGGCTGTCCGCTGCATTGTCAGCGTCCGATTGCTGTCAAGTTGCGGGATAGGTGAAAATTCCTCCGTTCAGTTCTTCTTTTCCGGATTTCGTCATGGACCCGGTAAGCCTGCGATCGCACCCATGCGGGAGAGATGCTCCAACATGGCATCGGCAGCCATCGGTGGGCAGACGAAATCCCCTTGCGCCAGGTCCAACCCCAGTTCCTGCGAAGTGTGAAATTCGCGCCCGGTGTCTACGTTCATGCCTACCACGCGCAGTCGGCGCCCGAGCGCGGCTTTCAGCAAGGGCGCCAGCGTGGCGGTCGGGCGAGCGCCGCGGCCCGTCGGACCAAACGGGGCAAGCTTTATTTCCTGAATGGGTAGCGATTGCAGCCACGAAGGTTCGACGCTGCCTAGATTGAGAACCGCAAGCGACAACTCCGCACCCAGTGCAGACAGCCCCGACAGCTGGCGGAGGCTCCTTGCGCCGTCGGGCAGTTCTGGAGCGCTCAACACAAGAGTGAGCTGACTGGGGCTCAGTCGCTGTTCGACGAGAATTCGTTGCAGTCCACTGCGGTAAGGCAGATATTGCAGTTGTCTCAGCGACGTACCGACAGACAGGCCCCAGTTCGCCCCCTGCGCGCGCCACCGGGCGATCTGCAGGCTTGCTGTGTCCAATACCCAGAAGCCAAGGTGATGGGTCAGGTCGGAGGCCTCCACCAAGGCGAGGAAATCCTGTGGCGACTCCCATCCCAGGTCTGGATGCCGCCAGCGCAGCACGGCTTCCATACTGGAAACCGCGCCGCCCACCAAGTCGATGATCGGCTGATAGTGCAACTGCAACTGCCCTTCATCGATGCAGCGACGCAGATCGCCGCGCGTGATCAATCCGAAGGGTTCAGCAGATATCAAGCAGGACATTGGAATGTCTCCCCATACTCACCAACTGAAGCCGACGCCGACCGATGCGCCGCTTATTGTTCGAATCCAGCCAATAGCCGCTCCTGGCTGAGGCTCAATCGTTTCTTTTCCCGGAAATGAGAAAAGAGAGGCGACCGCAGCCCCCTTCTGGTGCAGCGGTGATGCCTGGAGGCGAGCCCAAACCGGCTATACAGTGGAGCTTTGGCGATCCAGCGCCTCCAACGCCAACCGGCCCATCGGGGTGAGCGCCACCGCCCACCCGGAAAAGCGATTGCCATCGATATCGCGCAGAACCCCAACGTCGAGCCAGCCACGTCGGCGCAGTTGCTGGAACTCATTGCGGATGTCGCGGGAGGAATGTCGATTCAGAACGATTTCGGCGACCCTCACCCCCGGCCGGGCGATCCGGAATCGTCGCAGCAGGAGGTGGCATAGCGGCAACGGCGTGGCCGGCTGGCCACGCCCATCCACACGCTCATCCATACGCCACCTCACCGAGCCATGGTCCTGTGGTCCCGCCGCCGTTGTGCCTGGCGCCGAAACGGCTCAGAAAGAGTTCGCCACTGATCGGCGGTGCGTGCAGGAACCCTTGGGTCTGACCGCAGCCCAGTCGCCGCAGGATCGACAGCTGCTCCGTGCGCTCCACACCCTCAGCCACCACCCGCACCTCCAGAATGGTGGCTATGGCCACGATGGCAGCAATGATCGACGGGTCGATTTCGTTCCGGTCTGCTTCGTTGACAAATGCGCGATCGATCTTCAGCTCGTGCACGGGCAGGTGCTTGAGCCGCGCCAGACTGGAGAAGCCGGTACCGAAATCATCCAGGGATATCTGGATGCCCGCCGCCGCCAACCTCAGTAGCTGAGCCTTGGCTGCATCCCCGTCCTCAATGAAATGTGATTCTGTGATCTCGAGGGTCAACTGGTTGTTGGGGATTCCGTACCAGGCCGCACATTCCAAGACGCGTTGGGAGAATCGCTCGCAGCGCAGCTGCAGGGGTGAGATGTTCACTGCCACCGACCACCGGTCATTACCGCTTTCGCGCCACCGCCGAAGCTGTCGGCAGGCTGCCTGCAGCACCCATAGCCCCAGACGATCGATCAGGCCTGATTGCTCCGCCAGCTGAATGAAATCGGTTGGTGAAACCAGGCCAAGACGTGGATGCGCCCACCGCGCCAGGGCCTCGGCGCCCACCACGCGGCCGCTTCCGCAATCCACCTTGGGTTGATACAGCAGATGCAGCTGGCCATTCTCCAGAGCCCGCAGCAGGTCTTCGGGTGCCGGCCGTGTGCCAGCGGATATTGCATCGGAGAGGTTGGGCATGGTTGCGGCTCCATCGGGGAGCGGCGATGTTGAGCAACGATGCGCCAGCAAGGCTTCTGGCACCGCCTCAATCGATGTCAATTCATCTCATCTCACGGGGCGGGATCGTCTATCGCATCCTTTCACCGGCGCAGCGGCCGTTCTGCCAGAGCTTGGGGGGCGTCGCGTGCGACGCGGGAAAGGCCGCGCCTTCAGGTATTGCCTTGCCATTGCGGACTACGCTGGGCTGCACCTCATCCATCGAGGGGTCGCAGATCGGCGCGACCTCTCGCGGACGCTTTGTCCCGGCCAGGGGCAGGGCGTTTGTGTGCGCCAGGGGCGGAAGGATCATCCCGGGTGGCAGCTTGGCCAGGGGCGGACTCAGTGCTGCCGGGATGGGAGGAAGTGCCGGTGTTGACCCATTCACTGCGGGGCGCGGCAGGTCGCTAGGCGACTGTAGTGTCACCGGCCAGCCAGGCAGCCAGAACGATGCAGCCAATGCCAGGGCAACGGGACCTATCAGAGGGTTCATGCCGAAATCCTTCGCACGCGCGAATGGGAGACGAGGGTCGGCAGCATTGCCGCCCTACCCGCCCCCGGCTTCTAACGGCGTCTCAATTATTCTCTACTGAACCTACCTTTGGCTGGCCATCGGCGTTGGCAGGCGGTCACGATTGACGCCTTCATTGTCCATCAGCCACGCCATTGAAGCGCCCGGCAGGGCGCGACGGCCAGCCTCTAGGCTGGTGCCAACCGCACCAAATGATCGACGGTCCGACGCCGACATCAGGCTTGCCACTTGCTGCTGGGTACGGACATCGCCTTCGCGGCCCGCTTGGGCGTACAGCTGCTTGGCCTGGGAGAGGGCCTCGGCCGGCCGGGCATGGCGCTGGTCATCAGCGATCTGCAGCAGCTTCAATCGCTGTCGCAGTTCACGCTCACCTTCGGGAAGCATGTCGCGAGCGCGGCTGGCCTGCTGACGGCTGGCGGCCCAATCACCCTGGCGAGCGTCCAGTTCGGCCTGCAACACGGCCAGCCATGCCCGATGGAGTAATGGGAGTTCCTTGCCTGCCTCGGCCGCCTGGACTACGGACACCATCCGCGTCGCAGTTTCGATGTCACCCATGCGCAGGCCGATCATCGCCACTCGTAGACGGGCGACGTCCAGGAGTTGACGCCCAAGCACGTGCGGTGCTGCATCTCCGTTGTCGACGAGTGCCTTGGCCATCTGATACTGGGTCCGCGCTGCCTCGGTATCGTTCAAGAGAAGCGCAACTTCCGCTTTCGACCAAGCGGTAGTGAAACGGGAAGGGGCATCGTCAGCGCGACCACACTCTGAAGAGAGCTGTGAGGTATCCCTCGTGCCCAGCAGGGTATTCACCCGAAGCCCCTGGCACGCTGCCTCGACGCGCTCGCTGTTGCTGTGTTCGCCGGCAGCAGGCGATGCCTGCAGTGCCAAATCGCTGGCCCGGGCGGCATCGCGCAGATGACCCTGCACTTCAAAGATCCGCGACAGCATCAGGTTGACTCGGATGCCTGGGGTACCTTCCAGCCCGAGTGCCTGCATCTGAGTGGCCCGTGCCTGCGCTTGGGACAGCCGCAGCTCGACAAAATCTTCCAGCGCCAGTTCTGCCTCGATCTCACCTTGCATGTTCAGGTTTCCCAGTGATCTGGCCGACTGAAGCGCTTCGCGCAGCCAATGCAGACGGCCATCAGGAGTGGGACTGAGATTGGCCAGTGTGACCTGTATGTCTGCGGCCAGCGCTAGGTCTCCAGCGCGCAAGGCGCGCTGCAGGGCAGAATTGACCAGGCCGCTGTCGTGTGCCACTTGACCGACATGCACGATTGCGAGCACCTCTGCGTACTCCGCCCTGTGCTGCAGGCCTGCATCCCGCAGCAGTTGCGCAGCCTGACGATACGCCTGCCCACCCTGCGCTGGATCGGCGGTGGCCTTCGCGCGTGCCTCCAGCAGCGCAGCTTCGGATGCTTGGGTGCGCATGCTCGGGCCTGCGGTCTCGGCGATCCGCCGCGCGGTCCGTGCGGCTTCCTGTGACAGTTTGATATCCCCCAGTCCGTAGTAGGCGTCGCTGTAGGCCAGGGCGCGTTCGTAGCGCACATGAATCGGGGGATCTTCGGTCTTCGCTGTCTGTTCAAGGTGGCCGATGGCCTTGCGGTACTGGCCGGTAGTGATGAGCAGACGGACATAGCGTCGCTGATAGGAGGCCTGCGCCGGATGCGCTGTCACCAGGGCTCGCATGGCCTTTTCAGCTTCACGAGCACGGCGCGGATCCACCTCCAGTTGCAACGCCTGCAAAGATAGCCGCCCCGCCTCGGGCAGTGGCGTCAGCAGCGTGCCGGCAATCTCCATATGCCTGACAGCGTCCAGGTTTTCACCCAGGTTCGATTGGGCGATGGCCAGCTGCATATGCATCAGCCCGAAGCGCGGTGCGCGGGTCAGCACATCCTTCGCGCCCTCCTGCACGGCGCGCCAGTCGCCGCGCTCGTAGTTGGCAGAGACGGCCGCATAGTGCTGGGCCGCGTCACTATCCACTTCCAGTGCAGGCCAATGATCGCTTTGCCCAGGCACCAGATCGCTCACCAGCTGGCGCGACAGCGTGTCGATGGCCGCAGGAACCCCGGCAGTGTCCACCGTCTTCTCAAAAACGTGGTCGCGGCCATCCTGCTGGATACGCGCGCGTAGGGTCAACTGCCCTGCTGCGCCGCTCCGCACGGCGCTGAGCAGCACCACTCTGGGCGCGACGACGTCCTTTCCGGAGGCCAGATCTTCGCTGCTCAGCAGGCGCACCTGGGGCAGCTGCTCAAGCTTCCAGCCGCTCCACTGCCGGAGCAGCTCTGATGCCCAGGGCACGTCGGCATCGGAGCGGGTCTGCACCTGCATCAGGGCCACCGCCACCGGAGCACCAACGGGGGTCCAAATCGCCCAAACCGCCACGACGATAGCTGCCAACACCAGTGCAGCCCCAGCCAGCATCGGAAGGCCCCGGCGCCGTTGTTCCGGTGCGGCATCGGGAATGGGCGGCGCAGCCGGCAGCGGATCAGGGACACGTGGAGAGGCCTCTTCGGGGGAGACAACTTCGCTGACAGCATCCGCCGCTTGCGTGGCGTCATTGTTCTTGTCAATGTCAGATTGCGGGTCGCCAGTCGCCGGCTGCGCGTAGGCGTTGGCGGAGGGCATCGCTTCCAGCCATTGGACCGGGCCAGGGGGATGGAACACATAGCCGCGCTTGGCGATGGTGCGTATCCACTCACGGCGCGCTTCT
This sequence comes from Stenotrophomonas sp. 01N47, assembly GCF_056399165.1. Lineage (NCBI taxonomy): Bacteria > Pseudomonadati > Pseudomonadota > Gammaproteobacteria > Lysobacterales > Lysobacteraceae > Stenotrophomonas > Stenotrophomonas sp. 01N47. Next base: position 98,181 of record NZ_JBFTQU010000001.1, read on the forward strand.
CCCAGCGCCTTCCTCAGCAGCCAGATGCTCTGAGACAGATTGGAATCGTCCACCACCAGGCCGGCCCAGAGCCGATCGAACAGCTCCTGCCGGGTGAACAATTTGTCTGGCTCGGAAATCAGCAGCAACAGCAGGTCGAAGATCCGCTGTTGCAACTCCACGCTCCCATCGGCCGAGACAAGGCGGCGATAGCGAAGGTCGATCAGCAGATCGCCAATCTGCAGGGCATGCGCCCCCGTTGGCCAGGGAAGCGTCACCGGCAACCTTCAGAGCGTGTGGCAGGAGTTGGGGAGAGCTCTACAGTCAAACAAAATTCTCCCGAGGAATCAGCGATGCGCATTGGTCAACGGCAAGCCATAAGACGTGAGGATGATTGTGCATGGTGACCTAGCCCCAAGCGGGTCTGGGAGGTAACCGTGCACTTGCCGGGAGTCTGGGCGGCCCGCATTGACTACAGCTGGGCGGGCAACGGACGCAGTGTAGGCGGGCAGATGCAGTTGCACTTTACCAAAATCTCAACTTGGCTTAAATTAAATCTATTCCTTCACAAGTCATTGATTTTATTACCCTTCGAAGATCTTGCCGCCCCGATTGATTGATGGAGGGCGTGGTGTGCGGTAAGGAACTGGCCGGCAAATGCGCTCCGGCTACGTGGAGGCACTCGATTTGGAGGCCGCGCGATTCTGGGTACTACGCGAAGGGGTGCCCTATCACCCGCCGCCGCGGGTGTAATCGTGCAGCGACGGGCAAGCGTGGCCGGGCTTGGAGGGGGGGGGCACAGACTCAGGTCTGAGTTCGTGACTGAGGCCAGCCCCCCAAGGAATAGCACTGCGGGCTATTGGGCGTGCGTCGCCTCTGGCTGAGCGGCATGACTGCCGACTCATGCGTGCTGGCTACGGCACGCGACGCCAATGCGCGTGAGTACGAGGTTCCTGTCGCACGCGAGGCAACTGGGGGACAACCCGCGCGGAAGCGTTGGGCATTGCAGACACTGTCAGAATCAAATGCGGCAAGCGTGGCGAGTGTCGCATCTCTCCTTCGCAACGGCTGATCATCTGCGGCCGCGCCGCTGCGCGTCTGGCACTCGACTTCGACGCTTGTCCTGGACGATGCCTTGGTCCACTCCGACAAGGATCGCCTCGACCGGCTTAAGCGCGTGTTGTACGACGCATCCCAGCGCCATCAGGTGCTGATGATGACCTGCCATCCGGACCGCTGGCGCGACCTGGGTGCGCCAGTCCGCGATCTTGCTGATGCTCTCCAACCTGCCACGTGATGGCTTTTGACAATCCTGGACAGGCGGGCAATGCAAGGGCTGGGGTTCGGTCCCGTCTCGCCGATGATCGTGTTAAGGGCTTGGACTTCCCTACCCCAGATAAATCTTCCAAATCCCCGCCCCGCAAGCTTCTGCGCTATGCCGCAAGCTGAGAACGAACGACGTCTGAACTACGCTACTGAGAACCGGCGTCGGCTTTGGTAAAGCGTCCGGTGGCGTTCTCGACATTGCGTTGGACTAACCATTGCTGAGCAAGGGTGACGAAATCCGGCTAAGAAATGTCGTCAGCTTCGAGCTCAGCTTCGCCTCAGAGCTCTGGCAACAACGCATAGAAATCATTGAACGCATTCTGTATGCGCACATGGCCAGGGATGTTTTTCCTGTTCGATTGCTGGAGAAGCCAGCCCCTGACGATTCTGATCGTTCTTGAAACCGATCCCGCGTGCGCCTTCAGGTCTTGCCCGGCGATATCAGATAAACACTTCTGGGACGTGTAGGCTGTCCGTTCCATGATCAGCATGGGACGCTGTGCGTAGTGTGCGCGAGCGATCTTCTTGCAACCAACGACCATGCCTAGCTCAAATGGCATATTGAACCTTGGCAGTTGGTTTGTTTGGTCTAGTTCAACGGCGGAAAGGTCATGAATGCTATAGGCCGACTCGGTGATCAGCCGCGCGATCTTGTCGAGACGAACATCACCCGCATCACCCGCCTCCATAGCGGCTCTCGGTCGAAAGCCGCAGGAGAGTACAGTGAAGATGATTGAATGGAATAGCTGCTTGTAGTCGGCAGTAAAAGGACAATTAATGAAAACCGAGTCTTTCCCCAGGCTCGAATGCAGGAAAGCGACAACTGCCGCCGCCAGTGCAGCTACCGAAGAACCCTCTCACCTTCTGACAGGATCGGGGCGCCTTCAATGGCCGCCTTGAACTCGGCGAGGCCCTTCTGCACCGTCTTGCCGGATTTCTTGTAGAGGCGGCCTGTTGGCGGTCCCGGCGCGCCACCGTCGCCCCCAATCACCGCCCTCGCCCGTTCCCGGCCCCGTCCGGGCCCCGTACAGCCGTCGTGGTCTGTGCAGTCGCCATCACCATCGGTTGTAGCGACAACTGCTCGCTTACAAGCATCAAGCCGGGCGCCATCAAGAACGGTTGGCGCGGGCGCGCGAGCACGCCGCCGTCACCGTGGCCGCGGGGGCCAGGAAGCGCGTCGTCAAAAAGACATTGATCCCATGAACAGAGCGCGGTGTGGATCTACATTGGCCGAACTGCTGGGCGTGCTGGCCAGCGCTGTCGGCGGCCTTGCTTGTCATCTATCCGCTGCCCTTCCAGCGAAAAATGAGCTTGATTTTCAGAACAGCACTGCTAGCTGCTACTACTAGCCTCCCAGCTTCCCGGTCACGGAGTAGAGAGGCTCCAACAGCCATTCGTAGAGCTTGCGACGCTCGCCCATGATATCGGCTTCAAGCTGCATGCCTGGGCGGAGTGCTTCCGTCTTCCCGTATGCCAGCACTCCCTGTTGGTCCAACGAGACCAGGACTCGATACAGGGACTGCTTTGAATCGCCGTCCTTCTGGGATCCCGTCAACGCGCTGCGAGAGACGCGGATGACCGTTCCTTCGTGTGCTCCAAACTTCTGATAGGGATAGGCCTGGTAGCGCAGGAGAACTCGGTCGCCCGACTTAACGAAACCAATGGCCGAACTGGGCACCAGCAGTTGTGCTCGGAGCTCGGAGCCCTTGGGAAGCAGGCTGAGAATGGGCTGCCCCGGTTGCACCGCTTGACCGGCCTCAACGAGTCGATTTGCCACCAGTCCACTTACCGGTGCGCGAAGGAGTAGCTCTCCATCGGCCTCCATCCGGACGGTCTCCTGACTTAACGTTGCCAGATCACGTTCAGAGGCTGCCTTGGCGGAGAGCCTCTGATGGGGAATTTCTGCAAGCCGCTGATCCAGTTCAGCCAGGCTCCGCCGAATCGTGGTCGCTTGGCGTTGAAGGGCTTGTTGCGCGTTGACCGCCTCGAGCATCGATTGCTCTTGTTGGTTGATCTGAACCAGGCTTACGTAGCCCTCATCCTCAACGCTCCGATAACGGGCGAGGGTCACGCGGCCAATTCTCACCTGCTCGCCGCGGGTGTGGATCTCTGCCTCGATCTGCGAAAGCTCGCGCAGCATCGCAGTGCGTTGGGCCTTTGCACCCTCCTGCTGTGCTGTGAGCTGCCTGTCCTGAAACTCGCTCATCGCCTCCACACTGGTCATACGAGAGCGTTGTGCTTCAAGCAACGTGGACACGGCGTCCTGTCCTGAGGAGGTTACCCGCGGCACGTTGACTGTCACCAGCCCATCCTGGCGCTGGACGTGATCCCCTTCCTCAACATCCAGTCTCGCAACCACGCCTGCCGACGGAGCGACCACGGTGGAGAGCCCGAGATCGGGCACAAGCTCACCCAAAACCCTCGATCTGCGTGAATACTCACCAAGGCAAAGAAAGCCGACAATGACCACGCCAGCCACCGCCGCGAACAGCGCCAGAATCCAGAAACGGGGCGGTTGCGCCAGGGATATTCCACCTAGCCAGCTTCGTCGCTGGGCATCGATGGCTTCCTGACGGAAGAGGCCGCTCATGCGGAGACCTCCTCGACGCCACCCCGTGCAGCCTTCACGGAGCTTGACGCGTTCTGCGTCAGAACGCGTGCCACTGCACCTGCGTGCATGATCAGCACCCGGTCGGCGCTGGCGATGGTCTCAGGGCGATGGGCGATGATTACCCGGGTCAGCTCGAGTCGCCGGACGGCTTCATTCACTAGCCGTTCCCGCTCAACATCCAGATGGCTGGTTGCCTCGTCCAGGAAAAGCAACCGGGGCTTGCGATACAGGGCGCGAGCGAGGATCACCCGCTGTTTCTGCCCTCCGGAAAGAGTCGTCCCCATGTCGCCGATCAAGCTGTTGTAGCCCATGGGCATCGCTGCGATGTCGTCATGCACAGCCGCCAACTCTGCGGCCTCACGCACCCCGGCCTCATCATGGTGATCGTCCTCGAAGGCGATGTTCTCGCTGACACTGCCCGCGAAGAGCTGGTCATCTTGCATCACCGCTCCGATCATACGGCGGTAATCGCTTACGCTGACCTTTGAGAGAGGCACGCCTCCGATGCGAATCTCACCTTCGGTCGGCTGGAGAAGGCCAAGGAGTATCTTGACCAGTGTGGTCTTTCCGCAGCCAGACGGGCCGATGATGGCCACTGATTCACCAGGGTCAACCACAAAGCTGCAGTTCCTCAACACCCACGGTTCTCCGGAGGCATAGCTGAAGCCAAGCCCTTCCACCTCAATGCGTAGTCCGTCCGGTTGCAGGTCACTCGCGTTGGAAGTGAGGTTCTCTGGTTCGGCAAGAACAATGTCGGAGAGCCGTTCGCCGTGCAGGCGGAGCATGCGGAACTCCACCCACTTGTCGATCAAGGCTCCCACCCGCTGTGAAAACTGATCCTTATAGGCGAGGTAGGCAATCAGCATGCCGACGGAGAACACGTTCTCCATCGCCAGTAGTGCACCCAGCCAAATCACCGCAATGCGTTCCAAGCCGAGCAGCAACTGACTGGCCCCGGCGAAGCTCAGCTCAAACTTTGCCAGCCAAACGTCGTGATTGACCGTCTCGTTCATGAGGTTTGAGTAGCCGGCTTGGCGAACCGGCTCCCGGCCGGCAACTTTCACCGACTGAACTCCGCGAATGGACTCAAGCAGATGGCTCTCCTGTCGTGCCCCTGCGATCAACTGCTTCTCTGTGCCGCGCCGGAGGGGCGCGAAGGCACAGGCACGCGCGATTGCATACAGAGCAACCGCAAGCAGCGTGACTAGCGCAAGCTTCCAGCTGTAGATCAGCATCATTCCCAGCGTCACCACTGCCATGAGGCCATCAATGAGCGCCTCTACGAAGCTGGTCGTCAACGTTTGCTGGATGGCTTGGACGCTTCCCATGCGCGAGGTGACATCGCCTAATTGACGCTTCTCAAAGAAATCCAGGGGCAAACGCAACAGGTGCCGGAAGACGTTGCCGGTCCATTGCAGGTTGAGCCGGTTTGACAGATAGATGACCGCTCGACCTCGGATCTGCCCGATGCAGACTTGCAGCAGCAGCGCCAGGGCAAATCCAGTGCCCAGCACAGTCAGCAAGTCTCTGTCATGGGCAATGAGCGCTTGGTCCACGGTCCATTGCATGAAGAATGGTGCCATCAGGACGAACACCTGAAGAGCAACGGACAAGAGCAGCAGCAGGCCAAGAGCCTGCCAGAGCCCATCGATCTTTCCCGTCAGCTGTGCAAGCGAGACGGCCGGGGGGCGGGGGATCGCCCGAAACTCGGCAGCTGGGTGCAACTCCAGAGCGATTCCAGTGAAGTGCCTTGAGACTTCCTCCAAGGAAAGCCTGCGCTTGCCAAAGGCCGGATCCAGAACGGTAACGCCATTGTCATGGCTCTTCTTGATCACGACGAAGTGATTGAGGTCCCAGTGCGCGATGCAGGGCAGTTGAAGTTGGCTCAGATGCTCCAAGTCCAGGCGTAGCGGGCGGCAACGAAAGCCGAGCGCCCCCCCAATTTCAATGACTTGAGCAAGCGTCGCGCCTTTAAGCGAAAGGGCATGGCGGCGGCGGAGTTCTCGGAGTCCAATGTTGTTGCCATGATGCGACGCAACCATGGCCAAGCATGCAAGACCGCATTCTGCTGCCTCGGACTGAATCACAACGTTAATTAGCTGAGCCCTCAAAAATGCGATCTTGGGAATGGCAAGGGAGGCAAAGGAGGCGCAATAGAAATTTGCTAGAAGAATCGCCAATTGGGCAGAAGTATGGGCGGAACTTGTTTGCTCCCGTTATCCCATGCGCTAGTGATGCTCCACTTCCATACGCACCAATTGCGCCCCTACTGTTACGGTGGCGGACCCAAAGCCGACTGAATAAATTCCCGAAGCGTCGGATACAGAAGAACCCAATGCAGAATAGAAAAATTGACGATGCCGTGAATTATTGATCGCTGTATTGAATTGAGATTGAATAATTGCGCTCCAACGCAAAGGACTACCGAGAGCAGGAAGGCCGATACCACCCCGTCGACATGAACCGCTGCAAATAGCGCGCTTACGCCTATAGTGGCAACCAGCCTCCCAAAGTAATGAGAGGCTCCATCCAAAAGGAGATGCCTCACAACTTTCTCCTCAAATAGTGGCGTGACGATACAGCTTGTCACTAGACCGAGGACATAGAACCTCAAAGGCACGTCCGATAGGGGCATGAAGTTGGTTTCGTGCCTCCCGGGGAATCCAATAAAAAACACCCAAATTGCCCCGCCCAACAGCCCAACAGCTACCAGGCCAACCCCCAAAAGGAATGTCCATTTTCTCCGAGGCTCATCGGTGAATAACCAAACGCAAGCAAGGAAGGCGAGCAATTCGGTCATTGCTTTTGATCCGAATACGTCGAAAGAGTTTAGAATTCCTTGCGATGCACCGACGCCAACTATTGCGATTGCCGCTACGAATACTTTGTTCTCTGCGATGGGGCGAGGCTTCCAGAGCGCCATTCTATTGATCACAAATTCCGTTCTCCTTTGCCTAGGCCCAAGCCGGGGCCTGGGCCTAGGTTGTTACCTTACTTCATCATGATGTGCTTCCAGATCATGCCTCCAGCGCCGATTCCACTGAATGGCGCGATTCTTCCATAGCGATACGCCATCTCCCCGAGGTCGCCAAAATTCCCTCGCACGTGACTGCCGCTACTCTGGCCAATCTGGAATTGAACACCACCCGAACCACCCGAAATTTCTGCAACTTCAGTTTCGTTTAACTCACGCATTTACAGGCTCCATTTTCGAGTTATTTTGGGATAGCCAACAAGGTTGACGGCGATGCACCAAGCTGGCGCTTTCATTCAAGACTGTGACGGCCCTTCTATGCAACGCAACTCAAGCCACTTGTTATGTTATGTCGTAACATGCAATACTGCCGAGTTAGTGACAGCCGAGCCCCCTTCTGACCATGGCACTCTCAATGCAATTGCGACTTCGCTGCAGTAAAGGCTATGGAGGTTTGAGACAAGGTCTGTTCCGAGGAGATAGGCCACATCCTCTGGATCACCCTGCACCTTCGAGGGGCTGAACTGCAGCTTTTCGGATCGAGTGGAAAAGCGGACACCCCAACTGCACTCCTCCACCTACGCCGGCCCCGCGTCCAGGTAAAGCAGTCTATCGGGGCCTTGATCCGCCGGGCATTTACCGTGACGGAGGCGTCGGAAAGAGAAGCCTGGGTTTTGCGAAAAGCAGCAGCCTGCACACGGGTGGGAGTGGGGGCAGACAAGCGCCCTACCCTCGATAACGAGCGTTTATCGCTGTTCCCCGAACTGAGGTGCACTGCAACTCCCAGCTTGACGCCTACGGAAACCCAGCCCTATTTCGCAGCAGGGACAGGCATCACACCCTTTCGCGCAATCTCCAACCTTCCAACATCGCCAACAGGCACGAGCACAGCAGCCTTCCGCGCCGGGTCCCACAGCGCATAGCTATCACCAAGCCGACCAATCAGGCTAAGGCCGCCCTGTACCTTTCCATCAACAGTCACAGCCGTCACGTGCTTGCCGCCCCCAGAGGAAATCGTCCCGGCACGCTCAGAACCAAGCATGCTCGACACTATCGAAACGTAGACCAGCATCACCAATGCATAGATCAGCCAAGGAGAATCCTTCACCGTCGCGGGCACCACCGGCGAAAGCTGCACGATCAGCGCACAGATGATCGTCAGAAGAAGCCCTATCAGAAGAGGCCACGAGTTCGACCACCAGAGCAGCAGCCCCAGGCCAGTGAAGAAAAGTATCGGAAACAGCCATGCGAACAGCTTGCTTTTGGCGCTGCCGCTCGTCACCTTCGTCTCCACCCAGCCGCCAAACAGCAAGGCCACCAGCAAGAGAAACAACACCATGCCGATGCCGGCCAGGCCAGCCAGGGCCAGTTCGCTCACGGCAACAAACTGAAAGGGATCAAGGCCAAAGTGGCCCCAGTACGCCTTCAGATAGAGCGCGCCTTGAATCAGGCCAAACGTGACGACAGCCGAACCCCAGCCAGCCACGTCGGCCATCGTTAGTGCTTTCTGCGTACTTTCCATGTACTCCCCCTTTCAAGCGCCCCTGACGCATCCCGGATATTGCCATGGCGTGGAGCGCGGCGTCAGCCACACAGCGCACTCTGATTGCCGCGAACCAGGGCTCCCCTGAAGGGGCATCGAGGGTTCGCCCCGTCCATCCATTTGTCGCGTCTGCCCTACTCCCGGTCAGAGCATGTCGGTGCCGGCACGAAGTATGCGGGCCAACCGCCACCGTCGGCAGCCCTTGCAGGGCAAGCGTCTAACATCCTTCCCCGGCATACAACGATTCTGAAAACGTCGAAAACGGTGACGGCATTGCCCTTACTGTATTGGCATCGCGCGCAACCGGGCGTATTCCTTGCCATGCCACCGAAAACGGGTGGTCGGGCTTCGAAACCCCGGTTGTGTGGTTGATGTTTACGCTTGCCAGCCGGCACCACCACCGCGTGGTGCCGGCTGGCAATCCGTCTGCCGGCTATGGCGGACGGTGCGTGGGGGCCTCGCGCCCGCCCGGTTAACCACACACGGGGTTTCGAACCACGCATCGTCCGCCACCTTCATCGGTGGCGGCTTCTGCCTGCACGCAAGGAGCCCTGCCATGACCACGCCCTACTCCCCTGCCCCACAGCCCATCCACGAGGCGCCCTCGGCCGGGCCTACCGTGGATCCCAACACCTTCATCGCGCTGCTGCACAGCATCGGCTCGGGCGTGGCCGCCAACGGCCAGCCCTGGCCAGAGCGGCATCAGCTGCGTGGCCGGCAGATGGCGCTGGCCGATGCCGACTGCTCGCTGACGGGCCTGCGCGTGGTGCTGGAAGTGCTGCTGGCGGCAGAACGCACCCGCCAGAACGGCGAGCCGGAGCAGTACGTTGGCGACCGGGTGATGGAAGGGCTGATCATGGCCGGCCTTGGGCTGGCAGCCCACGCAAGCGAACGGCTGCAGCCGGCAGAGTGAAGGATCACTTCGGTGGGGCCTGAAATGAAGGTGCGCCATGGGGTGATGTGGATGCTCTTTCTGGCGCTGGTCGTTGCCGTACAGATGCACTCGCCAGAGCCTGTTGAGCCGGAAGTACTCGCTTACCGTGATGTACCCGATGAGACATTCTGGACGCTGCGTCGCCATGCATATCGATTCGCAGAGGCGCGGGCGCGGGAGGGCTTCGAGTTCCTGGAGGGGGCGCCCGCTTCGGCTTCCTTCCAGATCCTGTGCAAGGGTGTGCCGGTGCTGCACGTGGAGAGGCAGCCGCCCCTTCTGCTGATCCGGGTTGCGCTGGGTACCGAGCAACGGGCGCCTGCGATCTACCCCCTGCAAGCCACGCTGCAGTGGTCACTGGTGCCGTTGACCTATCTGGAGCAGGTCCTGTCTGGCGTGCAGCAACCTACGCTGCAGGATCGACTGCTACTGACGCTTGCTGGCGATGTGCCTGAGGATGAGCGGTGTGGCGTGCGGCAGTAGCAGTACACCCCGGCGACGCCCCCGCCTCACCCACCCTGCCCCAGCTCGCGCGCAAGGAACGGCGCCGTCCTGCTGCCCTTGGCGCGCGCCACCTGCTGCGGCGTTCCCTTCGCCACGATGGTGCCGCCCGCAGCGCCTGCGCCAGGCCCGACGTCAATCACCCAGTCCGCCTGCACGACCGCGCGCATGTCATGCTCGATCATCACCACCGTATTGCCCGCGTCCACCAGCCGCTGCAGTTGCACCAGCAGCCTGTCCGCGTCCGATGCATGCAGGCCGGTGGTGGGTTCGTCCAGTACGTAGAGCGTGCGCCCGCGCTGGCTGCGCTGCAGCTCGGTCGCCAGCTTGATGCGCTGTGCTTCGCCGCCTGAAAGCTCTGTGGCCGGCTGGCCCAGCCGCAGGTACCCCAGGCCGATCTCCTGCAGCAACTGCAGCGGGCGGGCAATGGCCTCTTCCTCGATGAAGAATGCGTGCGCCTGGTCCACCGTCATCTGCAGGACCTCGGCGATGTTGCGGTCATTCCACAACACCTTCAGCGTGGCCTCGTTGTAGCGGGCGCCATGGCAGGTGGGGCACGGCGCATAGACGCTGGGCATGAACAGCAGTTCGACGCTGACGAAACCTTCGCCTTCGCAGGTCTCGCATCGGCCCTTGGCCACGTTGAACGAAAAACGGCCGGCATCGAAACGCCGGCGGCGCGCGGCGGGCGTAGCGGCGAACAGCTTGCGCACGTGGTCGAACAGGCCGGTATAGGTGGCCAGGTTGGAGCGTGGGGTGCGGCCGATGGGCTTCTGGTCCACCTGCACTACCCGCTGGATGGCGTCCACATCGCCAGCCAACCGGCCCCGGGTCGCTTCGATCACGGTCGGCGCGTCGGTGGGCGCACTCTCGGCGCTGTTGTCTTCGGGCTCATGCCCCAGGTGCAGCAGCACCAGCTCGGGCAGTGCCTGCGCCATCAGGCTGGATTTGCCCGACCCCGAAATGCCGGTCACTGCGGTCAGCAACCCCAGCGGCACCTGCGCATCCACACCCTGCAGGTTGTGGCGGTGGATGCCCTTCAGCTCCAGCAAGCTGCTGGCGGTGCGCTGCCGGCTGGCGGCCGCGGGCACCTGGTCGAACAGATACCGGGCGGTGCGCGACTCCTGGATCTTGCGCAGGCCGTCGGGCTCGCCACTGTAGAGAACGCGCCCGCCGTGCTCACCCGCCTCCGGGCCAACATCCACCAGCCACTGCGCGCGGCGCATCAGCTCCAGGTCGTGCTCGACAACGAACACCGAGTTTCCGCCGTCGCGCAGACGGTCCAGCGCGTCGTACAGCGCCTGGCTGTCGGCGGGGTGCAGGCCGGCCGAGGGTTCATCAAGCACGTACAGCACGCCAAACAGCAACGAGCTGAGCTGCGTGGCCAGCCGCAGGCGCTGCAGTTCGCCGGCCGACAGGGTCGGCGTGGCGCGATCCAGCGAGAGGTACCCCAGGCCCAGGCCTCGCAGCTGGTGTACACGCGCCATGACGCCGCCTGCCAGCCGCTGCGCGGCCAAGCGCTTCTCCTCCGACAGGGCCGAGGTCAGCCGCACGTCGGGGGCCCCAGCATGGACAGGGCGGCCGCTTGCAGCCCGCTGCGTGCGATCGCGTTTCGTGGCGCTACCGCTGGTACGCGCGCCGCGGCTGTGCGCGCTGAAATCACCCTGCGCGATGGGCCCCAGCAGGTCCGCCAGCTGGTCCAGCGGCAGCCGCATGAACTCACCGATATCCACACCGGCAAAGGTGACCGAAAGCGCTTCCGGCTTCAGGCGCTTTCCGTGGCAGGCCGGGCACAACCTGCCTTCCATGTAGCGCGAAACGCGCTTGCGCATCAGCGCGCTCTGGGTGTTGGCAAAGGTGTGCAGCACGTAGCGGCGCGCACCGGTATAGGTACCCATGTAGCTGGGTTCCAGCTTGCGCTTCAGCGCGGCGCGGGTCTCTGCGGGCGTGAAACCGGCATAGACCGGCACGGTTGGCGTTTCCTCGGTGAACAGGATCCAGTCGCGGTCCTTCTTCGGCAGCTTCTTCCACGGCACATCGATGTCGTAGCCCAGCGTGACCAGGATGTCGCGCAGGTTCTGGCCATGCCATGCCGGCGGCCAGGAGGCGATGGCGCGTTCACGGATGCTCAGCGACGGGTCCGGAACCATCAGCGCTTCGGTCACCTCGTACACATGCCCCAGGCCATGGCAGGTGCTGCAGGCGCCCTGCGGCGTATTGGGCGAGAAATCCTCCGCGTACAGCATGGGCTGGTTGGCCGGGTAGGCCCCGGCGCGCGAATACATCATGCGCACCAGGCTGGACAGCGTGGTGACACTGCCCACCGAGGAACGTGCATTGCTGGCGCCGCGCTGCTGCTGCAGGGCAACCGCCGGCGGCAGCCCGTCGATGGCGTCCACATCGGGCACGCCGGCCTGGTCGATCAGGCGCCGCGCGTACGGCGCTACGGACTCGAAGTAACGCCGCTGCGCCTCGGCGAAGACGGTACCAAAGGCCAACGACGACTTGCCCGAACCCGACACCCCGGAGAACACCACCAGTGCATTGCGCGGAATGGAGACATCGACATTCTTGAGGTTGTGCTCGCGCGCGCCGCGCACCTCCACGCAACCGCTGGCTGCGGCAGCGCATGAGGATTCACCGAAAGGGTTGTTGGACATCGTTGCGTTCCTGCAGGCAGTGAGCGGTGCGCCCTGGAGCGCGCCCAAGGACGCATTTTCGCTGCTGCGAGGTGAATGTGGTGAGGGCACGACCGAAGCGCGTGCACCGCCCCCTCATCCTGGGCTGGATTCAGCCCGCAGGCTGCATCCCGCTGGGCGTTGCCCCGCGCGACGCCGCCAGATACCGGCAGTACTTGCCGATGAAGATGCCGGTGAATCCGCCAGACAGCAGGAGATAGGCGGCGCTGAAACCTGCGTTGCTGCTCAGGCCTGGCGCCACGGCGAGCGCCGTTTCAAAACCGTACTTGATGACGAACGTGACCAGCAGCAGTGGCAGCAGGCTGTAGTCGGCACTGCGCCACAGCGTGCCCGTGGAGGCGTCCACGGTCAGCGTTGCCCGGCGCAGCAGCAGCCAGCCCACTGCTGCGCCCGCGCAGATGCCGGCCAGCCATTCGCCCCACGCCACCGGCGAGCCGCCATAGCGGTGGCTGATCGACCAGATGCCCCAGCCGCTGAACAGCGCCGGCACGATGGCCAGCTTCCGCAGCGAGGTCTGCCCCGGCCGCATGGCCGCGATGCCGCGCGAGACCAGGAACGCCAGAAGCACCCAGACCCAGATGGGGGTCTGCCAGAGGAGTTGCTGCAGCAGGTTCACGGGAGGTCCTTTCGGTGAGTGCCGGCCAGGCAGGCGGCGGTGGCGCTCACTATTGGCGGTACGCATTGCCCGGACAAGTGACAGGTGTCAGCGATACGGCCTGCACCCCGTCCTCTGCGCGGCGCTCGGCGATGTACGCGTGTCCTATCGTGTCACCGTGACCAGCGAACGGATGAATCGAATTCGGTTCCTGTCCGCATGTCCATTGCACCCCTGCTCCACCGGCGTTGTGCCGCTCACCGAATCGTAGTTGAGGCGGCGCCACTTGGCGTCTTGCCGGCCAGCGGCCGGCACTACTCTTGCGATGCGGATGTCCGGAATCGGCATTACCGTGACGCGTCACGGTGAATGGCATGCGCCTTCAATCGGGCGCACGCCGGGTTCTGATAGGGCCCTTTGCTGGCGGGGCCGGCGCTGCAGCCAGCACGGTATGATGCCGACTTTCTCGCACTTGCCATCGCTGTAGCGCGCGTTGCTGTTGGCTCGCGCCGGCGCAGCTGAGACCCCACCCACTCCATGCTCGCTTCCTGTTCCCCCTTCATCATCTGGGCGGCCGTGGCCGTTGCCACCGTCGGCCTGCTGTTCCGGCCGTTCCGCATTCCGGAGTACGTGTGGGCGCTGGGCGCGGCCGCGCTGCTTCCGCTGCTTGGGGCGGTGTCGCTCGGCACGACCTGGCACGCGGTTGCCGAAGGGCGGGATGTCTACCTGTTCCTGGTCGGCATGATGGTGCTGGCCGAGCTGGCGCGGCGCGAGGGCCTGTTCGACTGGCTGGCGCTGTATGCGGTACGGCATGCGGGCGGCTCGGGGCGGCGGTTGTTCGATCTGGTGTTCCTGGTCGGCACGGTGGTGACGGTGTTCCTGTCCAACGATGCCACGGCGGTGGTGCTGACGCCTGCAGTCTATGCGGCGTGCAAGGCGGCCCGCACCAACCCCCTGCCCTATCTGTTTGTCTGCGCGTTCATCGCCAATGCGGCGAGCTTCGTGCTGCCCATTTCCAACCCGGCCAACCTGGTGGTGTACGGCAACCACATGCCGCCGCTGCTGCAGTGGCTGGCGCAGTTCGCGCTGCCTTCGCTGGCCGCGATCGGTACCACGTATCTGGTGCTGCGCTGGGTGCATCGCCGCGAGATCGCGCAGCCGTTGGCGGCATCGCCCGAGCATCGCCCGCTTACCGAGGGTGGCCGCCTGAGCGCGCTGGGCGTGTTGTTCACCGGCACCGTGCTGCTGGTGACCTCCGCACTGAACGGCCCATTGGGCCTGACAACGTTCTGTGCGGGCGCGCTGAGCGTAGCGGTGGTGGCGATCCGCCAGCGCCGCAGCCCGCTGCCGCTGTTGCGCCACGTCTCCTGGGGCGTCCTGCCGCTGGTGGCCGGCCTGTTCGTGCTGGTTGAAGCGGTTTCGCAGACCGGTGTCATCCAGACAGCGGCCAGCAACCTGCAGGCGCTGGCGCAGACCTCGCCGCATCAGGCGGGCTGGCTGGCCGGAGGCGCTGCCGCACTGCTCAGCAACGTGGCCAACAATCTGCCGGTGGGCCTGGCTGCGGGCTCGCTGGGCCAGATGGCCGAGCTGCCGGCGCAGACACGCGCGGCGTTGCTGATCGGCGTGGACCTGGGCCCGAACCTGTCGGTGACCAGCTCGCTGGCCACCATGCTGTGGCTGGTGGCGCTGCGCCGCGAAGGCGAGCATGTCAGCGCGCTCGATTTCCTGCGTGTCGGCGCGCTGGTGATGCCGCCCGCGCTGATCGGGGCGTTGCTGCTGCTCTGATCTGGCGCGGGCTGGAACGCCAGGCCACCTATCGCGACCAGCGCAGCGCCCAGGATCGGCAACTGCTTCACAGACAATTGCCCCGGCGCAGATCACTCGGCGTAGCTTGCGGTGTTCTTGCCGTGCCGTTTTGCGTGATAGAGCGCCTTGTCCGCCTTCGCCAGCCAATCTTCTGCGCTGCCCGTGCCAGCCGCTGCGGCGATGCCGATACTGACGCTGAACTGGATATGGGCTGTTTCAGAGGCGCCCGGCTCCTGCAGGTAGTGCCTTATCTGCTCGGCCACATCCATGGCCTCTGCCGGTATCCGCTGGCGCAGCAGGACGGCGAACTCATCACCGCCCAGACGCGCCGGCATGTCACCCGGCTGGGCTAGCTGACGCAGCACTACCGCGATGCGGCGAAGCACCTCATCGCCGGCACGATGGCCATGCGAGTCATTGATCCGCTTGAAATCATCAACATCAAGCATCAGCAGGCAGGCGTCGCCGCCGTGGTGCTGCCCCGTCTGCAGCACCTGCTGGGCGCGCTGGATCAGGAAGCCGCGGTTGGCCAGCTCCACCAACGGATCCATCCGGCTCAGGCGCTGCAGTTGGCGATTCTGTGATTTCACCCGGCGCGCCAGCCGCCAGCTCAGCACGCTCAACCCGATGCCGTAGACGAACAGGAAAGGCAGGCTGAGGACAACGGTGCGCTGCGAGGTGATGGGTTGATAAGGCAGGCCCAGGGCAAGCCAGGTGGCGGCGAACCCGATCACCAGGGCCAGGGTTGCCCTCGTTGCCAGGCGGATGCCGCCAGCGGCGATCTTGTCGGCCACCAGCAGCGCGGCAAACAACGCACTGGGCACCGTGCTGAGGGCCATGAAGGCGATCCATGCGCCTCCAAAGAGAGAGTCGACGATCATGCAGCGGAACTGCGCTGCTGCAGGTTCGCGGGCGCGACGTGTCAGGAGCATCGCCAGCGCCGGCCATGCGATGGCGTTGAGCAACAGCAGCACCCAGGGCGCAGCATCCGCCTGACGCTCCAGAATGATCGAGGCAATCGGAAGCGCGCCCAAGCCGTTCCCCACGAAGCGCATCCAGCCGATGCGCCGGGCTGCACCGACGCCCTCGACGGCGACTTCTGTTGAGTCAGTGAGGAACGGCATTGCCAGCTCTCCTGATGATCACTCCCCTGCAATTCACCCGGACACCCCTTTGTGCGCGAGTCTGACATCTGTGCGTCAACGACAGGTCAATGAGGCAAGGCGCGCTGCATCGCAGCCGCATGCCGAGGCTGCGCACATGGGTTGATGGGCCGTGCGGCAGCCCTTCATCCGCCTGTGTTGCAGCGTTAACGCCCCGTGGCAGAGGCTGGTCAACACGCCCGAGGAGCACACTCCAGTGAACGAGAAGAAGCTGCGGGATGACCTACCTTTCAACCCTGGCGCCGACGTGGACGATGCGTCGAAGAGCCATACCCCGGACAGGCTCAGGAATGACAACGCGACATGGAAGGAGCACGACATGCCCGATGATGGTGATGACCCCAAAGCTACGCCCGACGACTACGAACGGCCTGATCCCGATCCGACCGGGTAGGCACGGCGGGTTGACGCCAATTGAAGCCAATGTGCGTGCCACGCGGCATGGCGGGCCTCCTTGCTGAAGGTGCGCCCGCAGAGCGCGCTGTAAGCGCGCGCCGGATCGCGTGTTGCCGGCCAGCGGCCGGCACTACCGGACGCGACGCATGGGTAGCGCCGGGCCATGCCCGGCGGACGCAAAGATGGGTAGCGCCGGGCCATGCCCGGCGGATGCGAAGAACAGAAGGGCCGGCAGGCATTCGATGCGGTGGAACAGCCGTGGGGAGTTCCTGGCTTCTGCTGCGGACAGGTGATCAGCTGGCGTCGACGCCAGCCAGATCGCCATCGCTGCCGATCTCCCAACGCAGCTCGAAGTTCAGTTCCAGCTGTTGTCCCGGCTGCAACCGGGTCGGCGCCAGCGTGAATCCGTCGGGTGGGCCGGTCTGCGGCTCCACGCAGGTGGCGTGCGCTGCCCCGTCATAGACCACCCAGTGATCGGTGTCGGCGCTCAGCCGCAGCCGCTGGCCGGCGGCAACCAGCGTCACTTCTGTCTGGTTGATGAAGCAGTCATCCCACGGCCCCTGCGTTGGCTGCACGCAGGGCAAGGTGGCGATGCCCTCCCCGTCGCGCGGGTACATCGCGCTGGGTACGAACAGCAGTCGATCCGGCTTGCGGAACCAGGGATGCCAGCCAAGCACGGCTGGCATTGCCATGGCACCGGCCTGCACTGCGAGGCGCAGCTTCAGGCGGTCGGGTTGCACGAGGAGATGCTGCGATGCCCTGCCTCCGAAGGGCCAATAGGCGTCCTCAGGCAGGTCCAGCGACAGCGAGGCGCCGTCCGGTTCAAGGCGGTCGATGCGCCACGGCCGTGAGAAGGCGACGCCATGGATGGCGTGCATTCCGAAGTTCACCGGCAGCTGATAGGGCCTGCCTTCGAAGGCGAAGCGCCCGTGCCGGATGCGCCCGGCCCAGGGCAGCATGGGATAGCACCCCCACGCAATGCCCGCCTGCCCTACTTCATGTTCGCTGACGAGCCAGTCCACACCGTCACAGCGTAGTTGGGCGATGCGCCCACCAGCTTCCGGTGCAAGCGCGACCTCCAGCCTGCCTGCCCGCAACCAGTGCAGTGGGCCGGCAGGCAGTGCCGCCTGCGCATCATCCGTGGGCGAAGTCGGCTCAGGTGCCATAGGGATGGATCGTCCGGATGCTGCCGTCTGCTTCCATGTGCAGCGGTGTGCACTTGACCGAACGCAGGTGGGTGACCCCGCCGGACAGCAACGCGTCGTGATAGAACAGGTACCACCGCCCCTGGAACGCACAGATGGAGTGATGGGTGGTCCAGCCCACCACGGGGGTGAGGATCACGCCGCGATAGGTGAACGGCCCGTACGGGCTGTCGCTGGTGGCATAGCACAGCAGGTGCGTATCACCAGTGGAGTACGACAGGTAATACCGGCCTTGGTGCTTGTGCAGCCACGGTCCTTCGAAGAAGCGACGGGCATGGTCGTCGGCGCGCAGCGGCTGCCCGTGCTCGTCCAGGATGACGATCTCCCGGGTGGGTTCGGCAAGCCGGGTCATGCCGGCATCCAGTCGCCCGATACGCGGGCCCAGTGCCGGCGCCTCGCCGGCAGGTTCTTCATGCGCCGGGTCGTAGCGGTTGTCGCGATACTTCTGCAGCTGGCCACCCCAGATGCCACCGAAACAGAGGTAGTGCGCGCCGTCGTCGTCCTCGAACACGGCCGGGTCGATCGAGTACGCGCCCTCGATGGGATCGGGTTCGGCGGTGAACGGGCCCTCCGGCCGATCCGCCGCCGCAACGCCGATACGGAACATGCCGTGGGCGTCCTTGGCCGGGAAGTACAGGTAATAGCGGCCATCGCGGGAGGCGGCATCCGGTGCCCACATCTGCTGGCTGGCCCAGGGCACGTCGCGCACATGCAGCGCCACGCCGCAGTCGCTGGCCTCGCTGTCGGGCGTGTCCATCCGCAGCACATGGTAGTCCTGCATGCCGAAGTGCCCGCCCTCATCGTCGAAGGGCGCGCCGCTGTCGATGTCGTGCGACGGATAGATGTACAGTCGCCCCTCGAATACGTGCGCCGAAGGGTCGGCGGTGTAGATGTGCGTTACCAGTGGTTGCGAGATGGCGTGTGCTGCCAGCTGGTCCAAACTGCTGCCCTGTCGCCGCGACTGCAGGTCCTGCTCGATGCGGGTTTCCATGCGCTTGTTGATCTCGTAGAGGAGAAGCAGCGCTACTGCAGCCAGGAACGGCAGTGAGCAGTACACGCTCACCGTCAGGCGGATGCCGTCCACCACGGCCTGCGGCTGCTGCGGCGCGCCTGCCTGGTAGCCATGGTGGGCGAGGATGCCGGCGACCAGCGCACCACCGATGCTGAGCCCGATCTTCAGGCCACACAGCATTGCCGAGAAGACGATCGCGGTGGCACGGCGATGGTTCTTCCATTCGGAATAGTCGGCGACGTCGGCGATCATCGCCCACAGCAGCGGGATGGTGATGCCGTAGCAGAACCCGTGCAGCATGAAGGCAGCGAAAGCCACGGCAACCGCCGTGGGCGGAAAGAAATAGAACGCCAGCAGGAACACGGTGGACACGAACAGTGCACCACCAAAGACATCACGCTTGCCGAACCGGTCGGCCAGGCGGCGCGACACGCCGATGCCCAGGATCATGCAGACGATGCCGCAGGCGTTGAACAGGCTGAATGCTGACGTTGCCGGGTCCTTCGGCCAGGCGAACCCGGACAGGCCCATGCCGTTGAGCGCCGCGTTGACGGCAGCGATGAAGCGGTTGAACCCGGAGCTGTCGAGAAAACCCGCCAGGGCGGCTTCGCTCATGTAGTACTGGAAGTAGTAGACGTAGGTGCCGCCCTTCAGGGACAGGTTGATGAAAACCAGGATGGTGAGGGCCAGCATCACCTTCCAAGGACGGTTGCGCAGCAGATCGGACAGGTCCTGCAGCACGCCGGCGGTCTGTTCCTTCGCCGGTACGATGCGCTCGCGCGTGGTGGCGAAGGTGATCAGGAAGAACACCGTTCCCACTGCCGCGAACACGGTCATGACCCGCTCGAAGCCCAGCACGCGGTCGCCGTCGCCGAGGATCAACACCAGCGGCAACAGCAGCACCTGGATGATGAACTGCGCGACCATCACCGCCACGAAGCGGTAGGCCGACAGGCTGTTGCGCTGGGCCATGCTGCCGGTGAGCACGCCGCTGAGCGCCGAATACGGCAGGTTGTTGGCCGCATACACGAGCATCAGCAGGCCGTAGGTGGTCACGGCGTAGATGATCTTGCCGCGCGGCGCCAGGTCGGGGGTGCTGAAAGCAAGCAGCGACAGCGCCCCGAATGGAAGTGCTGTCCACAGGATCCACGGCCGGAACTTGCCCCACCGGCTGGCCGTCCGGTCGGCAGCGATGCCGATCAATGGAGTGAACACGAACGCCCCGAGCACGCCGATCACGAAGATGATCGTTGCGGCCGTGGCCGGCGGCAGCCGGAACACATCGGTGTAGAAGAACGCGAGGTACGTGATCAGCGTCTGGAAGATCAGGTTCGCCGCGAGGTCGCCCAGGCTGTAGCCGAGCTTCTCCCGGATGGACAGCGTGTGCTCGGTGCTTTCCATGCGACGTGCATCAGTCACGGTTGGCCTCCACGCGGAACCCGCCCTTCGCACGGATGTCGGCGCTGGAGCTTCCCACCCTCACTTCATACGCACCCGCCGGCACCGCATAGCCGCCGCGCGCTTCGTCATACTGGCGCAGGTCCTGCTGTGCCTGCAGATCGAACGCTACGGTGCGCCGCTCGCCGGCGGCCAGGTGGACGCGCTGGAAGCCGCGCAATGTTTGGCGTGCGTCGCCGGGACCCGCCTCCAGCCGTCGTACATACAGCTGCACCACTTCGTCGCCGGCACGCTTGCCGGTGTTGGCTATCTCGACCTGCACCCTGAGCTTGCCGTCGTGGGTGATGCGCGGCGAATCAAGCTGCAGCCTGCCGTAGTCGAAGCGGGTGTACGACAGCCCGTGCCCGAACGGATACAGCGGGGTACCGCGGAAGTAGCGGTAGGTGCGTCCTTCCATCGTGTAGTCGTCAAAGGCCGGCATCGCCTCGTCCGCCTTGTAGAAGGTCACCGGCAGGCGCCCGCCCGGATTGACGTCGCCGAACAGCGCCTGGCCGACGGCAGTGCCGCCGCGTTGCCCGGGATACCAGCTCATCAGGATGGCGGACAGATTCTGCTGCGCCCAGTCCACCGCCATGGCAGAGCCGCCGGTGAGGACCATCACCACCGGTTTGCCGGTGCCATGCAGCGCTTCCAGCAGCGAGCGCTGGGGCGCGGGCAGGCGCAGGTCGGTACGGTCACCGCCGGCGAAGCCCGGGTAGTTGACCTTCATTTCTTCGCCTTCGACGTCGCCGGTGAGGCCGCCCACGAACACCACCACATCGGCGTTGCGCGCGGCCTCCAGTGCCGCTTCGAACGGCGGCTTGGCTCCGGGCATGCGCCACCCCAGGCGGACGCCGGCATCGCGCTCGGCGTCGAAGTACTCAAGCCTCAGGTCATAGGCGCGGCCGGCCTGCAGGTCCAGGTCCACGCCATCGCCGTGCAGGCGATCACTGTTGGCCCAGTGGTCGAGCACCCGCTTGCCGTCAACGTAGAGGCGGAAACCATCGTCGGCGGCCGCCTCGATCCGATAGCGCCCCGAGACGGGCGGCAGCAACTGGCCAGTCCAGCGGATGCTGAAACCATCGCTGGGGATGCCCTGCCCCGGTGCGGCTTCACCACGGGCCAGCAGGTTGTCGGTCGGGGAGCCCCGATCCCAGCGGAATCCGATCTGGCCATCGGTGCGGACCAGGGCGGGAGTGCCGGAAAGATCGGCGGTACGGAAGTACTCGCCGCGCAGCCCGCGCTCCGGGGAGTCAGCCGACGGGCGCAGGTAGGTCGCTTCGATCAAGGGTGTGGCGCTAGGATCGTCGCGCCCTTCAACCAGGTCCACGCCGCGTGCGTAGCTCACCTCGATTCCCTTGGCGGCATCGCGGATGCCCTGCAGGAGGGTGACCGGCGCGGCCGGGGTGCCGAAGTAGTTGCCGAGCAGTGCCATGGTGTCATCGGCCGTGGGGCCGATCACGGCGATGCGCTTGAGGTTGCGAGACAGCGGCAGCACGCCATCGTTCTTCAGCAGCACCAGCGATTCCTGGGCGGCCTTCAGGGCCAGCGCATCGTGCGCCGGAGCCTGGTTGACCGACGCGGGAATCTGCGCCCAGCGCACGCGCTCGGGTGGGTCGAACATGCCCAGCCGCATCCGCGCGGCAAACAGGCGGGTCACCGCATCGTCGATCTCCGCCTCGCTGATCAGGCCCTGCCGTACTGCCGCCGGCAGCGTGGCGTACTCCTGGCCGCACTCCAGTTCGGTGCCGTTGCGGACCGCCAACGCGGCAGCCGCCTCGCGGCTTGGAACGATCCGGTGATGTTTCCAGATGTCGACGATGGCCCAGCAGTCGGACACCACGTAGCCCTTGAAGCCCCAGTCGCGGCGCAGCACGTCGCGCAGCAGGAACCGGCTGGCGCTGGCGGACTCGCCGTACACCCGGTTGTAGGCGCCCATCACCGCGTCCACCTGCCCCTCTTTCACCAGCGCCTCGAACGCGGGCAGGTAGGTGTCGTACAGGTCGCGCTTGCTCGGGCGCGCATCGAAGTGGTGGCGGTCGGCCTCGGGGCCACTGTGCACGGCCAGGTGCTTGGCGGTGGCGTCGAGCTTGCGGTACACCGGGTCATCGCCCTGCAGACCGTGCACGAAGGCCACGCCCATGCGGGCGGTGAGGTACGGGTCCTCGCCGTAGGTTTCCTGGCCACGGCCCCATCGCGGGTCGCGGAAGATGTTGATGTTCGGCGACCAGTAGGTCAGCCCCTGGTAGCGGCCATGCGAGCCTTCACGGAGGAACTGGTGATGCTTGGCACGGGCCTCGTCGCTGATGGTGCTGGCCACCTGCCCCATCAGCGGCACATCGAAGGTGGCCGCCAGGCCGATGGCCTGCGGAAACACGGTGGCCTGCCCTGCCCGCGCCACGCCATGCAGGCCTTCGTTCCACCAGTCGTAGGCGGGAACGCCCAAGCGCTCGATCGCGGGCGCGGCGTTCTGCATCTGCGCTGCCTTCTCCTCCAGGGTCATCCGTGCGACCAGGGCAGCGGCGCGGTTTTCAAAGCTGTCCGAGGTGTCGAGCCAGGGCGCGGGCTCGGCGGCGTAACCCGTGCCCGCCAGCGCGATGGCAGCGCACAGGGCCAGCGTGCGGAAGATGGGAGTGCGCGTCATCATTTGCTCCTCAATGCACGCTCGTCGCGCGCGAATGGTCCCAGCAGGGCGCCGACGAAGCCGCCTGCACGATCCGTACTCAACACCGTTCCGTCCACGTCATCGGCCAGTGTCTGCCAGCCACGCCCGTCGCCGCTGTCGAAGGCGAACGCATAGCGGCCTTCGTCACCGGCGATCTTCAGACGCAGCGACGTCGCTGCCGTTGCCTGGCGCGTTGCCAGGGTGCGGGTGACCCCACTGCCGTCGCGCGCTTCCAGGAAGATCCCCACGCGGTCACCGCCGAGGCTGCGCACGCCAAGGAAATACCAGTGGGTCTCGCTCTGGAAAGCTGCCAGGCCTGCGGCCACGCCCGCCGCCGGCCGGGTCATGGCCGTGCTGGATTCGAAGCGCAGGTGCTGTTGGCGCCGGCCGAGGAACGCGGGGTTGCGCAGCGTGTCCAGGTTCTCCGCCAGAGGATGCACGGCCAAGGCCCCCGGTCGCTCGCGCAGGTCCGCCCACGGCTGCCTGGGGATGCGCACGCGCAGCCAGCCGCTGCCGAGTGTCGGCGCATCGAATTCGTCGCGTTCGGTGAAATTGCCGGTGGACGGCGCCTGCGACGCTTCGCCCTGCATCCAGGAGGGCGCTCTGGCCACATACGGAATGGCCTGGTTGGCCGGCAGGATCACCGGCCAGCCGTCACGCCATTGCACCGGCAGCAGATAGGTCTCGCGCCCGGTGTTGTAGTGGCGCGTGTCGTAGTTGCGGCTGGCAAGGAACACCGCCCACCATGAGCCGTCCGGCCCCTCCACCAGATCCGCATGCCCGGCATTGGTGATCGGCAACGGCCTGTCGGCGGGCAGGTCACGCTGGGTGAGAATCGGATTGCCCGCATACGGCACGTAGGGCCCCCACACATCACGGCTGCGCAGCACCACCTGCGAATGTTGCGGCCCGGTGCCGCCTTCCGCGTCGGAGAGGTAGTACCAGCCATCGCGTTGGTAGATGTGCGGCCCCTCGATCCAGATCGGGTTCCTGGCCGGCTCCACCCCGCCGTCGATCAACACCTTGCGGGGGCCTACCGGGGTGAAGGTCGCCAGATCAATCTGCTGCATCCAGATGGCACGGTGGCCCTCGTAACGTGGCGGGCCAGGCGGTACATCGTTGTTGAGCAGATACACGGCGCCGTCGTTGTCGAAGAACAATGACGGATCGATCCCATCGATGCCAGGCAGCCAGTGCGGGTCGGACCAGGGACCGGCAGGATCACGGGCGGTAGCGATGAAGTTGCCGCCGCTGTCGACGGCCGTGGTGACCACGTAGAACATGCCGTCGTGGTAACTGATGGCCGGCGCGAAGATACCGCGCGACACGCCCAGTCCGTCGAAGTCCAGCTGCGACGGTCGGTCGATCACATTGCCGATCTGCTTCCAGTGCACCAGGTCCACGCTTTCGAATACCGGGATGCCCGGGAAGTAGGTGAAGCTGGAATTGACCAGATAGAAGCGCCCGTTTGCGGCGACGATGCTGGGGTCGGCATGGAACCCGGCAAGAATCGGGTTGCGATAGTGCCCGGCCGGCAACGGCGCATCGAAGGCCGCGTCGCGACCGCTGTACTCGAACCAGTCGAAGTAGACCGGCGGCGCGGGCGGCGCTGCCCACGCCTGCGGCAGCAACGACATCAACACGAGTACTGGAGCCAGCAGCAGACGCATCAGGGAACCTCCGCAGGGGTGATGGAAAGCTCGAACGGGCCGGCGGGCGCCCCACTGCTGTCGCGCAGGGTGCACACCGGGCCATCGGCCCAGCAGTAGCGCACGCGCCCGCCCGCGTCTGCCAGCGGGCTGCGCAGCACGACGTCGTGCCCGTGCAGCACCGCGTCGGCGTAGCGGCAGTGGTGCGCATCGGCGTCGCACAGCTCGAAGCCGATGGGGCCGTTGGCGCCGGTCGTGACCAAGGTGCCGGTGACCCCGTTGAAGCGGATACGCACGCCGGCGCGCGTGGCCGATGCTGTGTGTGCAGTTGGGCCGGCGGGCGCCAGGCTGCGCTCGCCATAGACCACATGGCGCGCTGCCCGCGCCAGCCGCCGGCCCAGTTCCTGCTTGTTCGGCGGGTGGATGTCGTAGGCATCGCCGATGTCGATGGCCACGGCCAGCCCGGTGCGCGGGTCTTCCGCCGCAGCGAGCCGCTGCGCCTCGCGCACCTGCGCCCAGCCACTTTCAACCGGCGCCACGGGTGGCTGGCCATAGCCGGCCAGCTGCACCAGCAGCAGCGGCGTGTGCGCGCCGAACCGCCCCCGCCAGTCGTCACGCAGGCTGCGCAGGCGTGCGAGGTATGCCGTTGCGTCACCGGTGTTGGATTCACCCTGGTACCACAGCATGCCGCGCAGGCCATAGGCACCCAGCGGCGCGATCATGCCGTTGTACAGCGTCGACAGTCCCGTGGCGCCGTGCCACGGTGCCAGCGGCG
Organism: Stenotrophomonas sp. 01N47; assembly: GCF_056399165.1. NCBI lineage: Bacteria > Pseudomonadati > Pseudomonadota > Gammaproteobacteria > Lysobacterales > Lysobacteraceae > Stenotrophomonas > Stenotrophomonas sp. 01N47. Next base: position 123,448 of record NZ_JBFTQU010000001.1, read on the forward strand.
GCGCCTGTGCGCCGGGCGCCAGCCGGTACTGCCAGCGGGCATCCAGCTCGATGCGCGTACCGTCATCCAGGCCGATGGCGTGCGCGCTCGCGGGCCCTGCAAGGCCACCCTCACCGTAGGTGTCCAGTACATTGATCACCACGGTGTTGGCGCCGGCTTTCAGCAAGCCGGCTGGCAGCGCATAGGTTCGCCGCTCGCCCGCACCGTACTGGCTGCCCACGGCCACGCCGTTCACCCAGGTCATGTCCGTCTCGTCGATGGGGCCGAGCTCAAGCTGTGCGTGCTTGGCTGCCTGGTCGGCGCTCAGTGTCACCTGGGTGCGGTACCAGACCATGCCGTTGTAGCCGGCCAGCGCTGGCACACCCCAGCGCTCCCACGCCCCGAGCGTGGCGGGTGCGCGTTGCCATCCACGGCTGTCGTTGCCTGGCTGCCAGGGTGCATCGGCGGCGACGGCATCGGCGCGTGTTGTCCACCAGTGTTGCCACTGCTGGCCCCAACGTTCGTTTGCCGTAGCCGGATCACGCGCGTACAGCACGAACACGTCAAGCGCTGGGCCCAGGCCACCCTGCATGCGCAGGGCATTGCTGCTGGTCCAGGCCTCGATACGCGAGCCGCCCCACGCTGCCTGGATCAGCCCCATCGGAACGTCGACGGTCTTGCGCAGTTCACGCGCGAAGTAGAAACACGCGGCGGAAAAGTCACGCACGGTGTCCGGTGACGCGGGGCGCCATGCCACAGACGCGGAAAAATCACTCTGCGGTGAAACCGCCGCCGCCTTCGGCACGGTGAACAGGCGGATTCCCGGTGCCGTGGCGGAGGCGATCTCGCTGCCTGCATCAAGCGCGCGCCACACCGGAAGCTCCATGTTCGACTGCCCGGAACACAACCAGACATCGCCGATCTGCACGTCGCGCACGATCTGGCTGGCATGCCCGGACCGGACCGACATTTCGTAAGGTCCGCCGGCTGCGGCAGACGGCAGCGTTGCGTGCCAGCGGCCATCGCCAGCCGCGTGCGTGCTGACAGCGCGCCCTGCAAACGCAACGGAAACCGAGGCGCCCGGCGTGGCCTGGCCCCATACCGGAATCGGCCGGTCACGCTGCAGCACGGCGTGATCCTGGAACAGCGGATGCAGCAGCGCCATCGTTGGTTCCTGTGCCGCTGCACGCGTGGCGCTGCCGCCCATGGCAACCAGCAGCAGCCATCCCACCCACGACGTCGGCTTCATTGGCCATCTCCTGGCGCGGAGGGAAACTGCAGGGCCTGGTACCAGGCCAGCGGATGCGGCGGCGCGGCTTCGCCTGCGGGCAACGGTCTGCCGCTCACCGACTGGAAGTACGCCACGCTGGCATCGCGCCACCACTGTGCTTCGCGCTGCTGGATACGCAGGAAGGCCGTGACCTGCGCATGTCGTTGCGCATCCACCTTGCCCTGCAGCCCCGCCCAGGTGGCCTGCATGCCTTGCACCTGCCGTACACCCCGCGAGTAGCGCCCGACGAGTTCGTCCCACAGCGTCCGCCCAGAGGCCATGCGGTGATCCCACGGCACGTGGTGGAACCACAACAGCAGCGGCTCCGGAACCCGCGCCAGGTCGCCATACTGCTCGGCCACGCCGGGGGAATACTGGGCCACGGCGTTGCTGCCGCGCGCGGTGCGGTCGAAGCCGATGCCGTTGTGATCCGCACGGTGGTAGTACACCGACGTCCAGTCCGCGCGCGGGCCGCCATCGACCCATGGACCGGGACCATAGTGGTGTCCCCGCGCCATCAGATGGTGCAGGCCCAGTGGCGTCATGTAGTTCACCGCAGCCTCGCGCGAGCCCATCATCATCCCGACGATGGGCTGCACCGCGCCGGGATCGGCCGAGAACGTCAGCGCCGCCCAGTCCGCCGCGATGTCCTGGGCCGATTGCCGCGGATCCCACGCAAGACGCCCGAAGGCGTACCAGTTGGCCTGGTCGAAGTGCGATCCACTCCAGGTGCGGTCGGTGCCGATGTTGGCGACCCCGGCCATGCCGGCCAGGGACTGCGCCACGGTGGCCCCCTTGCCGCGTGTGCGGGTGTCGGCCCGCAGCACTTCCTCGTACAACGGCCCCAGGTAAACCAGATGCGTGGCAAAGCCCAGGTACTCCTTGGTGATCTGCACTTCCATCACCAGCGGCGTGCGCGGCATGGCCCCGAACAGCGGATGGAAAGGCTCACGCGGCTGGAAGTCGATGGGCCCGTTCTTCACCTGCAGCACCACGTTCGGGCGGAACGCACCATCCAGGCCGGCGAATTCGCTGTAGGCCTGCGTGGCGCGGTCCGCAGGAACGTCGTGCGCATAGACGAAGGCGCGCCACATCACCACGCCGCCGTGCGGGGCCAGCGCATCGGCCAGCAGGTTGGCGCCGTCGGCGTGCGAGCGGCCGTAGTCCTGCGGGCCGGGCTGCCCTTCCGAATTGGCCTTCACCAGGAAGCCACCGAAATCGGGAATGCGCGCATAGATCTGGTCGGCTTTGTCGCGCCACCAGCGTTGCACGGCCGGGTCGAGCGGATCGGCGGTGTCGAGCCCGCCCAGCTCGATGGGTGCGCTGAAGCGTGCACTCAGGTAGACACGGATGCCATACGGCCGGAACAGATCCGCCAGTGTCGCCGCTTTGTCGAGATAGTTCGGCGCAAGACTCTGTGCGTTTGCATTCACGTTGTTGAGCACGGTGCCGTTGATGCCTACGGATGCGTTGGCGCGTGCATAGTCGGTGTAGCGCGGGTCGCGCCACTCCGGCAACGTCTGCCAGTCCCACAGCGAACGGCCTGCGTAGCCACGTTCGACATGGCCATCCAGGTTGTCCCAGTGATTGAGCACGCGCAGCCGGAGCCGTGGCGATTGACGCACATCGAGAGCGTCCAGTGCCGCGCCGGTCTGCAGCAGCCGCAGCAGATGGAACACCCCGTACAGCACGCCGATATCCCGCGGTGCGGCGACCAGCAGCACATCGCGTCCGCCCACCCGTGTGCGCTTGAGCAGGTAGCCTTCCTCGCCCAGCGGCTGCATCTGCGCACGCAACGGCGCGATCAACGCCGACGACTGCGGCGTACCCAGCACCAGCATGGGGCCGGTGGCTGCCGTACCCGGCAACTGCGGAGCGCTGCCGAGCAGCCCGGCCAGTCCACGCTGCAGTTCATCGCGCGCGGCGCGCTGCGTGGCTGTGTGATCAGGGGCCACCACCTGCCCCAGGCGGGTGCGGTAGTCGGCAGCGAGGGCCGGTTCGAGCGGAACGTAGCGCATCCACAGGGCATGGCCATCCTCTGCGCGCGCGTCGCCGATGCAGGCCAGCAGCGCCAGCACGGCAGCGAACATCCAATGACACCGCTCGCCATCCGGACCGGACCGTTGGGCGGCCGGCAAACCTTGTAAGCTCCAAACGTGCGCGGGCTTCGGCAGCGTCACAGAGAAGAACGGGAGCGCGTATTGGACAAGCCGAAGAAATCGGTCCGCCGCAAAACCAGTGGTGTGACGATCGACGAGGTGGCGGCCCTGGCCGGAGTGTCGCCTATGACGGTGTCGCGGGCGATCAACCAGGGCAAGGTGCGCGACGTCACCCGCGAGCGCGTGATGCGCGCAGTGCGTGAACTGGGCTATACGCCCAACCTCGCCGCCAGTTCGCTGGCCGCCGCGCAGCACACGCGTATTGCACTGATCTACACCGACCCCAGCGGTGCCTACCTGCGCGAACTGCTGGTCGGCCTGCTGCGCGTAGCGTCCAACGCTGCCATCCAGCTGGTCATCGACTACTGGGACGAGCCGGGCCCCGCGGCCCAGCGCAAGGCCGCGCGTGCTCTGGCCGGGCGGGTGGACGGCGTCATCCTGCCGCCGCCGCTGTGCGAATCGAAGCCGGTGGTGACCGAGCTGGTCAAGGCCGGCATCCCGGTGGTGGCTATCGCGCCGGGTCACCTCGGCAATGACATTTCCTGCGTGCGCATCGATGACTTCCACGCCGGCAGGGAATTGGCTGAACACCTGATCCAGCAGGGCCATCGCCGCATCGGCTTCATCTGCGGGCGCACCGACCTCAGTGCCAGCGCGCGGCGCTATGACGGCTTTGTCAGCGCGCTGCACGACGCCGGGCTGGAGGTCGACCCCGCCCTGGTCGAACAGGGCGACTACACCTACCGCTCCGGGCTGGCCGCTGCCGAGAAACTGCTGTGCCAGCCCAGGCCGCCCACCGCAATCCTGGCCAGCAACGACGACATGGGCGCGGCGGCGATCTCCGTCGCGCACCGGCGTGGCCTGGAGGTGCCCCGCGACCTGTCGGTGGTCGGCTTCGATGACAGCTCCGCCGCCACGACGGTCTGGCCCGAGCTCACCACCATCCATCAGCCCATCGCCTCGATGGCCGATGCCGCCATCGAGATCCTGCTGCGCACCATCCGCCGCCGCAGCGAGGGCGTGCGCGTGTTGACCGACCACGTGGTGCCGCACCGGCTGGTCGTGCGCGATTCGGTTACGCGCCCACCCGGTTCCCGATAGCGCAGGACGCAGCGTCACGGTCACGCGCCTGCGCACCCGATGCTGGTCTCCGCCTCGTTCAGGGCGCCCAGCGCGACACGTGACACCGATAGTGTCATCGCCCCCGCCGTTCCGATCGACCACGGGCGATCCAGCTTGCCGACGTCCGCACCTGCGGCTGCAAGGCACTTCAGCGGCACGCCCACGCGCGTCCATTGGCCCACCGGCAGTTTTGCCAGCGTCGGCGTGAGCGCAATGCGGGCCGAGCAGCCCGTGCCGCAGCCCACCGCCAACCAGGCCTCGCCACGGGGTGCAGACTCCACCCGCAGCGTGGTCAGCAGCATCAGGTCGCCGTTGCTTTCGCGCTGCAGGTCCAGCGCCGTGTGCGACTGCAGCGCGGCAACTGCCTCAGCCTTGCCCGACCAGGCCAGGCGGCGGCCATCTTCCTGTGCCAGGTGGTCCACGCCGGTGACCTTGAGCAGATCGCCCTCCAGGGCCTCCGGCACCTTGGTGACCGTGACGCCCTGCCCCGTGCTGTTCTGCAGGCGCAGGGCCATGCCTGAACCGGCTTCGCCGCGCGCGAAGAACACGCCGCTGGCACCTTCATTGCCGGTTACCCCGGAGACTTCCGGCAGCGCCGCCAGATCGCCGTTGTCGGCGTAGGACAGGCCGAAGCCGAAGGCGAACTGCGGGTCGTAATCCTTCTGCCCCACATTGTTGGCATACTGCGTCGCCGTGCGCGGCCAGCTGAAGCTCAACCTGCCCTTGAAATCGTGCTGCACGCTGCCATCAGGCCTGCGCAGCAGCACGTCGGCAACGCCAGCACCTTCCGAGCCGGGCAGCCACGCCGCCACGAACGCATCAGCGGCGTTGATCTCGCGGTTGACCCACAGCGGGCGTCCGCTCAGGAACACGGCCACCACCGGAATGCCGTCGGCCTTCAGCCGTTTGATCAGGTCAAGGTCGGCATCGTCCCCCGGCTTGTAGGCCAGCGTCGGCAGATCGCCCTGGAACTCGGCATACGGGCTCTCGCCGAATACCACCACGGCCACATCCGGCTTCGTTACATATTTCCCATCGACCGCCAGCACTGCCTCGCCACCCGCGGCCGACGCCTGCTGGGCGATGCCCTCGTAGATCGTGTCCGCATTGGGGAAGTCCTTGCGGGTCGTGCCGGTGCCCTGCCAGTTCAGTGTCCAGCCGCCGGCCTGCTTGCCCACGTCGTTGGCACCGTCACCGGCGACCAGGATCCGTTGCTTGGGCGACAGTGGCAACACGCCCCCCTGGTTCTTCAGCAGTACCAGCGATTCGCGCACCGCCTGCCGTGCCAGCGCACGATGTTCCGGTGCGCCGATGAGAGCGAACTGGCCGCCGACCGCACGTGTGGACGGCTTGCCGGCCTCGAACAGACCCAGCCGCATCTTGACGCGCAGGATCCGGCGCACCGCCTCGTCCAACCGTTGCTGGCTGATGGTGCCGTTCTTCACGGCGGCCAGCGTGGTTTCGTAGAAGCCCTTCCAGCTGTCCGAGGCCATGGCCATGTCCAGGCCCGCATTGATGGTGGCCGGGCAATCGGTGGTCGTGCAGCCCTTGACCTGCCCGTGGCCGTTCCAGTCGCCCACCACGAACCCACCGAAGTGCATGCGGCCCTTCAACGCATCGGTCAGGTACTGCCTGTGACCATGCATTTTTTCGCCGTTGACGCTGTTGAAGGAGGCCATGACGGTCTGTGCGCCTGCAGCGATCGCCGGCGGATACCCGGCCGCGTGGATGCGCACCAGGTCCGCTTCGCTGATCCGGGTATCCCCCTGGTCCTTGCCATCGGTAGTGCCACCGTCGCCGAGGAAGTGCTTCACCGAGGCGATCACATGACGACCATCGAGGAACGCGGGCGTACCCACTTTGCCCTGCAGGCCTTCGACCATTGCACCGGCATAGCTGGCCACCACCTCGGGCGATTCGGAATAGCCCTCATAGGTGCGCCCCCAGCGGTCGTCCTGCGGTACCGCCACGGTCGGTGCGAACGCCCACTCCATCCCGGTCGCACGGGTCTCCAGCGCGGTCACCTCGCCGATCCGGCGCAGCAGATCCGGGTTGCGGGCCGCGCCCAGGCCGATGTTGTGCGGGAACAGCGTCGCGCCGATGATGTTGCTCTGCCCGTGCACGGCATCAATGCCGAACAGCACCGGGATGGCTTTGCCGCCGGTGGAGGTGTCCATCGACGCTGCGTAGAACGCATCGGCCAGCGCCAGCCATTCGGCCGGCGCGGCATCGTAACGGCCACCGGGATCGGAATTGCCACCGGCCAGGACCGAACCCAACCGATAGCGGCGCACGTCGTCGGGCGTGATGCTGGCGATATCTCCCTGCACCAGCTGGCCGACCTTTTCCTCCACCGTCATGGTGGCCATCAGGTCGGTGATGCGCTTTTCCAGCGCGGGGTCCTCGGCCAGTGGCCAGGCGACCTGCGGCCACGGGTCCGGCGTCGCGGCTGCAGTTGCGGCAACGTCTTCATCCTTGCCACAGGCCGCCAGTGCCAGCAGCAGCGTGGTCAGCAGCACGCCAGCGTGGGCGCGGCCAACGTGTCGATGGGTCATCGCGTTCATCCTTCCATCTGCTCCAGTTCCTTGCCCTTGGTTTCGTGCACGTACCTGAGCACGAAGAACACCGAAATGACCGCCGCCACCAGATAGATGCTGTACGTGGCTGCCAGTCCGGTGGCGGCCAGCAGAATCGGGAAGGTCACGGTGACGGCGAAATTGGCGGTCCACTGCGCCGCACCGGCCACCGCCAGGCCCGAACCGCGGATCTGGTTGGGGAACATCTCGCCCAGCATCACCCACATCACCGGGCCCCACGAGATGTTGAAGAACACGACATAGGCATTGGCCGCCACCAACGCCAGCGTGCCCATGCCCGCAGGCAGCTGCAGGTGCGTATCGACCAGCGAGCCGCTGGCGAATGCGGCCACCAGCAGTGCCAGTGACACCGCCATGCCGGCCGAGCCAACCCACAGCAATGGCTTGCGCCCGATGCGATCGATCAGCAGCACGGTGACGATGCAGGCGCCGATGCTGAGCGCACCGGAAAGCACATTGATCAGCAGCGCGTCGTTCTCGGAGAAGCCGACGGCCTGCCAGAGCACGGCACCGTAGTAGAACACCACGTTGATGCCGACCAGCTGCTGGAAGGTGGCCAGGCCGATGCCGACCCAGACAATCGGGCGGATCCTGCCGGTGGCCTTGTTACGCAGGTCCGACAGCCGCGGCCGATGGTGGTCGGTCGACAGCGAAGCGTCGATCTCGGCAAGCTTCGCCTGCGCCTCCACACCGCCGTACAGCCGCGCAAGCACCTGCAGCGCCTCGTCCTTGCGGCGCTTCACCATCAGGTAGCGCGGGCTTTCCGGAATGGTCAGCAGCAGTGCCAGGAACAGCAGCGAGGGCACGGCCTGCATCCAGAACATCCAGCGCCACGCTGCATGCCCGCCCCACAGTGCCTCGGTGGACGCACCGGCGGTGGCTGCCAACAGATAGTTGGACAGGAACGCGACGGTCAGCCCGCTGATGATGGCGATCTGCTGGACCGTGGCGAGCCGGCCACGGTAGCGCGCCGGCGCGACTTCGGCGATGTAGGCCGGGGAGATGACACTGGCGGCCCCCACCGCAAAGCCCCCCAACACCCGCGCGACGATGAACATCGCCGAGGAGGATGCGGCGCCGGCGCCGATCGCCGACAGCAGGAACAACACTGCCGAGACGATCAGCACGTTGCGGCGGCCGAGACGGTCGGCCAGCCGGCCGGCGCTGAAGGCACCCACGGCGCAGCCCAGCAACATCGAGGCGATCTCGAACCCCTGCATCCACTCGCCGGATCTGAACGCCTGGTGCAGGCCGTCCTGGGTGCCGTTGATCACGCCGCTGTCGAACCCGAACAGGAATCCGCCAATCGTCGCCACCACGCTGATCAATACGATCAGCCGGGTGTTCTCTCCACCGCTCATTGCCTGCTGCATTGCCGTGCCCCTCCCCGGTTCGGTGTCATCGATGCGAGCCGTTGTGCTCAACGCAGCAGGTACTGGTTGATCAGGTTCTCGTAGCGCTCCTGCTTGCCGCTGATCTGCCTGGGCTCGCCGCCCTTGGCACCCAGCGCAGCCAGTTCTGCCAGACTGAGCGCGCCGCCCGCGAAGTCCTTGCCGGCACCACTGTCGAAGCTGGCGTAACGCTCCTTGCGCCACTGCTCCAGCGGCGAGTCGTTCAGCAGCGCATGGGCCACTTCCAGCCCGCGGGCGAAGGCATCCATGCCGCCGACATGGGCAATGAACAGATCTTCCAGGTCGGTCGATTCACGGCGCACCTTGGCGTCGAAGTTCAAGCCGCCTTCGAGACCGCCCTGGCGCAGCACCACCAGCATCGCGCCCACGGTGTCGTACAGGTCGGTGGGGAACTGGTCGGTATCCCAGCCGTTCTGGGCGTTGCCGCGGTTGGCATCGATGCTGCCGAGCAGGCCGTGGTCCGAGGCGACCTGCAGATCGTGTTCGAAGGTGTGGCCGGACAGCGTCGCGTGGTTGGCCTCGATGTTGAGCTTGAAATCCTTGTCCAGGCCATGTTCCTTCAGGAACCCCACCACGGTGGCGCTGTCGAAGTCGTACTGGTGCTTCATCGGTTCCATCGGCTTGGGCTCGATCAGGAAGTTGCCCTTCAGGCCGATGCTGCGGCCATGGTCGCGCGCCATGGTCAGGAACCGCGCGAGGTGGTCGACTTCGCGCTTCATCTGGGTATTGGCCAGCGCGGCATAGCCTTCGCGGCCGCCCCAGAACACGTAATGCTCGCCGCCCAGTTCAACGGTGGCCTCCAGCGCCGCCTTTACCTGCACGGCGGCACGCGCCACCACTGCGAAATCCGGGTTGGTGGACGCACCGTTCATGTAGCGCGGGTGCGAGAACAGGTTGGCCGTGCCCCACAGCAGCTTCATGCCGGTTGCATCCTGGCGCGCCTTGGCCAGGCCCACCATGTGCTTCAGGTTCTTTTCGTACTGCCCGACATCCTCGGCGTCCGGCGCCAGGTCGATATCGTGGAAACACCAGTACGGCACGCCCAGCTTGGTGAAGAACTCGAATGCCGCGTCCACCTTCGCCTCGGCGGTGGCCATCGGCGAGCCGGCCTCCCAGGGGAAATGACGGGTACCCGGACCGAACGGATCGTGCCCGGCATTGCAGAAGGTGTGCCAGTAACAGACTGCAAAGCGCAGATGTTCCTGCATGGTCCTGCCGCCGATGACCTTGTCCGCGTCGTAGACCTTGAACGCGAGCGGGTTGTCCGAGTCCCGGCCTTCGAAGGGAATGCGGCCGATGCCGGGGAAGTATTCCTTGGCGCCGATGAAAGGTTGCGTGCTCATGGTGCGTCTTCCTGTCGTTGTGCGAGGTGTCGCGGAAAGGAGATCAGCCGCGGTACAGCGGCGTGATCGCGTCGAGATGTCGAAGGAAACGGGCGTAGGCCGTGGCGTAGGCTTCGGCGCGTGCCGGGTCCGGGCGTGCCGAACGCAGCGGGTCAAGCGCAACGTGGCGGTCGGCGACGTCGGCGATGGAGGCGGCATCGCCGCGGCCGTGGCCCAATGCCCACAGGGCCTGCAATGCCGCACCGAATGCCGCGCCTTCGGACTGGGCCGGCACGTCCACCGGCAGGCCGAACACATCGGCCACCAGTTGCCGCCACTGCGCGCTGTTGCTGCCGCCGCCGGTCAGCACGATGCGTTCGAACTGCATGCCCGCGCCGACGAATGCGTCGTAGCCATACTTCAGGGCGTAGGTGGCCCCTTCCATGGCCGCGCGGTAGATGTGCGCCGGCGTCATGTTGGTCGTGTCCAGGCCCGCCAGCACCCCCTTGCCCTGCGGCAGGTCCGGCGTGCGTTCGCCGTTGAGGAACGGCAGCATCACCAGGCCGTCGGCACCGGGCGGCGTGGCCTGCAGGTGCCGGTCGCCCTCGCGGCTGCTGAAGCCGAAGGCGTCGGCGACCTGTCCGGTCACCACGGTGCAGTTCATCGTGCAGACCAGCGGCAGCCAGCCGCCGGTCGACGAGCAGAACGCGGCCCATGCCCCGCCCGGGTCGACCACGGGCGTGTCCGAGAAGGCAAACAGGGTGCCGGACGTACCCAGGCTCATCACCAGGCGACCGGGTACGACGCAGCCGGTACCCACGGCCGCCATCATGTTGTCGCCACCGCCGACGGCCACCTTCACCGATGCGGGAAGGCCCAACGCCGCCGCCGCGGCGGGGGTGATGCCGAACATCTCTTCGGTTGCGGCGATGCGTGGCAGGCAGTCGGCGAGATCGCGCTGCGGATCGGTCGCGTGCAGCAGCTCGGCCGACCAGGTTCGGGTGCGCACATCCAGCCAGCCGGTGCCCGACGCATCGCCGTATTCGCAGAAACGCTCGCCGGTCAACACAAAATTGAGGTAATCGTGCGGCAGCAGGATGGTGGCAAGTCGCGCGTAGGCGTCGGGCCGGTGCGTTTTCGTCCACGGCAGCTTGGAGGCGGTGTAACCGGCAAGCACCGGGTTGCCGGTCAACGCGATGGTGCGCGCCGTGCCGCCTGCGGCGTCCATGATCTGCACGCATTCGGCCGAGGTGCTGGTGTCGCACCACAGCTTGGCCGGAGCCAGCACCTCCCCGGCCGCATCGACCGGCACGAACCCATGCTGCTGTCCTGAGACTGCCAGCGCGGCAATCCGGGAGCGCACCGCCGGATCGATCGCAGCAAAGCAGGCGTGCAGTGCCGTCACCCAATCGGCCGGCCGCTGTTCCCGGCTGCCGTCTGCAGCGCTGGTCAGCTGCAATGGCGCGCTGGCGCTGGCCACGAGACTGCGCCCTTCAGGGTCGTAGACGACCACCTTCAGGCTTTGCGTACCAGCGTCGACACCCGCAACCAATTCCATTCACTGCACCCCGTAGTGGTTTGAAGGTAGCGCTACCAATTCGATGCAACAGCGCGCACTGCGGCTACGCCACTGCCCTGCCCCTTTGCCATGCGTCCGGCGCCGCCTTGCAGTAGCGCTCGATGAACTCTGCCTGCGTCGGCATCTTCGCCACCGTTTCCTGCACTGGCTGCCGGATGCGATGCAACAGGGTGCGCAGGTCCGCATCGCCGATGGCCCGCGCAAGCGGGTGCGGCGGTCCGGGCTGGATGCCCTGGCCCATCAGGACGCTGGTCCAGGAGTCGACCCGGAACAGCTCGCCAGGGTCCTGCCAGGCATGGGCACGCTCGCGCCACGCGCGCAGGCGGACCTGCAGCGATTCAGGCAGCGCCATCTCGCGGCAGGCCTTCCACATCGGCTCGTCGCGCTGGTTGGCGTGGTAATGCAGGATGATGAAATCGCGCACGTGCTCCATCTCCTGGCGGCTCACGTCGTTGTACAGCGCCACCAGCGAAGGGGTGATGCCGTCGGACGGGAACAGCTGGATCAGGCGCACCACGGCGCTGATGGTCAGGTGGATGCTGGTCGATTCCAGCGGCTCGATGAAGCCACTGGCCAGCCCCAGCGCCACCACGTTCCTGTTCCAGGCCTGCAACCGGCGCCCGCTGCGGAACGGCACCAGCCACGGATCGCGCAGGGGCTGTCCGTCGACATCACGCAACAGCTTGGCCTGCGCCTCGTCATCGGACATGTGGCGGCTGGAGAAGACCAGCCCGCAGCCGACCCGGTGCTGCAGCGCGATGTGCCAGCGCCACCCGGCCTCGTGCGCGATGGCACGGGTGTAGGGCACCGGCGGCGCGGCCGAGTCGGTCTGCACGGCAACGGCGCGATCACTGGGCAACCATTCGTTCCAGTCTTCATAGCCGGTATGCAGGGTCTGCTCGGTCAACAGGCCGCGGAAGCCGGTGCAGTCGATGAACAGATCGCCTTCGATGACCTGCCCGTCGTCCAGCACCAGCGACGCAACCGAGCCGTCATGGGGATGCTGGCGGACTTCGCGGATCTTGCCTTCCACCCGCCGCAGGCCGTTTGCTTCGGCCTTGCCGCGCAGGAACCTGGCATAGAGCCCGGCGTCGAAATGGTAGGCGTAGTTGACCTGGGGTTGGGTCTGCAGCGAGAACCTGTCGGCCAGGGAAGCGGCGCTTTCCAGGCAGAAGTCGCCCAGCTCGGAGTGCATGCCGCGGCGCAGGCTGTCCAGCCAGAAGTGATGAAACGGCGTGGCCCAGGTGCCCTGCCCGATCGTGCCGAAAGGATGGATGAAGCGTTCACCGGGGCGACGCCAGTTCTCGAACGAGATCGACAGCTTGAACGTGCCGGCGACCGCACGCAGGAACTCCTGCTCATCGATCTGCAGGAAACGGTGGAACGTGCGGATGGGCGGCACGGTGGATTCTCCCACACCCACGGTACCGATCTGCTCGGACTCCACCAGGGTGATGTCCAGCTGTTGGCGGAACTGGTGCGCCAGTGCGCAGCCGGCCAGCCAGCCGGCAGTGCCGCCACCGGCGATCACCACTCTCCGGATCGGCCCTTGTGTAGTGTCCGCAGCGTTCAATGCGATGCTCCCATCAGCGGTTGAGTCGACCCAGCAGCTGCGCGCGCATGCGCCGCGCCTGCGTCTCGTCGAACGGTGCCAGCTCACCCCGGGCCGCTTCGGGCAGGTGTTGCCCTGCCTGCTCGCCGGGACCAAACACGTAGTACTGGAAGATCTTTGCCCACGCCTGCTTCTCGCGCGCCGGTAGATCGCGCAGGGCCCACATCGCATGCTGCAGCGCCGGCAGGGGTGAGCCGAGATAGCCAGGCGCACTGCGCCACCAGTAGTTCACCAGCACGTTGAACGGTTCCAGGCTGCGCACGTGGTGCCACCACAGGCCTGGGATGAAGATGGCATCACCGGGCTCAAGCGTGGCGGTCTGCGCGCTTGCCAGGGCATCACGGAAGCCCGGATGGCGGTCGGAATCCGGCTGGTCGAAATCCACCACGCTGACCACCTGCCCACCCGGGGTGGGCTCCATCGGCCCCGGGTAGAGGTTGTCGATCTGCTCCGGCGGAAACAGAGTGAAGCGGCGCCGGCCCACCGCGCAGCACGCCAGGTTGTCCGGAATGTCGTAATGGCAGGAGGCCGTCACCCGGTTGCCGACCCAGATGCTGGCCGAAGCATCGATGCCCTGCCCGGTCAGTCCGGCGTCGTTGTGCTGGGCGAACCCGGGCAGCGCACGCGCGATCAGCAGCGAAGCGACGTAATAGGTGGGCGGGCTCGGCGAATCGAGGTGGTCGGCGATTGCGTCCAGCACCTCTGTCAGCAGGCCACGCCGGACCTCGAAGTTCAAGCGGGTGAAGTCCGCGTTGTAGAACGGACGCCCTTCGATCTCGGGGCCGCCGAAGGAATAGGGAACAGGCACGCCTGCTTCGAACCCGCGCAGGTAGGCCATGGCCTCCTGCAGGGAACGCGACCCGGCCTGCACCAATGCCCAGTCGCGCGCGATGCCGCGCAGCACCACTGGCTCGCCGGCTGCCACCAGCGCCTGCAGCGGCAGCGCCGCGGGATCCAGGCCTTCCATTGTGCGCATGGCGACGCCGTCCAGCACCGGTCAGTTCCTGCCGCCCGCGACGGCGGTATCCGCTGCGCGCAGGCGTCGCTGCTTCTCGGCGATCAGGCGGCGCATGTTGTGCAGCGATGCCAGCATCAGATAGGCGCCCTCCAGGTAGCCGGCGCGGTTGAGTTCGGCCAGCGCCGCACCCTCCAGCAGCGCGAGGCGGTCACGGTCGACCGCGTGCAGGCCGTTGACGCCGACCCGATGCTCAGCGTCGATCCGCACATCCAGCGTGATCGGTTGGATCAACCCTTTCGCGTCGAGCGTGGCAAACATGTCCGCGGCAAAGGCATGGCCGTCGTGGATGCCGCGCAGCACCCCGGCGATATGGTCCAGATAGGGCGAGTTCCCGCCCTGTGGCAGGAACACCGGCTCGCCGTGCATTGCGGTCACGCGCGGATGATCCAGATCCACGTGCAGCACCGCTTCCCGGGTAAGCGCACCATCGATGTGCCCTTCCTGGAAACCGATCAGGAATGGCCCTTTCGCCGCGGCGCCGGGCAGGTAGGAGGCGTTCCAGCGACCGTCCTGCAGGAACAGGTTCTCGTGCTGTTCGAACCCCAGCAGGGCCACCGCCTGCCAGCCGCCCGTGGCGGGGTCCTTGCGCAGGAAGATGGGATATTCACGCTGCAGTTCGGCGAACTCGCTCGGATAGGCCGGCACCATGCCCACCGCATCGCCGAACTCGGCGCCGAAGCCGGTGGCCACACGCAGGTCCCGATGGGCAATGTTGTTGAGCATTTCGTAACGCGACATGGTGTTGTCCAATCCGTCAGCAGCCTGGAACGGGTGCCGCTGCCGTGGCAGCGGCACCCCACGGTTCAGAACCTGTAACGCACGCCCAGCATGTAACGCGGGCTCTGGTCGGCCAGCTTCACGATCATCTGCGAGGTACGCGAACGCCAGCGCACGTCCTCACCGGTCAGGTTGATCGCCTCCAGGCCGAACGACCAGTGGTCATCCAGGGTGTAGTTCACGCTGAGATCCCACTGTTCGTACGCCTCCACATAGTACGGATTGCGGCTGGCCCCCTGGTTGGCCAGGATCAGGTACTGGTCACGCCAGTTCCACGCCAGTCGTACCGACCAACCATACTTCTCGTACATCAACATCGCATTGGCCGTGTCGCTCAGGCCGGTGAGCGAGAACTGGTCGATGCCCGGGTCGCCTGCGTTGTTGAAGCCCACATCGCCATTGACCAGGGTGTAGTTGGCCAGGATGCCGAAGCCGGTATCGCCGAAGAAGTATTGCCCACCCAGTTCCCAGCCGTGGAGCTTGGCCTTGTTCTGGTTGATGGGACGATTGACGTTGAACTGGTACAGCGGATCGCCGGCCGTACCGTACAGGTCGTAGGCTGCTTCAGTGGCCAGCACCTGGGCGTCGGTACCGTTGTAGGCGCCCAACCCGGCGGGATTGTTGCGCAGCAGGGCCAGGGCGGTGAACAGCGAGGTGTCATTGGCCGAGCACGCCGCTGCATTGGCAGCGCCGACCTGTGTGACGCAGGCACCGCTGGTGAGGAACGCCAGCGCCGCCTGCGCATCCGGACCGGCGGTAGGATCGCGCAGGCCGTACAGATTCTCCTGGACAATGGTGTTGCCGACGAAATTGTCGACCGATTTGTTCCAGTAGGTCAGCGAGACGTAGCTCGCATCGGCGAAGTACCACTCCAGCGCCAGATCCAGGTTGTCCGATTCCAGCGGTTTCAGCTGCGGGTTCTGTGCGGTACCGCTGGCCCGCGAGGACGGGTCGATGAGGACCGAGCCGAACGGCTGCTGGGCGGTCGGGCCGGCATACAGGTTGCCGATCGGCGCGCGCGCGATGCTCTTGCCGAATGAGACACGCCCCTTCAGGTCCTCACGAAGATCGATGCTGAAGTCCAGATTGGGCAGGATGTAGCTGTAGCTGTTCTTCTCGGTGAACGGCTGTTGTTCATCGGACAACACCACGCGGAAGTCATTGTTGGATTGCCACTCGATGGCTTCCGGGATGGCGATGTTCGAGGTGGAGACAACGTCGGTGGTTTCATAGCGCACACCCAGGCGGGTATTGGTACGCATGCCGCCCAGCTCGCCATCCAGCTCCACCTGGAAGTAGGCCGACTTCGTCTTCTCTTCCACCAGGTTGTCGGCGGCGCGCTGCGGGCTCACGCCGAGATTGGCGCCATAGTTGTCCGCCGCCCACTGCGCAAGGCGACCTGCATCGCCGCGCCAGGCCGTGAAGCTGTTGGCATTGAAGTCGTTGAACAGCCCGACGATGTTGACCGGCTGCAGCAGGTCCATCAGCCCGTTGGCAACATCCCCGTCAACGTTGGCCACGCCCCAATCGCCCAGCGTGTTGTAATTCTCCGCTGCCTGGATGCGGTGGGTGGTCTGCTTGCTCGAGTCCACGCCAAACTGGAAGCGCCCCTTGTCGAAGCTCCACTCACCGTCGACACGCCCCTGCTTGATCTCACTGATCTGGGTCTGCGAGTTGATGCGCAGCACCTGCGAACCGATCTCGCCCGGCGCGAAACCCGGATTGACCACGCCGTTGGTGTTGGCGATGGCATCGGCCGTGCTCGGGTACCAGACCTGGGTGCCCACCGGCAGGCCGCTGTTGAAGACCATTTCCTGCACCCATGACCCACCGCAATGCGGTCCGGCGGTGCAGTTGTTGGTGCCGGCGATGCTGCTGAAGATGGAGCCGCCACCAGTGAGCGGATCGTTCGGGCGGCTTTCGTTCTTCGAGTTGTGCGCATCGAAGCTGAGCTTGAAGCGGTCGGTCACATTCCAGACCGCGTTCAGGCCGAGCGAACCCAGCTTGTACTTCTGCATGCTGCGCTGCTGCTCAAGGCCGAAATCCTTGGTGCCGGCGATTTCACGGATGTAGATCGGCGTGGCAACCGCACCGCTGGTATCGAATTCGACGTCGGTGTAGTTGCTGTTCTGCAGCCACATGCCCTGCTCGCCACGATTTTCAGTGATCTCGTTGGTCGAATAGGTGTAATCCAGGGTCAAGGTCACCGCATCGGTCGGCGCGAACTGCAGCACGGCCTGGCCGTTGATGCGCTCACGCTCGAATTCGGAGAAGGCATAGCGCAGGTCGTTCGGCCGCGCATACAGCGCACCGATCGCCGGCGCATTGACCACCCTCGGGTTGCCCGGCATCGTGCCGGTCCAAGGCTGCACGTTCCAGTAGTTGTCGGTGGCCTGCACCGAACCGCCCTTGCGTTTCTGGTAGCTGGCGCTCACGCCCACGCCGAAGGTCTTGTCGGGATTGGCGTAACTGAAGATGCCGGACAGTTCCGGCGTCAGGTCGTCGCCGAACGGCTGGCTGCGGTCGGAGACGGCCTTCGCCTCGGCACTGGCGACGATGCCCTCGTGGTCAAACGGCCGGGAGGTCAGGATGTTGATGGTGGCACCGATGCCACCGCTGGGGACATTGGCCTGGCTGGTCTTGTAGACCTCGATGCCATTGATGGCTTCAGCGGCCAACTGGGCGAAGTTGAAGGCACGGGTGCCGCCGTCGACACCACCGATGGCGACCTGCCCCGACGCACCGAACGCATCGGCGCCGGGCATCTGCCGCCCGTTGAGCGTCACCATGTTGAACTGAGGGCCGAAACCACGCGCCGTTACCTGTGCGCCCTCACCATCACGGCGCTCGATCGAGATGCCGGTGATGCGCTGCAGGGATTCGGCCAGGTTGGTATCGGGGAACTTGCCGATGTCCTCCGCACTGATCGCATCCACCACGCCGGCCGAATCACGCTTGATGTCCATGGCCTGGCTGAGGCTGTTGCGGATGCCGGTGACCTGGACGGTGTCCAGCTGTGTCGGGCTGGGCGGATTCTGCTGCCCGGCGACGGGTGCCGGCGTTGACGCCTCTTGTGCGAATGCGGGATTGATGACCAGGACGCCACCGACAAAGGTGAACATGGCCCTGGAAGTGAACTTCGCCAGCGTCCGGCTCATCGACGAGCCCTCCGGCCTGGGGTACGACGGAAAGTAGCAGCGCTCATGACTCTCCCCTCTGACATACGATCGAATGGATGTACCGCCCCTCCTGGGGGCACGTACGGGCGACGCCCGTCTTCCACACCGAACATCGCAGTGCGCTTTGCACCCACCGCGACTCAAACTCGCTTTCAGACTTGCCGGAACAGCCGCGCGGTAAAGGGGGGGGCATCCGCTGGCCTTACACCGGCTCAGTGGTAGCGCTACCATCGCGTCACGGCGCAGACTACTCATCCGCAATCGCGCTTGTCATCATGCAGCGCAGCAAAGGAATCCAGCCTTGAAAAACGGCCATAAAGCGGTCCGTCGAAAAGCAAGCGCCGTCACCATCGATGACGTCGCTGCCCATGCAGGTGTTTCCGCCATGACGGTGTCACGCGTCATCAACGGCCATGCCGGGGTACGCGAAGGCAACCGCGAACGCGTCCTGCGCAGCGTACTGGCGCTGGACTACCGGCCCAACCCTGCTGCCTCCGCCCTGGCTGCGGCACAGCACACCTGCATCGCCCTGATCTACACCAACCCCAGCTCCAGCTACCTGCGCGAACTGCTGGTCGGCGCGTTGCGCGGTTCCACCCGGTCGGCGGCGCAGCTGGTCATCGCTGCCTGGGATGAGCTGGGCACCCCGGCGCGTCGCGAGGCGGCACGGCAACTCGCCACCACCGTGGCAGGCGTGATTCTTCCGCCGCCGCTGTGTGAATCGAAGGACATCGTCGAGGTATTCGTCAACGCGGGCATTCCCGTCGTCTCCATCGCCTCCAGCCGCTTCAGCAACAGGATCTCCTGCGTGCGCATCGACGACCGCCAGGCCAGCCATGACATGGTGTCGCACCTCATCGCCCACGGGCATACCCGCATCGGCTATATCAAGGGCGACCCGAACCAGACCGCCAGCGCGCATCGCTGGCAGGGCTACCGGGATGCACTGGCCAATGCCGGCATCGGCTACGACGACGCGCTCGTGCAACCCGGCTGCTTCACCTACCGTTCCGGCCTGGAGGCAGCCGAGCGGCTGCTGGCCCAGGGCCCGCCACCCAGTGCGATCTTCGCCAGCAACGATGACATGGCATCGGCGGTTGTTTCAGTGGCCCACCGCCGCGGCCTGCAGGTGCCGGGGGATCTTTCGGTGGTGGGCTTCGACGACACCTCCGCCGCGACCATGGTGTGGCCGGAACTGACCACCATCCATCAGCCGGTCGCAGAGATGGCGGACAACGCGATAGACATCCTGCTGCGGGAAATGCGCCGCCCCGCGTCTTCAAGGCGCGCCACCGTCAACCACGTACTTGCGCACCAGTTGATCACGCGCGCCTCGGTATCGGCACCGCAGCTGTCCTCTGCACGCCGGGCATCCCGGATCGCAACGCGGCAAGCCCCGGACATCGATGGACAAGGGGGCTGAAGAACCCGCCGGGTCCCGGCCGGCCTACAGCCGACGCATCATCAGCTGGGCCGAGCCTGGGCACAGTTCACTGAACTGCGTCGACGCAGCGATGAATCCCGGTGCTGCATCGCGCGCGACGCGCACATAGCCAAGCTGCTCGAAGAACGGTGCTGCCGTGGTCGTGAGAAGGAACACGGTCCTGCCACCCGCCGCCTTGGCATGCTGCTCCAGTTCCACCACCAGTTGCCGCCCCAGGCCCCTGCCCTGCGACATCGGCTGGATCGCCAAAGAGCGCAGGAGCACGACGTCGCGGCTCGATTCATAGCCCACGCAACCGAGCAGCTCTCCATTCAACGACGCTGCCAGAAAGGTGATCGGCCTGCCTGCACGCAGATCCTCCGTAGGCAGGCCGCTGGTCTCCAGCAGGGCCAGCACGTCGGCAGACAACGCTGTCTCCATCACTCGCATGCGGCAGCAGCCTCTTCATTCCGGTCCGGCGACATGCAGCGGAGGCGCGGGCTTATCGTCATATCTGCGCGGCATGGCCGCGCTCCAGGATACGGTCGAATTGATTGCGTGGGGTGAACTGCGGGTCGTCCGCTCCGTCCAGCATGAGCGCGACCATTGCATCGAAGGTCGCAGCGGTCTCGCCGGCCTGCGCCGGCGTCATGAAGCCCGAATCGCCCTTGCCGGCGAGGTGGACCGCAGCAACCGTCTCCCGCTCACCGTCCTCGGCCCATAGGTAGTCGTGCACCAGTGCCACGCCTTGCTCGCCAGGCTCAAGGAAATCGGCGGCGCCGCGCGCCATGGCCAGGAACACGACCAGATCATAGAGGTTCTCGGAATACGTCAGTGACCCTGCAACGAAGTACGCCCCGGCCCGATCGTAGGCCGCAACTTTGATGTTCTCCGCCTGCGCCGATTCCAGGAGGGCGACCAACGCGGCGCGATTGTCCGCATGCCGGGCCAGCATTGCAGTGCAATCGGAGAGGAATTCACCCAGCTCCACATCACTGGACGCAGCCAGATCGACGCCGCCGGGCAGGCGCCACCGGCCGGCGATGGATCGCCAGTCATTCCACCTCGATGCTGCAGGCACCGGGGCCGCCAACCAGCGCGCAAGACGCTCGCGCGGCAGCTGCAGCCTGAGCAGGGCCGAATAGGGTTCGGACATGGCTCGCGCCCATTCTCTGATCTCCGACAGCTTGGCTTGTACCAAACAACGTCAGCCAAGCCAACTGCGGCAACCGGGCACGTGCTGTTAACGCTCCCGCATTATGCTGACCGCCTCATTGGACTTCCGCGAGGTGCACCCTTGACCAAGCTGCATACCCTGATGATCGCCGGCTGCCTGTCTGCTTTCAGCCCCTTGGCCCTGGCTGAAACCGTGAACCTGACCAACAGCGCCGACGGTGCCAACCGCGAGGCCGGCATTGCCGCGGTCAAGAAAAAACTCCACGACGCGTGTACCGATCGCAAGGGCTCGCCCGACGCAGCGTCGTTCGAAGTGGTCTTTGAGAAGACCAGCGACAACCCGAACGTCCCCAAGCCGTATTACGTGGACGGCAAGATGAAGTGCGAGTTACCGGGGTGAGAGCGCGATGTCACCGGCGGCCGTGCCGCCATTACCCCTGCGGCGGCTGCGCGCCGCCCGGGGGCTCGTGCCGGAATCCCTAGCGACGCAAGGCGTCGATGATCACGCCGGTGGCGATCTCCACCAGCAGGTATTCCGTATCCGACTGCCGCACCCACCGCTGACCGCGGCCGGGATCGCGCAGACGGTAATGCGCGTAGTCGTCCACCCAGTAGCGGCGGTCAACCTCGGCCCAGGGCAAGCGATCGCCGCGGCGCCATGCCTTTTTCTGCCAGCCCGGCGGCGGTGCGTCGCGGTTGTGGGGGCCGCCTGCGTGGGGCGGCGGTCCGTTGCCACGTGCATGGTGCGGCGGATCGGCCCAGGCAGGGGTAGCCACCAGGGTGATTGCAGCGCCCAGGGCAATGCCAAGCAAATGTCCGGTTTTCATGGGAATGCTCCCGGTCCAGCCGCGGTATGCGGCGTTGTGACCCGGAATATAGGGCAGCGCCTGTGAATGAATCCGTGAGCCCGGCCGGACCCGATGGGCGCCCGCGAACCCGCAGCCAGCAATGCGGCGCCCTCACCCTCGAATCCGGGTGGGAGTCAGGCCCAATCGGCGGCGCAGCAATCGCCTGAGTGTCGCAGAATCGCCCAAGCCCACTTGCGCGGCCACCTCTTCCACCGAAAGCCTGCTGCTTTCCAGCATCAGCCGCGCCCGGTTCAAGCGCACCGACTGGATCAACTGCTGCGGCCCGTAGCCGAGCACCTTGTTCACTTGGCGGTTGAGGGTGCGTGTGGACATGTTGGCCCGCGCGGCAAGCGTGCCCACGGTGACTGGTTCCGGGAGCGTCTCTGCGATGTGGCGGGTCAACAGCGCAATCAGGTTGTTCTCGGGCACCATCATCGCCGGCGACATATACAGCGACTGCAGGCGACGCTGCTCGACCAGCAGCGCCTGGCCCAGCATGGCCGTGAGTTGCTCGCCGAAGCGCTGGCGCAGCACGTAAAGCACCAGGTCCATGTGTGCCATCGCGGCGCCGGCAGTGACCAGCGTGCCATCCGCATGCACCATGCGATCGGGTTCGACGCGGGTGGTTGGCGCCACGCGCCGCAGCGCAGAGGCCAACCACCACGTTGTGGTCACGCAGCGTCCCTCCAGCAATCCGGCTGCGTTGAGCAGAAACACGGACGAACAGGAGCCTGCAATCGTGCCGCCCACTCTGGCATGGCGACGCAGCGCAGCGACCAAAGGCGGAATGTCCGGCTGGGCCAAGCGCGCGTCGAGTTGGCTGGCATCGTCGATGTCCAGGCCCGGCAGGATCCAGCATTCATGCGCAGAGGAGCGCGCAGGCAACGTGTCCACCTGCAGGTGCAGGCCGTTGCCAAGCGGAATGCTTCCTGGCGTCACCGCGCAGACCCGCCAACGCGGCGGTGCAACCCCGACCCGGCACGCCAGCTTGGCCGCGGTGGTCAGAAGATCAAGGGTGAGGGTGACGCTGGAGGCAAAGGGTGCGCGCGGCACCACCAGGACGAAATCATGCATTGGCTGATTCTGCGCGATTGTTGGCAAATCGGCCACTTAAGACCCGCGCCGCAGCGCGGTTGAATGGGCGCTCCCTCACCCACGAGCGCTATCCATGCCCACCATCCTCATCAAGACACCCGCCGACGCACTGACCGCTCTTCAGCGCGAGCGGATGATCGCCGCGGTGAATACCGCTGCAACGCAATGCAGCGGCCTGGGGCCTGATCCCCGCCAACGCAGCCTGTGCTGGGTGATTGCCGAGGAGGTGCCGGCCGGCTTCTGGCGCTGTGGCGGCAGTGCCGACTTCCTCCACGTCATTCCGTGCCTGGTCCACGTCTTCGCACCCGCCGGCGTACTCGACGAACAGCACCGGTCCCGTTACGCGGCGGTTGTGCACCAGGCCATTCTGGAATCGCTGGCCCTGCCGGATACGCAGCGGCTGGCTGCTTCGATCATGGTGAGCGATGTCACCGATGGCACGTGGGGGCCCAACGGCCAGCTGTGGACACTGCCGCAGTTCGTGGAGGCCGCGGGGTATTCCCATCTGCAAGCACCGGTGAACCGCTGACGCCACAAGCCCTTGTCAGCAGACTGCACCAACGATCATGTTCAATCACCCTCTGGTCGCTGGCAGTAGCGGAAAAATTCCTGAAGAAAGGCCTCCGCCGGTCCGCGATTGACCGGCTGCCTTACGGCATCGGCAATGGCCTCCGGCTCCATCTTCATGAAGGGGAAGCGCAGGAACAGTTCTTCGTTGAAGCGGGAGCTGATTGTCGACAGCACAAGCCGCAGAGACGCGAGCATGTCGTCGCCGCGATGGGATGCGTGCACCAGCGCGATGGGCTTTGCAATCACAAGGTCGCCCGATACGAGCCAATCGATGGCGTTCTTCAGGCCGCCCGGAATGCCTCGTGCGTACTCGGGGCTCGAAATCAGAATGCCATCGCAGGCTTCAATGCAGCGCTTGAAGTGCACAACGCTGTCAGGCAAGGGCAGATCTTCAAGATCGGGAGAAAAAACGGGCAGTCCGCCGAGGTCGGCGTAGGTACTCTGTGCGATATCCGGTGGCGCTAGTTCTTCCAGCGCCCTCAGCAATGCGGTGTTGGTGGACAGCCGGCGAGCGCTACCGGATAGGGCAAGGATCTTCATCCCGGCACGCTATCACAGGCACCTGCCGCCGTGTCCGGCAATGACCCGCAGCGACCCGTTGCACGTGGCAAACTAGCGGTGGTCGTTCAACGTCCATTGATCATGCACGGATGCGCATAGCCCATGACACGTCTGCTCATCATTGAAGACAACCCCGAGCTGGTTGCAAATCTCTACGCCTTCTTCGAGCCACTGGGCTACGTGCTTGACGATGCGCGGGATGGGGCCACCGGCCTGCGCAGGGCAACCCAGAACCATTACGACGCCATTCTGCTCGACCTGATGCTGCCCCGCCTTGACGGCATGGCGTTGTGCCAGGCGCTACGTCAGGAATTCCAGAACCCGGTGCCGATCCTGATGCTGACCGCCCGTGATCCGGTGGAAGACCGCGTGCAGGGGCTCGCGCTGGGTGCGGATGATTACCTGGTCAAACCTTTTTCCCTGAAGGAGCTGGACGCGCGCATCAAGGCGCTGGTCCGCCGTGCCCAGGGCCGGCAGGTGCAGAGCGTGCTGGCCTGGGCGGACCTTCGGGTCGACACCCGTTCGCCACAGGCATGGCGTCAGGGCCAGGCCCTCAATCTGACACCGACCACGCACAAGCTGCTGATGTGCCTGATGCGGGCCGCGCCGGCGGTGGTGCGCAAGCAGGAGATGGAGTACCTGATATGGGGCGACGAGCCGCCGGAGAGCGGCGCACTACGTACGCATATCCATGAGCTGCGCCTTCAGGTGGACAGGCCGTTCGACCCTGCTCTCATTGCTACCGTGCACAGTGTCGGCTGGCGCCTGGGCATGCCTGCGCCAGCACACGCGGAATAGTCGCCACCCATGAATGCCCGCTCGCTGAAGTCCCTCTATCGAAGCTTGACCCTGAGAACGCGCATCACCGTTGCGTTCGTGTTGCTGATGGCCGGTGCCATGGGCTTCATCGTACTGGTCGAACTGGTGGACTATGACGAAGTAAGGGCCTCCGTGGTTTCGATGAGTCAGGACCGGGAGGTCCGCAGGCTGCAGGTGGCCTTGGCTCAAGGCGTGCAACCGGACCTGCCGGAAGGCAGCCAGCTGTTTGATCCGCATACGGTTCCGCAGGTGCTGCGCCGGTACGGGCTGGGTTACCACGGTGAAGCCGCACCGAACGAATGGCACCTTCGGGTCTTCGAAAGCAGCGGGCAGCGCTACTACCTGCTGCAGCACGGTGATCACTACGCCTACCTCGAGCACCTGATCAACGCCTTTGCTGCGCTGGTGATCCTGACCTGCGTGCTCTGTGCGTTCTGGATTGGTCGCCGGACGTCGGCCCACGTCATCGCGCCCATTACGCGCCTGGCTGATGCCGTGCAGAACAAGCACAAGCCCTTCCCCTTCCAGGACGCGCGCGACGAGATCGGCGTTCTGGCGCGCGCCTTCGCCCTGCACAGCGACGAACTTGAGCAGTTCCTGCAGCGTGAACAGTGCTTCGCCGGCGACGCCAGCCATGAACTGCGCACACCACTGGCGATCATCGGTGGTGCCGCCGAAACGCTGCTGCACCAGTTGCCGGCCGACAGCCGGCTGCTGGCCAGTGCCGAGCGCATTGTGCGGACCACGCAGGAAATGCAGCGCCAGCTGACCTGCCTGCTGCTGCTTTCCCGCGACCCCAGGACGGTGCCACGCAGCAACCTGCTGCTGCGACCGGTGCTCGAGGAATGCATGGCGCGATGCGTGCCGTGGCTGGCAGGAAAGCCGGTGCGCCTGACCCTTGATGCAGCGCAGGACGAGCAGCTGCTGACCAATGACGTGCTGGCACAGAGCGTGATCTGGAACCTGCTGCGCAATGCGTGCCAGTACACGGAGGAAGGCGAGGTACGGGTGGAACTGCGTGGCAGCACGCTGCGGGTTGCCGATACCGGCCCGGGGCTGCCGTCCAGCATCGACGCGCAGCAGTTCCAGCGCTTCGTGACCAGCGCCCGGCAGAGTGGCGAAGGTCTGGGCCTGTCCATCGTGCAACGCGTAGTCGAGCATCTTGGCTGGCAGATGACGGTCGAGACCTCGGCGCGAGGCTGCTGCTTCACCCTGCAGATGCGCCCAGCCGCGGCCGATACCTGACAGCTTCCTGACATTGCCCCTTCCACCCTTGCCGGATCTCTTCATGAAGGCAGGTACGAAATGCAGCCAGGGCAACCCAAGGGCAACGGCAAGTACGCGCACGGCAAGACCGGGCTGCGCCGCATCCTGCATACCGTGATCCATTCCCGCGACGGCTTCGTCGCGACATTCAAGGGTGAGGCCGCGTTCCGGCAGCTGCTGTTGCTGCATGGCGCGCTGGCAGCCGTCGCGCTCCTGCTGGACGTCAACCGCAGCGAGCGCGCCCTGATGCTGATGGTCTGCTTCATCAGCCTGCTGGTGGAGCTGCTCAACTCGGCCATCGAAGCGGTGGTGGATCGCATCTCTCTGGAACACCATCCACTTTCCAAGAACGCCAAGGACATGGGCAGTGCCGCACAGAGCACTGCCCTGCTGATGGTGGCTACGGTATGGGCCGTGGTCCTGATGGGATGAGCAAGGAACCTGACAACTTCCTGATGAACGCGTCCAGATACTGCGCGCACTTCTGGCTCAGCGGATTCTGCACGTGCGTTCATGCTTCAGGTCTGTCCCGCAACATCCGATCATGCTTGTCTGGTGCACGGCATTGTTCTTCACCACGCTGGGAAACATCGCTCTCTGGAAGACGCTCTGGTCTCTCATCGATATCCATGATCTGCGCAGCGCTTTGTTCTTCTGCAGCCTTCCGGTGCTGCTGCTGTGCCTGTTCAATCTGCTGTTCACGCCCATCGGCATGCTTCCCTATGCGCGCAAACCGATGCTGGCGTTGCTGGTTGTCGTCAGCGCTGCGTGCACCTACTTCATGCTGCATTACAACGTACTGATCGACCGCGACATGGTGCAGAACGCGCTGGAGACCAACCAGGCTGAAATGACCTCCTACCTGTCGCTGCCGTTGCTGTTGACGGTGCTGTTGCTGGGCGCGCTGCCCACATGCGTTCTGCTGATCATGCGCAGTGGAAACAGCGGGCATCCTTTGCGGGCGGCGCTGGTGTGGTTGGGGAACGTGCTGGCGACGCTGATGGTGCTGGCAGCGGTAAGCCTGGCGTTCTACAAGGAGTATTCATCGCTGCTCCGCAACAACCGCTACATCCGCGAGCAGGTGCTGCCGATGAACGTCCTTCGTCACACCTATGGCTACCTCCGAAGCAGCTACAGCGCCAAGGCACAACCGCTGCGCACGATCGGCGAAGACGCCGCGCGGGCGCCCGGCGAGCGCCCGCGCCTGGTCATCCTGGTGGCCGGCGAGACGGCACGTGCAAAGAACTTCCAGCTCAACGGCTATCCGCGCCCGACCAACCCGCAGCTGTCACGCAAGGACGGCGTCATCAGTTTCCGGGACGTTGCGTCCTGCGGCACATCAACAGCGGTGTCACTGCCGTGCATGTTCTCGCAGATGCCGCGGTCGCAGTACGAGGGCGTCGCTGCGGCATCGGAAGAGAACGTACTGGACATCCTGCAGCGCACCGGCGCCAGCGTGCTCTGGCGCGACAACAACAACGGTGGCTGCAAGGGCGTGTGCAACCGCATTCCCACCGACGACATGCCGCCGCTGAAGGTGCCAGGGTTGTGCGTGAACAAGGACGGCACCTGCCATGACGAGATCCTGCTGCACCAGCTGGACACGCGCATCGCGGCCATGCAGGGTGATGGTCTGATCGTACTGCACCAGCTGGGCAGCCATGGCCCCACCTACTTTGAACGCTATCCCGCCGACTCCAGGGCATTCAGCCCTACCTGCGACAGCAACCAGATACAGAAGTGCAGCAACGAAGCACTGACCAACACCTACGACAATACGCTGGTCTATACCGACCGGCTGCTGGGCAAGGCCATCGACCTGCTGCAGACCTATTCGGAGCAGCGTGACGTTGCACTGATCTATGTCTCCGATCACGGCGAGTCGCTTGGCGAGCGCGGCCTGTATCTGCACGGAACGCCCTACTTCATCGCGCCACGCGAGCAGACCCAGGTACCGATGGTGATGTGGTTCTCCCCGGGCTTTGCAACCCATGCCCGCCTTGATCTGGCCTGCCTGCGCCATGCTGCGGGCACCGGATCCTACAGCCACGACAATCTCTTCCACTCCCTGCTGGGACTGTTCGATATCAGCAGCGGTATCTACCAGCCGGGACTGGATGTGTTCGCGGGCTGCCGCATTCCCTAGCGTACTGGCCAGTCACAGCGTCTCTGCCAATCGCAGTACATCCATGGGAAACGCGGCGTAATCGTCGAGCGGGGCGCTGTGGCTCTCCCGCCGTTGAATCTGCCTTACCGCCACCACGCCCTTGTCGGGAACAATGACCAGGTGCTGGCCGAGATAGCCGTTGGCGGCGTAGGCCGCTACCGGCCCTCGGTCGACGTCGAAGATGTCGCCGAGCTTCAGTCCACGCCCGGTGATTTCCGCAGCGTAGCGCTGTGGCCAGCTGGGTCCCAGCCGTTCGGCCAGGAAGCTGATCAGCGCTGACTTGCTGTCAAATACCTGGCCGTCGGCGGCCAGCAGCGCGTCCAGCATCACGGCATCCATGCTGCGAGCGCTCAGAA
This sequence comes from Stenotrophomonas sp. 01N47, assembly GCF_056399165.1. Lineage (NCBI taxonomy): Bacteria > Pseudomonadati > Pseudomonadota > Gammaproteobacteria > Lysobacterales > Lysobacteraceae > Stenotrophomonas > Stenotrophomonas sp. 01N47. The sequence continues at coordinate 151,755 of NZ_JBFTQU010000001.1, forward strand.
GCGTGGCTGCACCGGCCTTCAATCGGTAGTGCTCCCATGCGGGGATGCGCCACCACAACAGGCCGACGTCGGGGGAACGCGCGCTTTCGGCGGTCATCAACGCTACCGAGCGTTCGCTCAGCAAACGCTTGCCGTCCGGGGTGACGCCGCCGTCCAGCATCAATCGTCCGATCGCTGCAAGATCAACCGCCGACAACGACAGTCCGGCCATGCCCATGGGCGTCCCGGCCTGGTCCTTCATCCATGCATGGCCGGTGATGCCAAGCGGCTTGAACAACCGTTCGTCCAGATAGACATCCAGTGGCTTGCCGGCAAGCCGCTGCACGATGTCCGGCAGAAGATTGGTCGCCTTGTTGTTGTAGGCGAAGGTGGTGCCTGGATCGCTGGACACCTCGGCCGCCAGCGCCAGCTTCACCAGATCCGGCGCGCCCTCCAGTTCCACCCCCGCGTTGGCCACGTTCTGCAGGCCGGAGGTGTGGTCCATCAACATCCGGATCGTGATGTCCCGCTTCCTGCCCTGGCGCCATTCCGGGTACACCGTGCTGACCGGTTCGTCGATGGATGCGAGCTTGCCGTCATCGAGCAGCAGCCCGATGGCCAGGGCGACGACGGACTTGGTCGCCGACATCAGGTGGATGCGGTCTTCACCGGCTGCCGGCGCGATCTGCAGCAGCACCCCGCGCCCGCTTTCAATGTAGACCGCGTCGGAATGCGCGTTGCGGGCATTCCGCTCTATCGCTGCCAAGGCATCAGGCGTGTTGGCTGCGGCCACAAACGGGTGTAGCGCCAGGAAGAACAGGCAGGCAAGCAGAGGTGCTCTCATCGCGGGCTCCTTCAATGGACACAGAGACAATGACTACATTTGTAGTCAATCTGCAGTGCATGAAGTCATGCTTCATCCATCACCCTCCTCCCAGTGCCTGCCGCAGCGTTGGCAACTGGCGGCGGCTGCACGGCACCCGTGCACCATCGGCCATGTGCAGCAGGGCTTCACCGCCATCGGCAGGTTCTATCGAGCGCAGATGACGTCGGTTGATGAGCCAACTGCGGTGGCAGCGCAGGAAAACGGAAGGATCAAGGCGCTCCTCAAGTGCGGCCATCGTCATCCGCAGCGGATAGTCACATCCGCGCACCCGCAGGTTCACATAGTTGCCGGAGGCCTGGGCGTACTCCACCTCCTCGGTGGCCACCAGGAATTCCTTGCCCAACTTGCGCACAAGGAAATTCTGGGGCCGTTGAACAGGCTCGACTGGCGGGCCATCTTCCGGCGCTGCCAACAGATGGGCTTCGCCTTGACGGCGGCGGCCGAACCAGCTCAGGAAATGCTCCAGCGCCACGAAGCTGAAGAAGACCCGCACGTCCTTCAGGTACTCATACAGCAGCCGTGACGCCCAGCTGGAGCCATCCACATACGTTGTACCAAGCCCAAGGTAGGTGACCTTGCGCACCGCCATCATGCCCAGCACATGCAGCAACGACCATCCCACGCTGGCCAGCAGGTACAGCGGCAGGCGCCGCTTCCAGGTGTCGATGTGCAGGGGCCAGCGCCTGCAGCCCCACCACAGCATCGGCAGGCAGGCCAGGATCACACCGACGCTGCTCAGCTCCCAGACCAGCGGTTCCCACAGCGCAAGTACATCGCCACGGCGCTGTGCGTCCATGACTTCCACCACGGCATTGGCCACGGCCACCACCAGCAGGATCCCTGCCCACATCAGCAGACGGGAGGCCAGGGGCAAGCGTGGGGAGGAAGGGACAGGCATGGGGTGGTGGCCACACAGAACGGCGCATAACGCGACAAGGTGGCAATTCTAGCCGCGCCATCCATCCCACGAACCCCGCCATTGGTCACTTTCCGGCAGCGGGCCATCCCTTCGCCGCTGGCGCTGCCAGCCACGTGCCGCACATTGGCCCGATCTTGCCTCCACCAGAACCATCATGACGCGCCGCCACGATATCGATGCTCTTCGCATCATCGCCTTCGCCCTGCTGATCCTCTACCACACCGCCATGGCGTACGTGGGCGAATGGGGCTTTCATCTCAAGGGCAGCTTCACGACCGACGCACTTCAATGGCCCATGCGCCTGCTCAACGGCTGGCGCATGTCACTGTTGTTTCTGATTTCCGGGGTGGCCATTGCGCTGACACGAAACCGGCTGCAACGCGGCCGCTTCATTCTGAAGCGGACAGGGAGGCTGTTGCTGCCACTCGCCTTCGGCATGTTCGTGGTCGTGCCCATCCAGCCGTACTGCGAGGGTGTAAGCAGAGGCATGGTCGCGCCCGGATTCTGGGAATTCCTGCTGCGCTACTGGCAGGTGCGCCCATGGCCGGAAGGCAGTTTCGCCGGTGATCGTTTCGGCATCACCTGGAACCATCTGTGGTACCTGGCCTATCTCTGGGTGTATACGACGATTCTGGCCATCGCCCTGCCGGTGCTGGATTCGGCGCCATTGCGATCGGCCAGCCGGCGGTTTGCCAACGCCCCGGGCTGGATGCTGACCGGGCTTCCGGCGCTGCTGTTGCTGCTGTTGCTGGTGTGGCTCGTCCCGTCCTACCCTGCCACCAACACCCTGGTGGACGATGTCCATCAACATGCCAAGTATGGGACGGTGTTCCTTGCCGGTTACCTGCTCGGCCGTGAGCCGCGCTTCTGGGAACGGATCGAGGCGCTTCGCTGGGCAACACTGGCCACGGTACTGGGTGCTGTTGCGTGGTACCTGTTCCTGGAAGCGCTCGGGCGCTGGTTGCCTCCGGCATCACCACTGCGCCAGTGGCCGGAACCTTTCTGGCGCCTGCAGTCGCAGTACTGCGAGGTGGTGTACTCGTGGGGAATGCTGCTGACCCTGCTCGGCTGGGGCAAGCACTGTCTGGATCGCCCCTTCCCTTGGCTGCCGTACTGCACGGAGGCCATCTACCCTTGGTATGTCCTGCATCAGAGCCTGATGATCGCCGTGTTGTTCTGGCTGAAGCCGATGCAGCTTGGGCCTTGGATGGAGCCGGCGCTGGTGCTGCTCGGCACGGTAGGCGGTTGCCTGCTGCTGCACGAATTGCTGATCCGACGTTCCCGCTGGCTGCGGCCCCTGTTTGGACTGAAATCAAGCGTGCGCTGAATGCCTGGCGGGGCCATGGCGAAAGCCGGATGGCCTTGAGGCATCGACTCAATGTTCCCGGGGAGTCTTTAGGTCCACCAGCCACCCGGCGGCTATTTGATCTTCAACTCCGGCAGAAGAGGATCAACATCAACCAGTTCCAGTGACTTGACCATGTGCAGCGTCCCGCTTTTGTACTTGAGGAAATGCGAGCTCTTCACATGCTGTTCGTAAGCCTGTCGGCTCGCATAGATTTCAAGGATTGTCAGCCGGGTCGGATCTTCCTTGTCAAAGACCGCATACAACGACAGCACGCCGGGCTCCAGCTCCATTGAAGCGCGAACCTCCTCAGCCAAGGCGTCTCGATAGGCAGGCAGATGGTCTGCATTGACGGTGATCTTCGAGAGCCTTGTCATCTGTACCTCCTGCGCTCCAACACTGACGGGTCCTGCCAGCATGCTGATCAACGTGCCGATGATCATCTTTTTCATTCAATCCTCCAATGCGCGCGCGCCATGCGACGGAATCTCCCGTCTGAACATCATTCGTGCCGAACGTCCAGCTGGCATTGAATACCGACACGAACACGTTCCGCGGCCTCCAGGCCGAAGCGCGCTTCGAGAACAGCAGCCAGCGCGTACAGCTGCTCTGGGCGCAGCCCTATGTTCATGCTGATGCCAATGTGAGACTGCAACTGCGGCTCCACCCCGGACATGGCAGCCAGCATGCTGACCGTGGCCAACTCGCGGATTTGCCAATCAAGGTTGTCGCGCTCGAAGATGTCGCCAAACAGATGCGTACGCAGGTACTCATTTGCCTGGGGTGCGAAATCGAACAAAGGCCCTGAGACCGGGCCGCCAGCCAGCCTGGTCTGATTGGCCGTGCCTGCGGCGAGCAGTGCGTCTCCTTTGGGGATCGGCCTGCCCGGCTCGCGGCCAGCTTCATCCTGGATGCCCCGCTGCCTGCGCGCCTGCACCACCCTCATCAGTTCGCTCAACGCGTTCAGGCTCCGTGGGAAACCTGCATAGGCATAGACCTGCACGAGGATCTCGCGCACCTCTGCCACGCTCAGGCCCGCGTCCAGAGCTTGATTCAACGCCTGATCAAGGGCACTCATGTTGCCCGCCGCTGCGCAGGCGCTGATTGGAATGATGGCTTGCTGGTGGGCATTCAGCCCGGTGACAGAGAACCGGCTGTAGTTGCTGTTCATAGCTGCTCCTTCGTGTGCAGGGGACGTAGCCAGACGTCTACTCGAACTCGATCCGCGCTTCCACCGGTCCCTCCGCGCGAAGCGCCTTTAAGTCCCCCTCGATGCGGCCCAACCGCACCAAACCCTTCGAGTAACGGAACGGCCTGTGGAAGAGCGCCAGATTTCCCCACGGCGCGTAGAAGGCGATATCGCCGGCCACTGGCGTGAACCCATCCGGTTCGCCGGCGATGTTGAGACAGTACGGGAGCTGCGCGATCTTCTCCGTAGCTGCATGGTCCTCAAGCTGCAGCGTAATCGGCAACTGTGCGGCGAATTCGCGTGCAGGGACGCTGTCCTCCAGCGTGGCCGACAACGTCTGGTTGTTGATGATGAGTCGAACCTTCACTGAGGGGACCTCCGGGTTGGATGCGTTTTTCATGGGCGCGACGGTGTGATGTCTCTGCTCGGCAGAGCATGCGGACACCGCCGCGAAGGCAAGGCAAAGCGAAAGCAGCTGACCAATGATCCTCGTCGCGCGCCTCATCAGCCTCATGCCTCTACGGCGACCGCCGAGCCGGATGCGGACGCAGCATCGGCGGCCGTGACATAGGCGAGCAATGCCGCGAACAGCAGCAAGCCCGCACTGGCCAGGAATGTGCAGGCGAAACCAACACTGTCCAGCAGCACGCCGCCAAGGCTGGAACCCAGCGCGATCGAGCACTGCACCACCGCTACCATCAGCCCGCCGCCCGCTTCAGCGTTGTTGGTGAACGTGCGTGCCAGCCAGCTCCACCAACCCACCGGCGCAGCCGTGGCCAGCAGACCCCATACCGAAAACAGTGCGGCCGTCGGCCAGAGTTGAGGCCCCAGCGTCACGAGCGCCGCGGCAATCACCGCCATCAGGATCGGGACGGCCACCAGTGTGCGATAAAGACCACGCCTGATGAATGCCCCGATCGCGAGCGTGCCGACAACGCCGCTTGCACCAATGGCCAGCAGCACCAGCGGAACGGCGGATTCCCCTGCACCCGTGACCTTCTCCAGGAACGGGCGCACATAGGTGAACAAGGCAAACTGCCCCATGAAGAAGATGCCGCACGCCGCCATTCCCAACATCACCACCCGCCGCCGCAGCAGGGCCAGCACCCCGCCCCGGGATTGCCGTCGTTCCGCGGCCATGGAAGGAAGACACAGCCACTGCCATGCCAGCGCGATGGCGGCCACAGGCAGGAGGCACAGGAATGCCCCACGCCATCCGATCACGCCGCCAAGGTAGCTGCCCAAGGGGGCAGCCACTACCGTTGCCAGCGCGTTGCCGCCATTGAAGATCGCCAGTGCTCGCGGCACCCGCGCTGCTGGCACCAGCCGCATGGCCGTGGCCGCAGACAACGACCAGAAGCCACCGATCACCACGCCGATCAATGCCCGGCCCATCATGTAGATCGGGTAGCTGGGAGCCAATGCCACCACCACGCCGGATACCGCCATCAATGCGGTGAGCGTCAGCAGCACTGTCTTCCGGTTGATGCTCCCGGCCAAGCGGGAGATCGACAGGCTGGTCAGCACGGCGAAGGCACCAGAGATGGCAATCCCATACCCGGCCAGCCCTTCGCTCACGCCAAGGTCAGCCGCCAAGGGCGTAAGCAGGCTCACCGGCATGAATTCAGAGGCGATCAGTGCGAACACGCACAGCGTCATTGCCAGCACCCCGCCCCAGTTGGCCCGGTCGGCCGTCGCGTCGTTGCTGCTCATTTCCCAGCGAGACCTTGCTGGAAGAACGTCGCCAACCTTGCGAAGGGAATCAGGTCGGTGCGGTCATACAGGTCTACATGACCGGCATCCTTCACCCAGTAGAGCTCCTTCGGCTGCCCTGCCCTGCGGTACGCGTCCTCGCTGAACTCACGCGAGTGGGCGTGGTCGCCAGAGATGAACAGCATCGGTCTGGGCGAGATGGTCTCGATATCGTTGAAGGGGTAGAAATTGACGAACTTGACCAAGCTGCTGAACAGCGGCTGGGTGGTCAAGTCGCTGCGCTCGCCTTCGGCAGTGTAAGCGCCACGCGACGTGCGGTAGAAATCAAAGAACTCGCGCTGCACTTCGGACGTATCGGCCTCGAGCTTGTTCACGGTGCCAGGTACATGGACTGCCGGCCCGCCGTTGAACTCGACCAGACGCTGATCCGTTGCAGCCTTGATCATCTGCCTGCGCTGCTCCAGCGATTGCGCGTGGTTCAGCCCTTGGCGCGCGGCGGCCCCCATGTCATACATGCTGACCGTAGCGATTGCCTTGATGCGCGGGTCGATCTTGGCTGCGCTGATCACGAAACTGCCACTGCCACAGATGCCCAAGCCACCAATCCGCTGCGGATCCACGAACGACTGCGTGCTCAGGAAGTCAACCGCCGCGCTGACGTCGTCCGAATAGATTTCCGGCGACACCAGGTGCCGCGGGGTACCGGCGCTCTCTCCCCAGAAGGAAAGATCGATCGCCAACGTAACGAAACCCTGCTCCGCCAGCTTCTGCGCATACAGCTGTGAGCTCTGCTCCTTCACCGCGCCCATCGGGTGTCCGACCACCACGGCGGGTGCGCGGCCTCCACGCGTCAGGCCCTGAGGCCGGTACAGCGTCCCGACCACTTCCATCTGGTACTGGTTGCGGAAGCTGACGCGCTCGCCTTTTACGCTGGCGCTTCTGTAGAAATTGTCGGCGCCGGCGGTTCTTGTGGCCGCCGGCGCCTCAGCGGACAAGGCCGACTGCGGAACGAAATGGCTGGCGATCAGTGCCAGCAGCAGCGTGGTGGGTTTCATGTGCGGACGGCCTCAGTGGGACTCAGGTCGCCACGATAGGCGCCACCCGCTACCGCGATAAGCCAGCTGAAAGTTGATGCATTATTGAGTTTCGCTCACAATTGGCTCATGAACGGCGTGAAGACCAATGATCTGCAAGCCTTCCTGATGGTGGCACAGGAGCAGAGCTTCACCAGGGCAGCTGTCCGCCTCGGTGTTACGCCCTCAGCGCTGAGCCATTCCATGCGGCTGCTGGAAGAGCGCCTGGGCATCCGCCTGCTGGCCCGGACCACGCGCAACGTCTCCCTGACCGAGGCGGGCGAGCGCCTGATGCGCTCCATTGCACCGCATTTCGAGGCCATCGTCGCCAGCGTCGAGGCACTGGGGGATCTGCGCGACCGCCCGGCCGGAACTCTTCGTATCTCTTGTACGGACGATTCCATGGAGACCATCGTCCGCCCTCGCCTTGCCGGGTTCCTCGCCGAGTATCCGGACATCACACTTGAGTTCTACGTCGACTACGGCTTCACCAATGTGGTTGAACAGCGCTTCGACGCCGGCATCCGGCTGGGTGAGGCGCTCAGCAAGGACATGATCGCGGTCAGGGTCGGACCGGATTGGCGCCTGGTGGTGGTTGGATCCCCCGACTACTTCCAGAAGCACGCCAAGCCAAGGAAGCCCGCCGATATCACGCAACATCGCTGCGTGCACATCCGGCATCGCCCGAATGGCGCCATCTATGCGTGGGAGTTCGAGGAGAAGGGCAAGGAGTTCACCGTGCGCGGCGACGGGCCACTGGTGTTCAACAGCATGATCCACGTCATCAATGCCGCACTGGATGGACTGGGCCTGGCGTATGCGCCCGAGCCGATGGTGGCCGACCACATTGCCGAGGGGCGGCTGGTTGCCGTGCTGGACAAGTGGTGCTTGCCTTTCCCCGGCTATCACCTGTACTACCCGAACCGTCGGCAGCCCTCGCCAGCATTTTCGGCGCTGGTGGCCTGGCTGAAGCGGGACGCTTAAGGTCCGCGGTGGTGCCAGGTCGGACCGAAGCACGGCGGCCTGCATTGCGCGCGCCGGCTGACGGCCCAGACGCACGCGCGCAGGCGCGACTCAGCGATCGGGCGTATCCGACAGGCGCGCCATGACAGCCGCCCGGCACGCATCCAGGATTTCGTCCGCCAGCGGCGAATCATCCGGACAGGACCTGGACAGCACCACCGCGCCCACGGCCATGGCCATCAGGGCTATCCGGCGCGCACGCGCCTCCGGGCTGGCGTCCTCGCTTGACGGATCATCCTCGCCGGCAGGGCGCCCTACCTGGGCTTCAATGCCGGCGGCAAAGGCTGCCTTGACCGTTGCCGGCTGGCGCGCGGCGTCTGCACTCAACGCGGCCATCGTGCAGCCGTGGCCTGGGTCATCCCGATGCTCCCGGGAAAGGTAGTAGCCAAGAAATCCCGCCAGATCCATGCCCGCTGCGGCGTCGGCAGATTGCGCCAGGCCGCAGATGGAGGCTTCGGCCATGAGGTCGGTCTTGGAGCCGAAATGCTTGTAGAAGCCGCCGTGGGTAAACCCTGCAGCCGCCATCAGGTCTGCGACGCCTACACCGTCGTAGCCCCGCTCCCTGAAGAGCGTGGATGCGGTTTCGACAATGTGCGCCCGGTTGGTCTGCGCTTGTGCCTTGGTGACCTTCATGACCCGATGCCCCAGGGGCTGTGCTGCGGAAGGACGGCAGTCTAACACATATGGATTACGCTCATCATCAAACCATTGACATCATGGATTACGGTCATCATCATTGCGGCAACGACCACCAGCCCCGCATCAGATGACGACCACCACACTCTTCCAGCCCTACCCCCTTGGCCCGCTGACGCTGGCCAACCGTATCGTGATGGCACCGCTGACGCGCAACCGCGCCGATGCCGGCCTGGTGCCCAGCCCGCTGGCGGCCACCTACTACGCCCAGCGGGCCTCGGCCGGCCTGATCATCACCGAGGCCACCCAGATCTCGGCGCAGGCCCAGGGCTACCAGGACACGCCGGGGCTCTACACCCAGGACCAGATCGACGGCTGGCGCGCGGTCACCGATGCCGTGCACGCCCGCGGCGGGCGCATCTTCGTGCAGCTGTGGCACGTGGGCCGCATCTCGCACGTGGATCTGCAGCCCGGCAATGCCGCGCCTGTCTCCGCCTCGGCCATCCGCGCGCAGACCAAAACCTTCGTCCACAACGGCTTTGTCGATGTGTCCGAACCGCGCGCATTGGAGATCGACGAGCTGCCCGCCATCGTCAACGACTTCCGCCAGGCCGCCGCCAATGCCATCGCCGCCGGTTTTGACGGCGTGGAAATCCACGGCGCCAACGGCTACCTGCTCGAACAGTTCATCAAGGACGGCGCCAACCAGCGCACCGACGCCTACGGCGGCTCCATCGAGAACCGCGCGCGCCTGCTGCTGGAGGTCACCGCCGCCGTCGCCGGGGAGATCGGCGCAGACCGCACCGGCGTGCGCATTTCCCCGGTCTCGCCGGCCAATGCCATCGCCACGGTCAGCGACCCGCAGCCGCAGTACGACTACATCGTCGACCAGCTCAGCGCGCTGGGCATCGTCTACCTGCACGTGGTTGAAGGCGCTACCGGCGGCCCGCGTGACGTGGCGCCCTTCAATTTCGATGGGCTGCGCGCCCGCTTCAAGGGGACCTATCTGGCCAATAACGGCTACGACGTGGACCTGGCCAGCGCACGCCTCGTCGAGGGCAAGGCAGACCTCATCGCGTTTGGCCGCGCCTTCATCAGCAATCCCGACCTGGTGGAACGCCTGAGGACCGGCGCGCCCTTGAACGCCTTGAACCCCGCCACGTTGTACGGCGGCGGCGCGGAAGGCTACACCGACTACCCCGCGTTGACCGATACGACGCCGCAGTAACCCTCACACGGCTTCACGCCGCACGCCCTTTTCGCCCCCCCCATTCCAAGAGACACACCATGAGCCTGCTTCCCACCGTTCTCATCACCGGCGCCTCCAGCGGCATCGGCACCGTCTACGCCGAACGCTTCGCCCGCCGCGGCCACGACCTGGTGCTGGTCGCGCGCGACACGGCGCGCCTGGAAACCCTGGCCGCCCGCCTGCGCCAGGACACTGGGGTCGCGGTAGACGTCCTGCCGGCCGACCTCACCCAGCGCGCCGATCTGGCCAACGTGGAAACCCGCCTGCGCGACGATACCCGCATCGGCATCCTGATCAACAACGCGGGCGTGGCCCAGTCCGGCGGCTTCACCGACCAGTCGGCCGACAGCATCGAACACCTGGTCACCCTCAACACCCTCGCCCTGACGCGCCTGGCCGCGGCCATCGCCCCGCGGCTGGCCAACGCCGGCGAAGGCGCAATCGTCAACATCGGCTCGGTAGTCGGCCTGGCACCGGAGCTTGGCATGACCGTCTACGGCGCGACCAAAGCCTTCGTGCTGTTCCTGTCGCAGGGCCTCAGCCTGGAACTGTCGCCCAAGGGCGTCTACGTGCAGGCCGTCCTGCCGGCGGCCACCCGCACCGAGATCTGGGAGCGTGCCGGGATCGACATCAACACGCTGCCCGAAGTGATGGACGTTGGCGAACTGGTCGATGCCGCCCTGGTCGGCTTTGATCGCCGCGAACCGGTGACCATTCCGCCGCTGCATGTGGCCGAACGCTGGGACACGCTGGAGGCATCGCGCCAGGGCCTGCTCTCGGATCTCCGCCAGGCGCAGGCAGCGGAGCGCTACCGCGCATGAAAGCCTTCCTCATCGACCGCTATGGCAAGCAGGAAACGGGGCACGTCGGTGAGGTACCAACGCCACCGCTGCGCGACGGCGATGTGCTCATCCGCGTGCACGCAGCCAGCGTCAACGCGCTGGACACGAAGATCCGGCGTGGCGAGTTCAAGGCGGTCCTGCCGTATCGCCTGCCGCTGATTCTGGGCAACGACCTGGCCGGTACGGTGGAGCGTGTGGGCGCGGGCGTTTCCCAGTTCAAACCGGGCGATGAGGTATATGCACGTCCCGACGATGATCGCATCGGCACGTTCGCCGAGTTCATCGCGGTCAACGCGGGCTCTGTGGCGCCAAAGCCCGGCAACCTCAGCATGGTGGAGGCCGCCTCGCTGCCGCTGGTCGCACTGACCGCGTGGCAGACGCTCGTGGAAACCGCACAGCTGAAGCCAGGACAGAAGGTCTTCATCCAGGCGGGCTCCGGCGGCGTCGGCACCGTGGCCATCCAACTGGCCAAGCATCTGGGAGCCTTCGTGGCGACCACGACCAGCACGGCCAACGTCGCGTGGGTGAAGGCGCTGGGCGCGGATGTTGTCATCGATTACAGGCGGCAGGACGTCGCCTCGGAACTCCGCGACTACGATGTGGTGCTCAACAGCCTGGGTAAAGAGGAGCTGGAGCGCTCGCTGCATATCCTCAAGCCGGGCGGACATCTCATCTCCATCTCCGGGCCACCGACGCCGGCCTTTGCCGCCGCGCGCGGGCTCGGCTGGCCGCTCAAGCAGGTCCTGCGCCTGCTCAGCCGTGGCATCCGCAGCAAGGCAAGGCAGAAAGGCGTGACCTACACCTTTGTCTTCATGCGGGCCGACGGGCAGCAGTTGCGCGGGATCACCCCGCTGGTCGAGTCCGGTGCGATCCGCCCGGTCATTGACCGGGTGTTTCCGTTTCAGGATGCCCAAGGCGCGTTGGCTTACGTGGAGAGCGGGCGGGCGAAGGGCAAAGTGGTGGTGGAGCTGCCTTGGTTGGACTAATGCGGCCCGCTGGCCAACTGCGGGTGCGACCACCTTCAGTTGGCCAACAGGACGCTCAGGACAGATGACGGCTAGAGGTGAAACGCCGGACCTGACGAGAGCGTCGCCGAGCTCACCCTGACACGGAACGCAATGAGCACGCTGGCGAGCAGCATCACTGCCGCGGCAACGGTGAGGACAGCAACGATGCCTCCCAGCCCGAACACCAGGCCGCCCAAGGCCGCCCCCGCCGCGATCGAGGACTGCACAGCAGCAACCACCATCCCGCCGGCACTCTCGGCCTGATCGGGCACCGCACGTGCAACCCAGCTCGACCAGGCCACGGGCACGCCACCGAAGGCCAGGCCCCAGAGCGCGACCAGGATCGACAGCCCGCCAACGCCCACCGGCAACAGGAGCATGCCCAGCGCGGCTGCGCCAACCAAGGCGGGCATGATCACCAACGTGACTTTCAAGCTGCGCTCCATGAGCCAGCCGGCCAGCAGGGTGCCAACGAAATTCGCCACACCGAATCCGAGCAGAATCAGCGCCAGGCCATCCGCGCTCATCTGCCCCAGGCTCTCCAAGGTGGGACGGATGTACGTAAAGAGCGCGTACTGACCGGTGTGCGCCAGAACGCAGCCCAGCATTCCCACCGCAACGCCAGGCCGGCGCAGGAGCCCCACCACCGACTCGGGGACTGCCGCCTTGCGCGGGGCCATGCGGGGCAGCGTGAACCACTGGAACGCAAACGTGAGTCCACCTACCGCCGTCGCCGCCCAGAACGCGCTGCGCCAACCCAGCAGCCCGCCGAGGTAGCTCCCCAACGGAACGGAGACCACCGTGCCGACCGCAATGCCGCTGAAGATGATGGAGAGCGCGCGAGGCACGCGCTGCGGCGGCACCAACCGCATGGCCACTGCCGCTGCCATGCTCCAGAAGCCGCCCAGCGCGACGCCCAGAAGAACGCGCATCACCAGCAGCACGCCCATGCTGGACGACAACGCCACCAAGGCGTTGGAGAGAATCATCAAGCCGGTGAAACTCAGCAGCACCAGCCGCCGGTCTATCGAACGGGTCAGGCGCGGCACCAGCAGGCCAGCGAACAGGGCCACAACCGCTGTGACGGTCACGGCTTGCCCGGCCAGCGCCTCCGACACCCCCAGGTTCGCCGCCATCGGCGTCAACAGGCTGGCAGGCAGATATTCGGCCGTGAGCAGCCCGAATACACCCATGGCCAGCGAAAACACCGCCACCCATGCCGATGAAGAAGGCTCCCCGCTACTCCAGGCCACAGAATCCGGTGCGCCTGCGGCATCAACTACGTCATTACTCATCAAAGATCCCAGTGCAATCGTGCAGCCGAGAGTCTAGGGAGCCATGTCCGGATGATCTATGATTGTCTATCCTGTATTTTTGATCGAAACCCCGGATCGTCTCAATGAGCTACGCCCCACCCCAGCCCACCGATCTGATCAGCGAGCTGCTGACCGGCATGCGGCTGCATGGCGTTCAATATCGGCGCATTCAGACCGGGCCGACCTTTGGGCTTGGATTTCCTCCGAAGCCAGGCCATGCCTACTTCCATTACCTGGCCGTGGGCACGGCGATTCTTCGCGGCGCGGACGGCAGCCAGCACCTGCTCTCCGCCGGGGACGTCGTGCTTCTTCCCCGCGGAGACGAACACGCGTTGCTGTCGGGCGACGACCACCTCGTCCAGTGCCTGGAAACGATAGACGCAGCCCCGTTGGGTGACGCGGTGAGCGGCATAGACACATGCCCGAGCACGCATGCCGTGCCGAGCGCAGTGCTCTTCCACGGCTGCATGGTGTTCGATCTGGGCGGCATGCAAGGGTTGAGCAAGGTGATGCCGGCGGTGATGTTGGCCGATGGCAACGGCACGCAGTTCCCTGGGCTGTTGCCTATGGTCGACGCGATGAAGCGCGAGGTCTGCTCCGGACGTATCGGATATGCAGGAATACTCTCCCGGCTGGCGGATGCAGTGGCCGCCATGATCGTTCGTGACTGGGTCGAGCGCGGTTGCGACGGCGCATCCGGCCTGGTCATGGCCATGCGCGACCCGCGTCTATCGCTGTCGTTGCTTGCCCTGCACAGAGACCCCGGGCGTGACTGGACCGTCGAAGCGCTGGCCGCAGAATCCAACATCTCACGCTCTGTCTTTGCAGATCGGTTCCAGACCGTTATTGGAACCGCCCCCCTGCGGTACGTGACTGAGCTACGAATGCAATTGGCGAGCCAATGGCTGACCCACCAGAGCCTACCGATCGAGGTAGTGGCAGAGCGTCTCGGCTACGCGTCGCAGGCCGCTTTCAGTCGCGCCTACAAGCGCATTATGGGGCACTCGCCTGGGGCGACTCGGCGCGGGCGCGCCTTGGCCTCGACATAGAAAGACCTGCCGCCCTGCCTCCGAACACCCGTCTCGCACTGTGCGGTTCATCGCCGCTGCAGCTCTGCAGCGCGCTTCATCATCAATGCGCACTACGTTCCCGAAGACCAGCAGTGCGCCGGGCAGGCTGACATCCATCGTAGTCGAGGAGCGCGAGCGCGATGGATGGCGCGTTGCCGGCCAGCGGCCGGCACTCCCCTTGCCTTGCTGACTGCGGGTCGCCTCAGGATCAGACCGCATTGAGCGGCGACCACGCCAACCGGGCCCGGCCTTCACAGTTACCACGGCCCCTGCAATGCAACCATGCAGGACGCGCCCTGCCCCCATCGGTAACCTATGCCCCACCTTCGTCGTCTTTTTGGCCGCTGGCTGCGCCTGCGTCGTCGTGTGCGTTGGCGCTGGCGTGAGCACCAGGCCTCGGCCCCGGCCATCGAGGCCACCGAGGGCCCACTGCGTGCCGCGCTGTACAACGTTGAACAGATGGAGGAGTACGGCCGCGCGCTTGCGCGACAGCATCGCGTGCGGTTGCGCCCCAGCCCGGAGCGCCTGCTAGAACGGCTGCAGGCCAACGAGCGTGTGCTGGAAGACGCCAACACGCTGCTGAGCAGCGTAGTGCGCGAACAGCGGCCGGTGACCCCGGCCGGGGAATGGCTGCTCGACAACTACTACCTGGTCGAAGAACAGATCCAGACCGCGCGACGCCACCTGCCGCGCGGCTACAGCCGCCAGTTGCCTTCACTTGCCTCCGGCCCATCGGCCGGGTTGCCACGGGTGTATGAGCTGTCGATGCAGGCGATCGCGCACGGTGACGGCCGCATTGACGCCGATACGCTGGGCCGCTTCATCGCCTCGTACCAGTCGCTCGCGCCGCTGAGCCTGGGCGAACTGTGGGCCGTTCCGATCATGCTGCGCCTGGCACTGCTGGAGAACCTGCGGCGCATGGCCGCGCGGGTGATGCGCGATGGGACCGACCGCCGCCTCGCTACGCAGTGGGCTGACAACCTCAATCGCGCGGCGTCCGACACCCCTACCGATGTGGTCCTGGTGGTTGCCGACATGGCGCGATCCGCGCCGCCGCTGACCGGCGCGTTCATCGCCGAACTGACGCGCTCGCTGCAGGGGCGCGGCGGCGCGTGGGCCATGCCCATCGCCTGGCTGGAACAGTGGGCGGCAGCGGCTGGGCAGCGCATCGACGAACTGGTTGCCGCCGAGGGGCAACAGCAGGCGGCCGACCAGGTCTCCATCGGCAACAGCATCGGCAGCCTGCGCTTCCTCTCCACCATGGATTGGCGCACCTTTGTCGAAGACATGAGTGTGGTCGAGCAGCGGCTGCGGGAAGACCCCATGGCCGTCTATGCGCAGATGGATTTCGGCACCCGCGATGCCTACCGCCACGTGGTGGAGAAGATTGCCCGCGGCAGCCGCATCGCCGAGGAGCGCGTTGCGACCATCGCGCTGGACCTGGCACGGGCGGCTACGCCGGCGGACGGCCCGCGCACGCACGTGGGCTACTGGCTGGTCGGCGAAGGCCTGCAGACCACTGTTGCGGCGGTGGCCGAGGCAGCACCGCGCCACCGCAAGGCACGGCGACTGGCGCATCGCGTGCCGCTTGCGCTGTACCTGCTGCCGATCGGCCTGCTGGCGGTGCTGGCCACCAGCGGCCTGCTGGCAACCGGCAGCGGCTCGGTACCTGTCTGGCTGGCGGCGCTGCTCGGGCTGCTGGTGTTCAGTGAGCTGGGCATCGTGCTGGTGAACTGGACCGCGACGGTGCTGGTCGCCCCCAGGCCGCTTCCCAAGCTCGATTTCAGCGAAGGCATTCCTGCCGCGTGCGCCACCGTGGTCGCGGTCCCCTCGATGCTATCCAGCGTCGACGGCATCGACGTTCTGGTCGAAGCGCTGGAGGTGCGTTTCCTGGCCAACCGCGATCCCCACCTGCGCTTCGTGTTGTTGACGGATTTTCTCGATGCCCCAGCAGCACAGGCGCCGATGGACGACGCTCTGCTTGCGCACGCCGTGGCACGGATCGAGGAACTGAACCATCGTTACGCGCCCGAGCGCGGCGACCGCTTCTACCTGCTGCACCGGCCCAGGCAATGGAACCCGGGCGAAGGTGTGTGGATGGGCCACGAGCGCAAGCGCGGCAAGCTGGCCGCGCTCAATGCCCTGCTCCGCCAAGGCGATGCGGCTGCGTTCATGCGCATCGTCGGAGACGCGGTGGCCCTGATCGGCGTCCGTTACGTCATCACGCTGGACTCGGACACGCAGCTTCCGCGGGATGCGGCACGCGCGTTCGTCGCCACCTTGGCGCACCCGCTCAACCGCCCGCGCTTCGATCCGCAGCTGCAACGCGTGGTGGAGGGCTACGGCATCCTGCAGCCCAGCGTCGGCACCAGCCTGGGCAGGCGCCGCACCTCGCGTTTTGCCAGGATGTTCGGCAGCGAGCCCGGCATCGATCCGTACACGCGCATGGTCTCGGACGTCTACCAGGACCTGTTCGGCGAAGGCTCGTTCGTGGGCAAGGGCATCTATGACGTCGACGCCTTCGAGCATGCGCTGGAGGGCCGCCTGCCCGAGAACCGCATCCTCAGCCACGATCTGCTGGAAGGCTGCTATGCACGCGCAGGCCTGGTCAGTGATGTGCGCCTGTACGAGGACTATCCCGAGCGCTACGCCGCCGACGCCAAGCGCCGTGCGCGCTGGATCCGTGGCGACTGGCAGCTGCTGCCGTGGTTGTTGCCGTGGACACCGCGCCCGGGCCTGGGTTGGGAACGCAACCGGCTCAGCCTGCTCTCGCGCGGCAAGTTGCTGGACAACCTGCGCCGGAGCGTGGTGCCGATCGCTGCCCTGGCGCTGTTGGTAGCCGGTTGGCTGTACGCGCGGAACCCTGCTGCGTGGACCGCGTGGGTGCTGGCGCTGTGGTTCGCGCCGCCGCTGATAGGCATGCTGCGTGATGGCCTGAGCGTTCCGGAAGACACTCCGCTGGAAGCGCATTACATCAAGGTCGGGCGCGGTACGTTGCAGTCGTTGCTGCGCGCATCCACCCAGATTGCGTGCCTGCCCTACGAAGCACTGCTGGCCAGTGACGCCGTGCTGCGCACGCTCTGGCGCATGGCCGTCACACGCCGTCACCTGCTGCAATGGAATCCCTCCAGCGAAGTCGAGCGCCGCCTTGGCAGCGACCGTGGCGCGGAATGGCGGGTGATGGCGCCGGCCTCGCTGCTGGCGCTCGCGCTGGTGGCTGTGGTGGCCGGCGTGCGTCCGCAGGCATTGCCGATCGCCCTGCCGCTGCTGTTGGCATGGACCTTTGCGCCGGCATTGATGGCGTGGCTGGGCCGCCCGCCGGCGGCAAGCGTGGCCGAGTTGTCGGTCACGCAACGGGCGTTCCTGGGTCGGCTGGCGCGGCGCACCTGGTCCTTCTTCCAGGCCTGGGTGCGCGAGCAGGATCATTGGCTGCCGCCGGACAACATCCAGGAGCATCCTGCGCTGGTGGTCGCGCGGCGGACCTCGCCGACCAACATCGGCCTGTCCCTGCTGGCGAATCTGTCTGCGTGGGATTTCGGCTATCTGCAGCAGGGCGCGGTGGCTGAACGTACCGCCCGCACGTTCGATACGCTGGACCAGCTGCCGCGCCATCGCGGCCACTTCCTCAACTGGTACGACACCGAAACCCTGGCGCCGCTACCGCCGCGCTACGTCTCCACCGTGGACAGCGGCAACCTTGCCGGCCACCTGCTTACCCTGCGCCAAGGCCTGCTCGCGCTGGTGGATGCGCCGGTGCTGGCGCCGCACACGTTCGATGGCCTGGCCGATACGCTGGGCGTGCTGGAAGAGGAGCGGCAGCGTCATCGCGCCGACGATGCGCCGCTGGTCGAGGCGCTCAATCATCTTCGCCAGCGCTTGGCGTCTACGCGTGTCGACCGTCCCATCGGGACGGCGCAGTCGCTGGCCCGTCTGCAGGAACTGGCCGGTCTGGCCGACGCCGTGCTGCTGCAATGGCCGGCACCGCCCTCGCCCGAAGACGGTGAGCTGCATTGGCCGGCGCTGTTCGCCGCCGAATGCCATGCCGCCCACGCCTCGCTGGCCGATATCCCTGCCGATGCCAACGCGGCCGTCGATGCACCGGTGCCAAGCCTGCGCCAGTTGGCCGCCCTGCCAGGTACGGCCGGCGCGGACGCGCGCGCACGCATCGAGCAGCTGCAGGACCTGGCGCACCGCGCCGGGCAGTTCTCGCTGATGGAATACGGGTTCCTGTTCTACCGTACCCGCAACCTGCTTTCGATCGGCTACAACGTAGACGACCACCGCCTCGACAACAGCTTCTACGACCTGCTGGCTTCCGAAGCGCGGCTGGGCGCGTTCGTTGCCATTGCGCAGGGCCAGCTGGCACAGGAAAGCTGGTTTGCGCTCGGCCGCATGCTCACCGAGGTCAACGGCACGCCGACACTGCTGTCATGGAGTGGCTCGATGTTCGAGTACCTCATGCCGCAGCTGGTGATGCCCAGCTATCCGGACACGTTGCTGGACCAGACCGCACGGCACGCGGTCGAGGCACAGATCGTCTACGGCCGTACGCTGAACCTGCCATGGGGCGTATCCGAGTCCGGCTACAACGCCGTCGATGCCCGCCTGAACTACCAGTACCGGGCGTTCGGCGTGCCCGGATTGGGGCTCAAACGCGGCCTTGGGCAGGATCGGGTCATCGCGCCCTATGCCAGCATGATGGCACTGATGGTGGCGCCGGAAGCGGCCTGCCAGAACCTCCAGGCGCTGCAAGAACTGGGCTTCTGCGGGCGTTTCGGCATGTACGAGGCGATCGACTACACGCCCACCCGGGTGCCGCCGGGACAGGATCACGTCCTGCTGCGTTCGTTCATGGCCCACCATCAGGGCATGGGCCTGCTGTCGCTGGATTACCTGTTGCGCGACCAGCCGATGCAGCGCCGCTTCCTTGCCGATGTCGAGTTCCAGGCGACCTTGCTGCTGCTGCAGGAACGTATCCCGCGCGTGGGCGTGTTCCATCCACATGAGGTCGAAGCGCTTGGCGAGCACTCGGCACTGGCCGAGCACGAGACGTCCCTGCGTGTCCTGCGCGACCCGGGTGGCCCGCGCCCGGAAGTGCAGCTGCTGTCCAACGGTCGCTACCACGGCATGCTGACCCATGCCGGCGGCGGCTACAGCCGCCACGGCGACCTGTCGCTTACCCGCTGGCGCGAGGACGGCACCACCGATGCCTGGGGCACGTTCTGCTATCTGCGCGACGTGGACAGCGGCGAGTTCTGGTCTGCCGCCTACCAGCCCACCTGCGTGGCAGTGGACAATTACGAGGCGATCTTCTCTGACGCCAAGGCGGAATTCCGCGGTGTGCGTCGCGGCTGCGAGAGCCACCTGCAGGTCGCCATCTCCGCCGAGGACGACATCGAGCTCAGGCGCCTGCGCCTGACCAACCGCAGCCGTCGCCCGCGCACGGTGGAGATCACCACCTATGCCGAAGTGGTGCTGGCACCCGCGGCGGCCGACGATGCGCACCCGGCCTTCAGCAACCTCTTCGTGCAGAGCGAGATCCTGGCCGCCAAGCAGGCGGTGCTGTGCACGCGCCGGCCACGTTCGCACGACGAGGTGCCGCCGTGGATGTTCCATCTGGTGGCGGTGCACGATGCGGAAGTGGTGGCGATCTCCTATGAAACCGACCGTGCGCGCTTCCTGGGCCGTGGCAACACGCCGCGGACGCCGCAGGCATTGACCACCGATGCCGACCTGTCCGGCACCGATGGCTCTGTGCTGGACCCGATCGTGGCCATCCGCGTCCGCGTGGTGCTTGAGCCCGAGCAGACCGTACAGCTGGACATGGTGTATGGCATCGGCGCCAGTCGCGGCGGTTGCGAAGCACTGGTGGACAAATACCGTGATCGCCGCCTGGCCGACCGCGTCTTCGACCTGGCCTGGACACACAGCCAGGTGGTGCGCCGGCAGATCAACGCAAGCCAGGCCGAGGCATCGCTGTATGAGCGCCTGGCCAGCCACGTGCTGTATGCCGGTCCGCTGCTGCGCGCCGGTGCAGGCGTCCTGCAGCAGAACCAGCGAGGACAATCCGGGCTGTGGGGCCATGCCATCTCCGGTGACCTGCCCATCGTGCTGCTGAAGGTCACCGACGCGGACAACGTGGAACTGGTCCGGCAACTGGTGCAGGCGCATGCCTACTGGCGCCAGAAGGGCCTCAACACCGACCTTGTCATCTGGAACGACAGCAAGGCCGGCTATCGGCAGGAGCTGCAGGACCAGATTCTGGGGATGGTGGCCGCCAGTTCGGAGACCGGCCTGCTCGACCGCCCCGGCGGCATTTTCGTGCGGCCGGTGCAGAACATGACCCACGAGGACCGCATTCTGTTGCAGGCGGTGGCACGGGCGGTCATCAGCGACGAAGACGGTACGTTGGTCGCGCAGGTGGGGCGTCAGCCGTTGCCTCCGCGACGGATCCCGGCCCTGGTGCCGCAGGCGCTGCAGCAGGAGCTGGCCCTGTCGATGGAGGCGACGCCCGGGCTGCCCATCGTTGCCGACCTGGGCCCGGAGCCCGGACTGCCGCCGAGCGCCGAGCACGACGAAGAAGTGGACGACCCGTGGCCTTTCCTTCCCTACCGCGGCACCGGCCGATTCGACAACGGCACCGGCAGTTTCAGCGAGGACGGCCGCGAGTACGTGGTGGTGGTACGCGAAGGCGCGCCGACGCCGGCGCCATGGGCCAACGTGATCGCCAACGCCCGCCTGGGCACGGTCGTCAGCGAGAGTGCACCGGGCTACACATGGTTCGAGAATGCGCACGAATTCCGCCTGACGCCCTGGCTCAATGATCCGGTGTCGGACACTGGCGGCGAAGCCTTCTACGTGCGCGATGAGGACACCGGTCGTGTCTGGTCACCGATGCCGCTGCCGCGCCGTGGCACCGGCGCGTACCGTACGCGCCATGGCTTCGGCTACACGGTCTACGAGCATGTTGAAGACGGCATCGCCAGCGAGTTGTGGGTCTTCGTCGACGTCGCCGCGCCGCTGAAGTTCTCGGTCCTGCGGCTGCACAACCTGTCGGGCCGGCCACGGCGGTTGTCGGCCATAGGCTACGTTGAATGGGTGATGGGTGACCTGCGCGCGAAGTCGCGCATGCACGTGCTCACCGAACGCGACCCGCAGAGTGGCGCGCTGCTGGCGCGCAACACCTACAGCACCGACTTCGGTGGCCGGATGGCTTTCTTCGACACCGATGCCGATGGCTGCGGCTGGACCTGTGACCGACTGGAGTTCATCGGCCGCAACGGCAGCCTGCACGCACCGGCGGCGCTGCGTCGCGAGCGCCTGGATTCGCGGCTGGGTGCGGGCCTGGATCCCTGCGCGGCGATCCAGGTGCCGTTGCTGCTGGCTGCAGGCGACCGCAGCGAAACGACGTTCCGCCTTGGCGCCGGGCGCAACCGCAAGGAAACGCTGGCGTTGGCACGAAGCCGCCAGGGCGCCCATGAGGCCATCGATGCGCTGGACGCCGTGCGCATCCACTGGCGCAACGTGCTGGCCACGGTGCAGGTGCGCACGCCAGACCCGGCGCTAGACGCACTGGCCAATGGTTGGCTGGTATACCAGACGCTGGGCTGCCGCTACCTGGCACGCAGTGGCTACTATCAATCAGGCGGTGCGTTCGGTTTCCGCGACCAGCTGCAGGATGCACTCGCCCTCGTGCACGCTCGCCCGGACCTGACCCGCGAGCACCTGCTGCTATGCGCTGCACACCAGTTCACCGAAGGCGATGTGATGCACTGGTGGCACCCTCCGCAAGGTCGCGGCGTGCGCACCCGCTGTTCGGACGATTACCTCTGGCTACCGCAGGGCGCATGCCGCTACCTGGAGGTTACCGGCGACGCCAGCGTGCTGGACGAAGTGGTCGGCTACATCGAGGGGCGCGCGGTGACACCCGAAGAGGAAGGGTATTACGACATGCCCACGCCTTCGACGCAGCGCGGCACGCTGTATGCGCACTGCGTGCTCGCGCTCGAGCGCGGTTGCCGCTTGCTCGGCGAGCGCGGCCTGCCACTGATGGGCAGCGGGGATTGGAACGACGGCATGAACCGCGTCGGCGACCAGCAGCGCGGTGAAAGCGTGTGGCTCGGCTTCTTCCTGCATGACACGCTCCGCCGCTTCATCGGGCTGGCCAACGCGCATGGCGATGCACCCCGTGCAGAGTGGTGCCAACAGCAGGCCGAAAGCCTGCGCCAGAACCTGGAACAGCATGCCTGGGACGGGGCATGGTATCGCCGCGCCTGGTTCGACAACGGCGCCCCGTTGGGCTCGTCACAGAACGAAGAATGCCGCATCGATTCGATTTCGCAGAGCTGGTCGGTGCTGTCAGGCGTCGCCGCGCCTGAACGTGCCTCCCAAGCGCTGGATTCGCTGTACACGCACTTGGTGCGAAAGGACGCCAAGCTGATCCAGCTGCTCGATCCGCCCTTCGACCAGACCCCGGAAGACCCCGGCTACATTCGTGGCTACGTACCGGGCGTGCGCGAGAATGGCGGCCAGTACACCCACGCGGCCGTGTGGGCGGCCATGGCATTCGCACAGCAGGGCGATGCGGTGCGTGCCTGGGAGCTGGCCGGCATGATCAACCCGCTCAGTCACACGCTGGACCCGGAGGCGATCCAGACCTACCGCGTCGAGCCCTATGTGCTGGCAGCCGACGTCTACGCCGTGCCTCCGCACGTCGGGCGAGGCGGCTGGACGTGGTACACCGGCTCGGCCGGTTGGATGTATCGCCTGCTGGTCGAATCGCTGCTGGGCATACGTCGGCAGGGCGATCGTCTTTCGTTGGCACCGTGCCTGCCCGATCACTGGCCGTCATTCGAACTGAGCTACCGCTTCGGCCGCAGCTTCTACGAGTTCGTGGTGACCCGCACTGCGCAGGACCAGCCCACGCTGCACGTGGATGGCGTGCTGCAGCCGGACCTCACCGTCCTGCTGCGCGACGACGGCCATCACTACCGCGTCGCGCTTGACCTGGGTGCGGCCCCGGGATGAACGTGCGCCCTGAAGTACAGGTGCAGCTTGATGCACTGGCCGAGATGCTGGAGCACTGGTTGGCGCGCTCGCGCCATCCGGCGCAGTTCTGGCCGCAGTTTGAAACGCTGGCTGCGGAGATTCTGGACCAATGCGAGCACGCAGAAAGGGACCAGGCGCACGCGTGCATCCAGGCCATGCTCAAAAGCCACGCGCTGGAGCTTCCATCCTGGTACGAGCGTGATGACAGCCTGCCGCCGGGGACGCCAGGAGAGTGATGGCCAGCGCGCTGCGTTACGATGCCGGGCTCAACTGACCAGAGATACGCGTGCCCGTCTCCACTCGCCTGTTGCTTGCCATCGCAGCTTCCCTGCTGCCGCTTTCCGGGACGATCGCAGCACCGTCCACCCAGCCCGCCTCCACCGCCCCGGCCAGCAGCTGCCAGGACGACGCGTCCCGCTGCCCCGCATGGATGCCCTCACAGGCCGAGATGCGCAACGCCATCGCCGACCACTTCTGCGAGCTGGCCGACCAGGGGCGCATCCAGCCTCGGGTGAAGCCGTTGGTCCGCGCCGAATCCTCGCCACTGAACTGTGGTGCGCTGGGAGAGCAGGCCGGTTCGAACTTTGTCTGCGGCGGTGAAATGCGCTTCGTCGGCAAGGGCGGCGAAATGGACACCATCACGTTCAGTCCCACGCTTCGCCGCGAGGAGGATGGGCGCATCGCGTTCTACGTGGGCAATGACGAGGAAGGTGAACAGGTGTGGCGGGTGCCCACCCCGCGGGCCACCTCAGCGACATGCGCGGTGCGGTGAGCGCGGCACATCTGCGCGCGCTCCGCTTCAGAACAGTTTGTGCGGGATTCCACGATCGGACCTGTTACGGGCGTCCATTTCCAAGTGAGCCATTGGCGCGTCCGGCTTTACTGGGCGGCAGGCTATCGTCCCCCTGCCGCATGACCGCCTCGATCCAGTCGACGTAGCGTGACACGCGAACGTTGTGGACCATCTGGCCATAGAAACCCGCTTCAAGGGCATGCTCGGGTACGGCCGTGATCCAGGACCCCAGCCCCACCAATTGCCAGGTGCCGTGGTCGTTGACCACAAGCGGACCACCGCTGTCTCCACTTCCCAGCACGCCCTCAAGCGGCAGGCCCTGCGGCGGCGGATCGAACCGATACCAGAGATACCGCTGATTGCCGCCGGCAATCGTGTTGTGGGCCCGCCGCAGGGATGTACGGTGCGGCGCATCCGGCAACTGGCCAACCGCACCGTTGCCGGTGGCGCCCTTCCCTATCAAGACGGCGACCTGCCTGACCTCTGCTGAACCCCGATACAGCGCCACGGGCGTGGCATCGGTCACCGGCGCGGCAAGCTTGATCAGCGCGATGTCATCCGAGGCCGCCAGGAAGGCATGGATCCGGGAAGGACTTCCTGTTGCCATCGCCTCCTTGCCCAGGGCCTCGGGCATCCTCCGGTAGCCGGGATGCAGGAATACGCGTTCAACGCCATACGCGTTGCCATTGATCGCGATCGTTGCTCCCATTCCTTCCATCGGCGCTGCATGCGCTGCGGTCAGCACCCAACGCGGGGCGATGAGAACGCCGTGCCCCTCTCCCGGCATGTCCGCCAGCGCCGGGAAGTCAGATCGTTGGATGCGGTACCTGCCATCTTCGACATCATCACGGATGACGATGGCCCCGGCAGCGAACGGGAGCGCGGCAAGCAGCAGAAAGAGCCAGCGATTCATCGAAAGCATTCATCCTTGTGGTCGATCGATCCAGCCTAGCAAAACGCATCGACACTGCTGATGGACGCGCGACCAATTCCCGTGGTGACCGACGAAGGGATGGAAACCGCGTCTGAAACCGGGACGCGCCGAGACGTTTAGTGTTCACCGCGCAAGGCGAGCCTGGCATTCCTGCGGATCGAACAGGTCGTACGTGCGCAGGATTTCGAGATTGGTTCGCGCCCTTGAATCCCTCTGTTCGCAGCCCCGGAGCGAAGATCGGGAACGAGCAAGGCCCCCCGTCCATGAAAACGTCGCGCACTTCACCGGGTGAAGTACAGGCACCCGGCCACGGCGATCGGCATCGGGTCGGCCTCGATGCGCTGGGCAACCAGTGCCATCACTTCAATGCCATCGCCCTGGGCTTCCGGTACTGACTGGACTACGCGCATTCCTCCGGGTTCGCCCTGCGTCCCCGGCCCATCGAGGGAAAGCGATTTGGTGAGGTCTGCAGCAAGGGCTGCATCGAAGACAGCCACCACGGAACTGCGCGACAGTATCAGCCGCGTGGACGGATGACCGAAGACCAGAGCCGGTGCTGGAAGCTTCATTTCCGCGACAACGCCGGGCATGTCGCCCAATGCATTGCTGTAACCCCCACCCTTGCCGGCGATCGGCTGCCAGCCACCCGATGGCTTCCCGCGGGTTGCGATGTCACGCAATTGATGGGCCAACGCCCGGAATGAGGTGCGATCCGCCTTGCAGGACACAAGCCCCAGCGCCTGATCGATTTCATCCTGCCTGGGAACGGTGCTGCGGATCGATTCTGCTGCCGGGGCGTTCGGCGCAACGACAAGCCCCAAGCCTGCGAGCAGTAGAATCCTGTTCAACGTACGGGTGATCAACGCGCAATGCTCCTGCCTGGGGTGCCAACACTGTTCGGCACCACACCGGACAGCTGGGAAACACCCTCTCTATCGGGAAACATCATTACCAGCGAGCGCTTCCCGCGCGGCGATTCTTTCGACCAGCGTATCGATCGCAGCCTCCATGGCGCGCGCCGTCTGGTCGCCGCTCTGGTTGGTGATGATGAAGATGCCAAGATCGTACTTGGGCACGATGTAGATGTAGCACTGCGACCGCGGTACGCCACCATGATGCGCATGGTAGACGCCCTTCAGCCGGTCACCGGAAACGATGTTCCAGAAGTAGCCGATGCTGAACTCCGAATCGAACGTGACCAGAGGGCGATGCGACTCCTTTACCACCGGCCCGTTGGCCAGCTGGAACCTGAGGTACTTCACCATTTCCGGGACAGTTGCCTTCACGTTCCCGGAGGCGCCCCACGGCAACTGTGGCATCGGCGTGGTCGGTATCGGGTTGTCGCTGTGATAGCCGACCGCAAGCCGGGATGCTTCGCTGTCGCTGAGTCTGATTCTGAGACCCGTCATCGCCGCGGAATCGCCAAGGAATCCGCGTAACAGCAACTCGTAGTCGCTGTTGTAGACGGTTTCCAGGATATGCGCTGTCAGTTCCGTTCCGGCACTGGAGTAGGCGTAGTCCTTGCCGGGTGCCCGGTCAATCTCGACGGCGTGCAGATCCTTGAAGAAGTCAGCCTTGCCGTAGTGTGCATAGAGGGTGTTGAGTTCGCTGGGCGTACGATGATCGGTGAAGTCCTCCAACACCGTGTTCGCGCGTTCCGGCAGCATGTTCGGCAGGCCGCTGGTGTGCGACAGCAGATGGCGGATTCGGATGGGCTCGCCCTTGTACTGCAGGTTCGGATAGTCCCCCTGCAGGTACTGCCGGACGTCGTCGTCCAGGCTGACCTTGTGTTCCAGAACGGCATTGGCCATCAGGGTGCCGGCCAGGGTCTTGCTCAACGAACCGATCTCGTAGAGGGTCGCATCGGTTGGAGGGCCAGGCTTGCCGGTTTCCATGTCGCCGCGATGACGGACGAATTCCTCGCCCCGGTACACGACGCCGATCGAGGTCGAATGAAGTAGCGGCCGCTGGATCAGCGTCGCGGCAACTTCGTCGATCTCCGCCCCGAGATCCTTCGTTGCGGCCTTCTCGCTGGCGCAGCCTGCCGCCAACAGCGCCGCGGATACGACCACGCTGCCGAGCCATCGCCTGTTTCGAACAGTCATCGGATTCGCATGCATGCGTAGGCGCTTGAAGAGATGTGGGGAAAGGGCTCTCAAGATAGCCGATGGCTGAGACTGACGCCTGTGCCTGTAGTCGCGGCATGGTCAGAATCCCCCTACTCCGCAGCCAGGGCCTGGATCGGGTCCAGCTGCGCGGCACTGCGTGCGGGGAAGTAGCCGAAGCCCAAGCCGATAGCCGACGAACACGCCAGCGCGGCCAATACGGGCGCGGCGGTAAACAGGAGCGGTACGCCCAGCGACAACAGGCTGGACAACGCACCCACGCTGAAGGCGAACAGCACGCCGAGTACGCCGCCGAAGAGACAGATCAGCACCGCTTCGATCAGGAACTGGCGCAGGATGTCACTCTGCCGCGCGCCCACGGCCAAGCGCACGCCAATCTCGCGCACGCGTTCCTTCACCGATACCAGCATGATGTTCATCACCCCTACCCCACCCACTATCAAGGCGACGGCGGCGATGGCTGACACCAGCGCGGCCATGGTCTGGCTGGACTTCATCACCGCCTTGCGGATCTGGTCGGCGTTGTAGATGAAGAAGTCGCGGCTGCCGTGCCGGTGCTGCAGTTCGGCGGCCAAGGAGGCTTCGGCGGCGCCTGTGGAGACGTTGTCACGCACCCGCACGGTGATGCTCTCCAGCCGCTGGTTGCCCAGCAGGCGCGAGGACGCCGAGGTATACGGCACATAGACGGTGGGCGTTGCACCGCCGGCAAAGGCGCTGGCGCCGACCACGCCGATCACCTCTACCGGCATGCCGCCCAGCAGCACCGTGCTGCCGATCGGGCTGCCGGCAAACAGTGCGGTGGCAGCCTTCTGGTCGACCACCCCCACTGCGCGGTGTGCGTCCACTTCAGCATCGGTGAAGAAGCGCCCGGCCTTCAGGCGCAGGCCGCGTACGCGTGGCAGATCCGCACCAACGCCCATCACCTGGGTGTTGGCACGCCGGCTGCCCTGCAACGCGGCCACCGAGCCGCTCAAGGACGGGCTGACGCTGTCCACGTAGCTGAGTGCGGCCAGATGGTCGGCATCGGCGATCACCAGTGTTTCGATTTCCGCCGAACGCGGGTCACCGAAATCAGTGCCCGGGAAGATCTCCAGGGTGCTGGCACCGAGCTCGTTGATCTGTGATTCAACCTGCGCCTGTGCGCCTTTGCCCAATGCCACTACGGTGACCACAGCGGCGACGCCGATGATGATCCCGAGCATGGTCAGCAACGTGCGCAGGCGATGGGCCAGCATCGAGCGCACCGCCATGTGCGCAACCTCGCGCACGCCATCCAGTTGAGCACGCCGCTCGGCACGCGATGAGCGTTCGGGTGGCGATTCGGAGTGCGCGGACAACCGACCGCCCACCCCGCGGTCCGCTACGACGCGCCCGTCGGCAATCTCGATTGCCCGCGCCGCGTGGGCGGCAACCGATGCATCGTGGGTCACCAGGATGACCGTGTGGCCCTGCGCATGCAGGCGCTTCAGTTCGGCCATCACCTGTTGGCCGCTGGCATTGTCCAAGGCACCGGTGGGTTCGTCGGCCAGCACGATGGCACCGCCGTTCATCAACGCACGGGCGATGGACACGCGCTGCTGCTGGCCGCCGGACAGCTGGCTCGGCCGGTTGCCGGCACGCTCGCCCAGCCCCAACGTTTCCAGCAGTGTGTGTGCTCGCGCCGTGCGCGCCTGGGCATCCACGCCCGCGTACACCGCTGGCAGCGCCACGTTCTCGATGGCGCTCAGGTTCTCCATCAGGTTGTAGCGCTGGAAGATGAATCCAAAGTGTTCGCGCCGCAGGCATGCCAGCTTGTCCGGTGGCATCTGCTCGGTGGCCGCACCGTCCACGCGATAGCTGCCTTGGGTGGGCCGGTCCAGGCAGCCAAGTATGTTCATCAGGGTGGACTTGCCAGAGCCCGATGGGCCGATGATGGCAATGAATTCGCCGGCATCGATGCGCAGCGATACATCCTTCAGCACCACCACCTCACCGGCGGCAGTGTGGTAGGCGCGCGATACGCCGTGCAGTTCAAGCAGCGCGTGGGTCACGCTCACATCCCCAGCAGGCTGGTGGCCTGCGGTTCGCCGCCACTGGGTGCCTGCCCGATCACAACGCTCTCGCCGGCCCGCAGCCCGGACAGTATCTGCACGGCGGTAGCAGTGCGCAGGCCCGTGGTCACCACGCGCTGCTGGATGCGCCCCTTGCCATCCATTACGCGCACGGTGCTTTCAGTGCTGTTCCTCTCATCCTGTTCGTCCAGCGCCGTCAACGGTACCTGCAGCGCGTTGGCCACCCGCGCCAGCTGCAGGGTTACCTTCACCGTCATCGATGGCTTCAGCTTCAGACCGGGGTTGGCCACGTCGAACAGGCCTGCGTAGTACACCGCCTTCGGTGTCTGCGCTGAGCTGCCGGGGTTGCCGGAGGCCACGTCGGCAATCGAGGATGGCGCGGGCTCCAACTGCTGCAGGTGGGATTCGTAACGGCGTCCGCTCGGCCCCAGCGTCGAGAACCACAGCGGCTGGCCAGGTGCGATCAGTTCCACGTCGGCCTCGGCGATCTCGGCACGTACGGTCATCGTGTCCATCTGTGCCAGCATCACGATGGTCGGCGTGGTCTGCATGGAGTTCAGTGTCTGCCCGGGCTTGGTGACGATGGCGACGATGTAGCCGTCGGTCGGCGAGAGAATGCGGGTATAGCCCAGGTTGATCCGGGCCGTTTCCACCTGGGTCACTGCTTGATCGATCTGCGCCTGTAATGCAGCCACCTCCGAGCGTGCCGCATCGCGTGCAACCCGGGCGGCCTCGAAGCCCTCCTGCGAGACCAGCTGCGATACCACCAGCTGCGACTGCCGATCATGCATGCGGCTGGCCTGCGCATAGCGGGCCAGGCTTGCGGCATGCTGCGCCCGCAGCGCATTGGTGGACGCCTCGGCACTGCGCAGGGCGATACGCTGCGGCTGCGAATCGACCTCGGCGATCAGGTCGCCGGCGTGCACGCGCTGGCCCAGCACCACGTGCAGGCGTTTGACCTGCCCGGATACCTGCGCGCCGACCGCCACCAGTTCCTTCGGATTGACTCGACCCACCGCCTGGACGGTCTTCTCGAGATCGGCCACCCTTGCCGGCGCGGTGATCAGGGCGCCCTCATCGCCATCGGCGAACGCCCACCACACGGCGCTGCCCGCAACGGCGGCCACGGCAGTGGCAATGATCAGAGTCTTGCGGGTGTTCATCGAGATGCCCGGCTGCTTGCGGTCACCCATCGCGACCGCCGAGGCCTCAGTCTGGGAGCCGTAGTTGGACGTTTCCTGGAGCCAGTGTGGAGATCGCATGGAGCCGGGGCCTGCGTTCAGGTGGACCACCCGCCGCTGAACCCACCGGCGCGGGTCCACACAATCTCGACACAATCTCGACCGGGTCTCCATCAAGCGGCGCTAGCCTCGCTGGGGTCGTCCGCCCCCTGCCTGCAATGAAGCGAGATATCCGCACCCATCAGATGCCGTTGATCCTCATTGCCGAAGATGAAGGCGAAATCGCCGATATCCTTGGCGCCTACCTTGCGCGGTCCGGAATGCGCAGTGTCAGGGCGAGCGATGGCGAGGCCGCACTGGCGAGCCACCACCAGCTGCGGCCCGACCTGGTACTGCTGGATGTGCAGATGCCGAAGAAGGATGGCTGGCAGGTGCTGAGCGAACTGCGTCGGCGCGGCAATACGCCTGTCATCATGCTTACGGCACTCGACCAGGACCTGGACAAGCTGACCGGCCTGCGCGTGGGCGCCGACGACTATGTAGCCAAGCCGTTCAACCCGGCCGAGATCGTCGCGCGCATCCAGGCGGTGCTGCGCCGTAGCGCGCCCTCTGGCGCCGATGTGCCCAACGGCGTGATCCGCCAAGGGCCGTTCGAGATCGATCTGCGCAGCCACGATGTGACGGTCCATGTCGAAGGCCAAGGACGTGCGTTGACTGTCACCCTCACTGAATTCCGCCTGCTGGTGCACATGGCCCGCGCACCGCGCCAGGTACATGTGCGCGCCGATCTTCTGCACGCCTGCCTGCCCGAAGGCGATGCCCAGGAACGCACCGTAGACAGCCACGTGAGCAAGCTGCGCCGCAAGCTGGAGGATGTGGGCGTACACGGCGTTCCGGCGACCATCCGCGGCGTTGGCTACCGCTTGCTGGGCTGACTGATGACCACCAAAGGCAAGAGCATCGGCCGCCAGATCACGCTTTCGATCGTGGTGGCATCACTGTGTTCGACGGTCCTGTCGATCGCCGGCTTCTATCTGTTCTATTACCTGATGGAAGTCTTCTATCCGCGCTGGTACGACACGCCTCAGACGATGCTGCCGTCGGGGCTGGAATGGCTGTGGATCGGCCTCACTGCCACGCTGGTCATCGTATTGGCTTCGCTGATCGCTTCGCGCCTGACCTGGCGCATCATCACGCCCTTGAACTCGGTGGCCGAAAGCCTTCGCCGCGTGGCCAGCGGTGATCTGGATGCGCGTGCACGCGGCGACCACACCTCGATGACTGAAGCGGCCACGCTAGTCAGCGACTTCAATTCCATGGCCGAGCGGCTGAGCCGGATGTCGCAGAACCGGGTGTTCTGGAACGCCGCGATCGCGCACGAACTGCGCACGCCGATGACCATTCTGCGCGGCCGCCTGCAGGGCATCGCCGACGGTGTGTTCGAGCCACGGCCGGAGCAGTTCACCAGTATGCTGACCCAGCTGGAAGGCCTGACGCGCATCATCGAAGACCTGCGGGTGGTGAGCCTGGCCGAAAGTGGTCATCTGGACCTGCGCCTGCAGCGCAGCGACGTCAGCGTTCAGGTGGGCGCGGTAGTGGAAGCGATGTCCGATGCCCTGGCCGAGAGCAGTTTCTCGGTGACGCTGGACGCGCGGCCGGCGCTGGTGGACTGCGACCCCGCACGCATCCGCCAGGCGGTACTGGCCTTGCTGGAGAATGCACGCCGCCACGCTACGCCTTGCCCGCTGCGGGTGTATGTGAAGCTGGCCGAAGGGCACTGCACGGTGACCGTGGACGACGGCGGGCCTGGCGTGCCGGATGAGCTGCGCGACAACATTTTCGAAGCCTTCCAGCGCACCGACGTCTCACGTTCCCGCCAGGGCGGCGGTTCCGGGCTCGGCCTTGCGGTGGTGCGTGCGATCGCTGTCGCCCATCACGGAACGGCACAGTGCCGGCCGAGCGGGCGTGGCGGCAGTGCGTTCGAGATCCGCTGGCCGGTGCACGCCCGTCGCTGAACGCCGTCGGTTCCTCCACGCGATCTCCATCGTTCCTCCATCTCCACTCCAAGGCGCTGCCGATACTGGGCAGAGCCGGGGGCCCTCCATCCATCCCCTGCCCCATCCTCGATCTGCCCAGGTCCCCATGAAGCCCCCACACGATCCGGCCGTCGCAGCCGGCAGCATCGGCCAGCAGAATGCGGCCGCCACCCTGAAAGCCATCCTGCGCACCTACCCCTGGCAGCTCACCGGCACCTTTTCGCTGGTGGCGCTGGAGAATGCGCTGCTGCTGGCCTATCCGCTGTTCGCCGGCTTCGCGGTGGATGCGATCATCCGTGGCAACGTCGGCCATGCCATTTCCTACGCCGGCGTGGTGCTGCTGTTCTGGCTGGTAGGCGCCGCCCGCCGTGCGGTCGATACACGCACCTTCACCCGCATCTACGCCGATCTGGCGGTAAACGTGGTGCAGGCGCAGCGGCGCCTGGGGCAGGCCACCTCCACCTCGGCGGCGCGGGTGGTACTGGCCCGCGAGTTCGTCGACTTCTTCGAGAAGCACGTGCCGATCATCGCCACTGCGCTCGTTTCCATGTTCGGCGCGGCGGCGATGCTGCTGGCAATCGAACCCCTGGTGGGGGCCGCCAGCCTCATCGCCCTGCTCGGTGCGCTGGTGTTGCTGCCCTCGTTCGCTCGCCGCAACGAGCAGTTGCACGGCCGCCTGAACAACCGGCTGGAGCATGAAATCCGGCTGGTCGACCGGGTTGGCCCGTCCGTGCTGCGCCGCCACTACCGCACCCTGTCGCGACTGCGCATCCTGCTGTCCGATCGCGAGGCTGGTGCCTTCGTGGTGGTCGGCGCGGCCGCTGCGGTGCTGTTTGCCTTGACCATCGGCCGCCTCGCCACGACCGATGGCGTGACCCCTGGGCACGTCTATGCGGTGATGACCTACCTGTGGACCTTTGTCGGCAGCCTGGACGATGCACCGTCGATGGTCGACCAGCTGGCAAGGCTGAAGGACATCGGCCGCCGGGTGAGCTCGGGAATGGAGGATGCGGAGAACAACGTCCACCCCGGGCCATGAGTCAACGCCGGCTGTCTAGGCGATTGTCTCCATTGCTGCGGGCAGAGCGACAACCGAGCCGCCCAGCACTTGCCAGACACCGGCCGTCTTCCCCCAGAAGCGACAGTACCTGAAGCGGCCAGAGAAGGCTGCGCCATCGAAGGTTCCGGCCAGGTCCGCAGTGGTGAGTGCAACAGCGGTTTGATCATGCAGGGCAATCTCCACCGATTGCCATTCGGCCATGCTCAGCTTCTGGCGCCCTGAACGATGCAGGGCCAGGTCATCCTGCTTGCCAAACACTTCGCCCGAAGGCCCCACAAAGATCAGGGCGTCTGCAATCAGGCCATCCAGCGCGGCCACATCGCTGGTGAGCATCGCGATGCGCAGCGCTTCTTCGAGCTGCCGTATTTCAGTGTCCATGCCGGCTCCATGGTAGTTGTGCGATTGCTGCGTCAGTGACAACCTGCCATCACTGCCGATGGGCTTCGGGCGCCAGGGTATGGATCACCCTGCCCTGCGCGTCCAGGAACTCGATGGCCCCGTAGCCTTCCGGCGTTACGGTCAGGCGCAGCCTGGCGCGGTCCTGTTGATCGTTCAGCGCGATGGCAGGGGTGCCATCGGCAGCCACGGCCATCTCGATGCGAGTTGGCGTCTGCACACCCGGAATCAGGCGATTGCCCAGCCGCGGCTCGCGAATCAGCGGCGGCGCCTGGTTGATCGAGAACCGCACGTCGCCGTCGGGCGACACACGCCAGCCAATTGCATCCATGGCCGGGTGGTCAAGCGCCAGTACGGCCATGCCGCCCTCCACGTCTGCGGTTCCGAAGCCACCGCGCTCGCTGCCCTTGTGGTCGTACAGCACCATGCCCGCCACATTGAAGGCTCGCTTGTACTGGATGCCATCGATGATGGGCGGTGGCGTCTGCCCCGAGAGCGTCATCCGGATCACCCCGTTCTCGTCGACGATATCGATCCGCCGCGCCGTGATGCGTTCTTTGTCCGGAGCATCCACACGGGTCTGCGGCGAGGTGCTGACGATCACCTTCTGCAGCTGCTCGACCGAAGGGCGTTTGGGGCTGTTTGTTTCCGCTGCCAGGGCGGCCATGGAAAAAGAAGAAAATGCGATGGCGGTTGCAATGCAGTGTGTTCGATTCATGGGTTCTTCCAGGGCCAGGAATGATGCACGCGCGGAAACGGGACTACGCCGGCCATGTCAGCCACGCGCCCGGCTCGACGAACTGCACGGCCACGGCACGGTCACCGGCTGCCTTGCGAAGTCGTCCAAGCGGGTCGTCCACTTCCGCATAGTTGTCCATTCCGCTGATGCCATAGTGAATGGGCACCAGCGTGCGTGCGCCGAGAATTGCCGCCGCTGCCACCGCCTGCTCCGGCGTCAGTACGCCAGGCTGGTCACTTACTGGCTTGCGCCAGCCGAACGTGGCGCCATTGATGGGGAGGAAGGCCGCATCGAACGGTCCGAACTGGCGCCCGATACGCCACCAATGGCCGTGCCATTGGGTGTCGCCGCCATGGAAGATGCGTCGGCCGCCTGCTGTTACCACCCAGGACACCTGCGTATCGCCGTAGCCGTCCGATGCCGGTACCGGCGTTGCAGTGAAGTCGCCCAGCAGTTGGGGCTCCCATAGCGCGCTCGGCCGTGCACGTGCGGCTGCCGGTAGCGGCATGGGCTGCAGGCCGGCTGGATATGCGAGTGTTCCCCCTTTGCTGAGCGCCGCCGCAACCGCATCTGCATCGAAGTGATCGGAGTGGGTGTGGGTGACCAGCACGTGGCTTTCGCCCAGCACATCGTTCACCGGCACCAGCCGGTCCGGCAACGCCTTGCCCCACGTTGCGGGATTCACCAGCGGATCAATCAGCAGCGTGCTCTCCGGCAATTGCAGCCGCACCCCGGCCCACGCCAATCGCTGGGCGCGCAGGCTGCGCATCGCCGCCGGTGGCGCTGCGGCGCCGGCAGGGACCAGCGCAGCAGCGGCCACACCGGCGCAACTGGCAAGGAAGCGTCTGCGACTACCCAGCGCCGGCGCGTTGACGGAATCGTGTTTCATGCGGCCTGCTCCCTTGCTGCCAGCGCAGCATCCAGGGAGAAGATCGACTGCGCGACGATCGCCGTGAGATTGTGTCCATGCCATTCTCGTTCGAATGCCGTCGGCGCTACCCCCGACGCGATGCAATCCTCCAGTCTGATGGCTGCTATCAGCACCGTGGCTTCCGTCGGTGCGGCTCGCAGCCAGATGTCCACGACGATCTCCTGCATCCGCTGCAGATAGTGGAGTGCATTGCCCAGCACCGCCGCATCGAAGACCCCGATATGCCCGCCGACCACCCTGCTGCGCCCGAACTGCTGGATACGGCCGATGGCGGCGCGCTGCAGCGCCGGGTCCGACCGGGAGAGATAGACGATGTTGCCGACGATGTTGTCGCCCACGCAGACCAGATCGGCGCTCGGCACATCTACGCTCATGTGGTCCATCGTTTTGCCAGGGTTGTACAGGAAGCGCAGCTGGTGGCGCCCCCAGCGCATGGCGAGATTGTCGAACACGATATCGGGATCGCGGTAGCGTGATGCCACCGGTTGGTTCTGCGAAAGAAAGGCATGCCGGTGATGGCGGTGCGCCAGGGTCAGTGCCTCTGGAAAGAGCGTCATGCCACAGATGTGGTCGCTCATGAAATGGGTGGCGGCAACCAGTCGCACCTTTCTGCCCATCTGCCTGTGCAGCACGTCCCGCAGCCAGGCGGCATCCTCCTCGCTGCCCAACGCGTCCACCAGCAGCACCTGGTCTCCGTTGACGAAGGCGGTAGCGACCGATTCAACCTGGTCACCGACGAACATCAGCACATCTGGGGCAAGCTCCTGAATACGCACGGCGGGTTTTCCGGGTGGGGGATCGGCATCATCACCAGCTCATCCGGCACCCGGCAAACGAGTAGTTCTACGCTTCGCGTTAGAAAAATTCATGCGCTACGATGACAGGGCCCCTGCGTTGGATGGTGCCCGTGAAAGCCCGCCCCACTGCCCCACTGAATGCGCTGCGCACGTTCGAAGCGGCTGCCCGCCACCTCAGCTTCAATCAGGCGGCGCGCGAACTGTTCGTCACCCCGGCTGCGGTCAGCCATCAGGTCAAACACCTCGAGGCCTATCTGGGCGTAAGCCTGTTCCAGCGCAATCACCGCGCCGTGGCGCTCACATCAGAGGGCGCGGCGCTGGCAACAACGGTCGGCGATCTACTTGGGCAGCTGGACCTGGCGTTGGAGCGCGCCAGGACGCGCGCACCACACGAGCTGCGGGTGACAACCATGGAGTCGTTCGCCGCCAAATGGCTGGCCCCAAGGCTGCACCGCTTTCACCATGCGCACCCCGATGTCCGGGTGCGCATCGACACCGGCAATGAACATGCCGACTTTCTGCGCGGAGGATTCGATATCGGCATCCGCTACGGTGCAGGCAACTACACCGGCGTGCGCGCAGCGTTGCTGTTGAAGGCGCCGGTATTCCCTGTGTGCTCGCCCACGCTGCTGGCCGGCACTGCTGGCCCGCTGCAGCAGCCTGATGATCTGCGCCACTGCACCTTGTTGCACGATGAAAGTGCCACGGACCGCCCCGGCGTGCCGGCATGGTTGCACTGGCTGGAGACCGCCGGCGCCACCAACGTCAACGCAAGCGCCGGGCCGGTCTTTCCCAGCATCTATCTTGCGCAGGAAGCGGCGGTGGCCGGCCATGGCGTGGCGCTTGGCGTGGCGCCGCTGGTGGAAGATGATCTCCGCCAAGGCAGGCTGGTGAAACCCTTCAGCCTGGAGCTGGAGAACCGTTACGCA
Source organism: Stenotrophomonas sp. 01N47 (assembly GCF_056399165.1). NCBI lineage: Bacteria > Pseudomonadati > Pseudomonadota > Gammaproteobacteria > Lysobacterales > Lysobacteraceae > Stenotrophomonas > Stenotrophomonas sp. 01N47. The sequence continues at coordinate 189,023 of NZ_JBFTQU010000001.1, forward strand.
TTCTGGTTGATCCGTCGCGAGATGGCTCAGGACCGCCCCGATGTGCAGGCGTTCTGCCAATGGCTGGGTGAGGAGTGCAGTGATCGGCCATGACAGGCCCATGCGTGTTACGGCAGTTCATCGGCGCCAGGTAAGCAGGTCGTGCGCGCATCGCCTGCACGCTTCCGGTAGTGCTCCACCCACTCCATGGTTGGTGCGATACCGCCGAAGGGAAACAGATGCGGGCTGACCTGCCCATGGGCTTCGGTCAAGCCCTCTGCCAGGCGGTCCACGAACACATCCGGCCCGGCCCTTCCCAGCAGGCGGCCGATGGAGATGCCGTAGCGGGACAGCATCGAGGTGCTTGCAGCGACGCCGCACATGGCCGCATAGCGTACAAGCCGCGCGATGCTGGCTGGCCCGGGAACGCCCACCAGCACCGGATGGGTGATGCCACGGGCGCGCAGTTCATTCAACCAGGCCAGAACGATATCGGCGTCGAATGCGAACTGGGTGATGACCAGCGGTGCCATGCCTCGCTCTTCGATACGCTGGCACTTGTTTTCAAGCACGCGCCACCTCTCGGCGCTGGTCATCACCGGATGGCCTTGCGGATGCCCGCCCACCCCCACGACCTTGATGCCGGCGCGCTCGAGAATGCCGCTCTCGATGATCGATGTGCTGTCGGCGAACGGCCCGGCAGGCGTAGCAAGATCGCCTGCGATCACGAAACAGCGCTCAATGCCGGCGTCGATGACGGCACGCTCGATGAAGTGCTCAAGCGCCGCCCGCGAGCCGATGCGGCGTGCGGAAAGGTGCGGCATCGGCTCGAACCCCAGTTCGCGCACCCTGCGTGCCGCGGCCATTCGCGCAGCATCGTCCTCGCTCGGCAGGTAGGGAATGGAAATCGTCGTCCCCCGTGCAATGCGGGCGGCTTCGGCGCGCAACGCAGGCATGGCCTTGGCACTGACTTCCAATGAAAAGGCGTTGACGAAGGTCTGCGCCAGTGGCTCCATGCGGCCAACGCCTGCTGACATCAGCCGGCTCCACGCAGGTTGCCGGCGCTTGTGGAGCTGTTCCGTGCCAGTTCGACAAACGCCTGCAGGTAATCGATACCGGTATCGGCCTCACGCGCGCCCAGGTAGATCTGCTTGGGAATGCCTTTCGCACCCAGACGCACCGGCACCACGTCCATGCGGGCGGCGTACTCCTCCACCAGCCAGCGCGGCATGGCGGCCACGCCGCGACCGCTGGCCACCATCTGCATCATGATGTCGGTGGTTTCGATGGCCTTGTGGCGCCGGGGCGTGACCCCGGCAGGCAGCAGGAACTGGTTGTAGATATCCAGCCGCTCGAACGGCACCGGATAGCTGATGAGTATTTCCTGGCTGAGCTGGCGGGGTTTGACGTACTCGACCGACGCCAGCGCGTGGCCCTTAGCCACCACCAGCACCTGCTCGTAATCGAAGACGGGGACGAACTTCAGGCCCGGCTTCAGCAACGGGTCGGGCGTGACCAGCAGGTCGATCTCATAGCCGAACAGGGCGCCGATGCCGCCGAACTGGAACTTCTGTTTGACGTCCACATCGACGTCGGGCCAGCTGGCCAGATAGGGCGAGACGATCTTCAGCAGCCACTGGTAGCAGGGGTGGCATTCCATGCCGATGCGCAGCGCGCCACGCTCGCCCTGCGCGAACTGGCCCAGCCGTTCCTCGGCCAGGTCCAGCTGCGGCAGCACCCGGTTGGCCACCGCCAGCAGGTACTGGCCCGCCTGGGTCAGGCGCAGGCTGCGGCCTTCGCGCAGCCAGACGTTGGTACCCAACTGCTGCTCCAGCTTCTTCATGCTGTGGCTCAGGGCTGACTGGGTCAGGTTCAGCACACCGGCGGCGGCCGTGAGCGACCCCTGCTGTTCGACCTGCTGCACGATGCTGAGATGGATCCGCTCCAACATGACGATGAATCTCACTCATGGATTGGTGAAGTAATACCATTTTACGTCATGGGACGGGCTGGCTAGCATCGGCTCACGCCTTCGGGATACCTGCCAGCCCGGTTACCCCGCCGGCCAGCAGGACTGCGCCCCTGCAGATCACCCCGAAGCAGCCCCTCCCCTGCTGAAGCGAAGAGATGACCCGCCCCCTCCGTATCGTCGCCGTTTCCGGCGGGCTGCAGCGCCCTTCAAGGGCAGCGACCCTGGCCGAGCACCTGCTGGACCTGATCGGCGAAGGCGTCCCCTGCGATCAGTACCTGATTGAACTGGGTGAACTGGCGCCGCAACTGGCCGGTGCGCTCCGGCGCTCGCAGTTGCCCGAAACCGTGGAGCGGCAGTTGGCCGCTGTCGAGCAGGCCGATGTACTGGTGGTGGCCACGCCGGTCTATCGCGGCTCGTACACCGGCCTGTTCAAGCACTTTTTCGATTTCATCGACCAGGACGCGCTGGTCGATACCCCGATCCTGCTGGCCGCCACCGGCGGCAGCGAACGCCACGCGCTGGTGATCGACCACCAGCTGCGACCGCTCTTCAGCTTCTTCCAGGCCCGAACCCTGCCCTTGGGTGTCTACGCAACCGACAAGGATTTCGCCGACGGCTGCGTGCAGAACGAGGCCCTGATGCAGCGGGCGCGGCTGGCGGTGCAGCGAGCGATGCCCCTGCTTGCCCTCTCCCATCGTGCAGTGCCTGCAGCTACTGAGGCCGCTGCAGTCCTCTGAATACCGAATGCCATCGACCTGCATTCGGATGTCACCCCCGCAACCCGGAACACCGCCCATGACGACCGAGAACTTCACCTTCAGCATCACCCGTATTCCTTTCAACGAGGACTACCAGCCCGCTGACGGCACGCGAATCACCACCAACTTCGCCAACCTGGCCCGCGGCGAATCCCGCCAGGAAAACCTGCGCAACACGCTCGGCATGATCAACAACCGCTTCAACGATCTGGCGCACTGGGACAACCCCAGCGCGGATCGCTACGCGGTCGAGCTGGACATCATCTCGGTGGAGATGCACATCGATGGCGATGAGGGCAGCGATCCGTTCCCGCTGATCGAGGTGCTAAGGCCGACCATCGTAGACACGCGTACCGGCGTGCGTACGGAAGGCATCGTCGGCAACAATTTCTCGTCCTACGTCCGCGACTACGATTTCAGCGTCGTGCTGCCCGCCAGCAACGAAGGCAAGGCCACCTTCGGCATTCCCGAAGGCTTCGGCGACCTGCACGGCAAGCTGTTCAAGCACTTCCTGGAATCGGACGCCTACCACGCCAATTTCAGCAAGGGGCCGGTGATCTGCATCAGCGTTTCCAGCAGCAAGACCTACCACCGCACCGAGAACCACCACCCCATCCTGGGCGTGGAGTACCGACAGGACGAGTTCTCCCCTACCGACCAGTACTTCGACAAGATGGGCCTGCGGGTGCGCTACTTCATGCCGCCAGGCAGCGTCGCGCCACTGGCGTTCTACTTCCAGGGTGACCTGCTGGGCGACTACTCGAACCTGGAACTGATCGGCACCATCAGCACGATGGAGGCCTTCCAGAAGATCTACCGCCCCGAGATCTACAACGCCAATTCCGTAGCGGGCAAGGTCTACCAGCCCAGCCTGAAGCACCAGGACTATTCGTCCACCCGCATCGTCTACGACCGCGAAGAACGCAGCCAGCTGGCGGTCAAGCAAGGCCGGTTCACCGAAGAACATTTCATCAAGCCGTACCGCGCCGTGCTTGAGCAGTGGGCCGCCCGCTGATCCACCGCTTTTCCATTCGCCCCTCAGGACACAAGACGCAATGTCGACGAAGAAACTGCTCCCCACCTCCACCGCAGGCAGCCTGCCCAAGCCCTCCTGGCTGGCCGAGCCCGAAAAGCTCTGGTCGCCCTGGAAGCTGCAGGATGACGGCCTGATTGAAGGCAAGCAGGATGCCCTGCGCCTGTCCCTGCAGGAACAGCAGCACGCCGGCATCGACATCGTCAGTGACGGCGAACAGACACGGCAGCATTTCGTCACCACCTTCATCGAACACCTCAGTGGCGTCGATTTCCAGAAGCGTGAAACCGTCCGCATCCGCGACCGCTACGACGCCAGTGTGCCCACCGTGGTGAGCGCTGTCAGCCGCCCGAAGCCGGTGTTTGTGGAAGATGCGAAGTTCCTGCGCAGGCAGACTACGCAGCCGATCAAATGGGCGCTGCCGGGCCCGATGACCATGATCGACACCCTGTATGACGCGCACTACAAGAGCCGCGAAAAGCTGGCCTGGGAGTTCGCCGGGATCCTCAACCAGGAAGCCAGGGAACTGGAGGCGGCCGGCGTCGACATCATCCAGTTCGACGAACCGGCCTTCAATGTGTTCTTCGATGAAGTGAACGATTGGGGTGTCGCTGCACTGGAGCGCGCGGTCGAAGGGCTCAAGTGCGAAACCGCAGTGCATATCTGCTACGGCTATGGCATCAAGGCCAACACCGACTGGAAACAGACGCTGGGTTCGGAATGGCGCCAGTATGAAGAATCGTTCCCGAAGCTGCAGACGTCCAGCATCGACATCATCTCGCTGGAGTGCCACAACTCGCACGTGCCGATTGACCTGATCGAGTTGGTGCGCGGCAAGAAGGTGATGGTCGGTGCCATCGATGTGGCTTCCAGCACGGTCGAAACGCCGGAGGAGGTGGCCAAAACGCTGCGCAAGGCCCTGCAGTTCGTGGATGCTGACAAGCTCTACCCCAGCACCAACTGCGGCATGGCACCGCTGTCGCGTGACGTGGCACGAGGCAAGCTGCGCGCGCTCAGCGCAGGTGCACAGATCATCCGCGACGAGCTTCTGGCCCGCGGCTGAGCACGAGTGCGCATGCGGGCGGACACGTTTGGATGGATGAGGCCAAGGCCGCGCGCCAGTGCGGGAGCCCACCGCTCCCACACTGGCGCCGCCTCCCCTACTCCTGCGCCCGAAACTCAGCGCTGCTGATCCTTCAGGAACAGCCAGGTAATCAACGTGGCATCCGGGCCCTTGGGGTCGGTGAACGGCAACCCGGACTGGCTGCCGCTCCAGGCATGCCCCATCCCCTGCACCACGTAATGCTGGACCAGCGTCCTGCCGCCATAGGTGTAAGAGTCAACCGTGTAGGCACGCCCACCCGGCACCTGGCCGTGGAAGGTGCTGGTCGGCACGTACTTCACCGAGTCGTTGTCCAGGCCATCGTCGGCCAGGTCATTGGTCTGCAGGAACTGGCGCACGGCCTGCTGCCCGTTGATCGGGTTCACCGTGGCGTCGGCGGTGCCATGGAAGACCAGCACCGGGATCGGCCGCGGCGACGGCGAGCCCGAGCACTGCCACGCCAGCCGCCCGTTGCTGTCCGGTGAGTAGATGCTGCCGGCCAACAGCGCATAGGCACTGCCGGAAATCGTGGTCGCGCCCTTGTACATGCCGCCGGAATGGATCGCGCCCGCCGCGAACACATCCGAATAACAGGCAAGCATGATCGAAGTCATCGCCCCGCCGGCGGAAATGCCGGTGACGTACACCCGGTGCGGATCGATGCTGTAGCCCGCTTTCACCTTGTCCACGATGCCGGCCAGGATGGAGGCTTCGCCACTGTCGCGCGCCTGGTTGATCGGCAGCTGCCAGTTCCAGCAGCGTGCGGGGTTGGAGGTTACGTTCTGCCGCGGGTAGACCACGATGAAGCCTTCGGTGTCGGCGACCTCGTTGAAGCCGGAGGCCTCGCCCATCAGGTTCGGCCCGGTCACGCAGCCGTGCAGTACCAGCAGCAGGGGCAGTGGCCGCGTTTCATCGTAGCCGGCCGGCACCCACACCTGGTACTCGCGGGCGCCGAACAGATTGCCGTACAGGCCAACATCCCAATGTCCGGATGGGTCTGCCGCGGAGGCGGTACCCGTGGTGGCCAGCCAGGTGCACAGCAGCAGCATCAGCGCCTTGATTGAATCGATTCCAGATTTCATGACCAGATCCTCATGCGTGAGTCGTGGATGAAGTGGTACCGGAAATCCTCGTGGACCGACCTTCCAGAGGGTGCTGCGACGCCGCTGTCAAACCCAGCCGGTGGCGTAGTAGATGCCGATCACCACGAACACCGCGAGGGTCTTGATGATGGTCACTGCGAAAATGTCCTTGTAGGCCTGGCGATGGGTCAGCCCGGTGACCATCAGCAGGGTGATGACCGCACCGTTGTGCGGCAGGCTGTCCATGCCGCCCGATGCCATCGCGGCAACGCGGTGCAGCACCTCCATCGGGATGCCGGCAGCCTGCGCGTTGGCGATGAAGGTCTCCGACATTGCCGCCAGGGCGATGCTCATGCCGCCCGATGCAGAGCCGGTGACGCCGGCAAGACCGGTTACGGTGACCGCTTCATGCAGCAGGGGGGCCTTGATCGCCCCCAGCGCGTTGGCCACCACCATGAAGCCGGGCAACGCGGCGATGACCGCGCCGAAGCCATATTCCGAGGCGGTGTTCATGGCGGCCAGCACTGCACCACCGATCGCCGCCTTGGTGCCCTCGGCAAACTGCGTGACTACCGGGCGCCAGGCCAGCGCCAGCACCGACAGGATGCCAACCAGCAGCGCCCCCAGCACGGCCCAGATTGCGGTGATCTTCGCCACGCCCTGCACCACCGGCGCCGAGCTGCCCATGATAGACGGCACGAAGCTGTGCTCCGCGCCGTACCAGTTCGGTATGCCCAGGGTGAACAGCTTGTTGGACACAAACACCAGCACCAGCGGCAGCACGGCAATACCCGCGTGCGCCAGATGGGTGCCTGCGAACGGTGCCGGCTCGTTCACCAGGGTGGCCGGGTCTCCGTAGCCCTCGCCACTTCGTACCGCCGCGCGACGGCGCCACTCCAGGTAGGCCATGCCCACCGCAAGCACGAACACACTGCCCAGCGTACCCAGCACCGGAGCCGCCCAGGTATCGGTGCCGAAGAACGTGGTCGGGATGATGTTCTGGATCTGCGGCGTGCCCGGCAATGCGTCCATGGTGAAGCTGAAGCCGCCCACCCCCAGCGTGGCCGGAATCAGGCGCTTGGGGATGTTGCTCTGGCGGAACATCTCGGCCGCGAACGGATAGACCGCGAACACCACCACGAACAATGACACGCCGCCATAGGTGAGCAGGCCCGACACCAGCACGATCGACAGCATCGCCCGCTGCGGTCCGAACAAGCGGATCGCCGCACCCACGATCGAGCGGGAGAAGCCGGACAGTTCGATCAGCTTGCCGAACACCGCGCCCAGCAGGAACACCGGAAAATAGAGCTTGAGGAAGCCGACCATTTTGTCCATGAACAAGCCGGTGAACATCGGTGCCACCAGCGAGGGATCGGTGAGCAGCACTGCGCCAAGCGCGGCGATGGGCGCGAACAGGATCACGCTGTAACCGCGGTAGGCCACCAGGATGAGGAAGGCCAGCGCTGCAAGTACGATCAGTAACGACATACGGCGCTTCCGGATGGGGACGCGCCCAGTATCCGGATCTGGTGACCGCTGCCGACTGGACCTAGGTCCACTCGCCGGTGCGCAACCGCGCCGCTAGCCTAGCGTCCATGGGTGGCAATGGGCCATTCGCCGCGTACATGCCTTGGGGGAGGACCGAATGAAACGGAATTGCTTGAGCCTGATGATCGGCACGCTGTTGGCCACCGGGCCGGTCCTGGCGCAGGACGCACCGCAGGGCGCGCCGGCAGCCGCCCGCACCGCTTCGGCCACCAACCTGGACAGCATCACGGTGACCGCACGCAAGCGCGAGGAAACCCTGCAGGAGGTTCCGGTTGCCGTCACCGCCTTTACGTCCGAAGCCCTGGACAAGATGAACGTCCAGGACATCAGCGACCTTGATGGACAGGTCCCCAACCTCACCATCTACGCGGCGCGCGGCGCCAGCAGCACGGTCACCGCCTACATCCGCGGCGTCGGCCAGTCCGACCCCACCTGGGGCGCTGACCCGGGCGTGGGCATCTACCTGGACGACGTCTACATCGCCCGTCCGCAGGGTGCGCTGCTGGACGTGTTCGACGTCTCGCGCATCGAGGTGCTGCGCGGTCCGCAGGGCACGCTGTACGGCAAGAACACCATCGGCGGGGCCATCAAGTACATCTCGCGCGGCCTGCCCCCCCAGACCGAAGGCTTCGCCCAGATCACCGTGGGCAACTACAGCCAATTGGACGCCAAGGCGGCGATCGGCGGCCCGATCGGCGGGGCCGACAGCGGCCTGCGCGCGCGCGTGGCGGTCGCCAGCATGAATCGTGACGGCTTCGGCGAGAACACCTTCACCAACCAGCCGGTCAGTGACAAGCAGATCAATGCTGCACGCTTCAACCTGGGTGCGTATGCGGGCGACGACTTCGACGTGCAGTTCGCCCTGGACTGGATCGATGACCAGTCCGGCATGCGTGGCTCGAAGATGCTGGCACCCAACCCGTTCGTGCGCGCCTACCCGCCGATGGATGACCGCTACGACATCCGCTCGGGCATGCGCAACCTCAACAGTGTGGAGACCAAGGGCGCCTCGGCCACGGTGAACTGGCGGCCCAGCGAAGACGTTGCGCTGAAGTACGTGGTGGCCAAGCGCGAGTCGGACAGCGACGCGAACATCGACTTCGACAGTACGCCGGTCAAGCTGGCCGATGTGGGTGGCACTTATCATGATGACCAGGTCAGCAACGAGGTGCAGCTGAACTACGATGCCGGCGGCCGCGTGCGGGGCGTGGTGGGCTTGTACCAGTTCAGTGGCGAGGCCGGCGGACAGATCCGCAACAACTTCTTCAACCTGCAGTTCGGCGACACCCGCGGCAAGGTGCTGACCGACAGCATCGCGCTGTACGCCGACTGGACGTTCGACCTGACCAGCAAGCTGAAGCTGGACGTCGGCGCCCGCTACACCGACGAGGACAAGCGCGCGATCGTGCTCAACCGCTTCTACTCGGATGCGACGTTCACCCGTCCGATCGCGGTCGCCGCCGATTTCGACAAGAAGACCAATTTCAAGAACGTCTCGCCCAAGGTGTCGCTGGATTACCAGATCACCCCGGACATCATGGTCTACGGCCTGGCCACGCGTGGCTTCAAGTCGGGTGGCTACAACATCCGCGCCAATGCCGTTGCGGTGCCACGCTCGGCCGAGCCGTTCGATGACGAGACGGTGGACAGCTTCGAGATCGGCAGCAAGATGGCCTTCCTCGATCAGCGCCTGTTCCTGAACCTGTCGGCGTTCCACAACAAGTACAAGGACATCCAGCTGTCGGTGTTCACCGGCATCGATACAAACGGCGACGGTGTCGACGATGCCTTCTTCGGCGATTTCACCAATGCCGGCGCCGGCACCATCAATGGCCTGGAAATCGAGTACCAGTACCTGCCCAGCCAGCACTGGCTGATCTCCGGCAACCTGGCTTGGCTGGATGCCAAGTATGACGAGTACGTGGACCGCGGCGTCAACGTGGCCAAGCAGATGAAGTTCACCAACGCACCGGACTTCTCGGGCGCGTTGAACGTGGAGTACCGCACCGACCTGGCCAATGGCAGCAACCTGTCCGCACGAGTGAGCTACAGCTATCAGAGCGAAGTATGGCCGACCACCGATCTGAGCCCGGTGATCCGCCAGGACGGCTACGGGCTGGTCAATGCCGGCGTGATCTGGAAGCTTGACGACGCCTGGTCCTTCTCGCTGCAGGGCACCAACCTGGCCGACAAGGAGTACCGCACCACCGGTTACAACATTCCGGCGGTCGGCACGCTGATTGGTTTCTATGGGCCGCCGCGCCAATATAGCCTCAGCGTCCGTTACGATTTCTAGGAAGCTTCTGCATGACACCGTCTTACGATGATCTGTACTGGAAAAGTGACGATGGCCTGCGCCTGCATGCGCGTGACCATGCTCCTGCAGGCGCACAGCCGGCGCGCGGCACCGTGGTCTGCATCCCCGGCCTGACCCGCAATGGCGCCGACTTCGATGCGCTGGCCGCATCGCTGGCTGCTGCGGGTTGGCGGGTGATCGCGGTTGACCTGCGAGGACGCGCAGGTTCGGAACGCGCATCGGACCCGTCCAGCTACAACCCGCGCACCTATGCCGACGACGTGGTGGCGCTGCTGCGGTCGCAGAACATCGACAAGGCGGTATTCGTCGGCACCTCGCTGGGGGTGCTGGTCACCATCACCCTGGCCTCGCGTGCGCCCGGGCTGATCGCCGCGGCAGTTCTGAACGATGCCGGCCCCAAGGTGCCGCGCGAAGCGCTGGCGCGGATCGGCAAGTACGCCGGCAAGCCCGTGCCACCGATGGACCTGGCACAGGCCACGACCTATGTGGAATCCATCGGCAAGGCCGCGTTTCCGCGCTTCACCACCGACGACTGGCGGGCGATGGCCGTACGCACGTTCCGCCAGCGCAGCGATGGCCTGCTGGAACTGGACTACGACCCGGCGGTGATCCGTACCACGCGGCCGTGGGTGCTGTGGCTGCTGCGCCCGGTATTGTGGCGCGCGGTGCGTGGCCTGACCTCGCGGGTGCCGGTGCTGGTGGTCCGCGGAGCGTTGTCGGACATCCTGCCTGCCGATGTCGCGCAGCAGATGGCCGCCACGTCGCCCAACGCCCGCCTCGTTGAAGTACCGGAGGTAGGCCATGCGCCGATGCTGTCCGAGCCCGAGGCGCGTGACGCGATCCTGGCATTGCTGGAGCGCGTGCGATGAGTTCCGGCGTTTCGATGGATGCGTTGCCCGCCGCCCTGCAGGACCTGCGGCAATGGGCGGCAAGCGAGCGGCTGAGCGGCAGCACGCGCATCGCGCAGTCGCGCATCAATGCCTTCGCCGACGCCACCGGGGACCACAACTGGATCCACACCGATCCTGCCCGCGCACGGATCAGCCTGCCGGGCGGGCAGACCATCGCCCATGGCTTCCTTCTGCTCTCGCTTACCGTAGAGGACGACGTGGCGGCCCTGGCCGGCTTTCCCGGCATCGCCCACGTACTGAACTACGGCTTGAACAAGGTCCGCTTCCTGGCGCCCGTGCCGAGCGGTTCCGAGGTACGGGTGCGCTCGCAGCTGATGTCATTGGAAGCGCGCAGGCCCGGGCAGTGGCTGCTGACCCAGCACAAGACCGTGGAAGTGGTTCCCGCCGGCGAGGCAGCAGTGGTCGCCGAACAGCTGTCGCTGATCGTGCTCGCCGACTAGCGCCGCACCGTCCTCCCGCGCGGGGCGCGCCGGCTGCCCGCCGGCCGCGGTTCTCTCTACACTGGAGCGATGTTGACGCCCTCCATCGTCCTGTTCGCCTGCATCGCGTGGACCGTGCTGCTGTTCGGCGTCGCCCTGTGGGGGGAACGCCAGGGGCATCGCCTGTCGAAGGTATGGCCAGCCATCTACGCGCTGTCACTGGGCGTGCACTGCACGGCGTGGACCTACTACGGGGCCGCCTCGCAGGGCGTGCAGTGGGGCTTCCCGATCCCGCCGACACTGATCGGCATGGCCCTCATTTTTGCCTTCGGCCTGCCGTTCCTGGTGCGGCTGGGGCGATTGGCCAAACAGCACAACAGTGCCACCATCGCCGACCTGGTGGTCGCGCGCCTGCGCGCCGACCAAGGGCTGGGCATCACCATCACCCTGGTCGCGCTGTTCGGCATCATTCCCTACATTGCGCTGCAGCTCAAAGCGGTCAGCCAGGGTCTTGCCGCCCTGCTCGGTGATCAGTTCGCACCCGTTGGCTGGCAGCTGGACGTGTCGTTCTGGTTCGCGCTGACGATGGCGGCGTTCACCACCCTGTTCGGTGCACGCAAGGCGTCGGCGACCGAGCACAACCGCGGCATCGTGGTCGCGCTGGGCCTGGAATCACTGTTGAAGCTGACGGCACTGCTGGCCATTGGCCTGTATGCCGCGCTATCGGTGCACAAGGCCGGCACGCCGCTGCTTGAGAAGATGGCGCACCTGCCGCCGCCGGCAGTGGTGCCGGATTACCTGACCATGGTGGCGCTCGGTGCCATGGCCGCGTTCACCCTGCCCCATCAGTTCCATGTGGGCGTGGTCGAGCTGCGCCAGTCGTCGGACCTGAAGACGGCGCGCTGGCTGTTCCCGGTCTACCTGCTGTTGATCGGCCTGCCGTCGGTGCCGATGGCACTGGCCGGTGCCGCGCAGCTGCCGCCCTCGATGACGCCGGATCTGTATGTGCTGGCCCTTCCGCAGGAGCGCGGCCATCACCTGCTGGCACTGCTGGCATACCTGGGCAGTCTGAGTGCCGCCACCGGCATGATGATCCTGTCCGGGCTGACCCTGTCGATCATGCTCGGCAACCACGGCGTGGGCTCGCGCCTGCTGAGCGGCGTCAATGGCTTCAACTCCGGTGCCGATCTGCGGCCGCGGGTGCTGGCCTTCCGGCGCGCCGGCATCCTCGCCGTGTTCCTGATGTCGTGGCTGTACAGCCGTGCGATGAGCGGCACCGAGGCGCTCAGCGATTTCGGCCTGATGTCGTTCACCGCGCTCTCGCAGCTGGCACCGGCGGTGCTGCTGGCGGTGTACCGTCCGCGCACGCCCTCCCCGGCCATCATCGCCGGCATCGTACTGGGGTCGCTGGTCTGGTTGTGGCTGGTGCTGCTGCCCATGGTGCTCCCTGCCCCGCTGGCGTCGGCCGGTCCCGACGGACTGCACTGGCTGGCGATGTTCTCGCTGCGCATGCAGCCGGGCCATATCGCCATCAGCATGGGCGCCAGCCTGGCCGTCAACCTGGTAACCGTGGTGCTGGTGTCGCGTGCGGTGCGTCCACCGATGCCTCGGCAGCGGGACGCGGTGGCCGCGGCGTCATTGCGCAAGACGGCTGGTCGTTTCCTCGGCCAGGAACGGGCACGCCAGCTGATGGACGGGCACGCCGGGCAGATGCTGGACGACGACCGGGTGACCGCCATCGAGCGCGAACTGACCGCCGTGGTCGGTGCAGGCATGGCGCGGCTGCTGGTGGAGGCGGCACGCGATGGTGGTGCTGCGCCGCTGGACGCTGTTACCCGCGCGGTCGGTGAAGCCACCCAGGTGCTGCGCTTCAACCAACGCCTGCTGGAGGCTGCCCTGGAGAACATGAGCCAGGGCATCAGCGTGGTCGATGCGCAGTTGCAGCTGGTGGCCTGGAACAGCCGCTACGCCGCGCTGTTCAAGTTCCCGCCGGAGCTGCTGCAGGTGGGGCAGCCGGTGTCGAACCTGACGGCGTGGGCACTGGGACAGCTGAAGATCGGCGACACCCCTGGCGACTCGCGCGACAAGGCGTTGCAGCGGCGGGTGGTGCACATGCGGCGCGGCACGCCGCACCTTTCCGAGCGGATTTTCCCGGACAACACCATCGTTGAGATCCGAGGCAACCCGATGCCCGGTGGCGGCTATGTGGCCACCTTCACTGATGTCACCGCGTTCCGGCGGGCAGAGGACGCGCTCAAGCGCAGCAACGAAACCCTGGAGCGCCGCGTGCAGGACCGCACCGCCCGGCTTGAACAGGCCGTGCATGAAGCCGAGCGGGCCAACGTGGCCAAGACCCGCTTCCTGACCGCGGTCGGCCATGACCTGATCCAGCCCCTGCATGCGGCGCAGCTGTTGACCGACGCCATGTCGCAGCACATCGAATCGGAATTCCTGGACAGCTTCCTGCGCCAGATTCGCGGCGCGCTGGATTCCACCGATGATCTGCTGTCGGGCCTGCTGGATATTTCGCGACTGGAAGCCGGTGGCCTGGTGGCCGATCCGCGCCCGTTCGCATTGTCGACCGTGCTGGAGCCGCTTGCGCAGGAGTTCGCCGTGCTGGCCGCAGCACGCGGCCTGCAGTTCCGCCATGTGCGCACCCGCGTGTGGGTGCACAGCGACCCGTTGCTGCTGCGCCGCGTACTGCAGAACTTCCTGGCCAACGCCATCCGCTACACCCGCCGTGGCGGCGTACTGCTGGGCGTTCGCCGGCACGGCCAGGCACTGTCGATCGGCGTGCATGACAGCGGTCCCGGCATTGCGCCGGAGCGACAAGCCGTGGTGTTCGAGGAATTCCACCGTGGCGACCGCAGCAATGGCCAGGGCCTCGGTCTTGGCCTGACCATCGCGCACCGCATTGCCGACCTGCTGCATGCACCGTTGGAACTGCAAAGCGAACTGGATCGCGGCTCGGCCTTCTCCATCACCGTGGCGCGTGCAGCGCCGCCTGAGGCCCCACGCACTGAACCCGCCGCTGGCAACAGCAGCATCAAGGGCATCCGCGTGCTGGTGGTCGACAACGATGCGGAGGCGCTGGAGGCACTGCGACAGATGCTGCTTGCCTGGGGCTGCGATGTCATCGCGGCGCGCGATGTCGCTGCGCTGGATGCATCCGCACATGAGGCGGCACTGTGGCTGTTCGACTACCACCTTGATGAGGGCGATACCGGCGTCGCACTGTGGAAGCGCCTCGTCGCCGCGCATGGCGCGCGGCCGACGGTGATCCTCAGCGCCGATACCGGTAGCGACACGCGCGATGCGGTGCGCAGTGTGGGCCTGTCACTGCTGAACAAGCCGTTCAAGCCGCTGGCGCTGCGCTGGGCGATCAACCATCTGCTGGCAACGGCCAGCACGGAAAGGACCTGACGAAGGATCAGGCGTCCTGCGCGTCTTCGATCTGCCGGGATGGGTCGGTCAACCCCATCTCGTGCAGCACACGGATGGCCTGCGCGCGATTGCGTACGCCCAGTCGTCCCATGATGCGGGTCATGTGTGCCTTGACCGTGCGCAACTGCACGCCCAGCCGGTCGGCGATCTGCTTGTTGAGCAGCCCTTCGGCCACCAGGCTCAGCACCTTGTACTGATGCGCGGACAGGCTGGACAAGCGCGCGGCAAGATCGGCGTCCTTGCTGAAGGGCGCCACCCGCGCCACCGGCTCGCGCAGCAGCGCCGGTATCCAGCGCTCACCTTCCAGCACGGTCTGCAGTGCGGACTGCAGGTCGGTCAGGCCGGAGCTCTTGGGCAGGTACCCGGCTGCGCCCAGGTCGATGGCGCGGCGGATCACGTGCGGCTCTTCATTGGCCGAAACGATGATGATCGCCAGCCCCGGTTGCAGCGCACGTATGGTCGCCAGTCCGGCCAGGCCGTGGTTGCCCGGCATGTGCAGGTCCAGCAGCATCAGATCGATCTGCTGGTTCTCGATCGCTTCGAGCACGCCGTGCAGCGAATCGGCCTCGCTGATCTGCAGGTCAGCCACCGCTTCTTCAGCGGCGCGATGCAGCGCCGCGCGGAACAAGGGGTGGTCATCGGCGATAAGCAGGGTCGGCATGTCCAGCCGAGGTTAGCAAATCGCCTGCGCCTGGGCACGGGTACCAAGGTACGCTGGCGTGCGCCGCCCGGATGGTTAGGGTGGAGCAATGAACATCCACCGCCCCGTCATGCTGCTGTGCGCCGCGCTGCCATTGCTTCTGGGCAGCATCTCCAGCACCCACGCCGCCCCGCCCCGCCCCACTACCGCTGTTCCGGTGTTCGAGCAGTGGCGGGAAACCGTGCATCGCGGCAGCGACGAACTGCTGACCGCAGGCCTGGGCATCGACGCCCTGCGCTCGGCCACCGCGCCGGCGTTTGCCAACCCGGCCCAGCCCACGGCCGAGGAAGCACGGCGTCGTGCGATCTGGAGCAGCTGGCGCGGCATCGCCGACCTGACACCCGGCGGCGGCTTTGGCGATGTCTACGGCAGCCTGCAGGCGGTACCCGGCCGCGAATTCTCCGCCTATGCGCGCGTTCCCGGCGCCCGCCATCCCCATCGGGTACTGGTGCAGGTGCCCGACAGCTTCGACGCCGCGCGGCGCTGCCTGGTCGTCGCGGCATCTTCCGGTTCGCGTGGCATCCATGGCGCGATCGCGGTTGCCGGTAGCTGGGGCTTGGCACATGGCTGCGCGGTCGCCTATACCGACAAGGGCGCCGGCAGTGATTACTACGATCTGGACGCCAAGGCCGGCTTCCAGGCAGACGGCACGCCAGCCAGCCAAGGCGCGTTGGCCTTCATTCCTGCGGGTGCGACAGCCGCGCAGGGAATCGCCCTCAAACATGCCCATTCGGGTGACAACCCGGAAGCAGACTGGGGACGCCATCTGCTGCAGGCGCTGCAGTTCGGCCTGCAGGCGCTGGACCGCGCCTATCCGCAATCGGCCCCGTTCACTGCGGCCAACACACGCACGCTGGGCGTGGGCGTATCCAATGGCGGTGGCGCCGTGCTGCGTGCGGCGGAGATCGAAGGCGACTGGTTCGATGCAATGGTGGCCGGCGAACCCAATGTCTCGGTGGCAGGCGCTCCGCCGCTGTACGACTTCGTCACCCAGGCCGCGTTGCTGATGCCCTGTGCCCTGCTGACGGAGGACGATCTACCACAACCGCCGATGCGGGCGCAGGCCGTGCCGGAGTGGACCCAGCGATGTGCCACGCTGAAATCCGCTGGGTTGGTGCAAGGCGATGACACTGCAGCACAGGCACGGTCGGCACGGCAGCAGCTGCTCGACGCGGGTTTGAGCGCCGATGCACTTCGCGCCGGCGCATTCTCCACCGGCTTCGATCTGTGGCGGGCCATCGCAGCGACCTACTCGTCAGCCTATGGACGCTACGCCGCGGGCGAACATCCCTGCGCGTACAGCTTCTCGGCCGCCGGGACAGAAGGCAGACCCCACGCGGCCACGGCCGAGGTTCGTGCAACCTGGTGGAGCGAGGGCAGTGGCATCCCGCCGGGCAGCGGCGTGGTGCTGGTGGATGGCAACGCGGCGGCAGAGGATCCGCTGGAGGGCGTCAACTGCCTGCGCGCGCTCGGCCGTGGCGACAGCGCTGATGCCCGACGGGTACGCGCCGGCATCACCGCAGCGACTGCCAAGGCGCCGCGTCGCGGCCTGCCGATCGTGGTCATCCATGGCCTGGACGACGGGCTGGTACCGATCAGCATGACCAGTGATCGCTATGTGCCACTTGCCCGCAAGGCCGGGGCGCAGATCGCCTATTGGCGGGTGAACAAGGCACAGCACTTCGACTCGCTGCTGGCCTTCCCGGACTACCGGAAGCGCTACGTCCCGCTGCTGCCCTACCTGTTCGCGGCGATGGACCAGGTGTGGGAACACCTTGAAGATCCAGCGCGAGCGCTGCCGCAGGATGCACTCATCCAGGCGAGCCCACGCGCGGAAGCACCGCTGCTGCGCGAGCAGCTGTCCATTCCCGCGCCCCCCGGCCGCTGACGCGCCGCCCCATCAGGAAGATCACATGTCATTCGCCACCGCCGCAGACGCGCCCGCCGCCGAGCCTCACGCCTACCCCCTGCTGATCAAGCAGCTGCTGCTGACACCTCTGGCAGTGCGTCCACAGCAGGAAATCGTCTACGGCGACAAGGTCCGCTTCGACTACCGCACCCTGCAGGCGCGCATCGGCCAGTTGGCCGGGCTGCTGACTTCGCTCGGGGTAAAGCGCGGCGATACCGTGGCAGTGATGGATTGGGACAGCAACCGCTACCTGGAGAGCTATTTCGCCGTGCCGATGATCGGAGCGGTGCTGATGATGGTGAACATCCGCCTGGCGCCCGAGCAGATTGCCTATACGCTCAATCACAGCGGTGCGCGGGTGATCCTGGCCAACCGCGAGTTCCTGCCGGTGCTGAACGCCATCGAAGAACAGCTGCCGGACGTACGCACGCGCATCCTGCTGGATGATGATGAGGGCCCGCTGCCAGCGGGTTTCGTGACCGAGTATGAGGCCGGGCTGCGCGAGGCCACGCCCATCACCCGCTTCCCGGACTTCGACGAGAACACCCGCGCCACCACGTTCTATACGACCGGCACCACAGGCCTGCCCAAAGGCGTGTACTTCAGCCATCGGCAACTGGTACTTCACTCGCTTGCGGCGATGGCAGCCCTCGGCAGCGCGTCCAGCCAGGGCCGCCTGCACCGCGACGATGTCTACATGCCGATCACGCCGATGTTCCATGTCCATGCCTGGGGCATGCCGTACGTGGCCACGCTGCTGGGCATCAAGCAGGTCTACCCCGGCCGCTACCTACCGGGCGCGTTGCTGGCGTTGATCGCCCGCGAGAAGGTGACGTTCTCGCACTGCGTGCCGACCATCCTGCATATGCTGCTGGGCCATCCCACTGCTGCCGATACCGACCTGCGCAACTGGAAGGTGATCATCGGCGGTGCAGCCCTACCGCGGGCACTGGCGCAGCAGGCACTGGCCCGTGGCATCGACATCTTCGGCGGCTACGGCATGTCCGAGACCTGCCCGCTGCTCACCCTCGCACAGATCGATGCCGACGCCGTGGACGGCCCGGACGAGGAGCTTTCCCTGCGCACCAAGGCCGGCATTCCGGTGCCGCTGGTTGACCTGCGCATCGTCGACGAACACATGAATGATGTTGCCCACGATGGCATCGCCACCGGGGAAGTGGTGGTGCGCACGCCCTGGCTCACCCAGGGCTATCTGCACAATCCGGACGCTTCGACGGCTTTATGGGCCGGCGGTTACCTGCACACCGGCGACATCGGCAACATCGATGGCAGCGGCTACCTGCGCGTGACCGACCGCATCAAGGATGTGATCAAGACCGGTGGCGAGTGGATCTCCTCGCTCGCCCTGGAGGACATCATCGCCCTGCATCCGGCGGTCAACGAGGTCGCGGTGATCGGCATCAGCGATACGAAATGGGGCGAACGACCGCTGCCGTTGGTGGTCCGGCAGCATGGCAGCGATGTGACCGAGGCGGAGATCATCGAACTGGTCGCAGCACGCAGCCGCTCCGGTGATATCTCCCGCTACGCGATCCCCGACCGCGTCAGCTTCGTCGATTCACTGGAACGCACCAGCGTGGGCAAGATCAACAAGAAGAAGCTGCGCAGCCTGCATGATTCAGGTGGTGCCACCGACGCCCGCTGAGACCAGCACCTGCAGGGCGAAGACGGTTCTGCTGCAACCCGCACGATGCGGGTTGCAGCATCGCAGAGCCCGTGCACCTTTCGCCCATCTGCATCAGGGCGTGTACCCGGTGCCTTCGAACGAGTGTTCGTAGGTGGACAGTGCTGCAGCAGGTTCTACCAGCCCGATCCTGCTATCCAGGGTGAGTGCGGGCCCTGAACTGCGAAGGTCGACGATGGCGACCGAGCCGACACAGTCAGTGATCAACTGGCAGGCGTCGGCAGCTTCGTCCACGCTCAAGGAGTCGCCGCTGCCCCCGTCTTCCGTCAGCCACGCCATCAAAAGCGTGCGAAGCTCGCTTTGGGGTGGTTCCAGACGTTGCCTGCTACGCCCAAGCGTTTCCCCGGACGCCATATCCCGCTGCGCCACCTGCACTGTCGTGGGTCTCTTGCTGTCAACCAGACGCTCCAATCTGGCATGGGCCACGGGCGCATAGGTCACAGGCTTGCCGGTCTGCTCTGGCCACAGCACATAATTCACGCTCGCCGCCGCCGGCCTGTTGAACTGGTGCCTCAGCCTGAGGGCAAGGATGACCAGTTTGGTAAGTTGCCAGCATTTGCCGGGCTGTCGCTGTTCGATCTCCGAAAGCTGGTCAGCGGTAAGCACGGAATCTGTTTTCTGTAACCACCCAAGATAGCGTTCAAGCTCGGCGTCGGCTTCCTCCACACGCTTTGCCTTGCGTTCCTTCTCCAGCTGATCCCTACTGGCTTTGCTGACCGACGCAGGAGCCCCATTGCCATCGGGACTCTCACCCAGATCCCATGCGGGTGCCCGCTTCAGGTCAACGGCAGACCCATCGCAGCGTTTGGCCTGGAAGACCGCCAACCGGTAGCGCTCGTCCTGCCCAGGTGCGGCGATCAGCAGCGCGAAGTCACTGCCAAAGGTGTTTTCTGCCGGGCGGCTGTAATGGAGCCAGCGCAGGCCCATGCGATTGCCGCCAACGTCGCCTTCTGGCCAGATGCAGCTTGCATGGCGGATGCTCGACCCCAAGTGCCCCAGGAACAGGCTGGTAAGCGCTTCCTCATCGAGCTTCCTTCCAATGGAAAGCGCGTTGAAGTCATCAAATGCTGCGCAGACTGCAAGTAATGGCAGGCCCACACCATCGGTCGCGGGCAGGCCTTCAAGGCTCTTCCGGAGCGTATCCAGTACCAGGTCGTGAGTGATTGGCGAGCTCATCTGCGCAGTCCTTTTGATCTTGCCCCACGATTCATCCATGGACATTGCGGCCTCGTATCGTCAGGGGCCAGGACATGGCTGCGGATGTTTCTGGCTCACATGAAGCGGACCATCCCACCCATCGAGGTACTTCGGCAGCGCATCTGCAACGTCGATGACACGCTCCCGGTAGAACAGGTGCATCGTTGGCGCAAACCCTGCACCCAGCACGCCCTCGGCAGCTCGCGCAACAAGAGTGTTGGGAACCACGCGCATGCCCAGGCGATTGGTGCCAAACAAGACGTCCCCGCAGGTCAGGCAGAAGGTCTTGGAAAGCTGCTTGGCCGGGTGCTGGAAACGCGCATTCTTCGTCCCCGAAACGCTCACCGATTCGGCCGACCATGCGGTGGCCGAGAGCATCGCAACGCCGTAGAAATCCCTGCAGGTGGCGCAGTGGCAGTTCGCCTGCGCAGCGGGACGGCCATGCAGTTCCATGGTATTTGCGCCGCACAGGCAGGTGATGCAAAGGGACATGGATGTTTCTTTATGGGAGTGGCTGGCGAGGAGTGTGCTGTTACCGCTCGTCCTTCACAAGAGGACGCCTCTTGGTCCGGGCCCGCCCCTGCACATCAAACAGAGGCCGGCCCCGGTTCGGTCACGGCTGAGCTGGACCCACGTCGTTGGCACCGGCGCGATCACAGAACTCGAGGGGCATGCCCGGCTCCTTTACGTCGCTGCACGATGTCCACTGCGGACGCAGCCCCAGCAGGTACTCGACGCGGTCATGGAACAGCTTCAGATCGGCAACGCCGTAACGGCCGTCCAGCGGGAGATTCTGGCGGAAGCTGCGGTGAATCTCCGGGATCGCCGGATTGGACCAGTACGAACCCTGGTCATCGGCACGGGTCTGCACCGCAAAGCGGGCCCGCGTGCCACCAGCTTCTTCGGAGAAGACAACGGTATACCAGCTAACCGCCGTCATACTCACGTTGTAGAACGTCGTCATGCTCCCCTGGTAACCCATGCGCCGTTCCACATAGCCATATTCACGCTTGGCCGCGATACCGGCCGCGCCAGCGTCGTACTTCATCTTCCCCGGCGCCAGTAGATTCAAGACCTCTGTCGATGCGGCACGAACCTGGTCGATTGACTTGCCCGGATAGAAGCGGGATGCAGCCGCCGTCTGTTCGGGCGTTTCCTTCTTTGGAAGCATCCCGCATCCGCTGACAGACAGCGCCAGCGCCAAAACTACAGTGATTCTCACAGAACTACGTCCTTGTATCCGGATCAGGATTGCGAAATCGAGAGGGCGACACGACCTTCTCCCGAGCATTAGCGGCTGCCGTGCATCTTTCTTGAGGGTTGCGCCCCTGATGGTTCCGCGGCCAGCGAAGCCGCAACCACATGCTGTTAACGGCGCCGAACCATGCTGACACTTCATTGGACTTCTGCAGGGCGCAACCACATGACCAAGCTGCAGACCCTGATGATTGCCGGCTGCATGCTTGCCTTCAGCCCGCTGGCCTCTGCCAAAACGGTGAACCTGATCAACAGCGCTGAACTATGTTGACGGCAGGATGAAGTGCGAATTGCCTGGCTGAAGATGATGCAGCTCAGGCAACGGGTAGGGCTGTGCGATCGCTTCCAGCGCCCTCACCAATGTGGTGCTGGTGGACAGCGCGATCACTTGATACGCCATATCTGCCCGGCAGCAGCCTCCTGCTTCGTTACTGCGGCGGCGCTGACGGAACGGGCGCATCGCGCTTTTCTGGCGACGGCACGTCGGCAGACGCAAACTCGCGCGCCTTTACGCGAAATGGCGCAATGCAGCCAGCCAGGCTGATGCAGATGGAGAGGGAAAGTGCGATCAGCGCCAGTGTTTTCATCGAGCTGCCAGGTTGCGGGGGTTTTCTTGGAGCGCCATGGTCAGGTGCTCGTGGCTATAAGTCCATAGCCATCTGCCGCTGTCGGCTTACTGCCCCGTGATAGGCTTGCCCAGCAGAACCTGCGCACGATCTCTCACCCGCGCTCCCTTCCGGGCTACTTCCATGAAAATCCCGCAAGCATCTGCTGCCCAGTCGAATCTCAACATGGACGGTGCCGCGACGGACCTGTTCGTCGCCCTGCGTGATCTATTGCTTCCCTACAAGACCGATCTTCTCGTCGTGCATGACGAGGACGATCACTTCTACGCCAATTGCAGGAACGCAGACGCCAAGGGCAAGGCGCAGTTCTTCGGCGCGGTGAAGGCATCGGGCCGCAGGCATTCGTTCCACTTCATGCCCGTCTACACCTTTCCCGAGCTGCTGGCGGACATCAGCCCGGCCCTGAAGAAGCATATGCAAGGAAAGTCCTGCTTCAACTTCGATGCCTGGGACCCGACTCTTCTGCGTGAGCTGCAGATGCTGATCGAACAGGGCGTGTCCCGCTACAGGACGGCTGGCAAGCTTTGAGTGCAACACGCGGTCCGCAGGTGTCTTCTGGTGTCCTCAGCTGGATCTGACAGGATGGCAGGAGGCCCCGCACGCTGCAGGACGGCACAACACGTAGTTTCAGATACAGGCCCAGGCCAGCCATCCGCCCAGTGGCAACACGGCGAGCAGCGCGAGCACGCCAAGGCAGCCGCCGTTGCTGGTGCTGGATGTGAAATCGCTCCGGGCGTCGCCGCTTCTCCGCTCGGACGGCGGCTGTGACTGCAGCCACTGGCGATGGCAGGCCTGGCAGAAGAACCGGGTCTTGCCATTGCGCCAGGCGTTGCTGGTGCGATCATTGTGGTGAGCGGCGCTGCCGCAGCGACCGCACTTGAAGATCCGCGAAGGTGGCTGTCGCTTCTTGTTGAACAGGGCCAGCACTACCACCAGCGCGATGGCGGCTGCCGCTATGCCGATCAGCGTTTCCGGCCCCATCGAATACTCCATGCGTCATGAATGCGAACAGCGTAACCAACGCAAGCAGGCGCCCGCAACGACGGGCGCCCGCTTGCAACTCAATGCAACGGCACCTTCAGCACCGATGGCGCGGACGCGGGCGAACTGAAGGTCACCGCCCCGCCCAACTGGCTGATGCCTGCATAGCGCAGGTCCACCGTATCGACCACCAGCGTCAGCCGGCTGCCCGCCGGAATGTTCCAGCTGCTCGCTTCCAGGCGCAGATCGAGGGTGGTCGCCTGGCCGGGCGCAACGCCTCGCAGGGTGTAGGGCTTGTGGCTGATCAGCTGGCCATTGCCCAGCACATCTTCCGCGTACAGATAGGCATACAGCGTGGTGTTGGCGCGGCTGGGGGTAACGGTCACCCGTACTTCCGGCGCGCCGTCCAGGCGGCGTGCGTTCCAGTACACCGGCCCCTGCCAGACGCCGGCGGCGTTGCGCCCGATGAAAGGCACGTACGCACCCGGCGGAAGGTTGATCATCTGCAGCGAGCCGGACACCATCGCCACGCCGGAATTGGCGGCGGTCCCCAGGCCGCTGCCGATGCGGTAGTTCCAGCCATTGCTGCGCCCGTTTTCAACCAGCCCCCCGGTGGGCAGAAGCAGGCCGCCCGGTGCGGTCAACGCATAGCTGACCGCGCCACTCTTGGTCGCCTGCCAGTTCGGGTAGCTGCTCCAGCTGCCCTTCTGTGACTTCAACTGCACCGCCGGTTCGCGGTCGATGCCATTGGCAACGCCCTTGAGGTAATGGTCGAACCAGTCACCCACCGAGTCATAGACCTCGTTGGGAATGCCCAGTGCGCCCAAGGCCTCGTTGAGGGCATGGTCGCCGTGGCGCAGTTGCAGCTGCTTGGGGCCTTTCAGCTGGTTGAAGAAATCCACCAGCTGACCCGGCGGGAACAGGCTGTCGTTGAAGGCGTTGGCCAGGAACACGGCCGGCTGGTTGGCGTTGATCTCGCTGATGCTCGCAGCGGGGCTGCGGATGGCGGCCACGGGCAGCAGCGATTCCACTGCCCCCTGGTAGTTGCCAACCACCACGTTGCGATTGATCGTGGCCAGTTCTGCCCCGGATCGGCCGGTGACCAGGCCGGCGGCCACCAGCAGCGCGATTCCCTGTGCACTGGGGGTGTCGTTGGCGTACAGCGACGCCTGCAGATCGGCCCACCCGCTGAGCGCGGCCACCGCCTTGATGCGGGGATCGCGTGCCGCCGCCAGCAGGCTGGTGCCGGCGCCGTAGGAGATGCCCGAGACGCCGATCCGCGCCGGGTCAGCCTGGGTGTTGTCCAGCGCCCAGTCGATCAATGCGCTGACATCCTCGACCGTGGCCGGCCCGGCAATATCGATGGCCCCGCCGGACTCCCAGAAGCCGCGCGAGCTGTAGCTGAGGACCACATAGCCGCGCTTGGCCAGCGACTGTGCCACCCCTACGTACTCCACGCTGGGAACGGCCCAGCTGCTGGGCATCACCAGCAGCGGGTACTTGCCGCCACCTGCGTCCTGGGGTTCGATGACAAAGACCCCGAGGGGCGTGCCGTCCCAGCTGGGAAGGGTGCGGTGGGTGGTCTTGACCGTGGCAGCCCAGGCGGTGGGCGCCAGTCCGGTCAGCAGGATCAACAGCAGCAATACCTTGCGCATCGTCGTCTCTCCCCGTCGTTGGTGGTGCAACGGGCAGGACCGTACCAGTGCGAATGGTGGCTTACACCTTGCGTTGCAGCATGGCTGGGGCAAGGAGGCGCAAGACATGCCATCGGCGTGCCTGCGCAGGCCCTACGACTTCCGGCAGGAATTGATGGTGTCGCCGATGCCATCGAAGACCTGGGAAGCGGACACGATCCAGGGCTTTGAGATGATGCAGTAGACAATCGTTCCCGCAGTTGGATCGAAGCTGAAGCTGACGACCACCGTCCCGACCACCGGCACTTTCGTCGTTGCCTTGCCCTGGTTCGCATTCGCCGGTTCGTAGACCGTGCCGTGCTCCTCGAAGCTCTTCTTCTTGACGCAGCTGAAGATGGCCTCGGTGACCCCGTTGAAGGTTCTGCAGTCCGTCATCGCAGTAGTCCCTGTTGTATGTTCGAGCGCCAGCAGTCGGATCGGCCCCGGCATCCGGCCCGAGCCAACCCGCCGCCAGCAGGCATGAATCCGCAAACCACCTCACCACCCTTGTCAGGTACAGGTCGGAGCGGTGATGACGGTGCACGATTCATTGGTCTGCACATAGGCGCGACAACTCTGCTGCAGGCGCGCTCTCAGCTTGGTGGCGGCCTGGTTCTTGGCTGCCGTGCAACCGTCATGGGTCAATGGACCTTTGCCGGTGTTGGCATAGCCCTTTTCCGGCTGCGTGCACATGTTCGCTGGCGCGTTCTGTCGCACCGTGGCCCTCCCCTGATAACACTGTGCGGCATTCGCTGTGGAAATCGAGCCAGCCACAAGCAGCATCGCTACAACAATGGTCGTTCTCATCGGGATACCCCTCCATGCATTGAAGTCGATATTCCGGCGGCATAGCCTCGCGCCAACCGGTACGGGTAGATCACCGAAGGCGACTGCCTCGCCTCGTCACGCATCACTCCCCTTCTGTTGGGTTCGATTCCTTTGCACCGGAATGCACCGCATCCACGCCCTGCGTGCTGATGCCGGCGCGTGATTCTCCGCGCAGCGCACCCGAGGACATCCAGGCGTGCAGCGATGCTAGGGCGACCGGGCCATCTGCGGCCCCAAGCCTGATGTCAAACCGATGCTGGCCGGGCCCTAGTCCATAGAGGGAGCGCGACGCCAGCGCGACGCGTCTGCCGTCGGCGTCGATGCCACCGATGATCAGTCGACGCAGAGAGCGGTCCGCTGCCGGCATATCGATGATCACGGTGGCAACGTCAGTGCGCTTGCCTTCAGCCGCCCTGCCCTCACCTGCCGGTCGCGCGGGCGCCGGCACGCTCAGCGTCAATCGAGGCGTCTGTGGCGATTGACGGAGGTCATGGCGCCGCGTTTTCGCGCCGGGCTTCTGGGCATTGAATACCCAGAAGCCGCCATTCCATGGCCAATGGCCGATGGTCTGCGCACCGGCGGCGGGATCCGATCCGTGCAACTTGTCGGGAATCGCATCGTCCGGGTCCACGGTGATCTTGAACTCATAGGCAGTGCCGGCGTCACTACCGCCCAGGTTGGCGGTATTCCACAGCGCGTCGACGTTGGCGACACCGCGCGGCGCAATGGTGATCGGCTTTGAACGAGCGAACTCGACATAGTCCTCTTCGTGTGCAGAGACCGGTTCGCGCCCGCCCAGCCTGTCGGCGTCCGGCGCCCTTGCGCGATAGGCGAAGGCGACGACGACCTTCTGCGCAGCTGTATCGAGAGAGTAGTTGTGCACCGGTACCACGACCCTGACCTTGGTTCCTGCATCCACGCCACCCAGCAGCGGTGCGTACTCGCCGGTGACATCGTCCGGCAAGGCCTCGGTGAGCGTCAGTCCACGCAACCGGAAGTACTCGTCCTGCGGCGCCAGTGTCCACGCGCCTTGCGTCGGGTCGTAGGCCATGCGCCACGGCAGGTTGAGGGCAGGATCCGGTCGTCCGCCATAGGTGGATTTCCACCACTGCGATCCACCGGACGAGCGGAGGAAGTCGGTACCATGCGCGACCTTGATGCCGCCATTGCCGGTGACATAGATCAGTGTCTGGTAGTGATAGGCCCGTGAGGCAATTCCGGGCACATCCGGCTGATCGAGGGTGATTCCCCGCGAGTTGCGCATCGTACGCTGCGCGACTACGCTGCTTTCCCAGTTCGATGCGTCAGACAGGCTGACGGTGCCTTCGTAGTTCGCGCTGCCGCTGAACATGCGCACGTCTGCTGACGCCCGGAATCCGGTGGTGATGTCGATGCTCCTGCTGAGCGAATAGGAGAAGGACTTCTCGCTGCTGGAGCCGGATTCCCTGGTGTAGTCGAGGCTGAACGTCTGGGCATTGCCATCGAAGGCACGCGCGATGGGGCTGTTGAGCGGTTTTCCCGCCACCTCGACGGTCTTCCCCGCCTCATCGCGAAAGCTGAACATGCCGATGTCGGTGGCGAACAAACCCTGCGTCGGGATCTCCGGATAGCTGGTGGCGTTGTAGTTCTGGTGCGACGGGTTGTACCAGTCGTAGTTCAGGCCGCCGCCGCTGTACTCCATCAATTGCCCGGGTATGACGATGTCGTAGAAGGGGAACCGGCCCGAGCGCTCCTGGTTTACGCCGTAAACGGGATAGCGCCAGATATCGATCAGGCGCATGTTGAATACCAAGTGGTCGTCCTGGGTGGTGGTGGCGGCCTTCTGGGTGGTGATCGACTGGTAGTCGTTGTTGAGCGTGCGCTCCATGCTGTTGGTCTCGAACGATGCCGCCGTTCTTACCGAGAGCGACGTCTCGAAGTTGGCAATGTTCATGAAGCCGCCACCGACGGTGCTGCCCACGGTCTGCGTAAGGCCGCCACCGAACCGGGACGAGCTGGAGTTGGTTGATGTCTCGGTGAGCGTGCTGTCTGCGCTGTCACGCAAGGTGACACTGAACGCCGATGGACCGAAGCCGCCAAGCAGGTTGACGATCCTGTAGGGAGAATCACCACCGGGGTCAGGCAGCGCATCAACGTGGCGCGGCGGCATGCCGACCACGTACTGCGGATCGATCATGTCCTGGATGGTGATGTGCGCTGGATTTCCCAGATACAGGGAATCGCCACCACGATCATAGGCGATGATCGGCACGCCGAAGACCAGGCCGGTGCTCTCGTAGTTGGGCATGCGGTGGCGATACACCGGATCAAGTGCAAACGACTCGTTGTTGACACGGGCGACAACGATCTCCGGCAGGATGCGCCCGGGTTGGTCACCCCGTTGGGGCAGTGCCACCGCCAGCTGGTGCCGCGGATCGACGCCATCGTTCTTGAGGCCGATGAAATTGCCTGCCGCGACCATCGGGCCCAACCCGGTGGTCGCGACCGGCGATCGGTCCGACGAGAACTGAGCTTCCGGACCGGCATGGAAGGATGGCGGCGTGCCATCACGGACCTGCAGTACGCGCCCCATTACTCTGCCGTCGGGTGACACGTAGGCGATCGCCAGCTGCCGCCTGAAGAATGGATCGCTTGCCGGAGTGGCTGTCCTGGGATCGAACTGGAACAGGCCAGTGGCGAGATCGGCGTAGGAGTTGCCGGCGACAGGTCCGACCAGGGACTTTGCCCTCGGCGGCCCTATCTGCTCCAGCTTAGCCGGATCGAAATAGGCCAGTGACAGCATCTGGTCGGCGCCGGCGTCCCGTTGGGCGAGATAGCTCACGATGAACTGCTCATGGCCTCGGCCAACGAAGTCCGCCGAGGCGAGCCCGATCGAACTCGGGCGGCCGCTGGGGACATCGTACGCATAGGAGGTGCCGACTCGCTGCAGGGCGTGCTTGCTGCCGTCGCTCGCATAGCGGTACGCCGCCAGGCGGATGCGTCCGGCGCCGGCGCCAGCAGACGCATCGGCGGCAGTGACGATCTGCAGGGTGCCGTCGTTCATGTAGTCCCCCAGCGTCACCGCGACGTCGCCGGTGGGCGCCTCATCGGCCGGGCCGACATAGGAGGCAGCCACTTCCAGTCCGCCTTGCGAACCCTCTCCTGGCGTCCAGAGGATCACGTCGACCTGCAGTCGCTGCTGCAGGTTGGCATAGGCGGCAACAATCATCTGTTGGGGCTGTTCATCCTGGTTGGGGCGCCGCAGGATCTCCCCGACCGCCAGATCGAAATTGCGCCCCGCCATGCTGGTGGAGGGATTGGCAAAGGACAGCGTTGCGCGCTGACCATCGTTGATCTTCAGAGGGCTTGTATAAACAGTGATGCCGAAGTTGGTCATGCACACCGCCTGCTCGAAATCGGGCGTGGATACGCGGCCATTGGCAAGGCGTCGCCGCTGTGACTGCTGGCAGGAATCTCCCGGCTGCAGCTTCTGCGCCGACACGCTCCACTGGGTGAGCTCTGCGTTGGCTGCGGCGTAGTCGAACAGATCGCTGTAGAGCGATGAGTTCTGACTCGCCAGCATTCCGATGGTGCTGACCGGGAACATCGTCAGCCGCTTCGGGTTGGTGATGGGATCCACTTCACCGGGGCGCACCTCAGCAGCGCTTTCCCGGTGCACCTGCATTACCTGCTGTGCCGCCGCAACGTTGGCAAGCGCTGCCGCAGCCAAGCACATTGCCACAACTGCACGCATCAACGATGGGCAAGCGCGATTGAGCACCCGTACGGCGGCCGCGCCTGGCGCATTACGATCGGAGGCATCGGCACGTTCCCGATCCCGTTCGCCGCCAAAGTGACCCCAGCTCATGATGCTCTCCCTGCCCTTCCAAAGCCGGACTCAGTGCTTCCGGCACATCAGCGCGGTGTAGTACGGCGCCTGCACCGCACTGTCGGACGGCTGCCCGGCAACCGGCGCCGTCTTGGTGTCGACGATGTTGAAATCGCCCTTGGACGCATAGCCGCTGGCGCAGCAGCCGCTGGCGCCCGCGATGTCATGGCCGCTGAACGGAATCTTTCCCTGCACGCCATGCACGTGGCTGCGCACTTCGCTTGGATCCAGCGGCTTCCCGCCGAACTGGTAGTAGGGCGTGCCATTATCGGGGAGCGCTACGATATAGCGCCCCGCAACTGAATTTTCCACCTCCCACGATGTCGGACACATCGTCTGTGCCATGAAGGTCATCAGACCTGAGGGGATGGCAGAACCATCGCCATTGGAGGTCTTGATGCAGAGGCCGTACTGGGCGTAAGGCAGGTCGCCGCTCGCCTCCTCGGAGGCACCGCTCACCGCATAATCCCCGGAATCACCCAGGCTGCCATTGCAGCAACCGCCGATCAGCACGAAGTTCTTCGATGGGAGATTGATCTTGCCGTTGATGCGCTGATGCCTGTGCGCCGGAGGCTTTTTTCCATCGAGCGCATCTCCGGCAAAGCCGCCGACACCGGCGCCCAGGGGCGCGGGCACCACAAAGCGTCCCTTGGCACCATCGACCGATGTCCAGCCCTCTGGGCATGTGCCGGCAAAATAGGCCTGCGTGAAGAATGGCATGGCATCAGCTGCTGCAACGATCTGCGGCGCGGATGCGTACAGGAGAAAAGCTGCGAGCAGCGGGGCCTGGGTTGGCCGGGAAAGACGACGCGTGGTAGCCATGTCGCACCTTTTGAGTGAGCGTGAGGCGAGAGCGGTCGTGGTCAGGCATGTACTGGACCCGAGGTCGCAGCACGGCGCTTGGTGTTGGAAACGTGCAGCTTGAAGGAGAAGTCAATCGACCTTGCAGGCAAGCAATTGAACGAACGGCAGCGCGGATGTCGACTCGTCGGTCTCCAGCTCCGCAGAGTGCTCTCCCTTGCGGGTCGATTGGCTGTTGCAGCAACTGCTGGCGGCCGATATCGAATGCTCGTTCAAATTGGCTGAAACCTTCGCCTTGTGCTTGTGCCTGCGATCTTCGCGGTCTGCCAGCGCCTTTCCCGAGGTCGACCCGATCGCACCTGTATCGTTGGCCACCAGCAGCATCCTGCCATTCGCATTGGTGAGCCGGCTGCTGCCTGCCGGGCAAGCAGTTCCGGACATGAAGAAAATCATGTTCTTCGGCAAGTCCGCCAGGGCCGCCCCTTCAAATCCCAACAAGGCGACCATGCCGACGGCCAGCATTCCAAAGGTTCGCGTGCGCATCCCCTGCCCCCTTCGCATTTGGACGTATGTACAAGCCTGAAATTCTTGTTACGCCAATCGTGTATTCCCGCTTCTGCATGCGGCCCGTTCGTTGAATCCAGGCCGGAGGGCGAACCTTGCATCCGCTCCTGCAGTTGCGGCGAAGTATGATCCTATAATCAATGAATATCGTGCGCGGCGTCGCAAAATTAGAAAGTGCAGATAATCCATTGGACCCCGGAATATCGCCGGGGAAAATGGTCAATTATTTGACGCGGGCGCTACAGCGTCGCCTGCGCCTGCAGGGTGAACACCCAGCTGTCAGGCCGGCTGGCATAGGCGCCGGGCCGTGCCACGTACTGCACCGCCGGCCGCAGCACCAGCCACGGGGCGACCTGCACGCCGTAGTTCAGCTCGACGAACTGCTCGTTGCTCTGCACATCCTTTCCGGTCAGCTGCTGATGGCGGGCGAGCCGGTCGGAGATGTCCAGCCGGTTCCAGGCCAGGCTGAGCACATCATCCTCGCGCGACGCGATCACGCCGCGCCAGCTCACGCCCGCTTCCCACGAGTAGCGCATCAGCCCTGTTTTTGCGTCGGCACGGGTAGCCACGCCGAACACCGAAATGCCGCGCACCGTGTCACCCTCGGGCTTCCACACCCGCTGTGCGGCCTGCACGTACGAACCGCTGCGATGCGAAGCGCGAGGTGCCGTCGGGTCACCGATATCATCGGCGTTGGAGGTATCCAGGTAGTAACCGATCTTGTAAGTGCCGCCGTAGTCCTCTCCGGACTTGCCATGGCTGTAGCCCAGCTCGACTGGCAGGAACAGGCCGGTCTTTCCCCTCGTCGATACACGGAAGCCGCTGTTGGCCTGCTTGCGCGTTGGATTGACGTCGTAGATGCCGGTCTGCGCGTACCAGCCTGAAGGATCGTTCCACTTTACCCGCAGGCCCCATTGGCCTGTCGGATTGTCCAGCCAGCCAGAACTGTAGATCGGGCCCAGCGGATGCCCGCACTGGCCGTTGTTGTTGAAGTTGCAGGTGTAAGGCAAGCCACCGAAGTCGTTGCCCATCGAGTAGAAGCCACCCTTCAGGCTCAACCGCTTGTCCAGCAGCAAACGCTCGTAGGAGAGCTCGTTGAAACGCAGGTTCTGGCCCTGGCCATAGAAGGCCTGGTTCTGGATGTAGGAACCGGTGGATCGTTCGTTGATGGCGTTGCCGAAGCGATCGGAGAACACCACGCGCAAGGTGCCGTCGAAGCCGAATGCCTTGCCGGTGTCGATCGTCGCGCCCAGGTCGATGTGCTCGGCGGTGGACCAGCCACTGCCCTTGTAACCATCGCTGTTGACGCCGCTGCCGATCACGATGCGTGCGCTGGGGGTAACGCCGTGGTCCTGCAGCCAGAGGCGCGCTGCCCAATCCGCGCTCAGCGGCGTCTGCGCGACGCTGTCGACCGATTTGGGCTTGGCGGTGGCACTTGATTCGGCAGCCGACACCGACCCGTTGACGATGAAGGCAAGCAGCCCGATGCCGGTCAAGGATACGAAATTCATGCGGCCGCCCTCCGCGCCTTTCGGGTCTTCCAGGCGCGTCGCACCAGCAGCACGATGCCTACCAACGCCAGCACGGCAAGGATGAGCATCGGCAGCCACAAGCGTGCAATCTTCGCCAGAAGTGGCTTCTCGCCGCCGGCACGGGTCAGCGCAACCTGCGCCTCGGTGACCTGGTCGCCCGGCCCGAACTGCGTGCGCACGTAGGTCGCAACCGCTGCGATATCGGCGTCACTCAGGTCCTGTACGAACGAGCCTTTCGAGAAGTGCGGCATCAACGCGTGTTCGCCGTGCACATCGCGGTCAATGCCGCCGATGATGGTGGCGATCAGGTTCTGCGGGCGGGTCATGCCGACGGTGGTGTTGTGCACCAGGGAGGGGTAGTACCCGTCCCTGCTGCCCTCGCCCCGCGATCCATGGCAGCTTGCGCACAAGCCCGAGTACAGTACGCCGCCCGATGCCAGTGCCGCTCCCGTACCTCGTACCGGCTGCTCGCCCGCCGTCGAGGCGACATCGCCCCAGGCAAAGGCGGCCCGCGTGGCATCAGGGTCGGCCACGGCCGGCACCGTGCGCAGGTAGGCGACGATGGCGGCGATGTCCTCGTCCTGCAGCCTGGACAGGCTGTTGCTCACCGCTTCGGCCATGCCGCCACCGGCCTGTGCCTTGCCGGCGACGCGGCCGGTCTTCAGGTACTGGGCCAGCTCGGCATCGCTCCAACCCCCGATACCGCTGGTGGGGTGGGAGGTGATGTTGGGGGCGTACCAGTCACCCAGCGATCCGCCGGCGAAGGCCTTGCCGTCCACCTCCTGCATCATCAGCCCGCGCGGACTGTGGCAGCTGGAGCAGTGCGCCAGGCCCTCCACCAGATAGGCGCCGCGATTCCACTGCGCGCTCCTGCCCGCATCGGGCTTGAACGTTTCCTTGTCCAGGAACAGCAGGTTCCACACCGCCATGGACTGGCGGATGCTGAAGGGGAACGGCAGCTCGGTCGCGTGTGCTTCTTCATCGACCGGCACCACCTCCTTCATGAAGTAGGTATACAACGCGTGGATGTCCTCGTCGGTCAGCTTGGCATACGAGGTATAGGGCATCGCCGGATACAGGTGGGCGCCATCCTTGCGCACGCCTTCGCGTACCGCCTTGGCGAAATCATCTTCGCTGTAGAGGCCGATGCCATGGCTTCTGGAGGGCGTGATGTTGCTTGCCCATATCTCACCCAGCGGCGACGCAATCGCGTAGCCGCCTGCGTAGGGTTTGCCCTGCTTGGGGCTGGTGTGGCATGCCACGCAGTCCGCAGCGACAGACAGGTAGCGCCCACGCTCGGCAACCTCGTCTGCGCGCGCGGATTGACTGGCTGCGGCCAGCAGCATCAGCAGAGCCGAGGCGAAGGTCTTCATGCTGCACGCTCGATGGCATCAGCTGCCCTCAGCGCCAGCGCGGCCATGGTCAAGGTGCTGTTGACCACGCTGGCCGACACCATCGGGCCGCCGCCCGGGAGCCACAGGTTGGGATGATCGTGTGCGCGGCAATCGCCATCGACCACCGAATCGCGCGGATCCGCGCCCATGATGGTCGAGCCCATGATGTGGTTGTTGGCGTTGAGCGCCGTGGTGATGACGAATTCCTCGGCGTTGAACAGCGAGCCGATGTGACGCAACTGCTTGCAGGACTCGTCATAGCCCTTGCGGGCGTAGTCGCCCAGCGAGTAGTGGATATCCGGGCAGGCCAGGCCGTGGCCATCCACTCGCGTCTTGGACAGCGTCAGGCGATTGCTGGGATCCGGCAAGGGTTCCAGGCTGATCGAAAGATCCACGCCGAAGACGGCACGGCGGCGGATCTCCGCATCCAGCGCGTCGCCGACCAGGCCTTTCTTCAGCGCCTGGTCGGTGGCGATCGCCACCCGGCTGATGTTGTTGAGGATGATCTTGGTGGCCGAGTACTGCGAGCGGAAGGCGCCGTCGCGCGGGCCAACCATGCAGCTGGACTGCGCCGGTCCACGGCCCAGCCAGATCGGCCTGTCGGCAATGAACGAGCAGTGGAAACCGGAATGGTCGAGCATGTTGCGCCCCACCTGGTCGGAACTGTTGGCGATGCCGTTCGGGTTCTGCTCATTGGCGGCGAGCAGCAGACGCGGCGTCTCCAGTGCATTGCACGCAATCACGAAACTACGGCCGGTGGCCTTGTGGCTGACCTTGTTGTTGTCATACCAATGGATGGCCGTGACCCGGTTCTGCGCGTCGGTATCGATCTTGTAGGCCACTGCGTCGGCCAGCACCTGCGCACCCAGTTTCTCGGCCGCTTCGATGGTATGGATGCCGTTGTACATCGCGCCGATCGGGCAGATCGGCTGGCAGTTGTTGTTGCCGCAGCAGGCGGGCCGGTCGTTCCAGGGCGTGACCATGCGACCCTGCGGAATGGGCACCAGGTTGTAGCCGTGCGGATTGACCACCTCGGCGAACACCTTGTCACCGTTGCCCCACGGGATCATGTCGGCGAGGTAGGGCCTGGATCGCTCGGAGGGGCTCTGCTTGTCCGGATCATTCGGCCCGGAGACGCCCATCGCCTCCTCGGCGCGGCAGTAATAAGGCTCGATGTCGTCGTAGCTGATCGGCCAGTCGCGCCCCACCCCGTAGGTGCTCTGCATCCTGAAGTCCACCGGCAGGTGGCGCCAGCAGGAGGCGGCCCAGTGCCAGGTGGTGCCACCCACGGCCTTGATGAAGCCCTGATGGAAGCTGCTGGCGTCGGGGCCGGTCAGGCCCACGTAGTCATTGGCCGGGAAGTACAGCGGCGCGGTGGCAAGCGGTGACTGCGGATACGGCCCCTGGAAATCACTGCCGATGCGCCGTTCGAAGCTGACGTTGCGCCAGTTCTCGACCACGTCGGAACGATGCAGGCGGGGGCCCGCCTCCAGCACAAGAACCGATTTTCCGGCACGAACCAACTGGTGGGCGATCAATGCGCCGACGACGCCCGAACCGACGATCACAACATCGGCATCGGCGTCGCCATCACGGAAAACCGGAGCTTTCATGAGGGGAATCCATAACAATTACGGGAAAAGAGCTGGAAGCGCAGGCTCAGCCGTGCGCGCGTACCGCCGCCGGCGGTTCGGCCGTCCACCATGCGGGACCGCCTTGTGCGTAGGTGGGCGGGAACAGGCCATCGTCCACCGGGCGCTGCATCAGCGCATCGCGATAGGAAACGGTGATGGCCTGCGGCCCCTTGCCTACGCTGCCGGTGTACCAGGCAGTGATGATGGCCAGCGCTGTCGGCCGTGCATCGCCAACAGCCGCCAGCAGTGCTTCAGGGCCCTGCACCTGCTGCGCCTTCGCCGCGAGTGCGGGGAACTGGGCGTGCATGTCGGGATGCAGCTTGGCGAAGGCGGCTTCGATGCGCCCGGCGGTTGCCGGATCAAGGTCGGACTTGCCGGTCAGTGCCTGGGAGAGCTGCAGAAAGCGCCCGTCCGTCCGTTTCGCTGGCGTGGCACCGGCATGGGTTGCTGGCGCCTTGCCGTTGCAGGCAACCAGCAGTGAAGCAGAGCCAACGGCCAGCAGGAAGGTTCTGCGCGTCAGGCCTTGCCCACTCCCTTCCAATCCCTCGGGAACACTCATGATGTGGACTCCTGATGCGTCACTTCTTCGGCTGCCCCTGACCGCGACGCGGGGGGCACCTACGCGGGCAACTTTAACGCACCTGAACGTCGTCGCGGAGTGAGCAGGAAGAGCCGCAGCGCGGCAAAGCACCCTTCTTCCCGGCACCAGCAGAGGCAGATTCCAGCCGGTGCGCTGCCGCCCCCGTCACGCCCGCACAACGCGCTCAGCGCTAGAAACAAGGGGTTTCCTACTCTGGAGAGTGGCCATGCGGGTACTGCTGCTGTGTGCCGTGGCGACGATGGTATTGTCGGCCTGCAATCAAGGCGAACCGACCGATAAGGCACAACATGCCGATGCGGTTCGGCAAACCCCACCAGCGGCCAGCGCGCCGGCGCGCAACGTGCCCGGCGGCGGCAGCGGCACCGCCGCCTCCGAAGACCAGGCCTCGGGGCCAGAGGCCGAACGCGGGAAAGAAGCCGCGCCGCCGTCACCGCCCAAGCGCTAGGCGCGGCCAACAGCGAAGCCCCCGATCGGGGGCGCCCGCGGAACAAGCGAATCTACTCGGCCCTTTCAAGCACGATGCGGACGAACGGTATCCAGTCATCGCCGACCCGATGCTCCCATTCCCCGGTCAGCAACTGCCGGTCGCTGCTGATCACGCCGTCGAACCGCTGGGACTGGCCCTGGATGGTGTACCTGCCGCCATCAAGTCGTGACGTGAAATCGCTGGTGCCACCATCAGCGTCGTAGCTGCGGCTGAAGAAACCACCGGCTTCAACATCGACGCCGATGATTTCCGTGGAGCGCACACGCTGCCCGTCCATCATCGCGTCGACCTCATGCACCAGGAAGTGACCATTGGGCATCCACGTGTAAACGTCCGATGCGAACGACACCCCGCCCGTGCTGCCGTCGGGTTGCAGCGCGATGAGGGTGGTCTCCCAGGCTCCGGCAAGAACGTCCAGCCGGCGGTGGTGTTCGCTGTGAAAAGTTGCTTGTGTCATGGCGACTCCGTACTGGGTGAGGCGGTATAGGGTTCAACCAGGGCGCGCAGCAGCTCCATGCCCGTGGCACTGGTGGACGCACCGGTGCCTTCGCGCTGGACGAAACCGGTCCAGTCCGCGCCGGCCACCCGCCTCAGCTCCGTCGGTTCCACCGGCAGCCAACGCATGGGCCAGAAAGGCAGCCGTCTCTGCCCCACCCTGCCCCGCTGCAGTTCGATCAGGCCGCCGTGGCTGCTGGCACCCAGCACCCGGGAATATGCCACCTGCAGGCCATCGTCCGGGCCTTCCATGTATTGCACAAAGCGCGCGCCATCGAACAGCAGTACGCCGGTGACGCCGGCATCACGGTTGAAACGTGCTGCGTCATCCACGATTCCGCACAGCCTGCCACCGATCTGGCCCAGCCGGCTGGCAGCAATATCCGCTGCCGCCTCGCTGGTATACACAACGGCTCTGATGGGCACGTTCGACCTCCCTGCAGTGGGCTCCCAACCGTAGCAGAAGGCCGGTTGAGGCAGCGCAGCAGGCGCAGCCTGAAACAGAACAATTCAGTGAAATGTGAAAACGAACCCGAAAAGGATTCACGCCATGCACTGCTGCCCCATGGCATGAAACAGGTCCGCCCGCGAGATCGACTTCATGCCTGACACCGGACTCTTCTACGTCTTTTCAGTGGACTACGCGACCGATGCACGAGGCTGCATCGATCAGGTCACCGCTATCGCCTTCCGCTGCAACCAGTGCCACCACGTGTCCCGCGCCGACGCGGAGCTCAAGCGGATGACAGGGGGCACGCTGCTGACCTGCGGAAGGTGCGGCTCTCACCAGGCCGTCAGCAATGCGCGCCTGGTGGACGGCGAACACCTGGCGGCAACCGGCCACTCTGCAGCAGCGGCCGACCCACGCTGAGCTCGGTTCCGACGCGCGCCCAGTGCCCGGCGTGAGGGGAATGCATGCATCTGCGCGCTCGATGCGCATCCGCCGTTCACTGCATCTACCCCGCACCCCAACACCGGCCGGGATAGCCTCGTCGCTCCTTCCCTGCTGGAGCGCACCATGGCCATCAAGACCGCTGAAGACCTTTTCATCCACGAACTGTCCGACATCTACAGTGCCGAGAAGCAGCTGACCAAGGCCCTGCCGCGCCTCGCCCGCGCCGCAGAGAACCCCGCACTTGCCGCCGCGTTCGAGACGCACCTGGAGGAGACCCAGGGCCAGATCGAGCGCATCGACCAGGTCGTGGAGGTACTGGGCATCCGCCTGAAGCGGATCAAGTGTGCGGCGATGGAGGGCCTGGTGGAAGAAGGCAAGGAAGTCATCGAGAGCATTGAAAAGGGCCCGGTGCGCGATGCAGCACTGATTGGCGGCGCGCAGAAAGTCGAGCATTACGAAATCGCTTCCTACGGCACCATCGCCGCGCTGGCCAAGCAGCTCGCATACAAGGACGCTGTGCCGTTGCTGCTGGAAACGCTGGAAGAAGAAAAGGCCACGGACGAGAAGCTGACCCTGCTGGCCAAGAGCGGCGGCAACGCCAAGGCCGCCCAGGCCGCGTGAGCCCAGTTGCACCGCAGATCAGCCTACGCGTCGCCCCCAGGGGGCGGCGCGTTTCTGCACGAGGATACCGTTGTAATGCCCCCCGCACGATGCGGTCCAATCAATGAGGAAATGTCATGCAGCGCGATCAGAAAGACCTGCCCCACCCGGATGACCACACGGCCGCGGTGCCTGCTGGCAGCGCTGGACAGGCCAAGGCCCACAACAGTGCCAATCATGATCAGGCGTTGACGGAGACGTTCCCGGCCAGTGATCCGATCTCTCCCTTCGTCGCCGCCGCCACGCCGGATGAGCAGGCGCAACGGCTTGGCAAGCGCGTGGCGCCCGCTCGGCACGACAAGGGTGAGGGGGACGACGGAGCTGGCCAGTGATCGGGCCTGCGCTCCCGCCGAGGGGGCCGGGCAGCCCGCGCCCGTCAGGCGGCTCCGGCGCGCTGGTGCGTGGTGCCGAAGACGAACAGGCAGTCGAGGCCTGACACCTCGGAGCCCGCCATGGAACAGCCCACCGCCCTGCTCATCATCGATCTTTTCAGCCTGTTCGACTTTCCACAGGGGCGGCAACTGGCTCCGTACGCCGTACGTGCAGCCCAGCGCACCGCCCGCCTGCGTGCTGCATTTGACGCGCACCGCTCGCCGGTGATCTACGCCAATGACAACTTCGGCAACTGGCAGCGCGACTTCCCGCAGCTGGTCGAGGCCTGCCGGCAGAGGGGCGGAGCCTCGGCGCGGATCGTCGAGTACCTTGCCCCCAGCGAGGAACACTACTTCATCCTCAAGCCGAAGCACTCCGCCTTCCTCGCCACGCCACTGCCGGTGCTGCTGGCCAAGCTCGGCACCCGGCGATTGGTGCTGGCCGGCATGGCACTGGACGCGTGCGTGCTGGCCACTGCCATCGATGCCAACTCGCGCGAGTACGCGGCGGTGGTCGCCCGGGAAGCGGTCGCCGCCCTGCCGTACCGCCGCCAGCCGGCCCTGCAGACCCTGCAGCGATCGGGCGCCGTCGAAGTACTCAGCAACCGTCAGATCATAACTTCGCTGTCATCCACGTCCTCATATCAACGCACGGGCCTGACACCACCGCGCTGAACCGGTCCTCTCGCCAGGGTGCGCTTCTTCGCCGGCGGCCGCGGCGTCCCAGCGCGATAATCGACCTGGCATACCGGGCAGAAGAAGGTGCGCCGATGCGTGGTGCCCATGTAGACCTTGCTGACCGGACCACCACAACGGGGGCATGTCCGCCGGGTGTGCACCTGCCAGTGCTTTTTCAGCTCGAACCCGCGCTTCCAGCGTAGGAAGTCGAAACTGTATTCGCGGGCCTGCTTGACCAGTTCGGCAAGCTTGCGCGGCGGAAGATCACCAACAGGGTTGGCCGGGTGGACCCGGATGCGGAACAGCACCTCGTTCTTGATGATGTTGCCCACGCCGGAGAACAGCGTCTGGTCCAGCAGGGCATCGCAGACCAGGACATCGGGCATCGACTTCAGGCGACGGCGGGCAAGCCGGGGGTCCCACAGGTCGCTCATCACGTCGGCGCGCCAGTCGTAGACCTCGTCCAACGGCTGATCGATCAGCTTCACCGAGCAGGTGTAGAAGTTCAGTTCGCCGTTGTCAAAGCGCAGCGATAACCGCGCTGGCGTCTCCTTGCGTTCGTCGATGCGCCAGCTGCCGAACATCATCAGGTGGATGCGCAGACTGACGTGGCTGAACTCCAGCAGGAAATGCTTGCCCCAGCTGCGCACGGCCCGCACCCGGCGTCCCTCCAGGCAGGCCAGGTCGAGCGTGCTGTTGCCACTGACGCCACGGACGGTCTTTCCCTTGAACCTGGCGGCGGCCTCGCGCAGCAGCACGATGGAAGGACCTTCAGGCGTTGGCGTGCTCCAGCATGGACTGCAGTTGCAGTGCATTGGGCACGGCGTGGCCGTGCGCCGTGTTGTCAAGGATGATCCACGCCTCCCCCGCCTGGGCCGCCTGTATCGCGGCGGCCGCCAGACTGCATAGCTGCGGTTGCTGGTAGGCGCTGTAGTACATGCGCGGCTGCCCGTGCCACCGCCAGTAGCTCCAGTGCCTGGCTCCACCCGGCTGATCAGCCCCTGCAACCCGGGCGGGGTCGGCCGCGACCCGGGCAATGCCGTGGTCATCCAGCAGCGCGTCGGCCTTGTCGTCGAACCAGCTCGGGTGGCGTGGTTCGCAGGCGACCCGCATGGCGCTGCGCCGGCGCACCGCCCGGAAGAAGGCCGAGGCCGTGCGGCCATCGTAGGCCAGGCTCGGCGGCAGCTGCAGCAACAGGGCGCCCAGCCGATCCCCCAGATGCCCCACCGCATGCAGGAACGTGTCGAGCAACGGCGCAGCACCGCGCAGGCGCGCGTCATGGGAAATGGCCTGCGGCATCTTCACCGAGAAACGGAAACCGTGCGGCACGCTGGCCGCCCAGCGCGCATACGTGGCGGGCTGATGTGGTCTGTAGAACGACGAATTGATCTCCACGATCGGAAAGCGCGATGCATAGCGTTGCAGCGCACTGTCTCCCGCCGCGAACGCGTGGGCGATGTCCTTGGGCAGCGACCACCCTGCGCAGCCCACAGCGACCGGGTGGCCCGGTCGCGGATGACGGAGTTCACGTGCCATGGCGCTACGGTGGCGACAGGCTCGTAGCAACATGGTGAACACACGTTGGCTGCGGCGTGAAGCCTGTGCCGCGGCCTGCAGCCGTCAGGTTGCCGTGTATCGGCCATCGCTGCTCAGAGGCTGGCGTTGACCATGGCGCCTGCCGGTTGCTGTGGCATCGGCATGGAATGCCCGTTGCGCGGTGCAATGCGTTCGTGGGTGGCGGCCAGGACTTGGTTCACCCGATGGAGCGTGCCACGGCCACCGGGCTCGATACCGATGATGTAGACGAAGCGGCCGTCACAGCGCGACTGCGCCGATTCAAGCCCCTCGGCTTCAGAAATCACGCGCTTCAGTGCCTTCTCCCAGGCCCTGCCGGGGGGCGATGCCAGTTCCACCACGACTGCGGTTTCCCCGCAGTCCAGCGGCATCACTTCCACGCGCAGAATGCGCGGCGCCCTGGTGGTCTCGGTGCTACCCATTTCCAGTCCTCCTCGGCCAATGACGGCGGAAGTATCCACGTCCGGCGCCAAGGCGCCGTCAAGAAGGGATGGCCGTTGCGTGCAGGTCGATCCCTGCCTGCTTCCCCGCGTGAGCCGTTGATCTCAAGGCCTGGCCGGATGCTGGTTACCTTCTTCAACTCTCGGCGGCGCC
Source organism: Stenotrophomonas sp. 01N47 (assembly GCF_056399165.1). NCBI lineage: Bacteria > Pseudomonadati > Pseudomonadota > Gammaproteobacteria > Lysobacterales > Lysobacteraceae > Stenotrophomonas > Stenotrophomonas sp. 01N47. Next base: position 230,616 of record NZ_JBFTQU010000001.1, read on the forward strand.
GCCGCGGGAGCACTGACAAATTCATAGCGTGAGAGCAACCAGGCATGATCGGCTGCCAAGGCAGCTCGCGCCCGTGCCTCCTGATCGACGACGCTGACCAGATTGCCGGCTGTCCGCAACAGTGTTTCGTTGTCCAGGCGGAAGGGTGAAACGTCGCCGACGTAGATGTCACCGATGTAATTGAGCTTGCCTGCCTCGATCGTGAAGCTGACCGCCTGGGGCTCGGCAATGGCGACGCCCTGCTGCCCGATGCCAACCCAGCCGATGTAGTAGCGGCCAGCCTTGACGGGGCGGGTCTTCAGGCCCTTTGCGCAGGTGGCTACGGAATCGAACCTGTACGGACCCCAGAAGCCGGTCGACGCGTTTCCGGACAGGTAGAGCTGCACGAAGTTGATCTGATCTGCGCAGGTGACCGAAGTGACCAGGATGCCTTCGTCCTGCTTGAGTTTCTTCGATTCCTTGATGTTTTCCACGCCCGCGCTCGCCGCTGTCGACAGCATCAACAGCGCTACCATTGCAATCGTTTGCTTCATCTGTCCGGTTCCATTGAAATGCCGGGCGACATGCAGGTTCTACCGCATCTGCAGAGGCGCCGCGAGGTAGACGTTGCAGTTCTCGCCGAGGTTCTCAGCTCTTCTTCAAGCGCGTCGGTGGACGGTGCGCCCGGCGCAGGAACGGCCAACTGGCGTTGGAAGGGATATCGCGCAAGCAGCTGTTCGTGAGCAGCGCGCAGAGTGTTGCGGCCGCGATGGAAGTCCATTTCATCTGGGAATGCCCTTTTTCCGGCGAGCATAGCGCCAGCGCGACGCGGCCGCTACGGGCATCGCGTTGCCCGGCCGTGATGCGTCACGTCAATCGTCGGCACGCGCCCTGCGGACAGCTATCAACCGGGCAACGGCCACGCCACTAACAGGTCTTCCTTTCATGCATGGGCACTCTGATCTGACAGGAGCCCAGTGCTTGCGCGCAGTCACACCTTCGCACTTTGGTCGTTGACCTGTTGACGCCAAAAAATGACGCTAACGACACCGCGACAGCTTTCCTGACGCCAGTGCGCGGTCGAGATCCCAGGCAGTACCGGCTACGGCCGGGACGCATCCCCAACACCTGTCACCGCATCGTCCTTCACACGGAAAGGCCTGGCCTGCCGTGGTGGACGGCTGCGCCTTGCCCATATCCATGGAGATCCGCAATGCGCCTTGCCACGTTCTTCCTTGCCCTTGTTTTCAGCACTTTTGCCGGGGCTGCGCATGCCCAGGTTGTGACCCTCAACAAGGGTGGGTTCGTATTGACCTATGACTGCAGCATCCACAGCGCGACACGGTACGAATACACGTTGGTGGCTGACACCGGCTCGGCGGCCCGCCCGTCCAGCTTCTACAAGGACCCGGACCTGCCGGCAGGCTGCCTCGGCCAGGCCAGCACCGCCTCGTATGCCAGCGTGCGGTCCGGCTATGACCGGGGACATCTGGTGACGTCCAATCACATGGACTACGACGCCACCTACATCCGTCGCGCCAACTACATGACAAACATCGTGCCGCAGGTTTCCAGCTTCAATCAGGGCGCCTGGGTCAAGGCCGAGAACGTGGCCGAATGCTATAGGGACATCGCTCCGGTAGACGTCTATGGTGGCGTTGTCTACGGCGATGCGTCCAATGACTATTTCCTGGCCAGCCATGGTATTCCGACCCCGGAATTCTTCTGGAAGACGATCATCACCAAGGATCCAAACACCGGGACCGCCAAGGCCATCAGCTGGATCATTCCCAATGAAGCGGGACTGGGTGGCCTGGATAGCTATCTGGTCACCATCGCGGATCTGGAAGAGCTGCTGGGCGCCAGCTACGTGGCCATCAATGCACCGGCGTCGCTGAAGAACATGCTGCCCAGTGCCAGCTGGCCGCTGCCGAGCGAATGTGATCTGAGCTGAGCGCCGGATGGCCCGGCAGAGCCTTCTCCGCCGGGCCTGCGCTGCGTGAGGACCCTGCCTGATCTGACTCCGCGCCCCGCGTCAGGGTGCGACGCCGGCGCGCGCGGCATCCGGCCTGCGGCGGTAATGCAACGCAAACAGATACAACCCGGTGAACAGCTGCAGGAACAACGGCGGCAGCGGCGAGTAGGTCAGCCAGTCCGGTGGTTCGCCCTGCCCCATCCAGCGCGCCACGAAGTTGGCTATCACTGTCAGGGTGAAGACGATAGACGTCCAGCGGTGCACGGGACGCGCCCAGCTGCCGGCCCTCACTGCGGCGTCCTCGCGACAGTCTTCCCAGGGCGCTCGATCATCTTCCAGCCATTGCCGGACGGATCACGGAATCCGGCATCCACTGCACCATAGCGCTCCACCGGCTCCTGGGTGAATTCCACCCCACGTGCCAGCAGCCGCTCGTAGCTGGCGCGGCAATCGTCCACCGCCAGCACCAGCGGCGGCATCGCACCCTTGGCCACCATCTGCTGCAGGGTCAGCGCAGTGGCCGCATCGTGTACCGGCGGCCCCGGTTTGAACAGGCCGAGCTGGAAACCACCCTCGCCGCCCGAATGCACCGTGAGCCAGCGATAGTCGCCGTTGCCGACATCGGTATGCACCTGGAAGCCGAGTGTGTTGACGTAAAAATCGAGTGCCGCATCCTGGTCGTGCACATACAGGCCGACCACATTCACCATGCCAGTCATAGGATCCTCCCTCAGGTGGGATCTACGCTAACAAGGCCGGTGCGGCGGCGCTTCTCCAAAACTGCGATCTTCAGGTCCGGGCGCCGTGCGGCACGCGCATGGCACTCCGGCACCGGGCCCTGCGCCGGGGCATCGGTCCGCTCACGGTCGCGGAGGGCGCCGGGGCTGTCGCCGGTGATGTCACGAAAGATGCGGCCAAAGGTGCCCAGGCTGGTCCACCCGGTCTGAAGTGCGATCTCGGTGATCGGCAGGTCGGTATCGCGCAGCAGGGCGACAGCGCGCTCGATGCGGCGGCTGAGCAGATAGCGATGCGGCGGCACCCCGAACGCGTCCTTGAACGAGCGCGCGAAATGGGCCGCGGAAACCGCACTGATCCCGGCCAGCCGCGCCACCGGCCAGTCTTCATGGCTGGCCCGGTCCATGTGGTCTTTTGCACGCAGCAGGCGGCGCAGCAGTTCCGGGCTCTGGGTCATGGCGTGGCCACCCTGCGCAGCAGGGATCGTGCAGCATGCCGGGCCGCCGCTGCCTCGGTGCACAGCCACTCACGGAAGTGCGCGATTTTCGGGGCGTTGCTGCGTCCTGCCGGGCTGGCAAACCAGAAGCTGCGGCCATCGCTGGCCACGCCTTCGTGGGCTTGTACCAGGCGTCCCGCATCCAGCTCGGCCTTGAACAGGATCGGCGAGCCGATGGCGATGCCTTGGCCGGCGATCGCTGCGGCTACGTCCAGGTGCTCGGCAGCGAAGTTGGTGGCGAAGCGCTCCGTCCCGGGTGCCGGTGTCTGCGCGAATGCCTGGAACCATAGCGCCCACCAGTCCGGACGCCCCAGCAATGGCACATCCAGCAGCCGCGCGCCGCCCAGGCCGGTGGCGGCTTCAAGCAGCGCGGGCGCGCACAGTGGCGTGAACACGCTGGGGAACAGCTCCACCGCGTGCAGCCCCGGCCAGTCGCCGTGACCATTGCGGATGGCCGCATCGAAACGTCCGCCTGCCAAGTCCTGCGGCTCCGCCGACAGATCAAGCTCCAGCACCTGTTGCGGATGCCGGGCGCGGAAGCCACCCAGCCGCGGCGTCAGCCAACTGGTGCCCAACGTAGGCAGTGCGGTCAGGCGCAGGCGCGTGGCATCCATGTCGGCGGCGCGCATGAAGCTGGCACGCAGGGCATCGAAGGCGCGGGTCGCCTCCTTTGCGACGCTGGCACCGGCCTCGGTCAGTTCGACGTGCTGGGCGTGGCGCAGGAACAGTCGTGCACCGGTCTGCTCTTCCAGGCGCCGGACGTGATAGCTGACCGATGCCGCCGTGGTGTCCAGTTCTTCCGCGGCCCGCGCAAAGCTGCCCAGCCGCGCCGCGGCCTCGAAGGCACGGATGGCAACGAGCGACGGCAGGTGGCGGTGGGCGACCATAAGTGTGGCTTAGCCTGAGCCTCGATATCCGCGTGGTCAATCCCCCATACGACGCCGAAGATGAGGCCTCGGACAACGGGGATCAGACATGCAGCGACGTGGATTTCTGGGCGGCCTTGCCGCGTTGTACGGTGCCGGCGCCTTCGGGCTGTGCCTGCCGCTGGGCGCCACCCCTGCCCATGCCGGCAGAGACCATGCCAATGACTGGCGTTGGCTGCAGGGCAACTGGAACGTGCGTCACCGCCGGCTGCAGGAACGCCTGGTGGCGGACACGCGGTGGGTGGACTTCACTGGCACCAGTGCGGTCTGGCTGACCTTGGGCGGGCTGGGCACGATCGATGACAACCTGATGCAGCTGCCCGGCGGCGCCTACCGCGGCCTGGGTGTACGTGCCTTCGATCCGGCTTCCGCCACCTGGGCAATCTGGTGGCTGGATGGCCGCGCTCCCAGCCGCTTCGAAGCGCCGGTGCGTGGCGGCTTCAGCGGTACAGGCGGCAGCTTCCGTGGCGTGGATTCCTTCAAGGGCCAGCCCATCCAGGTCTGGTTCCGCTGGCACGACATCCACGCTGCGCAGCCGTGGTGGGAGCAGGCATTCTCCGCGGACAACGGCGTGCACTGGGAAGTGAACTGGCGCAACTGGTTCACCCGCACGGCAGCGATACCCTCGCCGCTGCCGCTGCAGTCGGATGCGCCCCGCGACTTCGACTTCCTGGTCGGCCGTTGGACCGTGCAGCACCAGCGGCTGCGCGAACGCCTGTCTGGCAGCAACCGCTGGGACCACTTCGATGGCACGCTGCACAACTGGCCGGTGCTGGGCGGCTTTGGCAACGTTGGCGACAACGTCATGAACTTCCCCGCTGCGACCGTACGCGGCATGGGCATCCGCGCATGGGATGCCAGCAGTGGCCAGTGGTCGAGCTGGTGGTTGGATGGCCGCGATCCCACGCGGATCGGCGCACCGGTCCGCGGCGGTTTTGTCGATGGCGTCGGCACGTTCATGGGAGACGACCAGCTGCGGGGACAACCGATCAGAACGCGGGTGATCTGGTCGCGGATCACCTCGCGTTCCGCACGCTGGGAACAGGCGGCATCCGCAGACGGCGGAGCGACCTGGGAGACCAACTGGATCAGCGATTTCGAGCGGCAGGCATGAATGCGCTTGCCTCACTGGTCGCGCTTGCGGTCGCGGTCGCTGGACTGCTGGGGGGTGATGCCAGCCGGGAGGCGTTGGCACTCGACCCTCACGCAGAGCGTTTCGCACCAGGCATCGCGTCGACCCGATACAGCGAAGTCCGCCTGACGCTGAGCCCCGACGGACGCACGGCGCTCTGGTTCAGCCGTGACCGGCCTGGCGGCGAAGGCGGCCATGACATCTGGGTTTCGCATCTGCAGCACGGCCAGTGGAGTGCCGCGCGCCCGGTTCCGTTCAACACACCCGGCCGCGATTTCGACCCTGCGTTTACCGCCGATGGCCGCTTCGTGCTGTTCTGCTCCGATCGCCCCGGTGGCCTGGGCGGCGATGACCTGTACAGGGTGCCCGTGCAGGGCCTGCAGTTCGGTGCCGTTGAGCATCTCGGGTCTGCCGTCAACAGCCCCGCCAACGAGTTTGCGCCGATGCTCGCACCCGACGGTGGCACCCTGCTGTTCTCCAGCGACCGAGCAGGTGGCGCCGGTGGCCACGATCTGTATGTCGCGCGGGTGGACGATGGACAACTGCAACCTGCGCGGCCGGTGGAAGGCGCGGTCAACACGGCCGCGCAGGAGTTCGACGCCACCTTCCTGGGCGATGGCCGGACCATCGTTTTCGCACGTGCACAGGACTTCGGCAGTTCGCGGGTCGAGCAGTTCGCGGCACGCGCGTTCGGTGACCGCTACGCGCCCGGCATGCGACTGCCCCCACCCGTCAACGACGGTGCGAGCGACAGCTATGGCGCCATGCTCGACTGGTCCCGCCCTGGCACGCTCACCTATTCAGCGCGTCGCGGCGATGGCGCCAGCCTGGACCTGTACCGGGTGAGCTATCGGCTGCCACCGCCCCTGTCGATTCCGGGGCCCCCGGTTCGTCGATAGAAAAAGAGCCCCCGAAGAGAGCATCCACATGCCTTCCGCACAACAGGTTGCCTGCCGCTGTGGCGAAGTGACGTTGAACCTGACCGGCACACCCATCGCCTGCGTCGACTGCTGCTGCAACAGCTGCCGCGCCGCAGGCCTGCGCCTGCAGCGCCTGCCCGGCGCCCAGCGGCTGCTCGGACCGCATGGAACTACCCGTTTCGTCATGTATCGCAAGGACCGGGTGGAGTTCCTGGCAGGAGTGGAGCGACTGGCCGCGTTCCGCCTCTCAGCCGATGCCGGCACCCGTCGCGTGCTGGCCACCTGCTGCAACACGCCACTGTTTCTTGAACTGACCGGCGGCCACTGGCTGAGCCTGTATGGCGGGCTGTGGCCGGAGGATACCCGGCCGCCGCTGCAGATGCGCACCATGGTGGGCGATCTGCCCGACCCCTCCGTGCTGCCCGCCGATGTACCCAACCTCAAGCAACACTCGCTGCGCTTCTATGCCCGGTTGATGAAGGCCTGGATTGCGATGGGCCTGCGCAGCCCGGATATCCGCATTGAAGGAGAGGTCCATGGCTGAGCCAGACAAGATCGAGATCGAGAGCATCACCTCGCCCGGCAGGACCCAGTGGGTCGACCGGGGCAAGTACAGCGCCATGCGCAGCGCCCTGCTCGGCGTGCTGCCGCAGACGCCGCCCGGGGTTTCCGTTGCCATTGCCAAGCAGTCATTGCTGCCAGCGCTGCCTGCAGATCTGTTCCCCGCAGGCGCGACCGCAGGCTGGTGGCTGAAGGCCGTGCAGCTGGATCTGGAAGCCAAGGGCGTGATCGAGCGCGCAGCGGGCAAGCCCGTGCGGTTGTTCAAGCATGCGGTCGTCGGTCGAACGGCGGTGACGTCATGAGCGGTCCATCCAACGATGCGCCTTCATCGTCGCGCAGGTCACTGCTGATCGGTGCTGGACTGTTGCTGGCCATGGGATGGCCACCCACCGTGCGCGGCGCCAGCGCGGGCCTGCGCGAGCCCATGGATGCCGCAGCATTCGCCGCCCGCCGGCGCTGGGTCCGCACACCGTTCGGGCGCATCGCCTGCGTGCAACAAGGGAAGGGTCCGGCCGCACTGTTCCTGCACGGGTTCCCGTTGAGCGGCTTCCAGTGGCGGCATGCGATCGCGCAGCTTTCCTCGTCCCGCCGCTGCATTGCACCGGATTTCATGGGCCTGGGCCACAGCGCGGTGGCGGCCACGCAGGACCTGTCTCCGCAGGCACAGAGCGACATGCTCGTTGCGTTGCTTGATGCGCTGTCCGTTGCGGTTGTCGACCTGGTTGCCAATGACAGTGGCGGCACCGTGGCCCAGTTGTTCGCTGTGCAGCACCCTAGCCGCGTGCGCACGATGCTGCTGACCAACTGCGACGTGCACCAGAACAGCCCGCCGGTGCAGATGAAGAACTCGCTGGCCGCCGCACGCGCAGGCACCTATCACCAGAAGATTGTCCGCCACCTGCAGGATCGCCGCTACGCGCGATCAGCGGCCGGTATCGGTGGCTCGGCTTATGTGGATCCGGCACATTTCAGCGATGAGGCCATCGAATACAGTTTCCGCCCGCTGGTGTCCTCGCCCCTGCGCCAGAAGCAGCTCAATGACCACCTCGCGGCGTTCGAGCCCAATCCGCTGGTGGCCATCGAAGCCTCGCTGCAACGCAGTACGATTCCCACGCGCATGGTGTGGGGAACGTCCGACCCACTCTTTCCGGGCCGCTGGGCCGAGTGGCTGCACCAGACGCTGCCGGCATCGCGCGGCATCCGCTGGGTGGAAGGCGGACGCCTGTTCTGGCCTGAGGAACAGCCTGCGCTGCTTGCCGATGAGGCCCGGGCGCTCTGGCGAGCCTGATTGGCCTGCCTGACCCGATGCGCCAGCCACTGGGCTGGCGCGCCCGACTCAACGCGCCATGGCCCGTGCAGCGTGTTCCTGGGACATCTGCTCCTGCTCCCGCTCCTGTTGCTGGCTCGCCCGCTCAGAGCTTGCCGCCAGCGACTGGCCCTGCTGCAGCCCGCGCACGTGCTCGCTGACCGGCGTAGCCACTGCCTGCGCAGTATCGGTGCGGGCGATCTGACGATCGGCAGCGTGCGGCTGGCCCTGCACCGCGAACGCGTACCTACCGTCGTCACTGAGCACGGCCTCGTCGATTCGCTCCATGCCCTTGCCCTTGGCCGCGACCAGCAGGGCCATGCCCAGCCGTTCACTCATCTCATCAGGCTGACGCCCCATCGCCTGGTCGAGGCTGCTCACCGCGCCTTGGCTCTGCAGCCACATGCCGTGGTCCGGGCTGGCGGTGTGCCGTGGGTCCTGCCGGGGCAGCAGCGGTGAGGGCGGTGCGAGCGACTGCAGGTGCTCGCCCTGCACGGCAGCATCGATCTTCTGCAGATCCTTGCCACCCGCCGCAGCGATATGGAACAGGCGTTCGGCCATGCCATAGGTGGATTGCCCCTGGTTGCGCGCCAGCCCCAGTGCAAAGGCGTCCACATCCTGCTGCGGCCTGCCGTTGCCGTCCTCTGCAAGCACCTGCCACGATGGCCCCAGCATCGGGTTGTCCCCGACCATCGACTGGGTACGCTCCATCAGCGTGCGCATCTGGGCCTCGCTGAAGCTCAGGGTAGTGAGTTCACCGGCCTTCACCGGTCCGCGATCACCGCTGGGGTCGCCGGACAGCGCCGCATTGGCCATTCCGGCAATCTGCTCACCCTGCGCATGCCCGCGCAGGTCGAAGGTGAATTCATAGCGGCGCTGCGCCCTGTCTTCCTGGCCGTCGGCGCCGTAGGCGCTGACCCGGGTTGCCGGCAGGTTGCCGTTGTACTGCACGCTGCGCAGTTCGGTGCGGCTGCCGTCCTCGCGACTGACCTGCACCACGTCGCCGCTGTTGCGTGCACCCGCCAGGTCCAGGCCGAACGTGTCGCCATAGCCGACCTTCAGCCGCGTCTGCGAACTCATGCCCAGCCGCTCGACCGTCGCCAGATCCTGCACGCCCAGGGTCTGGCCGCTCAGGGTGCCGTTGTCGATGAACTGTTCATAGGCCTGGCGGCCTTCGGCTTGATCCAGGTCGAACGTGGCAGTGCGGACGGCAGCGTGACCGAGCGCGTCCTGGCGACCGGCAATCGCGCTGAACCTGCCGGCACTGAATCCCATGCCGTTGAACGCTTCAACCGCCTCGTTCGGCCCGGTGGTGACGCGCACCCGGCCATCATCCAGGCGATCCACGCGGTAGCTGGCACCGCTCGCCTCGGTCGTCTGGCTCTGCATGGCGATGTTGCGGAAGCTGCCTTCCAGTGCGGTGCCGGTGAACTGCTGGCCATCCAGGGTGACGCTGCCCCCCTTGGGAATGGTCTGCGGATCGAACGGGTTGATGCGGGTGGGATCGACGTCCACCGCCTCGCTGGGCAGGCTGACCCTGTAGCGCCCGCGTACGCCGGTGCTGCTGGTGTCCTGGAAGCCGGCACCTTTCGCGCTTGCCCCGACCACCGACTCCATCGTGAGCAGGTAATCCCTGCCGCCATCGGGCGTCGGGCTGCCGGCCATGTTCAGCGACGTCCCCTGGAACTGCGATGCGAGACTGGACGCTGCGCGCTTGTGCTCGGTACCCACTTTCAACGCGCCGTCGCCCTCGTTCAACGTGACCGAGTAACCACCGGCGGCGGCCCGCACCTCGCTGTTGGCCGAGGTGTAGGTCGGATCGAACGACGCCGAGGCGGCATCGCGCGGCGCATCCTGGGTTGCGCCTTCCTTGCTGGTCTGGGCATTCATGCCGTGACCTCCTTGAACAGTGACGCGCTGATTATAGGACGCGGTGTGCGCAGCACGTTCACATCGCGCCGCAGCCGCATCCACGATAGTGATGGCCATCCCATTCCACGCCGAGGGTCCATGCCCCACTCCCTCGCCCGCCCGCAGCGATGGCGCCGTCACGGCCGCAAGCTGCTGCCGTACCTGCTGGGCCTGTATCTGCTGTACCTGTTGGCAGGCAATGTTTTCCTCAATACGCCGCTGTTCGACCAGGTCACCAATCGCAAGCCGCACAAGTTCGTGATGACCACTGGCCCGGCGATCACGCTGCTGCCGGGGCATGTCATCGCCTGGAATGTGCAGATGCGCGGCCACGTCAATCACACGGTGTATGTGCTGCACGCGGACCGCGCCAGTGCACGCTTGGCATTGCTGCCGCTGTTCCAGCGCGAGGTGCGCGTGCCGTCGCTGCACGCGACCGGGGTGGCCGCCGAGATCGCGCGCGTGGAGGAGGCCATTCCCTCACCACCGCGCGGCGATCGCGGCTGGACGTTGCGGTTCGATGGCATTCATAGCGAAACCATCCGCAGCGTCCGCGTGGGCAAGCTGTTGATCGTTGGCCAGGGCAGCGGCACGGTCGGTTTCGTGAAGCAGCTGCGTGGTGGTCCCTCGGAACTGCTGGACTCGGAGGTGGCGTTCGCTGATGCCGACGTCAGCCTTGACGGCACCCAGCTGCTCGGCGACATGCAGCTGAAGACGCAGTTCTCCTACCCACGGCATTACCGCGACCAGGCACCCGGGCTGGCAAAGCTGGGGCTGCTGCATGCCGTGCTGGAGGTGCAGGCGCGCAGCCAGGGCCTGCGCCTGGATACGGACACGCAACGTCCTTCCATTGCCAGCGCCGCCGTGCCGGGGCAGCTGCAGGCCGCGATCACCCTGGACCAGGGCGCGCTTCAGCCCGGCAGCCATGCGGTCTGGCGGGTTCCCCTGCAGATGGGAGCTGGCGCCCCCGACCGCGGAACGCTGGCAGTGCAGCTGGATACCGCCCGCGACATCCGCCTGCAGGCGCGGTTGCCGCAGCGCGAGGGCACAGGCGCTGCGCTGGACGCGGATCTGACCATCACCGGGCGGCACATTCCATTCGCCGAACCCAGCGAGATGCTGGGCCGCACCTCCGGAACGGTCAAGGGCGAATGGACCTTCACCTCGCTCAACTGGATTCCCGCACTGTTCGTGCAGAAACCCTGGTTCCAGCTGCAGGGTGGTGGCGTGCTGCGCGCCGACCTGCGCCTGCAGAACGGCGAGCTGGCCGCTGGCAGCAGCGTCGACATTCCTGCGGCGCGGGCGGTGGCCGAAGTGGCCGGCGTGCACATGCAGGGAACGGCCAGCGCCCATGGCCAACTGCAGGCCGGGACGCCGACGCACGCCGTACTGGCAGTGAAGCTTCCCACGTTCAATGCGCGTGCAGGCGGCGCCAAGGGTGCCACGCTGTTCGATGGGCGCGACCTGGCACTGACACTCACCGGTGACGGTCGCCTGCGCGAGCTGCGCAAGGGCGTGCGCGCGCAGCTGCGCTTCGATGACGCAAGCATTCCAGACCTCACCGCCTACAACCGCTACCTGGGCAACGGCCAGGTGCGGCTGCTGGGAGGCGCTGGCCATGTGAGCGGCGACGTTGAACTCGATACCCAGGGCCGGGTTGGCAATGGCAGTGTCCGCCTGCGCAGCCAACGCGCACGCCTGCAGGTGGCCGGGCTTGGCCTGCAGGGCGACGCCCGCGTTGATGGCAGGCTGCGACGTGGCGATTTCAGCCAGCGCCGGTTCGATCTGGGCGGGAGCGTGATCGAGCTGCGCAACGTGCAGGTGGGTGAGCAGCAGCGTTCACAGCCGTGGTGGGGCCGGGTCACCATCGCCCGCGGTGACATCGATGCGCAGTCACCGTTCCAGGTGGACGCACGCGCGGATCTTGCCATGCGCGACGCGGGCCCGCTGCTGGCGCTGTTTGCCGAGCGCAGCGATTACCCGCGCTGGGCATTGTCGCTGCTCGACTCCGGCCAGGTGGATGCACATACCCGCCTGCGCTGGCGCGCCGGGCATCTGGTACTGGATGGACTGCAGGCGGAGAACGAGCGCCTTTCGCTGCGTGCGCGGCTGGATCTGCTGGACCAGCGCAAGCGTGGCGACCTCTACCTTCGCTGGGGCCTGCTAGGTGCCGGCATCGAGTTGGATGGGCAGCGCCGCCAATGGCATCTGGCCGGTGCGCGGGAATGGTTCGACGGTCGGCCCGCGTTGCTGCCCGGTGCTGCAGCGGCCAGCGACGGTGGCACGGCGGACTGACCCGAAGGCTGCATCCAGTCGCGACGCCTTTACGTACAACGCACTACCGAAGTTCGCGATTGTGCAGGAGGAAAGACACCATGAATGTCCGCAGGCAAGCAGTTGGCCTTCTGGGCTGGGCCAGCGTCACTTTTCTGGCGGCCGCACTGGGCGCGCGTGCCTCGATCTCGGCAGCGGATTTCTACGCAAGCCTGACGTTGCCGGCATGGGCACCGCCGGCCAGCGTGTTCGGTCCGGTGTGGACGGTGCTGTACGCATTGATGGCGCTGGCGGCGTGGCTGGTGTGGCGCCAGGGCGGATGGCGCGCGGCCGCGCCTGCGCTGGCACTCTATCTGCTGCAGCTGGCCCTCAACGTGCTGTGGAGCTGGCTGTTCTTCGGCTGGAAACAGGGGGCGTTGGCGTTCGCTGACATCGCACTGTTGCTGGCGCTGATCGTGGCCACGATCGTTGCCTTCCATCGCGTGCGTCCGGCGGCGGCATGGCTGCTGCTGCCTTACCTGGCATGGGTGACGTTCGCCAGCGCGCTCAACTACGCGGTGTGGCAGGCCAATCCGGCCGTGCTTTAGCCGCGCAATGCCTGAGGGCCTTGCGCTGCGGGCCGCCACTGGCGCAGCGCGCTGCCCCTGAAGGCCTGCTCACCGCAGCCGGTCGGGCAGCGCAGTACACGCGCGGCAGACGTGCTGACAAGCCCATCGCCCTCCTGCGCCTTGAATACGACCTCGCAGCACAGGCAACGCGCCACCAGCGAATACAGATGGACGATGCGGCCGCTGCCGGGATCCTGCAGTGCATTGACATCCAGCAGGTCGAAACGGCCGTTTTCAGGCGCTGGGCGCGATGGGCGAAGCAGGGAAGACGATGGCTGCAGGTTCACGTCGATGCGTCACAGAAGGATGAGCGACGACTGTAGTAGGCGCGATGTGCAGCAGATGTGCACCACACCCATCAGGCTGCAGCAACGCCCCCCAGTCGGTTGATCTGCGCACATTCCAGCACCGGCGGCGGGTCCGGCATCGTCGCCAGCACGATCATCGCGCGGCCGATGGCTTCGTTGCTGGTCACCAGTGAGGGCAGGACGCGGCCCGCCGCCGCCATCAGGGGACCGCCAAAGCGATACAGCGGCTTCAACGCCGCATGACGGGTGCCGGTGCCCGTCACCGGGCGCACCCCGGCGGGACGCAGCATGACGGTGCGCACCGCGAGCTGCGCCAACGCGGCCTCGGTCTCGCCCTTGATGCGCAGGGGCATGATCCGGCTGTGGGGATTGGCATGGGCGCCGGAGACATACAGGAACCGGCCGTCCGGATTCGCCTCGGCCCATGCTGCAGCCACGGCAAGGGTGGCATCGAGCGTCACCTTCCGATACTCGTCCTCGGCGGTGCCGACCGGCGGTGCTCCGGCACAATAGAAACACGCATCGAATCCGGCCAACTGCGGGCCCACACCACGGGCATGCTGGAAATCGGCCAGCACGATCTGCTCGATACGCGCGTCGAGCCGGGCCTTGCCGCGGACCAGGGCAGCGGTGCGCGCCACCTGCGGCGAAGCGAGGCAGGCACGGGCAACGCCCTGCCCGACCAGTCCGGTCGCGCCGGTCAGCAGAATCCGCAGCGGGCGTGTTTCGTACATGCGTTGACCTTGAAGAAGCCTAGAGTTTCACGAAGCGCTGGATCCGGCGGGCCAGCCAACCACTGAATACCAGCGGCGCATCCAGCGCGGAAACGCAGATGCACGGTACACCAGGCGCCGTTACCGGCTGGTGCTCGACCTCCTCGTCCAGGTCGGCCACATCGCCGGGCGCGAAAAGACCCAGCGCATCATTGTAGGAACCCCGCAGGATCTGTGTCAGTTCGCTGCGGCCATGGCTGTGCATCGGCAGGCATTTGCCCGGCGCGATCTTCAGCATGATCAGCGACGGCATCTGCTCGGCACGGATGCAATGCACTCCCGGCGCCATCCAGCGCCAGTGCAGCCGGCCCAGCGAATCGCCGAAGTACGGATGCAGCGACGTCGGCAGATGGTCCGGATCCGCCTCGGGGCGTTCGCGCGGCATCGACCGCAGCGGGCCTGGCACCGCGTCGGCCTGGACCTCGACGAGCTGGGCAAGCATCGCTTCGCGCAGGCCCGCCCGCCGCGCCTCGTCCGCCACGGGCTGGGTCTGCTCCAGCAGTGCGGCACCGATGGCCTCCGCTTCGCGCAGCCGCTGGCGGCAGTGCGGGCACTGCTCAAGATGGGTGCCGGCGACGATGCTCAACGGTGCCGGCAGAGCACCGGCGGCGTAGCTCATCAGCGTCGACTCATGCAGGTGGTGGTGCGGATTCATGGTGCACCCCCGACCTTCGACTGCAACTGCAGGAACGCTCGTCGCAGGTGTGATTTGACCGTGCCCAGCGGCATCCCAAGCGCCTGCGCGATCTCGCTGTGGCTCTTGGCCTCGAAGTAGGACATGCGAACCAGACGCGCCTGCGTGGCCGGCAGTTCATTGATGCGCTGGCGCAGGCGGGCATGGTCGGCAAACTGCTCGGCGCTGCTGCGCTCGCCGACGTCGGCGGCAGCGGCGTCTTCCACGGCTTCCTGCACCTGCATCCAGCTGCGTTCGCGACGCACGCGGTCGATGTGCAGGTTGCGGCCGATGCGATACAACCAGGTGCTCAGCGCACCTTGGGCAGGATCGAACTCGGCCGCGCGCAGCCACAGGCGCAGCAGGCATTCCTGGGCCAGCTCTTCGGCCACCGCTGCGGGTGCCCCAAGGCCACGCAGATAAATGCACAGGCGCGGCATGAAATGGTCGTAGATGCGCATGAAGCAGTCACGATCGCGCAGCCGGGCGACGCCATCCATCTCGCCGTTCCAGTTCGTTGGCTCGTTGCTGGGCTGCTGTGAACTGGACACGATCCGCGCGGTGTCGAAGGGATGGGAGGGACTGGCGGGAGGACGGTACATCGGCGGGGGCTGCCGTTGGGTGAAGAGGAGTCCTTCCCTCTACGCACGGTGGCGCCTGTTGGATGCACCCGGGATGGGTGCCAACGTGCATCCAGCCGGCGCCGTCGCGCGTACAGGCCCGCAAGCCTCCCATGGATCGCCCCGATGCGTCTTGCCTGGTTGCTGCTCTGCATGCCCTGCGCCGCTTCGGCCGCGCCGCTGCTGCGTTCGGAGGGCGTGGCCACCCTGGCCAACGGAGTCATTGCCTACCGCGAAGTGCATTGGCAGCGCGGCGCCGGCGATGGCAGCGAACGCTGGGTGGAATACCTTTGCCCTGCGGGCCAACCTTTCGCCCGCAAGCAGATGCCCGCCGCCACCCGGCCGCAGGTGCGGGGCTATGTGCTGCAGGACGCCCGCAGCGGCCAAGCGGCCGATGTGAGGGTCGACCCCGGCGTGGTCCGGGTCGACTGGAAGGAGGACACGTCCACGCCTTCCCGAACCAAGCAGCTGCCGCTGCCCCCGGATGCCGTGATCGACGCCGGCTTCGATGCCGCCGTGCGGGCCCACTGGCGGACGCTGCAGGGTGGAGCGTCGGTCAGCCTGCCTTTTCTGGTGCCCGGCCGGCAACGCTTCTACCCCGTGCAGGTGCAGTACCAGGGCCCGGTGCGCTGGCAGGGGCTTTCCGCCCATGCGGTGAATGTCCGCCTTGATACCTGGTTCGGCGCGGTGGCCCCACGTCTGTCGCTGGTCTACGCCGATGCTGATCGCCGCCTGCTCGAGTTCCGTGGTACCAGCAACCTGCGCGATGCACGTGGCGATTATCCGCAGGTGACCGTGCGCTTCGCCGCACCCGCAACCGAGCAGCCGGAGCAGCGCTGGCGCACTGAGCTGCAGCGACCGCTGGTAGCGAGCTGTGGTGTTACGAGCAGGTGAACATGCAGTCAGCTGCAATCCACTGCATCCAACCTGCACTGCAACGCGTAGAGGTAGGCAATCGACTTCCTCGGGCTTCCGTCCATGGCATCCGCAGCGCCTCCACTCCGCAGACGTTCGCGCCTGTTGCGCACCTTCCAGCGCTGGTTCGACACCGATGCCGGAAGCGAAGCGGCGATCGACGGCAGCCAGGGTGACCGCATCGACTGGCTGCGCGCCCTGCCCTTCGCGCTGCTGCACGTGGCCTGCCTCGGGGTGATCTGGGTGGGCGTGTCCTGGACAGCGGTTGCCGTTGCAGTATTCCTGTACGCGATCAGGATGTTCGCCATCACCGCGTTCTATCACCGCTACTTCTCGCACCGGACGTTCGAGGCATCGCGCACCGTGCAGTTCGTGTTCGCGGTCATCGGCGCCGCCAGCGTGCAGCGTGGCCCGCTCTGGTGGGCAGCGCACCACCGCCACCACCACCGCCACGCCGATCAACCGCAGGACCCGCATTCCCCGCGCCAGGGCGGGTTCTGGCGCAGCCATATGGGTTGGTTCCTCACCCGTAGCGCCTTTGCCACCGATCTGCAGCGCATTCCCGATCTGGCCCGCTACCCCGAGCTGCGCTGGCTGGACCGGTTCGACACCGTGGTTCCGGTGCTGCTGGCCGCTGCGCTGTATGGTGTGGGTGCGGTGCTCGAGCGTGTGGCGCCAGGCCTGCATACCTCCGGCCCGCAGCTGCTGGTCTGGGGCTTCTTCATCTCCACCGTGGTGTTGTTCCACGCCACGGTCACCATCAATTCGCTGGCGCACCGATTCGGCCGGCGCCGCTTCAAGACCCGTGATGACAGCCGCAACAACCTCTGGCTGGCGCTGCTGACCTTCGGCGAAGGCTGGCACAACAACCATCACTTTTTCCCCGGTACCGCGCGCCAGGGCTTCCGCTGGTGGGAGATCGACATCAGCTGGTATGGCCTGCGCGCGATGGCTGCGGTGGGCCTGGTGAAGGGCCTCAAGCCGATCCCGGCCTGGGTACTGGCCAAGGGAAGGCACTGACATGCGTATCGCGATCATCGGTTCCGGCATCGCGGGTCTGGCCAGCGCGTGGTGGCTGGACGGCGAGCATGACGTCACCCTGTTCGAGGCCAACGACTACCTGGGCGGCCACACCCACACCCACGAGGTGACGGTGGACGGCCGCAGGATGGCGGTCGACACCGGGTTCATCGTCTTCAATCCGCACCATTACCCGCTGCTGTCGGCGTTGTTCGACGAACTGGGCGTGGACTCGCAGCCCACCACGATGAGTTTCTCGATGCACAGCGAGCGCAGCGGCGTGGAGTACAACGCCACATCGCTCGATGGCCTGTTCTGCCAGCGCCGCAACCTGCTCTCGCCGCGTTTCTGGGGAATGCTGGCCGACCTGCGGCGCTTCTATCGCGACGCGCCCCTGCTGCTGGGCGAGGAGCAGGGCCCCACGCTGGGCCAGTACCTGCACAGCCAGCGCTATGGCGAAGCGTTCGTGCAGGAACATCTGCTGCCGATGGCCTCGGCGCTGTGGTCCTCGCCGACCGCGCAGGTGCTGGACTTCCCGGCGCGTTACCTGGTGCAGTTCATGGCCAATCACCAGATGCTGCAGATGACCGGGCGCGCGCCCTGGCGCGTGGTCAAGGGCGGCTCGGCGCGCTACGTGGACGCCCTGCGTGCGCGCTGGCGGGTGCATGAGCGGCTGGAATGCCCGGTGCATGCGGTCGAGCGCATGCCCTGGGGGGCACGCGTACACACCGCAACCGGCATTGAAGGCTTCGATGAAGTGATCCTGGCCTGCCATAGCGACCAGGCCCTTGCCCTGCTGGCCGACGCCGATCCGATCGAGCATGCGGTGCTCGGCGCGATCCGCTACCAGCCCAACGAGGCCGTACTGCACACCGACGCCTCCCTGCTGCCCGCCAACCGCAAGGCGTGGGCGGCCTGGAACGCGCATGTACCGCGCGACCCGACCGCACCCTGCACGGTCAGCTACTGCATGAACCTGTTGCAGGGGCTGCCCGGTGATACGCCGCTGGTGGTGACCCTCAACCGCAGCGAAGCCATCGATCCGGCCAAGGTGCTGCGCCGTCTGCAGTACGCGCATCCGGTGCATGATCCGGCTGCGGTGAACGCGCAGCGGCGCTGGGCCGAACTGCAGGGCCGGCGGCATACCTGGTTTGCGGGTGCGTACTGGGGCTGGGGCTTCCATGAAGATGGAATCCGCAGTGCCCGCCGCGTTGTGGATGCACTGCAGATGCGCGACGCCGGCGCGCCGCCTCCCCTGCAGGTGGAGGTGGCCGCGTGAGCGCCAGCGCCCTCTACTTCGGGCAGGTGGTGCACCGCCGGCACCATCCGCATCCTCATGCCTTCCGCTACCCCATCGCGCAGCTGCTGCTGGACCTGGACGAGTTGGACCAGGTATTTGCCGGGCGCTGGCTGTGGTCGGTCGGGCGACGCAACCTGGCAGAGTTCCGCCGCAGCGACTATCTCGGCGATCCCAGGACACCACTTGCAGACGCCGTGCGTGACCATGCCGCGACCGTGCTGGGGCGGCGCCCGGACGGCCCGGTGCGTCTGTTGGCGCACCTGCGCTTCGGTGGCCACGTGTTCAATCCGGTCAGCTTCTATTACTGCTACCGGGCCGACGGCAGCACCCTGGACTGCATCGTCGCCGACATCACCAACACGCCGTGGAAGGAACGGCACGCCTATGTTCTGCCTGTTGAAAGCGCACAGCCGCAGGGGCGCGCCCTGCGCTGGCAGTTCGACAAAGCCTTCCACGTTTCCCCCTTCATGCCAATGGATTGCCGCTACGACTGGCGCTTCACCGCGCCCGGCGATGACCTGCGCGTACATATGCAGGTCTGGCGCGACGGTGTCCGGCAGTTCGATGCCACCCAGGCCATGCAGCGACGCCCACTTGATGGCCGCGGCCTGGCCCGGGTACTGGCGTTCTACCCGTTGATGACCGTGCAGGTGGTAGCCGCCATCCACTGGCAGGCACTGCGCCTGTGGCTGAAGCGCAATCCCGTGCATGACCACCCCGCTCTTGCCGAGAAACCGCGATGAACGAGCTGAATCCTTCCGTTGCCCTGCCCCGCCCCGGCGCGGTGGACGCATTCCTGCGCCGGAGGCTGCTGGCGGTACTGGCGCCGCTGCGCGAAGGCGGGCTGCGGGTGCGCGACCCCTTGGGCGAGGTCGTCCTCGGTGATCGTGCCGGCGCACTGCAGGCCACGGTGACCATCAGCGATATGGCGTTCTACCGCAAGGTGGCCGCGCAGGGCAGCGTCGGCGCGGGTGAGAGCTACATCCACGGCGATTGGCACTGCGATGACCTGGTGGCCCTGGTGCGGCTGCTGGTACGCAACCGCGACCTGCTGGATGGCATGGAACGCGGGCCGGCGCGGATCGGTGGCTGGCTGCTGCGCGGCTGGAACCGCCTGCGGCGCAACAGCCGCGAAGGCAGTCGCCGCAACATCGCCGCCCACTACGATCTGGGCAATGACTTCTTCGCGCTGTTCCTGTCGCCGGACCTGATGTACTCCTCGGCGGTGTTCAGCGATGCCGGCGACTCGCTGGAAACCGCCTCGCGCCGCAAGCTGGACCGCATCTGCCAGCAGCTGCAGCTGCAACCCGGTGATCGCGTCGTCGAGATCGGTACCGGCTGGGGCGGGTTCGCCCTGCATGCCGCCCAGCACTACGGCTGCCATGTGACCACCACCACCATCTCCGCCGAACAGCACGCGCTTGCCGCCCAGCGTGTGGCCGAGGCGGGCCTGCAGGAGCGCGTGACCCTGCTGATGCAGGACTACCGTGATCTGCAGGGCCAGTTCGACAAGCTGGTGTCGATCGAGATGATCGAGGCCATCGGTGCCGAGTATCTGGACACCTACATGGCCACCCTGCAGCGGCTGCTGAAGCCCGATGGCGTGGCCCTGCTGCAGGCCATCACCATCGAGGACCAGCGCTACGAGCAGGCGCGTCGCAGCGTGGACTACATCAAGCGCTTCGTGTTCCCCGGCAGTTTCATTCCCTCGATCAACGCCATCCTGGCCGCCAAGACCCGGGCCTGCGACCTGCAGCTGATCGCCCAGCAGGATTTCGGCCACTCCTATGCACTCACCCTGCGCGCCTGGCGGCAGCGCTTCCTGGCGCAGTTGCCGGCGGTACGTGCGCAGGGTTTCGATGACCGCTTCTGCAGGCTGTGGGAGTTCTATCTGGCCTACTGCGAGGGCGGCTTCCTGGAGCGCTCGATCGGCGTGTCCCATCTGCTGCTGGCACGGCCGGGCTACCGTCCCGAGACGGACGTCCATGGCCAACGGGCCGGCTGACATGCGCCGCACCTGGGTCAACGTGATCGGCAACCAGCTGGTATGGCTGTGCGCCGTTGCCGGAGCCGGCCGCGGCTGGCAATGGCCGGCCCTGCTGTCGGCCACACTCTATGTCGGCAGCCAGTTGCTTGCCTCGACGCGGCCACGCCTGGAGCTGCGCCTGCTGTTGCTCGCGCTGGGGTGTGCCTGGCTGGTGGATGGCAGCGCTGCAGCCAGCGGTGCTGTGCAGTACGCCGCCGCACCGCTTGGATGGGTGCCGCCACCGTGGATTTTCGCGCTGTGGGCGGCCTTTGCGATGACGCTGACGGCGTCGATGGCGTTCCTGCAGCGGCACTGGATGCTGCCGGTGGCCCTGGGCCTGCTGGCGCCGCTGGCGTATCTGTCCGCGGCGCGGGGTTTCCAGGCCGTACATTTCACCGCCCCGGCCTGGCTGGGCGTGGCAACACTGGCGCTGGGCTGGTGCGTGGCACTGTCGCTGCTGTGCGCCGTCGCCCGTCGCGGAACGCCCGGCAATCGTGACACCCCATTGATCGGAGCAGCCTGATGAGCATTCTGTGGTGGGTACTGCTGTACGCCGTGCTGATCATGGCCTGGGGTTGGACCTGGCAGCGCAGGCAGCGCAACATCGGCATCGTCGATGTCCTGTGGGCAAAGGGCGTGGCGGCAGGCGCGCTGCTGCTTGCATGGCTGGGCGATGGCGCGCTGCAGCCACGCATCGCACTGGCCGTGCTCGGTGGCCTGTGGGGAAGTCGTCTCGCCCTGCATCTGTGGCGCCGCGTACGCAGCGAGGAGGAAGACGGTCGCTACCGCTATCTGCGCGAACACTGGCACGGCCACCAGGGCAGGATCTTCGGCTTCTTCATGGCGCAGGCGCTGTTGGTGGTGCTGTTTGCGCTGCCGTTCACGGCCGTGGCCGGCAATCCCCACAGCGACATGCCTGGCTGGATCGCAGCGGCGGTCGTCGTGTGGCTGCTCAGCGTGGGCGGCGAAGCACTGGCCGACCGTCAGCTGGCACGCTTCCGGGCCGACCCGGCGAACAGGGGCCGGACCTGCCGCCAAGGACTGTGGCGGTACACGCGCCATCCCAATTACTTCTTCGAGTGGCTGCACTGGTTCACCTATGTACTGCTGGCAGCCGGCTCACCCTTGTGGTGGCTGGCCTGGTCCGGGCCGGTGCTGATGTACGTGTTCCTGCGCTACCTCAGTGGCGTTCCCTTCACCGAGAAACAGGCGCTGCGCAGTCGAGGCGATGACTATCGCGACTACCAGCGCAGTACCCCGATGTTCTTCCCCTGGTTTCCGCGCAGCCCCAAGGAGTGATCCCGATGAACAGCACCCCGTCCCTTGCTCCGGTTGCCGATACGGAAGCCGGCCTTACCGGCTGGGCCGAGCGTGGCTGGCTGCCCGATGCGGCGCTGCGCGCGGGCATACGCCGCCTGTGTGCGCAACGCCTGGCCGAGGAGTCGAGCGGCAGCATGGAGGAGCAGGCGCATCGCTTCAGCCGCCGTATCGCCGAGCTCGCTGGCAGCCCACTGGCACTGCACGTGGATGCGGCCAACCGCCAGCATTACGAAGTGCCTGCCGCCTTCTTCCAGGGCTGCCTGGGGCGTCGCCTGAAGTACAGCAGCTGCTACTACCGCACCGGCCGCGAGACGCTGGACCAGGCCGAGGATGCGATGCTGGAGCTGTACGGGCAGCGCGCCGGATTGGCCGACGGCCAGGACATTCTTGAGCTGGGCTGCGGCTGGGGCTCGCTGACACTGTGGATGGCCGAGCGCTACCCGAACGCGCGCATCACCGCCGTGTCCAACTCGCACAGCCAGCGCAGCCATATCCTGGCCCAGTGCGAGGCGCGCGGGTTCGGCAACGTCGAGGTACTCACCCGGGACGTCAACCAGCTGGACCTGCCTGCCGCTGCGTTTGATCGCTGCGTGTCGGTGGAGATGTTCGAGCATGTCCGCAACTACGACCGCCTGCTGGGCCGCATTGCCCGTTGGCTGAAGCCGGACGGTGCGCTGTTCGTGCACATTTTCGCCCATCGCACGCTGATGTATCCGTTCGAGACCGAGGGCGACGACAACTGGATGGGCCGGCACTTCTTCACCGGCGGCCTGATGCCGGCAGCGGACACGCTGCTGCACTTCCAGCGCGACCTGGTGCTGGACCAGCGCTGGCTGCTGGACGGCACGCACTACCAGCGCACGGCCAACCATTGGCTGGCCAACCAGGATGACGCCCGTGAACAGCTGCTGCCGGTGCTGGCACAGACCTATGGCGACGAAGCGGCGGCACGCATCTGGTGGCAGCGCTGGCGCATGTTCTGGATGGCCTGCGCCGAGTTGTTCGGCTACGACGACGGCCAGCAATGGCTGGTCGCCCACTACCTGTTCCGCCCGCGTTGAAGGAGACCGCCCTCATGCGTATCGCATCGCTGTTCCCGCTGCTGGCCGTTGCCCTGTTCGGCGCAGGCTGCAGCAGCCACGACACCCGCCCCATTCCGCTGCCTCCGAAGGTGGACGTGCCGCGCTTCATGGGCGACTGGTATGTCATCGCCCATATTCCGTCCCGGCCCGAGCGCGAGGCCTTCGACGCGGTGGAAAGCTACGCGCTGCAGGCCGATGGCCGCATCCAGACCACTTTCACCTATCGCAAGGGCAGCTTCCAGTCGCCACAGAAGTCGATGCACCCGGTGGGCCGTGTGGAAAAACACGGCAATGGTGCGGTCTGGGGAATGCAGTTCATCTGGCCCATCCAGGCCGAATACCTGATTGCCTGGCTGGATGAGGGCTACACCCAGACCATCGTGGCCCGCAGCAAGCGTGACTACGTGTGGTACATGGCGCGCACGCCGCAGGTGAGCGAAGCGGACTACCAGCAGGCGGTCGCCCGCATCAAGGCAATGGGCTACGACACCGGCAAGCTGCGCCGGGTGCCGCAGTCGGTGCGCTGAGCGATGTTGCAGAACGGAATGATGCAAGCGCCGAATGGGGCCGTTGCCCCATGAATGGGGGAATAAAGGGCTATCCGGCCTTTCACGGATTATCAATCCTGCTTTATGTGATTAATATCACTTAAAGACATTTACTCCGATGCAATAAAGGCGGCGAAGATTCACCGGCCTCCGGCCACAGGGAGCGTGCCATGCAGGATGTCTCGCCGCATCAGTGCAAGGTTGTATCCGAACGGAAATGGTCTCTCAGCACGTTCATGGAGTTCTATGAGCGCGTACTGAGCCAGCGCATTTTCGGTCCCTACGGAAAGCTGCTGGCCGAGGAGATCGCTGGCGACATCCGGGCCGGTTTCAACGCGTCCGACGTTCTGGAGGTCGCCTGCGGCACGGGGGTCATCACCGCGAACCTTTACCAGCACCTGAGCAGGCCGCTCGGCCTACGGTTGGTCGCCACCGATCTGTCGGCGATCGCCGTGAACGTGGCACGCGGCGTGCTGAGCGATGAGGTGCAGCGCAACGTGCCCCTCCTTGCCGACGTGGACATGGCGGAGCTGCCCTTCGCCGACGCCAGCTTCGACGTCATCGTCTGCGGGTTCGGCTTGATGTTCCCGCCGGACAAGGCGCGCGTCGCCCGCGAGTTCAGGCGCGTGCTCCGCCCTGGCGGACGGGTCTACGCCACGGCATTCCACTACAACCAGCTGTTCGCGCTGGCCCGCGAGCAGTCACGGCAGCACTTCGGCATGCCCTCCCGGCTGATGGATGCAGCCCTGAGCCTGACCGACCCGTCGCCCATCACACGCGCGTTCGCGATCGAAGGACTTTCCCCGCGCGAGGGCGAGATGGCTGAACTGCGGCCCCTCGCGTTTGCCATGGGGGACGCCGATGTGCGCGAGTTCCTGTTCAACGCCTGCATCCTTCTGGAGGAGTTCAACCAGTGCGACGCCCCCAGCAGGGAGCGCTATCTGGACGCGATGCTGGACGCCGTCCATGCAGCAGTGCCAGACCGGCGCTACCAGGTGGAAGCCTGGTTGCTGCGCGGCTGTGTGGATGCTGCACACACCCCAGCGCAGGCTGCAATCCGGGCGCCGGATTTCTCACCCCTGCTGGCGTTCCACCTGCCGCTGCAGCAGGATGCGCGCGCGATGCGCGGCTTCGAAAGCGCTCGCGCACAGTTCCTCGCCGACCATCCCGAATATCCCCATGATCAGGTCGAGGCCATGCGCCAACAGGAATACGCGCGGCTGGATGAGCAACAGGTGACCTATCTGGATCACGTGGGCGGAACATTGCCACCCGACAGCCTGCTTGAGCAGGATTACCAGGCACTCAAGCGGACGATTCTCGGCAATCCGCACAGCGGATCGAAAGCATCCCAGGACGCGCTTCATGGGGCGTGTGAGCAGATCCACGCCTTCTTCGGAACCACGCCGGAGGAGTACGAGATACTGTTCACCGCCAATGCCAGCAGCGCAATCCGTTTGGTGGCCGAGTCATTCCCGTTTCAGGCCGGGTCGCAGGCACTGCTGACCAAGGACAATCACACCTCGGTACACGGCTTGCGCGAGTACGCAACGGCGAAGGGCGCACAGGTGAAGTACATTCCGCTGGATGACGAGCTGCTGTTGCATGAAGGGCTGATGTGGCGCGCGTTGCAGCGGCTGCAGCCCGGCGCCCCGCATCTGCTCGCCTTTCCCGCGCAATCCAATGCGACCGGCGCCCGGCACGATCTGGCCTGGATCGAGCGGGCCCAGGCGCATGGCGCGACGGTGCTGTGTGACGCGGCAGCCCTGGTGCCGCAATACCGGCTTGACTGCGGCCGTCATCACCCCGATTTCGTGGTGGCATCGTTCTACAAGATATTCGGCTACCCCACCGGCGCGGGTTGCCTGCTCGCCCGGCGGGCCGCACTCGACCTGCTGAAACCGCCGTCGTTTGCCGGTGGTGGCGTGTGCTACTACTCCGGGCCATGGTCACCCACCGATCGCCTGCTGTACCGCGATGCGGGCCAGCGATTCGAAGTCGGCACGCCCAACTACGCCGCCTTCCCGGCCATCGCCAGAGGCTTTGAATTCGTGGCTGCGCTGGGCGGAGTGGAAGCGGTCGCATTGCGCTCGCGTGCGTTGGCCGAGTGGCTGCAGGCGCAGCTGTCATCGCTTCGCCACCACATCCGTGGCGAGTTGCCGTTGTGCCAGATCTATGGCCCGCCCGCTGCGCAGCGGGGCGCGACGCTGATGCTGAACTTCTTCGACTGCTATGGTTCGATCCTGCCGCACGCCCGCATCAAGCGCGCCGCAGACCGGTTCGGCATCACCCTGCGCAATGGCTGCTTCTGCAACCTGGGCGCCGTCCAGCAGGCGACCTACGCTACCGCAGGCGCCGAGCACTGTGAACTGGACAAGACCGGGAAGATTCTCGACTGCACCACATTCGACGAGAAGATCCTGGAGAAGGGTGATTGCGGTGCGGTCAGGATTTCGTTCGGGCTGGGATCGAATTTCACCGATGCGTATCGCTTCCTG
The DNA here is from genome assembly GCF_056399165.1 of Stenotrophomonas sp. 01N47. Classification (NCBI taxonomy): domain Bacteria; kingdom Pseudomonadati; phylum Pseudomonadota; class Gammaproteobacteria; order Lysobacterales; family Lysobacteraceae; genus Stenotrophomonas; species Stenotrophomonas sp. 01N47. Next base: position 256,522 of record NZ_JBFTQU010000001.1, read on the forward strand.
CTGTTCGCCACCTGCCTGCTGGACACAGATGCTTCAGGCCTGGAATGTGTGATGGAGCAATCATCGGCACCGGCTCCGGAACCCCGGGTTGCCAGCACTGTGCAGGCTTGAGTCGCTGCGGGGCCGTGCCCAGGCCGGACTGTCGCATTGCGGCGATGGGCTCCGGAACGGGTGCCGCTGATCGGCCAGGCCGGATCAACCGCACCCTGGCCTGTGACGCAAGATGAATGGGGGTCCGCCCGGCCGCTAGCCGCATGCAGCCCGCCTCCTCTATAGTCAGCCGAGCACGACAGGCGTGGTGCCTGTCCGGCAACTACAGGGAGTGGGTCATGGGTCTGGTACAAGCGGTGAAGGGTGCAGTCGGCGGTGTGCTGGCCGACCAGTGGAAGGACTTCTACACCGTGCCGACCGGCCTGCCGTCCACGGCAGCCCTGTTCGCGGCGGTGCCGCAGGGCACCAATGCCGGGCGCGGTTCGAATACCAGCGGCTCCTCCAACATCATCAGCAACGGTTCGAAGATCGTCGTGCCCGAGGGCTACGGCCTGCTGCTGTTCCAGGATGGCGCGATCACTGCCTTCGTGGCCGAGCCGGGTGGCTACGAGTGGCGCTCGGACGATCTGAACTCGCAGTCGATCTTCGCCGGCGACGGCCTGGTCAGCACCTTCATCAAGCAGAGCTGGGAGCGCTTCAAGTTCGGCGGCCAGCCGGGCTCGCAGCAGGCTGCCTTCTTCGTTTCGCTGAAGGAACTGCCGGACAACCGCTTCGGCACCCAGTCGGAAATCTACTGGGACGACGGTTTCCTCAACACCCAGGTCGGCGCGGTCACTCGTGGTTCGTACACGCTGAAGATCGTGGACCCGATCCTGTTCGTGAAGAACTTCGTGCCGGCCAGCTACCTGCGGCCGGGCCAGGTGTTCGACTTCACCGACCTGGACAATGCTGCTGCCAGCCAGCTGTTCAATGAAGTGGTGGGTTCGCTGGCGCCGGCGTTCAGCCTGTACACCAACGATCCGGGCAAGGGCAACCGCATCACCAAGCTGCAGCAGGATTCGCTGGGCTTTGCGCAGAGCCTGTCGGCCGCCGTCGAACAGGGCTACCAGTGGAAGTCCGATCGTGGCCTGGCCATCGTCAAGACCGCCATCGTCTCGATCGAGTACGACGCCAACACCCGCGAACTGCTGAAGACCGTGCAGCGCGCCGATGCGCTGTCCGGCTCGCGTGGCAATTCCAACCTGCAGGCCAGCGTCGCCCAGGGCATCCAGTCCGCCGGTGAGAACGGCGGTGCCGCCGGCCTTGTCGGCGTGGGCATGGCGTCGGGCATGTTCGGCGCGGGCAACCTGCAGCAGCCGGCAACCCCGGTCGCCCCTGCCGCCGACGACCCGGTAGCCAAGCTGAAGAAGGCCAAGGAAATGCTCGACCTGGGCCTGATCACCCAGACCGACTACGACGCGCTGAAGGCCAAGGCGCTGGGACTGTAAGAAGACGCAGGACGCGCAACCACCATGTCCGATCCCAGAAACACGCCTCCGCCGCTGCCCCGATCCGCTTCAGCACCCCCGCCCCTGCCGGCGGCGGTGCTGGACGGCCCCGGTTCGCCGCAGGATGTTCCTCCCCTGCCCGGCAGCTTCCCGCTGGATACCTCCAAGCTGCCTGAGGCCATCCGCAACGAAGTCGAGGCGCCCGACCCGGTCGCCATCGACACCGCTGCGGCCGAACTGAAAGACGGCCTCAACCGCTGCCCCAAGTGCGGCGCCACCGACATCAGGCCCAAACTGGGCACCGACATCCTGGTCTGCCTGTACTGCCGTCACGAATGGCATGGCGCGCGGGTGGAGGAGGAATTCGGGCTGGGTGAAGCCATCGACCAGTTGCGTGGCACCGTCATCGCATCGGGCGCACGCGATATCGATGCCGACACCTCGGCGCTGATGACCTTCAAGTGCACCGGTTGCGGCGCCGAAGTCACGGTCAACACCGAAAGCACGATGACGGCGCGCTGCCACTGGTGCCGGCATGTGTTCGGCGTGAACGAACAGATCGCCAACGGCGCGGTGCCCGACGCCGTGCTGCCGTTCCATATCAAGAAGGAGGATGCGGTCGCGCGCATCCGCCAGTTCGTCGACAAGCGCCGGATGTTCGCGCTCAAGGCGTTCAAGGAACAGTACACCCCGGAAAACGTGGTGGGCGTGTACCTGCCCTACATGATCGTCGACGGCAATGTCAGCGCAGCGGTGGCTGGCAAGGGTGAGATCAAGACCCGCGAGTACACCCGTGGCACCGAGAAGAACAAGCAGACCTACTACGACGCGGATATCTACCAGGTGGAACGCCAGGTCGATTTCACCGTGGACGACCTGCCGCTGGAATCCTCTGCCGAGCGCGGCAACCTGGACACGCGCGCCAACACCAACAACATCATCAACACGATTCTGCCGTTCGACACCAAGAACGCGGTGAAGTGGAACGCCTCGTACCTGGCCGGGTTCACTTCGGAAAAGCGCAACCTGGACGTCGAAAAGCTGCGGCCGCGCCTGGAAGACCAGCTGCTGTCGATCGCCCGCGCGCAGGTGGAAGGCACGGTGCGCCGTTACGACCGTGGCGTGCGCTGGGAACAGGAGCAACTGGAAGTGCACGGCACCCGCTGGGTGGCCATGTACCTGCCGGTGTGGCTGTATTCGTACCACCAGCCCGGCAAGAACGGCGGCATGCTGCACTACATCGCGGTGAACGGCCGGACCGGTGAAACCATGGGCAGCGTGCCGGTGCAGCAGTGGAAGATGCTGCTGGCGGCGCTGACCGCAGGTACGATCATCGAAGCCCTCGCAATTGCCTTCCTGGTGGCCAGCACATGAGTGATGACAGTGGTCTTTGGTTGTTGGCCGCAGGCCCGGCCGGCGCAACTGCGCTGTACTGGGCGCTGTACCGCTTCTACCGCAATACCGACAAATCGCATTCGTTCGAGCACGAGACCGAGATCGATGCCAAGCCGGTGACCGGCTCGGATCGCCGGGTCGATTCGATCTCGGGCACGCAGGAAAAGCGGATCCGCGGCGACAACGTGTATGAGTATCGAAAGCGGGTGGCGCGGGTGAGCAGCGGAGACGATTGAACGCTCCGCCAGCGCTTCGGGGGCTGGGGCCATCCCAGCCTCCGAAGCAAACCGGGACGTCAGGTGGCCGTACGTCCCGACGCCCCTCGATTCAGTCCGGCGCCACCTCTCCGTTGATCTGCTGCATCACTGAGCGCTTGCCGTCACTGGCAGGCATCGCCCGCACCAGGTTGCGCAGCAGCCGCAGGTCCTGCTGCCGGCCAAGCTCGTCGCTGAGCCGATGCAGCGCCTTGTAACGATGCCCCGAGGCGTGCAGCGACCTGCTGTGCGGCACGTGCAGCTGCAGGTCGCAGGCGATATCCAGTTGCATGCGCAGCCTGCGCACGCGTCGGCGCCAGCGGTGGACCGCCGCGGCACCGCCGTCGCGTTTCGCCCGTGCGGCAGCCTTGTCCACGCGGCGCCAGCTACGCTCAAGATTCTGGCGCAGCGGGCCACGCCGCAGCTGATGCCAGGGTTGAACCGCCAACTGCTGCTGCACCGCTGCCAGGACACGCAGGCGGCGTGCAAACCCCGGGTCACGCTGCAGGGTCGCCTGCAGCAGCCCCTCACGACGCAGGACCAGCATCCGGATGACGCCTTTCCATCGCGGATCGGCAACCCGCTCCTGCAGTTGCCGGGCGACCTCGACCACCACATGCACATCACGGAGGCGGGACAGGCCATCGCTCAGGCGCTTCAATCCCAGGTCGGCAGCCTCGACGTCCAGCGCTGCGTGCTCCAGCAGCGCCAACAGGGACCGCAATCGGCGGATGGCCTTGCGCGCGGAATGGATGGCCGGGTGCGGGTCGGATGCCGACGACAACGCCGCAGCGATCGCGGCACACTCATGCAGCGCTCTCTGGCGAAAGGCCTCGCCGGCTTCTGCTGCGGACATCGATGTTCCCTGCCGGGATGGGAGCCGCAGTGTAGCCTGCGCCCCGTCGGGCACCGGCACCACGCAGCCGTGACGCGGCGCTGCCTAGACTTGCGCCCCTTCGCCCGTGCTGATCCCGCCACGCTGGCGCAGCACCCCTCCTCCCGCTCGAGATCAACGTGACGTCCCTGCCCTCATTTGCCACCCGCGACAGCCGGGCCACCGACAGCGTCAACATGGCACTGGCCGCCGGGGCCATCGTCGGCACCTGGTTCTGGGACGTCCAGGCCGACCAGCTCACGGTCGATGAAGCCCTGGCCCGCGCCTTCGGCCTGGATCCGGCAATGGCGCAGCGGAAACTGCACCTGCAGGACGTACTGGGCGCCGTGCATCCCGAGGACCTGCCCGCGCTGTCGGCGGCGATTGAGCAGACCGTGCAGGCGGGCGGGCGCTTTGCCCACCAGTACCGCGCGCGCGCCACCGATGGCAGCTACCACTGGCTGGAAAGCATCGGCAGGGTCGATCTGGATACCCAGGGCCGCGCGCTGGGTTTCCCGGGCGTGCTGATCGACATCGATGAGCGCCTGCGCGTCGAGGCCGAGCGCGACCAGGCGCAGGCGCTGCTGCGCTCGTTCGTGGAGGCGGCACCGGGCGTGATGTATGCCAAGGACCGGCAAGGCCGGCTGCTGATCGGCAACCACGGCACCACCGAGCTGATCGGCCTGCCGCCGGGAGAATATATCGGGCGCACCGATGCCGAGCTGTTGGGCGACCCCGCCCAAGCGGCGTCGGTGATGGCGACCGACGAGCGCATCATGTCCAGCGGCAACAGCGAGCAGCTGGAGGAGGAAGTGAGCTTCCCCGATGGTCGCCGGGCCTGGTGGCTGTCGACCAAATCGCCGCTGCGCGACGCCGATGGCGCCGTGATCGGCCTGGTCGGTACGTCGCTGGACATCACCGACCGCAAGGCCGCCGAAGCCGAGCGTCGCGATATCGAAGAACGCTACCGGCTGGCCGCACAGGCCACCAACGATGCCATCTGGGATTGGCGCATCGCCGATGGCCAGGTGATCTGGAACGAAGCGCTGGCCAGCCTGTTCGGCCACACGGAGAAGAACACGACCGCGCAATGGTGGCTGCAGCACATCCACCCCGATGACCGCGCGCGTATCGATCACGGCATCCACGCCGTGATAGACGGGAACGGCAGCGGCTGGACGGACGAGTACCGTTTCCAGCGCGCGGATGGCAGTTATGCGTCGGTGCTGGATCGCGGAACGGTCCTGCGCGACGCCGATGGCACCCCGCTGCGGATGATCGGGGCCATGCTGGATCTCACCGGCCGGAAGGCCGCCGAAGCGGCGCTGGCCGACAGCGAAGAGCGCCTGCGGCTGGCCACCGAAGCAGGCGAGCAAGGGTTCTGGGACGTGGACATGGTGCAGGACGTGCTGATCTGGCCGGCGCGCACCAAGGCCATGTTCGGCATCTCCGCCGGTGCGCCGGTGACCATGGACGACTTCCGTGCCGGACTGCACCCGGATGACCGCGCGGCAACCCTGGCCGCGTTCGCCGCCGCCTGCGATCCCGAGCGGCGCGAGACCTATGACGTGGAGTACCGCACCGTCGGCAAGGAGGATGGCATCGTCCGCTGGGTCGCCGCCAAGGGCCGCGGCATCTTCGAGTTCGGCAGGTGCGTGCGCGTGCTGGGCGTGGCCATCGACATCACCGCGCGGAAGGCCGCCGACGCGCGCCTGCAGGAGCTGAACGGGCAGCTGGAGGCGCGTGTTCGGGCCGAAGTCGCCGAGCGCCTGCGGGTGGAAGAGGCGCTTCGGCAGAGCCGCAAGATGGAGGCGGTGGGCCAGCTGACCGGAGGTATCGCCCATGACTTCAACAACATGCTGGCGACGGTGATCGGGCCGCTCGACCTGCTGACGCTGCGCCTCGGCGACAGCGACGCGCGCGCCAGCCGGTACATTGAAATGGCCCTTGATGGCGCGCAGCGCGCCGCCCAGCTGACCCAGCGCCTGCTTGCGTTCTCGCGCCAGCAGCCGCTGCAGCCGGTGGCGATGGATGCCAACCGCCTGGTGGCCGGCATGACCGACCTGCTGGTGCATTCCCTTGGCAGCAGCATCATCCTTGAAACCGCACTCGGCGCGGGCCTGTGGTGGACCCATGCCGACGCCAACCAGCTGGAGAACGTGGTCCTGAACCTGGCGGTCAACGCGCGCGATGCGATGCCCTCCGGCGGCCGATTGAAGATCGAGACCCGCAACCAGCGCGTCGACCTCGACACCGCATCGGCGCATGCCGGCGTGCCTGCAGGCGACTACGTCGTGATCGCGGTGACCGACGACGGCAACGGGATGACGCCGGAGGTGATGGCGCGCGCGTTCGATCCGTTCTTCACCACCAAGCAGGTCGGCCAGGGTACCGGGCTCGGGCTGTCGCAGGTGTATGGCTTCGTCCAGCAATCGGCCGGGCATGTGAAACTCGATTCCGCGCCCGGCAAAGGGACGCGGGTGCAGGTCTACCTGCCGCGGCTGCTGGCCGACGTCGACATGCCCGCTGCCGCATCGGATGACGATGCGCCGACCCTGCACGGTGGGCGCGAGCACATTCTCGTCGTGGACGATGATGCGGCCGTCCGCGCGTTCTCGGTCGATGCCCTCACTGAACTCGGCTATCGGGTACTGGCCGCAGATGGCGCCGCCGGCGCCTTGGCGCTGCTGCAGGCCCATCCGGAGATCGCGCTGTTGTTTACCGACGTGGTGATGCCCGAGGTCAATGGGCGGCAGCTGGCCGAGCAGGCACGCGCGCGCCATCCGCAGCTGAAGGTGCTGTTCGCCACCGGCAACAGCCGCAACGCGCTGGTCGACAACAACGTGCTGGATGCGCAGGTTCACTTGATCGGCAAACCGTTCACCATCGGCGAACTGGCCTCGCGGGTAAGGATCGCGCTGGCCGGCGATGGCTGAAGGCCGCCACGCAGGTTGCGCCGCAGCCGGCAGCGGATGAATGCGCGACCGGGTCATGCTTCACCGCATGCCTACCGCGGCACGGCCATGCTGTCCCGGCATTGAATCCGCCAGCCAGCCTGCCGCAGCCAGCGAGGAGCCACGATGAGCCCACCGTCACACCTTCCCCTTTCGCGCCGGGAACTGCTGAAGTTGAGCGCGGGATCGGCCACCACCATGGCCCTGCCTGCCGTGGTCGCTGCGGCGGAGCCGGACCGGACAGGTGCACGGGCACCGGAACTGATGCAGGTGGACTTCGAGGTGAACGGAACAGCGCGATCGCTGCGGCTGGACACCCGCGTCACCCTGCTCGACGCCCTGCGTGAGCACCTGCACCTGACCGGCAGCAAGAAGGGCTGCGACCACGGCCAGTGCGGTGCCTGCACGGTGCTGGTGGACGGCCGGCGCATCAATGCCTGCCTGACGCTGGCGGTGATGCACCAGGGCGCGAAGATCACCACCATCGAAGGCCTCGGCACGCCAGACCGGCTGCACGCGATGCAGGCGGCCTTCGTCAAGCATGACGGTTTCCAGTGCGGCTACTGCACCCCGGGGCAGATCTGCTCGGCCGTCGCCGTGTTGCAGGAAATCAAGGCCGGCATACCGAGCCACGTCAGCGCAGCGTTGGACGCGCCCAGCGCCTTCACCGCCGAAGAACTGCGCGAGCGCATGAGCGGCAATATCTGCCGGTGCGGCGCCTATTCCAACATCATCGAGGCCATCCAGGACGTCGGGGAGGCCAGCGCATGAGAGCTTTCAGCTACGAGCGCGCCCGGTCTCCCGCCGAGGCGGCAGCGGCAGCGGCGCGTACCCAGGGCGCTCGGTTCATTGCCGGCGGCACCAACCTGCTGGACCTGATGAAGCTGGAGATCGAGACGCCCGCCCACCTGATCGACGTCAACGGGCTGGATCTGGACACCATCGAGCCCACCAGCGAGGGAGGCCTGCGCGTCGGCGCGCTGGTACGCAATACCGATCTGGCGGCCGACCGGCGCATCCGGCGCGACTATGCGGTGCTGACCCGCGCACTGGTGTCCGGCGCATCGGGTCAACTGCGCAACAAGGCCACCACCGCCGGCAACCTGCTGCAACGCACACGCTGCCCCTATTTCTACGACACCGCACAGCCCTGCAACAAGCGGCTGCCCGGCAGTGGCTGCGGCGCGCGCGAAGGTTTCAGCCGGCAATTGGCCGTGATCGGTGCCAGCGAGCACTGCATCGCCACCCATCCCAGCGACATGGCGGTGGCGATGATGGCGCTGGATGCATCGGTGGAGACCGTCCGCGCCGCCGGATCGCGCCGGAACATCGCGCTGGACGCCCTGTATCGCGCTCCTGGCCGTACGCCGCATATCGACACCATGCTGGACAAGGGCGAGCTGATCGCCGCCGTGATCCTGCCGCCGCCCCCGGGGGGCGTGCACGTGTACCGCAAGGTACGCGACCGCGCATCGTATGCGTTCGCCCTGGTGTCGGTGGCGGCGATCCTGCGGCCCGATGGCAGCGGCCGGATCGCCCTTGGCGGTGTCGCGCACAAGCCGTGGCACAGCGCTGCGGCCGATGCGGCCCTGCCGCAGGGCGCCGCCGCCGTGATGTCGGTGCTGCTGCAGGGTGCTGCGCCCACCGCACAGAACGCCTTCAAACTGGCGCTGGCCGAACGCACATTGGCTTCCATCCTGCAGGACGTGAGGGCCGAGGCATGAAATTCGACACCCCTGCAGGTCGCAATCCGATCGATGCGCAGACCGTCATCGGCAAGCCGCACGATCGCATCGACGGCCCGTTGAAGGTCACCGGCAAGGCCACCTACGCACACGAATGGCATGACGCCACCCCGTCCGCCCCCGCCTATGGCGTGGTGGTCGGGGCGGGCATTGCCACCGGCACCGTGACCCGCATGGAGCTGGACGCAGCGCGGCGCTCGCCCGGCGTTCTGGCCATCGTCACCGCCGACACCGCCGGGCCGCTGCATCCGGTCAAGCGCAACGCGGCGCCGCTGCTGGGTGGTCCGAAGGTGCACCACTATCACCAGGCACTGGTGGTGGTGGTGGCCGAAACGTTCGAACAGGCCCGGGCTGCGGCCGGACAGATCCGCATCCGCTATGCCCCGCAGCGCGGCCACTTCGATCTAGCGGAGGCCAAGCAGGCAGGCGCTTCCCTGCAGACGCCGGAGCCCGATGCGCGCGTCGGCGATTTCGAGAAGGCCTTCAGCCAGGCGGCGGTTACGCTCGATGCGACCTACCACACCCCGGACCAGTCGCACGCAATGATGGAGCCGCACGCGACGATGGCCGCCTGGGAAGGCGACCAGCTGACGGTGTGGACCTCCAACCAGATGATCGACTGGGGCCGCACCGATCTGGCCCGCACCCTGGGCATCGCCAAGGACAAGGTACGGCTGGTGTCGCCCTACATCGGCGGCGGCTTTGGCGGAAAGCTGTTCCTGCGCTCCGATGCGCTGCTGGCCGCGCTCGCCGCACGCGCTGCCAAGCGGCCGGTGAAAGTGGCCCTGCAGCGGCCGCTGATCGCCAACAACACCACGCACCGCCCGGCCACGCTGCAGCGCATCCGGCTGGGCGCAACGCCGGAGGGAAGCCTGACCGCCATCGGTCACGAATCATGGTCGGGCAACCTGCCAGGGGGCTCGCCGGAGGAAGCGGTGCAGCAGACCCGCTTGCTGTATGCGGGGCCCAACCGCTTGGCCGCACTGCGCCTGGCCACCCTCGACCTGCCCGAGGGCAATGCCATGCGCGCGCCGGGCGAAACGCCGGGACTGATGGCGCTGGAAATCGCCATGGACGAAATGGCCATCAAGCTCGGCCTGGACCCGATCGAATTCCGTATCCGCAACGACACCCAGGTCGACCCGTCCAATCCCGAGCGCCCCTTTTCACAGCGGCAGCTGGTGCAGTGCCTGCGCACGGGCGCCGAACGGTTCGGCTGGCAGCGGCGCAGCGCCACCCCGGGCGCCGTGCGCGATGGACGCTGGCTGGTCGGCATGGGCGTGGCCGCAGGCTTCCGCAACAACCTGGTGATGAAATCCGGCGCACGCGTCCGCCTGGCCGCTGATGGCCAGGTCACCGTGGAAACCGACATGACCGACATCGGCACCGGCAGCTACACCATCATCGGCCAGACGGCCGCGGAAATGCTCGGCGTTCCGTTGCAGCAGGTCACGGTCAAGCTGGGCGATTCCCGTTATCCCGTGGCTGCCGGCTCCGGTGGCCAGTGGGGCGCCAACAGCTCCACCGCGGGCGTCTACGCCGCATGCATGGCACTGCGTACGAAGGTCGCGCAGGCGCTGGGAATGGACCCGGCGGCAGCGCAGTTCGAAGCCGGCAAGGTGACCGCAGGGGGCCGCAGCCGCGCCCTTGCCGATGCCGCTCAGGCCGGCGAGCTGGTGGCCGAAGACAGCATCGAGTTCGACACGCTGCAGGAGAAGTACCAGCAGTCCACCTTCGCCGCGCATTTCGTCGAGGTGGGCGTGGATGTGGCCTCGGGCGAAAGCCGGATCCGCCGCATGCTGGCCGTGTGCGAAGCCGGCCGCATCCTCAACCCGAAAACCGCGCGCAGCCAGGTGATCGGCGCGATGACGATGGGCATCGGCGCAGCGCTGTCGGAGGAACTGGTGGTGGATCGGCGGCTGGGGTTCTTCGTCAATCACGACCTGGCCGGCTACGAAGTACCCGTACATGCCGACGTGCCGCACCAGGAGGTGGTGTTCCTCGATGAAAGCGATGCGGTGTCGTCGCCGATGAAGGCCAAGGGCGTTGGCGAGCTGGGCCTGTGCGGCGTAAGCGCGGCAGTGGCCAACGCGGTGTACAACGCGACCGGAATCCGCGTGCGCGACTATCCGCTGACCCTGGACAAGCTGCTCGCCGGCCTGCCGGACATCGCATGACCAGTGCGCTGCACCCTGCCCCGTTGGATCTGGACGGCGGCAACCCGCGCCCGGTGCTGCAGGCCGCAGCCGACGCGGCGCGTACCGGCCGCGCGGCTGCGTTGGCAGTGGTGCTGCAGACGGAAGGGTCCAGCTACAGCCGCGCGGGCACCTGTGCGCTGTTCGAACCGGGTCGACAGGTGGGCTGGCTGAGCGGCGGCTGCCTGGAACCGGAGCTGGCGCGACAGGCCGCCAACGCGGTGGATGCCGGGCGCATCGCATGGATGGAGATCGACAACCGCGACGACGCTGCGCTGTTCTCCGGCAATGCCACCGGATGCCGGGGTCGCCAGTGGCTGGCACTGCTTCCGTTGCCGCAGCTCGGCGGCATCGAACAGCTTCTCGATGCGTGGCTGCAAGGGCCGCACACGCTGCACCTGGCACTGCAGGCCGATGGACGGCTGGACGCCCGCTGCGCCGGCTTCACCTTCACCCGCACGGTGCCCCCGGCCGCCCTGCAGCCGCTGGACGGCAGCCACCGCTGGCGGCTGCAGTGGCACCGGTCGCCTGTCGTGCACGTGCACGGAGCAGGCCCGGAGGCCGCGCTTCTGCTACCCCTGCTGGACCATCTGGGCTGGTGCGCGCATGTTGAGGAACCGCGACCCCGCTGGCGCGAGCACCTGCCCCTTGCCGCTGGTTCGTATTCTTCTTCAGCTGCCGCCGGCGCGGCCGATGCCGCACTCGTGATGCATCACAATTTCGAGCTCGACCGTGACGCGCTCGAACGGCTGGCAGGCTCGCGCGTGCCCTTCATCGGGCTGTTGGGGCCACGCCGTCGCAAGGACGACCTTTTCAGCGTACTGGATACCCATACGCGCCGTGCGCTGGAACCGCGCCTGCGCTCACCGATCGGCCTGCCCCTGGGCGGACGTGGTCCCGAAGCGATTGCCTTGAGCATTGCCGCGCAGCTGCAGGCATGGCGGCACGGAACGCCCCTGGCCACGCCATGACCGGGCATGCGGCCGTGGTGCTCGCAGCCGGGTGCAGCCAGCGCCTGGGGCAGCCCAAGCAGCTGCTGCGCGCGGGCGGAGAGACGCTGTTGCGACGCAGCGTGCGGCTGGCGCTGGAAACCTTGCCGGACACGCTGGTCGTGGTACTGCCCCAGCACCCACGCTTCGAAGAAGAACTCCACGGCCTGCCGGCACAGTGGCTTCGAAATCCCAACCCTGGACTTGGCGTCGGCGGCAGCCTGTCGCTGGCCGCTACGCACGTGTACAGCGCCGCCAGGGTGCTGGTGATGATCTGCGATCAACCGACGCTGCGCGTGGAGCACCTGCGCGCGCTGCTGGGCGCGGCAACCGCTGCACCGTCCGGCTGCGCCGCCACGGTACTGGGCGACACCATCGGCGTGCCGGCGGTGGTGCCGGGCACTTGGTTTGCCGGCACAGGACTGCAACCTGCAGACGGGGGATTTGGCCGGCGGCTGCGGCAGACCGAGGGCATTGCGCGCTGCTCCGGCGCCGGGCTGGAATGCGATATCGATACACCCGAGGACCTGCGCCGCGCGCGCGCGCTCGGCTGGCTGGATCCTGCGTCCGCCTGAGGGCGGCGGCGACAGTTGAACTGGCCCGACCGCGCTGCGCGGGCGCTCGGCATACACGCTGCGCGGACGCTCCGCCGCGCAGGATGGTGCGCCCGCTACCTGCCAGCATTCCCGCACATGGCCGCACCCTCAGGCTCCCGCCTTGTCATCTACGCCGCGCTGGCCGGCAACCTCGCCATCGCCGTTGCCAAGTTCATCGCCGCCGGCCTGTCCGGCAGCTCCGCGATGCTCAGCGAAGGCGTGCATTCGCTGGTCGATACCCTCAACGAGGTGCTGCTGCTGTACGGCCTGCGCCGTGCCGAAAAGGCTCCCGACACCCTGCACCCGTTCGGCTACGGCCGCGAGCTGTACTTCTGGAGCTTCATCGTCGCCCTGCTGGTCTTTGCCGCCGGCGCCGGGGTGTCGGCCTATGAGGGCATCCAGCACATCCGCCAGCCGGAACCGGCCACCAACCACGCCATCAGCTACAGCGTGCTGGGCATCTCCATCCTGTTCGAAGGTGCTTCATGGTGGGTTGCGCTACGCGAATTCCGCCGCAGCAAGGGCTCACTGGGATACTTCGAGGCGTTCCGCCGCAGCAAGGACCCCTCCACCTTCACCGTGTTGCTGGAGGACAGTGCCGCCCTGCTCGGCCTCGGCTTTGCCCTGGTCGGGTTGCTGGCCGCGCAGCTGCTGGAAATGCCGGTGCTGGATGGGGTCGCCTCGCTGTGCATTGCCGGTGTGCTGGCGCTGACCGCGTTCCTGCTCGCGCGCGAGACCAAGGGCCTGCTGGTGGGCGAACCTGCGCACCCGGCCGTTGCCCAGCGCATCATGGCGGTGGCCGTGAACGATCCGGACCTGCGCCGTGCCAACGGCGTGACCACCATGCAGATGGGCCCGGACCAGGTGGTGGCGATGCTCAGCGCCGAATTCGAGGACGACCGCACCACCCCACAGATCGAAGCCTGCATCACCCGCATCGAGGGTGCGGTGAAGCAGGAGTTCCCGGAACTGGTGGCGCTGTTCGTGAAACCACAGACACCGGAGGTCTTCGCCACGCGGCGCGCGGCGCTGGCTGAACCGGAGTGAATCGATGGCGGCGGCTTCACCCGCTCCACGCCACACTGACGCAGGCTTGGGAAGCGAGCACTGCCGCGACATGATGGATTGGCTGCCGGATACCTGGATACCGATACCCCGCACCTTCTACCGGCGCCCGTCGACGGTGGTTGCACCGGACCTGCTCAACAAGCTGCTGGTACGCAGCGACGGCCGTGCAGCGCGTATCGTCGAAGTCGAAGCCTACGCCGGCAGTGAAGATCCCGCTGCGCATTCGTATCGCGGCAGGACCGCACGCAACGCCAGCATGTTTGGCGAGGCCGGGCACCTGTATGTGTATTTCACCTACGGCATGCACTGGGGCAGCAATGTGGTCTGCGGCGAGGTCGGCGAGGGTGTTGCGGTACTGCTGCGCGCGGCAGAGCCGGTTGCCGGACAGGAACGGATGTACCCGCTGCGGCCAGCTGCCCGCCACGATCACGACCTCGCCAGCGGCCCCGGCAAACTGTCGCAGGCGTTCGGCCTGGACCGGCGCTTTGACGGCGCCGATCTGGTCACCGCCAGCCACGGCATCACCCTCGTGGATGACGGCACGCGGCCCCCCGACGATCCGGTGGTAGGCCCACGCATCGGCATCACCCGGGCAGTGGATTTTCCTTGGCGCTGGCATGTTCGCGATCATCGTCACGTTTCAGTGCGCCCTGCCCGCGCCTCAACGCGAAGGAGCCCCCGATGACACCTCTCGACAAACCGCTGCGCCGTGAACTGACCATCGCCGGCCAGGCCTATACGCTGACCCTGGACCCGAGCGGACTGAAGCTGGTCGAGAAGGGGCGGCGGAAAGGCCTGGAACTGCGCTGGGAAGACCTCGTCTCCGGTGACGCCGCGTTGGCCAGCGCCCTGCAGGCGTCCCTGCAACAGCCATGAGCAGGCGCATCACGACGGCATCACTGCCGTACGCAGGGCGCTAACAGACCGGGTACTAGCGTGGACAGCCATGGATGAGGCCACCCGACTTCGCGAAATCGAACGGCTGGGCGTGCTGGATACGCCGCCCGAGCCGGTATTCGATGCCATCGTCGCCGCCGCGCGCGCCGCCACCGGCATGCCCATCGGCCTGGTCTCCATCGTTGCCGAGCAACGGCAATGGTTCAAATCCAGCATCGGCCTGGGCGATGTCAGCGAAACGCCGCGCTCCATCTCGTTCTGTACCTACGCCATCGAACAGGACGCGCTGCTGGAGATTCCGGATGCGCGGCAGGATCCGCGCTTCGCCCACAACCCGCTGGTCACCGCCGGGCCCAGGGTGCGCCACTATGCCGGTATCCCTCTGGCCACTGCCCATGGCGCGCGCATCGGCACGCTGTGCCTGCTCGACACCTTGCCTGGCGTGCTGTCACCGTCGCAACGTGAGCTGATGGTCCATCTTGGCCGGGTCACGACCCAGGTGCTGGAGCAGCGCAGTGCGCTGTTGCGGCAGATCGACCAGGCACAGGCGCTGCATCGCGATCTCAAGCGCAGCGAGGACTTCCTGGAGCGTACCAACACCGCGGCCAAGGTCGGCGGCTGGGAGCTGGAGCTGGCCACCCGCGAAGTGCGCTGGACGCGCGAGACCAAGCAGATCCACGGCGTGCGTTCCAGCTACCAGCCGACATTCGAATCGGCCTTGTCGTTCTATCGTCCGGACAGCCGCAGCATCATCCAGGCCGCGGTGCAGCGCTGCACCGAACAGGGCACGCCCTGGGAAGTGCAGCTGCCGATGACAACCGCCGATGGCCGCAGCATCTGGACCCGCGTGGTGGGCACCCGCCAACAGGTGGAGGGCCTGCCACGGCTGGTCGGTGCCATCCAGGACATCACCGAAGAACGCGCGGTGGTGGACGCGCTGGAAGCCAGCGAAGTGCGTTATCGCCGTCTCTTCCACTACAGCCTGGGCCTGATCTGCACGCACATGCTGGACGGCACCGTGACATCGGTGAATCCGGCAGCCGTGCAGTCGCTGGGCTACCCGGAAAGCGAGATGGTTGGCCGCAGCCTGTGCGACCTGATGCCGCCGGAAAAGCGCGAGGCCTTCAAGGCCTACCTGCGGCGCATCGAAGCCAACCATACCGACGCAGGCGTGATCGAACTGCTCGCCGCCGACGGCACCCGCCGCTACTGGGCCTACAACAACGTACTGGACACCGAGACCCATCCGCCGTTCGTGCTCGGCCACGCCCAGGACGTGACCGCGCTGCGCCTGCAGGAAGAGCGCTTGCGCGAACTGTCGCTGAAGGATCCGCTGACCCAGTGCCACAACCGCCGGTACCTGCATCGGCTCGACGACGTCGCCTCACGGTCGTGGGCCTGCCTGGTGTTCGACCTGGATCACTTCAAACAGGTCAACGACACCCTGGGGCACCGTCGTGGCGACACGGTGCTGGTCGAGTTCGCCGACTTCCTGCGCGCGCCGCTGCAGGCCAATGAGGCGGCAGTGCGGTTGGGCGGCGACGAGTTCCTGGTGGCGCTGATCGAACCGGCGGCCGGGCGGCTGGCTGCGCTGGAAGCCTGGTATGCGGGCAACGCCGCGCGTGCTCCCACCGCGTTCTCGATGGGCGCCGCCGTCAACGTCCCCGGCGAACCCGTGGCCGACACCATCCACAAGGCCGACAGCCGGCTGTATCGCACGCGGGCCAGGGTACGTCGCGAGATGCGTCCGCAGGGGAGTGCCGACTAGCGGGTAACGGTGACCCACGTAGGCGCATGATCGCTGGCCTTCTCCTGCAGCCGCACCCAACGATCGACACCCGCATCCTCAAGCCCTTTGGCCAGTACCGGGTTCAGCAGAAGATGATCGATGCGCAGGCCGCGATCGCGTTCGGCGTGCTGGCGGAAATAGTCCCAGAAGGTGTAGATGCGCTGGTCACCATGCACCGTGCGCAGGGCGTCGGTCCACCCCTGCGCCAGCAACTGCTGGAAGGCATCGCGGACCTCCGGCTGCATGAGCGCATCGCGCCGCCACGAGGCCGGGTCGTACACATCCTCGTCGTCTGGAATGACATTGAAATCCCCCAGCAGCAACGCCGGGTGCGGAAGATCGACCAGGGTGCGTGCATGGCGGATCAGCCGCTGCATCCATCGCAGCTTGTAGTCGAACTTCGGCCCCGGCTGCGGATTACCGTTGGGCAGGTACAGCGCCGCAACCACAACGCCATGCACGGCAGCTTCCAGGTACCGGCTCTGCGTATCGGCCGGTTCGCCGGGCAGGCGACGCCGGCTTTCGATCGGCATGGCATCGCGGGCCAGTATCGCCACCCCGTTCCAGCGCGCCTCGCCCAGCCACAGTGCGCCATACCCTGCCCGCTCCAGCGCGTCGACCGGAAAGGCGGCATCGACCGCCTTCAGCTCCTGCAGTGCCACCACGTCGGGCGCTTCACGCTGCAACCAGGACAGCAGATGCGGCAAGCGCGTGCCGATGCCATTGACGTTGAACGTGGCAATGCGCAGTGTCTTGCGGCGAGCCATTGCGGAAGTACCCGAGCGGCGGGCCTGCAGTATTGGCAGGGAGGCATGCAGGCAGCGTGGAGGACGCCGCACGCAGGTTCACGGCGTTGCCGGGCCCGTCCCTGGCAGGAAGTTCGCCATCCGCTCCAGCTCGTCCTCCAGCGCATTGCTGAATGCCACGTCCCTTGGTGCGCTGCCATCGACATAACCGAAGCTGGGCTGCAGCTGCCCATCCTTCGCCGCGACATTGGCCCAGCCGATCACCTGGTCGCGCCACAACAGCGGCAGCGCGTAGTAGCCGAAGCGACGCTTGGCCGCCGGGGTGTAGGCCTCGAACCGGTACACCCAGCCCCAGAGCAGTTCGAACCGTCGCCGATCCCAGGCCACGGGATCGAATGGTGCAAGCAGCCGCACCTGTTCATCGGCCTGGTAGCGCCGCGAACGGGGGTTCTCGTCGGCCGGCCAGTACCAGGTGGCTCCATCGATGCTGCAGCCCGCCAGCTGCTCGCGCGCCAACCGCAATGCCTGCTGGATCTCTTCCGCCAGATGCGGTGCGCCGTAGCCCAGCAATCGCGCCAGATAGGTGAGGCTCGCCGAAGGCAACGGCGCGTACTTGCGCACCACCAGATCGATCAGTGCGGTAGCACGCTGCAGGCGTGCAGCCTTGCCGCCATCGGCCGGGGCATGTGCCGCAACGGCATAGATGCGGGTACCGCTGTCACGACGATGGATGCGCAGCATGCCGCGATAGTGCATGCCGTCCAGCAGGTGGGTACTGGCATTGCTGGTGCCACCCCAGTAGTTGGTCACCCGGCCATGCGCGAACGCCTGGTCGACTTCGCGCGGATGCACCGCACCCCGCTCCTGCACGAACGCCAGCACGTCGGCCGCCTTGCGCCGCGTGCTCGCGTCCCATGGCCTGCGGGACACCCGGGGATGCATCAGGGACAGGTGTTCGCGCGGCAGGAAGCCGTAGTTGACGAGGAAGTCTTCCTCGATCGGCAGTCGGCTGTAGCGGCGCTCCAGGTCCCCGGCCCGGTAGCCCTTCACCCGGTGCCGCAGGGTCAGGTCCTGGGCACGTGCGGGCGCACGGATGGGGTCGGCCTGCACGAAGCCCAGCCGACGGATCGCTGTCAGCAACGTGGTAGGCGTGAACAGCGTGCGTGCTACGGCGTAGCGGCGCAGATCATCGAGGGTCGGCGAGGTCGGCATGGGCCGATTGTAGGACTGCCGGCCGCCCCGCTGCAGGACGTCATCCGCGCAAGGCGCGCCTGGCCTTACTCGGCCACGATGCGGGCATCGTCACCGGTGCCGTCGACGATGACCCGGCTGCCGACCTGCAGGCCTGCGACCTGTTCACGCAACTGCGTGGTTGACAGCACGCGACCCTCGTCCAGGCGCACCTTCACCATGTAGCGGGTGGTCGGGCCTTCGCCGGCGATCTTCTCGCCGATGGAGCCACCGATCTTGTCACCACTGTTGGCGGCGACATTGGTGACCACATAGCCTGCTTCGGTCTGCCCGGCACTGCTGAGGCCGACCCCTGCCAGAACACCCCCGATCTTGCCCAGCCGCTCGCCGATGCTGCGGCCGCGCTTGGTGCGCTCGGAGGTATCCTCGCCTCGATTCTCGATCGGCTGCATGTCTTCGACCACGCCATGCCGAGGCTTGGCCCAGGCCGTCGGCATCAACAGTGATGCGCCGATCGCCATGACCAGCAGTCCGGCAACACGGAAGGGGGTGTGCTGTCTCATGTCAGTGTCCTTGGTTGCGGGAAACGGTCGGGGTTGACCTGCCTGGGCGACGCGCGTCCGGGCCGACGATATCGGTATCGCAGTGGGGCCCGCGGTGCTGCCAGCGCCGTACCACGCCATCACGGTCGGCGATGTAGGTGATGTCGCAGCGGTGTTGCTCGGCATGGTGCACGTCCTCGACGATGATCGGTGCGAACACCGGACGCTCGCCGCTGGTACCGGTCGGTTCCATGTACAGGAACTCGCCACCGCCCACCTTCACCTGCTCGGTGTAGGCCGGTACGACCGTGCGCCAGGTGTAGCGTGTTTCCAGCGTTGCATCGTCTTCCTCGATCTGCACCCGGCCGCCATCCACGCGCAGCTGCATCAACAGCTGCGATGCCTCGCGCCCGATCCATCCATCGGCGCTCGCTCTGGCGGCGGCGCCCAGCGCCTGCGCGCCTGCGGCACCGGCCGCAGCCAACAGGGCGCAGGCGAGAGCGCCCGGCAGGAATCCTTTCATGTGCACTCGAACAGCTCCCGGCTGGGGATGTATCGCGCGCGCCTGCCTTCCCCAGCAGACCACGCCATCCAATAGTGTCGCTATCGCCTCAGTCTAGGCCTCGAACACCCAGGTAACCATCGGAAACGTCCACGAAACTGCGTAGGGAAATTCCTAGAAGCGGCGTCTCGGGATCCGCGACTGGCCGCACCGCCAGCGCTCGCTGCGCACCGGATGTGCTGGCCCGCCGCTTACAATCTCCCCAGCAGGCTACAGCCAAGGGAATCGCGTGCCACCGTTCAACCTGTTCCAGCGCCTGTCGCAGGCGCCGACCAACCCGCGCACCGACACTGCGCCGCGCACGTTCGATGTGGCCGAGCTGTACGAAGGGCCGGTGCGCCTGCAGGACGATGCAGCCGCCGCCCCGCTGCGGCTGGACGAGAAGCTGCGCCAGGCCTACTTCTGGATCGTCAACAACGCGATCATCAGCCCGCACTACGATATCGAGTACCACGAAGGCCCCTCCGCCTCGTTCGCGGTGGGTGACACACGGCGGCCGCTGACCCTGCCATCGGCGCAGAGCTATTCCAGTTACGTGCTGCTGCCGCTGCTGACCTTCGCCACCCGCCGCAAGTGCCTGTTCGTGGGTGGGCCAGGGCGCGGCAAGACCGCCAGCGCGATCCTGATGGGCGTCCTGGCCGGCTATCCGGTCCGCGAGGTGCGCCGGGCGATGCAGCACGGGCACCCGCAGATGACCATCGCCGATCTGCTCGGCAACCCCCTGCCCGCCGACCTGGTGGCCGCGCAGGACATGGCGGACATCCGCATTGCCTGGCGGTCGTGGTTGGGCATGCGGGTGAAGATCATCGACGAATACAACCGCATTCCCACCCGCACCCAGAGCGCCCTGCTGACGGTGATGGGCGACAACTACGCCGAGATCCTCAACCACGTCTACGAATGCCCGGAATCGGCGTGGTACCTGACCGCCAATGATGATCGCGGCGGCGGCACCTATCAGGTGATCGAAGCCCTGCGCGATCGCATCGACGTGGTGGTGCAGGCACTGGCATTCAACCCGCGGTTCCTGGAAGAGATGCTGCTGCGCATCGAGCAGGACATCCGCCCGGAAGAAGTCGTGCCGCGTGACATCATCTTCAGCGAGGCCGAGGGCGACCAGCTGCTGCAGGAGATCCGCGCGGTCGAGGTACCGCAGGACGTGCGCCGCCGCATCGAATTCTTCAGCAGCCAGTTCGAGCTGATGGAAACCGCTGGCGCCCAGTTCGAGTACCTGACCAAGGACACCGTGCGCCTGGCCGGCACCGAATGGGCGCAGGCAACGGCCGCCGACAGCGGCCGCGATCGCATGAAGGACCTGGGTTGCCAGACCCGCAACGGCCTGTCGGTGCGCAACCTGATGACCCTGCTGATGTTCGCCAAGGCCATGGCGTACTTCCGCGGCAGCCCTGCCGTTGCCCTGGAGGATGTGCGCCAGGTACTGCCCTTCGTGCTGAACGACAAGCTGCAACCGGACCTTGATGCTCCCTTCTTCGCCCTGCCGGAGAATGCGCCCTATCGCAGCGATCGGCTCAGCTGGCTGCGCTGGCTGCTCGATGCCTCCAATGCCGAATATGACCGGCTGGATCTGGATCGCGACGATCCGGTGGGCGAGCTGTCGGCACAGTTCCAGCGGGGCCTGGATGGGATGACCGAGACGGAAACGCGCAAGCGCCTGACCCGCATCGAGCGTCTGGTGGAGGAACGGGTGAAGGGACGCAAGCTGTACGGCCATCTGTACGACGACCTGCTGAAGCTGAAGTACCTGCACCAGCGCTACACCAACTACCTGCATTGGCTGCGGGCACGCTGATCGTGGTTTCCGCCGTTCTCGCCGAGCTGCTGGCCGCGCGCCGTTCCGTGCTGAACCAGGCCGTGGCCGATGCCCGCCACCGCTGGCCCGGCCTGGACATGGCCGCCTTCAGCGCGTTCGTCACCCAGACCATCGACCCCCTCTGCCAGGCCGTCCAGCGCCACCACCCGTCGGCAACGCAGAGCATGTGCGAGGCCGCCTTCGAGATCGGTCTGGAGCTGGTGGCGCAAGGCCATGCCGGCCCGAAGGCGCGTCTCCCGTGGGTCGAGCAGGCCTGGCGCTCGCTGGCCCCGGCCCTTGCCCCGTTGCTGGCCCACGCTCCGCGCGAGACCCTGGGCACCATCAGCAATGCGGTGGTGCGGCTGGGCGCCAGTCCGGACGTTCGCGTCGCGCAGTGGATCGATGCGATGGCTGCGCATGCAGGCGTGTGCACATCCTTGCCGGAACTGCGCGACATCGGGGCGCTCTGTGCCTGGCAGGCGGGGATGGTGCAGCTGCGCCGCCCTGCCCTTGCCCGTATCGATGCCCTGCCCGCGAATACGGTCGCCGCCGTGCTGGGCATCGATGCGGGTGATCTGGCCTCGGTCCGGGTCCAGCTTGAGCAGGACCGCTGGTGGAATCCGCGGCAGGGCAGCGTCGACCTGCGCGGGCATCGTGTCGGCAGCTTCAGCGGCCTGGACGGCGCGTTTCCGGCACCGCCACAGGTCCGTGCAGCGGCCGAGGGCTTCGTGGTCGAAAGCGCTGGCGGGTACTTCCTGCTGCTCGCCGATGCCTTCGGTGCCGTCCTGCTTCCTGCCAGCGCCGCCGAGTACGCAGCGGGCAGCAGCAGCGGACCGGCACCGGATGTGACCGCCCGCTTGGGCGTGCAGTGGATGGCGCCGGCGTTGTCCAAGGACAACCTGTGTGCGGTCTCCGGCGCGTCGGGCATCGCCCTGTTCTCGCCGTGGTCGCACCATGTGCATGTGTTGCCACCCCAATGAGTGCCACGGTCGCTGATCCGCTGCAGCCCTGGCGCGAGGCCTGGCCACAGGCACTGGCCACATGGAGCCGTTTCACCCGGCTGCAGGACCCGAAGTTGTGCCATTCGCGCATGCAGGCGGCCGCCGAGGGCCTGACCGGCAGCTTCGCGGCCATCCGCCTCGCCGACCAGCGCATCGTCATCGACCTGGAAGAAGTACAGCGCCTGCAGCTGCAACCCTACGCGCTGGAGATCCTCGCCCACGAGATCGGCCACCACGTGCTGGCGCCTGCCACCGCCAGCGACCATGCACGACTGCTGGCGCGCATCCGCCGTGCGCTGCCGACGCTGGAAGCGCATGCACCGATGGTCGCCAATCTTTACACCGACCTGCTCATCAACGATCGCCTGCAGCGCCAGAGCGGGCTGCGCATGGATGCGATCTATCGAAGCCTGGCCGGACAACCGGCGCAGGCCAGCTCGCCGGTCTGGCAGCTGTACATGGGCATCTACGAGGAACTGTGGCAGCAGCCGCGCGGCACGCTGGGCGGCTCGACCGACGATAGCGCATTGCAGGGCGATGCCTGGCTCGGCGCACGCGTCGTGCGCGTCTACGCCAGCGACTGGATGAGCGGCGCTGGCCGCTTCGCCACGCTGCTGCTGCCTTGGCTGCTGGAATCACAGCAGGATGCGCGGGTGGATGCCCTGATGGATACCCGGCACGCCGGCCAGGGAAGCCAACCGGTCGGCCTGGGGCAGCTGGAGGACGACGAGCTGGCGCCGGCGCCGCACCCCGCATCCGACCCACGCATCACCGGCGATGAGCGCGACGGCGGTGCACAGCAGAAGAGCGATCTCCCTGCCGAAGCAGTTGCCGGGGACCCCGCGCACCCGCCAGGACAGATGCGCGAGCCGTTCGAGTACGGGCAGATCCTGCGCGCGGCCGGCCTGGACCTGGATGACCATCAGATCGCCGTGCGCTACTACCGCGAGCGCGCGCTGCCACACCTGATCCGCTATCCGTCGCGGCCACAGCCGCAGGCCCTGGAGCCGCTGCCGGAGGGGCTGCAGCCCTGGGAAGCCGGCGATGCACTGGACGCAGTGGACTGGCTGCAATCGGTGCTGCAGTCACCCCATGTGATTCCCGGGCTGACGACGGTACAGCGTGTGCACGGGCTGGCACCCGGCCGTGAACCCGCTGCCGAACCGGTGGACCTGGATCTGTACGTGGACAGTTCCGGTTCGATGCCCAACCCGCAGGCATGGACCTCGTTCCTGACGCTGGCCGGCGCCATCATCGCGCTGTCGGCGCTGCGCGTGGGTGCACGCGTACAGGCCACGCTGTGGAGCGGCACCGGGCAGCACCTGCACACCGACGGCTTCGTGCGTTCGGAAGACGACATCCTCAAGGTGCTTACCGGCTATTTCGGTGGCGCCACCGCGTTTCCGATCCACCGGTTGCGTGACACCTACGCCGAGCGTCCGCCGCATGCACGGGCGGTGCATATCCTGCACATCTCCGACGACGGCATCACCACGATGTTCGATAAGGATGAGCGCGGCAACAGCGGCTGGGACGTGGCCGCCAAAGCGCTGCGTGTGGCCGGCGGTGGCGGCACCATGGCACTGAACCTGTACAGTCCGCTGCCGTCCCGCATCGCCGATGCCGGCAACGCGGGATGGACCGGCGATCTGCTGCGCGCACGCGACGCGGGATGGAACATCCATGTGGTGCGTGACATGGCCGACCTGCTGCAGTTCGCGCGCGCCTTCAGCCAGCAGCACTACGGCCCTGCCGGCATGCGGGTGCAGCGATGATCGTGGACCGCGCTGCGCCCGCAGCACCTGTGACGATTGCCCTTCCACCCAGGTATTTGCCAAGTCTGGAACCTGACCATGCTCTCCGGCCCCTCCCTTGATGTTCTGCTGCGGCGCCTGCTGGACATGCCGCCCGATTTCCTCGAGCCACCGCGCCGCGCCGGCAACGGCCGGCTGCACGTCGCGGCGGTGGTGGGCGATGTGTTTGCCGCACGCTCGCTGCACCTGCCCCCTGCACTGCGGGCAACGCTGTCGGGTGATCTGGCCGGCGTGGATGGAAACCAGCTCTCGCTGTCAGCAGTGACCGCATGGCTGATGGCAGATGCGTACTGGAATGAACTGGATATTGCTCCCGAGGCGTGGATGCCTCTGTTCGCCGAAGCAGTGCCGGCGCTGGCGACCAGTACCAGCGCAGAGCGGTTCGTGTTCGATCCGGAGCGCCGCGAAGAACTGGTGCGCACCGTGGTGGCCCGGCTGGGCCTGCTGCCGCAGGGTGAAACGGCGGCCCAGGCGGCCGATCGCCTGGCCCGGGTCAGCGGCGTGGAACGGCAGCGTCTGCTCGATGCCAGCCGCGCCACTGAAGAGCGCGCGCGTGCGATCCGCGAGGCCTTGGCGCGCAAGGCGGCGGAAGAGTCTGCGGACAAGTGGACCCGCGAGTGAGCCGCGAGCCGACCGATGCCGATCGCTATCCCACGCTGAGCACGGCGGGCCAGGCGATGCTGCAGCAGATGCGCGAGCACCCGGCGGCGCCGATCTTCCGCAATGCCAGCGGCAACCGCCTGCGTGCCGATGAGGTGACGGCATTGCGTGGCTACGAACGGGAGATCGCCTGCGCGCGCTTCGAGTGGACGCCAGATCAACCACCACCGTGGCTGCAGGCGCATGTGACCGAGGTATTCGCGCAGGTGCCGTATTACCGCGCGCAGGCGATGCCAGCTGCCTTCACCGACATTGCACCGGTCCACCGCGGCGACCTCGCAGCGGACATCGCCCGTTTCGTGCCGGACCCGGTACCGCTGGAGCGGATGATCAATTTCCGCACCACCGGCACCACCGGCCATCCACTGGTACTGCCATCGCATCCGGTGGTGGCGGCACGCTATCTGGCCCATCACAAGCGTGCCCTGCAGCGCTTCGGCATCACCCTGGCGCACGGCCGCGGCCAGATGGGGGTGATGTTGCTGGGCATGCAGCAGCGGTGCTTCACCTATGTTTCGGTGACACCGACGATGGACGAATCCGGCCTGGCCAAGATCAACCTGCATCCCGATGACTGGCGCCATCCTGAGGACCGCGCACGCTACATCGACCAGATGCAGCCGGAAGTGATCGCCGGCGATCCGATTTCCTTCGCAGCGCTGCTGGAATTGCCCGTACGACACCGGCCGCAGGCGCTGCTGTCGGTATCGATGGCGCTGTCTCCGGGCCTGCGCCAGGCCCTGGCCGCGCGCTTTGGCTGCGCGGTGCTCGATCTGTATTCGATGAACGAAGCGGGCCCGCTGGCCGTGTATGACGATGCTGCCGGCGGCCACGTACTGCTGCAGCCGCGCATGTATGTGGAAATTCTCGGTGCTGACGGGGCGCCGTTGCCGCCCGGGGAGACCGGTGAGATCACGCTCAGCGGCGGATTCAACTTCTGCCTGCCGCTGCTGCGCTACCGCACCGGCGACCGCGGTGCGCTGGCCATGGCCGGCGATACGCCGATGATCGTCGGCCTGCAGGGGCGACGTCCGGTACGCTATCTGACCGCCGACCAGCAGTGGATCAACAACATCGACCTGACACATGCACTGGCTGCGCTGCCGTTGTCACGATACGTGGTGCATCAGCACAGCGATGGCCGCGTTGCATTGTCGTTGCCACCTGCAGAGCTGGGCTACTCCGCCGAGGCGATCCGCTGCCTGCGCGCGGTGTTGCGAGGACAGCCGGTGGATGTCATTGCGCTGCAGCGCGAAGACAAGGTTCTGCAGTACTCCAGCGACGTAGCCGGGAGCAGTTCGCCGCCGCGATGAGTGCCCTGCGTCAGCGCAGCCAGTGCGCATAGGCGGCCAGCACCGCCAGGTGCGCCACGTAGTAGACGTAGAACGCCCAGCGCCATCGTGGCAGCCGCCACTGCACGCGCGCGGCCGCCAGCGCCAGCGGGATGGCCAGCAATGCCCATCCATTGCCATTGACCCAGCACAGCCCACCGAATCCGAAGGCCAGCAGCCAGTACGCCCGATGGCGGAAGGCGATCCAGCCCAGCATCACGAATGCGACCCCGGCCCATTGATAGTCGACGAAGAACGGCAGCAGGCCTCCCGCTACCAACAGCAACAGCTGCCGGTTGTTGGCCAGCGCATGCACGGCCACAGCGGCCAGGCAGAACGTCAACAGGATGTTCAACGGCAGCCAGTAGCCGAAGGCCAGCACATGGAAGGGTTGCGCGACCAGCCCCCACATCCCGAGCCGGCGTATCGACTTGCCCAGATCCGCCCCTGGCTGTGCCAGGTTGCAGGCCATCACCAGTGCGAACAGCGGGAAGGCGATGCGCCCTAGCTCGCTGACCACCGGTACATAGCCGCCGAAAACCACTTTGGCGACATGATCGCCGGTCATCGACAGCAGCGCGAGCCACTTCAGCAGCTCGCGGGCGCCGCCGCCGAGGGCGCTGCGCGCCGGGGGGTATCGTGCAGCGACGTCCTGCGCGTTCATGCCATTCATTCTCTGCGTCCTGCAGGGTCGATATCGCCGGGCATCGACGGAATTACCCCTTGAACGCAAAGAATACTTGAACCTGGGGCGGATGACGCTGGTCGATGTGCCCCGCTATCCTTGTACTCCCTGCTTGTGAGGCACCGCCATGCGCACGCTGTACCCGCCGATTTCCCCGTACCGCGAGCACACGCTGCCCGTGAATGCACTGCACACCCTCCATATCGAAGAGTGCGGCACGCCCGATGGCATTCCGGTGGTGTACCTGCACGGCGGCCCGGGCGCTGGCATCTCGCCCACCCATCGCCGCTTCTTCGACCCCAGGCGCTACCGCATCGTGCTGATCGATCAGCGCGGCAGCGGCCGCTCCACGCCCTTCGGCGAGCTGCGCGACAACACCACGCAGCATCTGGTGGCCGACATCGAGAAGGTCCGCCAACACCTGGGCATCGAGCGCTGGCTGGTGTACGGCGGCTCCTGGGGTTCGACCCTGTCGCTGGCCTATGCACAGGCGCATCCCGACCGCGCCACCGGGCTGATCGTGCGCGGCGTGTTCCTGGGGCGCGAGGAAGAGAACCGCTGGTTCGCCGAGCTCAACGGCGGTGCGCGCTGGATCTTCCCGGAGCGCTGGGATCGCTACCAGGCGCACATTCCGGAAAGCGAGCGCGGCAACATGCTCGACGCGTACTGGAAGCGCCTGGACCACGCCGACGAAGCCATCCGCATCGCCGCGGCACAGGCGTGGCTGGGGTGGGAAGACAATGCCGCCACGCTGCTGCACGACGTCGACGCGGTGTCCGCTACCGATCCGCTCGATACACTGGCCAAGGCACGCATCGAGGCCCACTACTTCTGTCACAACAGCTTCCTCGATCAAGGCCAGCTGCTGCGCGATATCGATCGCATCCGCCATCTGCCGGGGGTCATCGTGCAGGGGCGCTACGACATCATCTGTCCGCCGCGCAGTGCCTGGGACCTGGCGCAGGCGTGGCCGGAAGCCCGGCTGGAGATGGTCATCGCCGGCCACAGTGCCAACGAAGCGGCCACGACCGATGCCCTGGTGCGGGCCACCGACGCTTTCGCGGACCGCAGCTGAACAAAAGGGGCCAACGGCCTCTTTTTCTATACCAAGGTATAGCCGGGCTAACCCACGGGCCTCTAGGCCTGCTGAATACGAGCGCGGACAATAGCGCCACTGGCCAGCGACTGGCCGCCCCACGCGGAGACGCAGATGGATCCCGACCCTGCCGGGCGCAACGCGCGCCCCTGCCTGCCTACTTGTTCACTGCTGGCGACTGACGGCCGGTTCCTGTCCGTGTAAGGGATGGGAGCCCAGGGCAGCGCCTGCCCGGAGGAATCCCATGTCCTACAAGATTCTCTACATCACCGTGCGCCGCCTGATCGGCGAGCGCGATGTTTCCGCCCTGCGCAGCCTGCTGCTGCAGCACGGCCCTGTCCTGTTCGCCCGTTCGCTGGCCCTCGGCTCGCCACGGGTGGTGGCCGACGCACTGTCGCTGCTGCCGATCAGTGAGCGCATCAACGTGCTGCGCCACCTGCCCTACCCGCTGCGCGATGCGATGAAGCCGCTGTGCATCGGCGGCAGCCAACGCTTGCGCATGCAGCCCTGGTCGCCGTCGGTGCTGGCCATGCGCCACGCCTGATACCACCCCTTCCGCTCCACGCGCCGGCTGCGCCCGGCGCCGCTCCAAGAGGACCTTCCCATGAGCCTGCTCAACGCCTGGTTCAACGCCTTCCTGCGCAGCCGTCGCGCGGGCAACCTGTTCGGTCGTCGCGCGATGCCCGAAGCCGGGTACGGCCGTGGCAGCACGCAGGCCGCGCCCACCGCGCTCACTGCTGGACTGCTAGCGCTTGCACAGGGCAGCGAAGCCGATGCGCTGGCCACCCTGCAGTCACATGTCGATGGTCTCAGCCCGCACGAGGCCGAAGAGCGCCTGCTGCGCTTCGGCCCCAACGAGGTCGATCACGAGAAGCCACTGCCGTGGTGGCGCCATCTGTGGCAGTGCTATCGCAACCCGTTCAACCTGCTGCTGACGGTGCTGGCGGCCGTGTCCTGGCTGACCGAAGACGCCAAGGCGACGGTGGTGATCGGTGCGATGGTGGTGCTGTCCACCCTGATCCGCTTCGTGCAGGAAGGGCGCTCCAACCGCGCCGCCGAACGGCTGAAGGCGCTGGTAGGCAACACCGCCCGCGTGCTGCGCCGCGCTGCGGGCACCGAGGCGGCAGAAGTGGCCGATCAGTATTTCGGCGCACAGCTGCACAGCCGGCGGCCGGCACGGCTGCTGGATCTGCCGATCCGCGACCTGGTACCGGGTGACCATATCGTGCTGTCGGCCGGCGACATGATCCCGGCCGACTGCCGCGTGCTCGCCGCCAAGGATCTGTTTGTCGCACAGGCGGCGATGACCGGCGAATCGCTGCCGGTGGAGAAGTTCGTGCAGCCGGGCAACGTCGACGCCGGCCTGATGGAACAGGCCAACCTGTTGTTCATGGGGACCAATGTGGTGTCCGGGACGGCAACAGCGCTGGTACTGGCCACCGGCAACACCAGCTACTTCGGCACCCTCGCCCAGCGCAGCAGTGCCAGCGATCGCGCGCCGACGGCGTTCCAGGCCGGGGTCAACAGTGTCAGCTGGCTGCTGATCCGCTTTGCCCTGGTGATGGTGCCGTTCGTGCTGCTGGTCAATGGCTGGACCAAGGGCGACTGGACAGAAGCGTTCCTGTTCGCGCTGTCGGTGGCGGTCGGCCTGACCCCGGAAATGTTGCCGATGATCGTCACCTCCACCCTGGCCAAGGGCGCGGTGCTGCTGTCGCGGCGCAAGGTGATCGTCAAGCGCCTGGATGCGATCCAGAACTTCGGTGCGATGGAAGTGCTGTGCACCGACAAGACC
The DNA here is from genome assembly GCF_056399165.1 of Stenotrophomonas sp. 01N47. Taxonomy (NCBI): domain Bacteria; kingdom Pseudomonadati; phylum Pseudomonadota; class Gammaproteobacteria; order Lysobacterales; family Lysobacteraceae; genus Stenotrophomonas; species Stenotrophomonas sp. 01N47. Next base: position 285,986 of record NZ_JBFTQU010000001.1, read on the forward strand.
GGCACCCTCACCCAGGACAAGATCGCACTGGAGCGGCACACCGATGTGTTCGGGCAGGATTCGGAGGATGTGCTGACCTTCGCCTACCTCAACAGCCACTTCCAGACCGGCCTGATCAACCTGCTGGATCGTGCGGTGCTGGAGCATGTGGAGCTGCAGAGCTCGCTGCGCCTGTCACAGGACTACCGGAAGGTCGATGAGATCCCGTTCGACTTCGAGCGCCGCCGCATGTCGGTGGTGGTATCCGAGCGCGAGGACCATCACGAATTGATCTGCAAGGGCGCGGTGGAGGAAATGCTGGCGGTGTGCAGCACCGTGCGCGAGAACGGCAAGGATATGCCGCTGGATGAGCAGCGCCTGGCCCGGGTGCGGCAGACCACCGAGGAACTGAACGAACAGGGCCTGCGCGTGGTGGCGGTGGCGATGAAGGAGACCTCCGCCAGCCAGACGGTCTACTCGCAGGCCGACGAGCGGGATCTGACCCTGGTGGGTTATGTGGCCTTCCTCGATCCGCCGAAGGAATCCGCTGCTCACGCACTGCAGGCGCTGGCCGCGCATGGTGTCGAAGTGAAGGTGTTCACCGGCGACAACGAACTGGTCACCGCCCGGATCTGCGCCCAGGTCGGCCTGGACGCCGACACGATCGTGACCGGCCCGCAGATCGAGCGCATGGACGACGCTGCCGTGGCGCGTGCACTGCAGGAGCATCGCGTGTTCGCCCGCCTCACGCCCCTGCACAAGGAACGGCTGGTGCGCGAGCTGCGCGCGCAGGGCAAGGTGGTCGGCTTTCTCGGCGATGGCATCAACGATGCTCCCGCACTGCGCGCCGCCGATATCGGCATCAGCGTGGACAGTGCGGTGGACATCGCCAAGGAGGCCGCCGACATCATCCTGCTGGAAAAGAACCTGATGGTGCTGGAGGAAGGTGTCATCCAGGGGCGGCGCACCTTCAGCAACATGCTCAAGTACATCCGCATGACCGCCAGTTCCAATTTCGGCAACGTGTTCTCGGTGCTGGTGGCCTCGGCGTTCCTGCCCTTCCTGCCGATGTTGCCGCTGCAGCTGCTGGTGCAGAACCTGCTGTATGACATCTCGCAGATCGCCATTCCGTTTGACAACGTGGATGAGGAGCTGGTGCGCAGGCCGCTGAAGTGGAACCCGGCGGACATCGGCCGCTTCATGGTGTTCTTCGGCCCGATCAGCTCGATCTTCGACCTCAGCTGCTTCGCCCTGATGTGGTACGTGTTCGATGCACGCACGCCGGCCGACCAGAGCCTGTTCCAGTCGGGTTGGTTCGTGGTCGGGCTGCTGACCCAGACGCTTATCGTGCACATGATCCGCACGCCCAAGGTACCGTTCCTGCAGAGCATCGCCGCGCCGCCGCTGCTGCTGATGACCGGGGCGATCATGGCCATCGGCGTGATCCTGCCGATGAGCCCGTTGGCCGGCTACTTCAAGCTGCAGGCACTGCCGGCCGGTTACTGGCCGTTCCTGGTGGCGATCCTGTTCGGCTATGCGGTGCTGACCACCGCGCTGAAGAAGCTCTACATCCGTCGCTACGGCTGGCAGTAAGCGCATCGGCGCAGGGAGAACCCTCATGGACTTCAACCCCCACCTGCCCCCGTTCAACGCGGGCGCCACCCTCAGCTCGCTGATCAGCCTGTCCGTCGCCTTCGTGCTGGGCGCGCTGATCGGCCTGGAGCGGCAGTTCCGCCAGCGCACCGCCGGCCTGCGCACCAATACGCTGGTAGCGGTGGGTGCAGCGGTGTTCGTCGACCTGGCCGTGCGCTTCCACGACCTGTACGGCGGGCCGCCGTCGCCACTGCATGTGGTGGCCTACGTGATCTCCGGCGTCGGCTTCCTCGGTGCCGGCGCGATCATGAAGGATGGCGCCCAGGTGTCGGGCCTGAACACCGCCGCCACGCTGTGGGGCTCGGCGGCGGTCGGCGCCTGCGCCGGCATCAAGCTGCTGCCTGAAGCGGTACTGGCTGCGGTGTTCGTGCTGGCTGCCAATACCCTGCTGCGGCCGGTGGTGAACCGCATCCAGCGGCAGCCGCTGCCGGAAGCGTTCAGCGAGGCCACCTATGCCATCAACGTGGTCTGCCAGCGTGAGCAGCAGGCCGAGGTGCTGGACCGGCTGCTGCTGTTGCTGGAGCAGGCGCAGTACCCGGTACGCGCGGTCGACCAGCGGCCGTTCGGCGAGCGCGATGTCGAGATCGAAGCGGTGCTGTACGCCACCACGGTCGATGGCGCTGAACTGGATGCAGTGCTGGCAACGCTGGCCGCCACGCCGGGCGTGCTGCAGGGATTCTGGAACGCCAGCCTGGAGGAATGACGCCCGGTAGTGCCGGCTGCTGGCCGGCAACCTCATGAACTCCGGAACGATCCTGCAGGTGCCGGCCAGCGGCCGGCACTACCGTGCATAGCGCTGGTGCTGGACGGCCAGCCTGGAGGAACAGCGCGTCCAACGCCGGGGTAGTGCCGGCCGCTGGCCGGCAACCTCATGAACTGCGGGAACACCCTGCAGATGCCGGCCAGCGGCCGGCACTACCCTGCATCTCTCTGGCGCATGCCGACCAAGGTCGGCATCTACTGAACAGCGCTTTGCTATCCTTTCCACCCACGCCAGGGAGCCGTCCCGATGCCATCGCTGTCGCCCCGCCGCCCCCTGGTCGTGCTGGCCCTGATCATCGTGATGGCGGCCATCTTCCTGGTCGATACGGTTACCGACTACGCCGTTGCTGCTGCCTGCTTCTACGCTGCCGTCATCCTCGCAGCGTCGCGGCGGCTGCCCGCCCGCGGCCTCATCGCGCTTGCGGCAGTCTGCATCGGGTTGACCGGCCTCAGCTTCTTCCTGACCCGCTTCGGCACCTACCGCATCGGCCTGGTCAATTCAGCGATCGGCATGCTGGTGATCGGCATCACCACCTACCTGGCATTGAAGATGGAAGCGGCCAAGGCCGCGGTGCAGGATGCACAGGCGCGCCTGCTGCGGGTGGCCCGCGCCTCCACCGTCGGCGAGCTGACCACCTCCATCGCACATGAAGTGAACCAGCCGCTGGCGGCCATCGCCAGCAGCGCCGAAGCCAGCCAGCGCTGGTTGGCCCAGGAGCCGCCAAACCTGGACAAGGCGCGCCAGACCATCGCCCGCATCGTCGCCGATGCCCATCGCGCCAGTGACGTGATCGCCCGAATCCGCGGCCTGACCCAAGGCGCCGCGCCAGAGCGCCAGGCCTTCGACCTCAACCTGGCCGTGGAGGAAATGCTGGCACTCTCGCGCAGCGAACTGGAACAGCATGGTGTGACCGTGGCGCTGGTGCTGGGCAATGAACTCCCCCCTGCCCATGCCGATCGCGTACAGGTGCAGCAGGTGATCGGCAACCTCATCCTCAACGCCGTCGATGCGATGTCGGACACGCCCGTAAGCGAGCGCAGGCTGTCCCTGCTGACGGCGTACGATGGTCGCGGCCACGTCAGCCTGAGCGTGCGCGATCGCGGCGTCGGGCTGCCCGCTGAGCAGACTGACCGCGTGTTCGATGCATTCTGGACCACCAAGGCGAACGGCCTCGGCCTGGGCCTCAGCCTGAGCCGCTCGATGATCGAAGCCAACGGCGGCCATATCCGCGCCGAACGACCGCCCGGTGGCGGCGCCTGCTTCATCTTCGAGCTGCCCACGGCCACGGAGGCTGCGCATGCGTAAACCCACCACAGCACCTATGGAACCGGCACCGATCGTCTATGTGATCGACGACGACGCCTCGGTTCGCGCCGCGCTGGAGGACCTGCTGGCATCGATGGGCCTGCAGGTGCGGGCCTTCGCCTCCACCGGGGAATTTCTTGCCCACCCGCGGGACGACGCTCCGTCTTGCCTGGTGCTGGACGTGCGCATGCCTGGGCAGAGCGGACTGGATTTCCATCGCAACATGGCCAGCCACGATCTGCACCTGCCGGTGGTGTTCATCACCGGCCACGGCGACATCGCCATGGGCGTCAATGCGATCAAGGACGGCGCCATCGAATTTCTGACCAAGCCGTTCCGCGACCAGGAACTGCTGGACGCGATCCACAGGGGCATCGAGATCGATCGCCAGCGGCGCCGCGACGGTGACGCGCTGGGTGCGTTGCAGCTGCGCTGGAGCACCTTGAACGCCGGCGAGCGCGAGGTGGTTGCCGGCGTGGTGCGCGGACGCCTGAACAAGCAGATCGCCGCCGACCTGGGTGTCAGCGAGATCACCGTGAAGGTGCGTCGCGCGCAGGTCATGCGCAAGATGGAAGCACGCACGCTGGTCGATCTGGTGCGCATGTACGACCGGCTGCAGGCCGCTGCGCCATGACCGCCTACGTGGCCCTGCTGCGCGCGGTCAATGTCGGCGGCACCGGCAAGCTACCGATGACCGAGCTGGTGCGGATGTGCGAGAACGCCGGATTCCGGGACGTCCGCACCTATATCGCCAGCGGCAATGCCGTGTTCAGCAGTCCGCTCGACGAGGCGGGTGTGCGCGGCAGTTTGGCGAAAAGCCTGCATGCTTATGCGGGCAAGCCGGTCGGCGTGCTGGTGCGTACCGCTGCTGAGATGGCCGAAGTGGTCGCCCGCAACCCGTTCAAGGACGCCGCCGGCAACCGTGTCGTCGCCCTGTTCATCGATGCGGCGCTGCCCAAGGATCCGCTGCACGGCGTGACGGGTATTGGCGAAGAACAGCTCACTCTTGGCCAGCGCGAGCTGTTCATCCACTACGGCGATGGCATGGCCGGTTCGCGCCTGCGCATCCCCTTCGCAGCAAACGGAACCGGCCGCAACATCAATACCGTGACTCGATTGGCGGCGATGGCTGCGGAGCTGGACTGAGGTCAGGTCTGCCGGCCCCCCTAACTCCGCGGCGCTGCAATGCTTCGCTTCAACCGTGTATCGGCCAGCCCTACCGCCAGCAGCACGATGCTGGTCAGCCACCCAGCGGCCAGCAGGTGCATCCATGGCAGCACGAAGCCGAGGACGACCAGAGCCCCTGCCCCCACCAGGTGCGAGCGCGGCACGCAGCCGTAGACCGCCCGCTTGTACAGTGCGCTGCCCAGCAGGTAGATCAACGGCCCCGCTGCCAGCATCGCGGCATACGGCAGGGTCACCGTCGCCTCCGGTTCGTCCATCACCAGGTCGTTGCCAACGGCGGTGGCGATGATGCCGGCGATCAGCAGCGCGTGCACGTAGTGGAAATAGGCGCCGATGCGACCGGGGTCGTCGGAACGGGTGATGGTGTCGGTGGCGTCCCGGCTGGAGATGCCGAAGTACAGCCACCACATCGCGATCGTACCGGCGAAGGTCGCCAGCACCGCCGAAACCACCTCTCCACTCCAGTGCTCCACCTCGCTCAGCACGCCACCGGTTGCCAGCAGCGTCTCACCCAGTGCGACGATCACGAACAGCTGGCAGCGCTCGGCCAGATGCCCGCCTTCGATGGTCCACTCGCGGGTACGCGAGCGGCCGAGACCAGGAAACGCGAAGCCGAACATCGGCGAGATGTATTCACAGGCAACAGCCAGCGCCCACAATGCAAGCCGCGCATTGCCCTCGACCGCTGCACCGGCCAGCCAGAAGCAGGCCGAAACGCAGACCCAGGCCAGCATGCGCCTGAAATTGGCGGCCAGCGGGTGCGCGCGCCCTACTTCCAGCAGCACAAACAGCGTCCGGCCCACCTGCATCGTGGCGTACGCGCCAGCGAATATCCATGCGCGTCCGGCAAAGGCTTCGGGGATGGACGAAGACATCAGCAACGCCAGCAGCATCGTGACGAACAACAGACCACGTATACGCGGCGCCTCCGGGTCGAACCAGTTGCTGACCCAACACGCGTACTGCCAGCCAAGCCAGACCGCAAACCACAGCACCAGCGTCTGCAACACGCCCATCAGACCCAGGTGGTGCAGCAGGTGGTGGCTGAGCTGGGTGACCGCGAACACATAGACCAGGTCGAAGAACAGTTCTTCGTAGGTCACCCGTGCATGATGGCCGTCGCGACGACGCAGGGCAGGAAGACGGGGCGTTGCCGGCATCGCGGATCCTCGGTTCAGCGGCCCAACCGCCAGAAAATGACACCGGCTACCAACGCCGGAACGGCAAACACCAGCAGCAGGATCGGCAATTCCTCGCGCACGGTATAGCCCGCCCGGCTGACCCCCACCCACATGTTGGCCACCGACACCAGCAGCCAGGTGCCGATGAAGGCCAACAGCGCCGTTGGCAGCTGCGGGCTGCTTGTGCTCCAGAGCTTGCCGAACAGGGCGAAGACGCCCAGCAACAGGAACCCGCCGACGATCACCAGAAGCACGTGCATGGTCACTCTCCCCGATGGCTGCCCTGCAGCCTATCTGCGGCCGAGTGTGCGCTGCAGAGGGTGATCGTGGATTCACTTTCCGGGGGCCGCGAACAATCCCCTCACCGGGCACCATGATAGCAAATGCGAACAGTTCCCATTACTATCGTGGCACCGCGCAGGGCTGGCCTTGTGTGGCTCACCCTTCCCGCCTGCACTGCCTCCCCCGGATGTCCACGCCCCCGCCCTCCCCACCACCTGCGCTGCCGCTGGTGTCCTCGCTGGTGCGCCACTACGAGGATCTGGTGGATTACCTGCGCCGTCGCTTCGCCTCGCCCGGACTGGCCCGCGAGGTGGTGCACGACGTCTGCGTACGCCTGCTGGAACGCCCCTCCCCGGCAGATGTGCGGCAGCCGATGGCGCTGCTGCGGCGTATGGCGCATGACGCCGCGATTGATCGTTGCCGTGCTGAAGACCTGCGCCGCCAGTGGGTGGAACCCCGTGCCGAACTGCCCGATGCCGCCTGCGAAGGTGCCGGCCCGGCCAGACAGGCCGTTGCCGCGCAGGAACTGGCACGGCTTGTCGACGTCATCCGTGCGATGCCCTGTCGACGCCGCCAGGTGTTCATCCTGCACAAGATCCATGACGTGCCGCAGGCTGCGGTTGCCCGCCGCATGGGCATCGGCCTGAAGGCGGTCGAGCGGCATCTGCGGTTGGCGATGGTCGATTGCCGGCAGGCGCTGGATGTGCGGGCACTGACGTGACAGCACCACGCCGCCCGCGCCCCCCACGCCCGGACAAGACCGGCGCACCTTCGCCTGATCGTGTGCTGGATCAACATCGGGACACTCTCAAGGCACTGTTTCCGGTGCCCGATCCGGCGCAGCTGTATCGGCCTCATCGCAGCCGGCGGATCGGCGGCGCCTTGCTCGGCCTGCTGTTGGTGGCTGGATTGGGCGGGCTTTACGCTGTCGATCCCGGCTGGCAACAGAGCGATTACCAGACGGCCATCGGTGAGCGTCGCAGCGTGCTGCTGGCCGATGGCAGCCGTATCCAGCTGGATGCAGACAGCCATCTGCAGGTGCGCAGCCATCTGCGTTCGCGCCGCATGGTGCTGGTCTCCGGACGCGCCCGCTTCGACGTTGCGCCCTCGCGCTGGCGCCGGTTCCAGGTCGATGCCGGCCCGGTGCAGGTGCGCAACTACGGCACGGTGTTCGATGTGGATCGACGCGGTGACCGCAGTGAAGTCCGCCTGTGGCGCGGCAAGGTCGGTGTGCGCGTGGCTGGCCGTGATGGCGAGCAGCACCTGCAGCCTGGCCAGCAGCTGCTGGCAGGCACAGGGCCGGTCCAGCTGCCGCAGCCGATCGCCACTGGCAGCGGGGAATGGACCCAGGGCCGACTGCAGTTCGCGCAGACCCCGCTGGGCGAAGTGGTACGCAGCCTGCAGCGCTATCACCGCGGCGTGATCGTACTGGACGAACCCGGTCTGGCCACGCTGCAGGTTTCGGGCGTGTTTGATGGCGACCATGCCGCCACCGCGCTGGCGCTGCTGCCGGAGATCCTGCCGGTCGCCGTCCACCCCCGCGACGATGGCAGCGTCCACATCTCCGCACATCACTGAATCACGCCACTGAATTCGGCACCGAGGGTGGGTTGTGGCCCTGCTCATCCGGCTGCTGCTTGAACCCCTCTGAAGGACCCCGCATGACCCGCATTGCCCTGCCCGCCGTCCTGCGCCGCTTGACGCCTGCCCTGCTGGCCGTCAGCCTGTGCTCCGCCCTTCCGGCGGCGGCGCAGTCCACCCCCACGGCGGTGGACGTCCATCTTCCGGCCGCCCCGCTGCAACAGTCACTCAATGCGGTGGCCAGGCAGAGCGGCATCCAGCTGCTGTTCGCTGCGGACAGCGTTGCCGGCCGCCAGGCGCCAGCACTGGACGGCCGCTATGCCCCGCGCGAGGCACTGCAAAGGCTGATTGCCGGCCAAGGCCTGGACGTCGAAGAACGCTCGCCAGGCGTGTTCGTGATCCGCAGCGCGCTCGCTACGGCAGCCGCGGCGGCAAACACGGACCGCCCGCGCACTGCGCCAGCGCCGGCAGCCGCAACCTCGCTCGGCAGAGTGACCGTGTCGGCGTCCACCGCGCGCATGCCGCAGGGCGAGACCGCCATGCCCAACACCATCACCGTGCTCACCCGTGAGGACGTCCAGCAACAGCTGGCGCTGGGCTCGGATGTGTCGCGCGTACTGTCCTCGCAGATTCCGGCCTTCGCCCCGGCGCGCGAGAAGATGTCCAACTATGGCGAAAGCATGCGCGGGCGCGGCATCCTGTACATGGTTGACGGCGTGCCACAGTCCACGCCGCTGCGCGATGGTTCGCGTGATTCACATACCATCGATCCGGCGATGATCGAACGCATCGAAGTGATCCACGGCGCCAACGCGCTGCAGGGTATCGGCGGCACCGGTGGCATCGTCAACATCATCACCCGCAGCGCGCCGAGCGAACCGGGTGCTTTCCTGCTGGACAGCAGCCTTTCGCTCACCGCCGCCTCGCCGCGCCGCCGCGACGATGATGGCCAGCGTGCTTCGGCACTGGTGGGTATCCGCGGCGAACAGTTCGACCTCGTTGCCGGCCTGGCACATGAGCGGCAGGGCCTGTACTACGACGGCGACGGCCGTGCGATCGGCACCAATGCGCAGGGCGAACTGATGGATTCGACCTCTAGCAACATCTTCGCGAAGCTTGGCTGGAACATCGCCGAAGGCCAGCGCCTGCAGGTGATGGCCAACCGCTACGAACTGCGCGGCCTGGACAATTACCTGCCTGTGGATGGCAACTTCCGCACCGGTCGCCCGGCCACGTCGGTGCCCGGCGATACGCCGCTCGATCCGCCGATGAACCGCTCACGCTCGCTGACCCTGGACTACAGCAACGCCGATCTGTTCGGCGGCCAGTTCCTGGCGCAGGCCTTCGCGGTTGATTTCGAAGGGCGTTACGGCGCCAGCCAGTGGGACCCGTGGGGCAACACGGGTGCCAACGCTGCCTGGGACCAGACCCAGAACGAGTCGGACAAGCGTGGCTTCAAGCTGACCCAGAGCTGGCGCCGCATCGGCGACACGTCGCTGGACGTCACCCTGGGCCTGGATGGCCTGCGTGACCGCACCCACCAGGTGCTGCTGGCCAGTGGCCTGAACTGGGTGCCGCTGACCACCTACCAGAGCCTGTCGCCGCTGTTGCAGCTGCAGTGGTGGCCCACCGACCACGTCATGCTGTCCGCTGGCCTGCGCTACGAAAAGGGCGAGCTGGAGGTGGGCGACTACACCACCCTGCCCCGCTACGGCGCACGCAAGGTGGCAGGCGGCAAGCCGACGATGAGCGAGACGCTGCCGAACTTCGGCGCGGTCTGGTACATCAATGACCGTCTCAATGCCTACGCGTCGTATTCGGAGGGCTACACCGTGGCCGATGTTGGCCGCGTGCTGCGCGCGATCAATCGCGATGGCCAGCGCGTGGACAACCTGGTGGACCTGTCGCCGGTAGTGTCGGACAACCGAGAGATCGGACTGGAATATGACGATGGTCGCTTCAGCGGCGACATTGCGTACTACACGTCCGAATCCAAGCTGGGTTCGGTACTGGTCTATGACGCCGGCATCGATGCCTACAACGTGCAGCGCCAGGCTACCCGGGTGGAAGGCTTCGAGACCAATCTGCGCCTGCGCCTGGGTGACAGCCGCCTCGGCCTGGGTTATGCCCGCGCCAACGGCCGCTACGACGCCAATCTGGATGGTCAACTGGAAAGCGACCTGGCGGGCGTCAACATCGCCCCGAACCGGCTGACTGCGTTTTGGGAACAGGGCTGGACCTCACAGCTCAGCACCCGCCTGCAGGCCAGCCAGGCCTTCGATCGCGACTTCGACCTGCGCGGCGTGCCGGTGGCCAGCTTCAAGGGCTACACCACGTTCGACCTGGTCGCCCGCTATGCGTTGGACAAGAGCAGCTTCACCCTGGGCGTGCAGAACCTCGCCAACAAGCAGTACATCACCTACTACTCGCAGACCACGCCATCCAACCCGAGCTATTTTGCCGGGCGCGGGCGTGTACTGACGCTGGGGTGGCAGTACCGCTACTGAGACATGGCGCCTTATGGGTGCCATGAATTCTATGCGTGACGCGACGAAGGAGGCCCATGCTAGTTTCTGAGCCTCCTTCATCGGTGTCCTCCCATGCGCCTGCAGACCCTCGCCATCACGCTCGCTGCCCTGCTTCCCGCTGCGGCTTCTGCCGCCGAGCCGACGCTTCCACAGCTGCGTGCCTACACCGTGGATGCGTCTTGGCTGCAGCCGATGGCGCCGCTGCAGATTGCCGACCACACCTGGCAGATCGGCACCGAAGACCTGACCGCGCTGCTGGTGCAGACGCCGCAGGGCGCGGTACTGCTCGACGGCGGCATGCCGCAGATGGCCGACCACTTGCTGAGCAACATGAAGCTGCGCGGCGTTGCGCCGCAGGGTCTGCACCTGATCCTGCTCAGCCATGCCCACGCCGATCACGCCGGCCCGGTTGCAGCGCTCAAGCGCAGTACCGGTGCGCAGATCGTCGCAAATGCCGAATCCGCGGTGCTGCTGGCACGTGGCGGCAGCAACGACCTGCACTTCGGCGACGACATCATCTATCCGCCGGCAACCGCGGACAGGATCATCATGGACGGCGAGGTAGTCTCGCTCGGTGGCGTCGACTTCACCGCGCACTTCGTGCCCGGCCATACCCCGGGCAGCACCGCCTGGACCTGGACCGACACCCGGGGCGGCAAGCCGGTGCGCATGGTCTACGCCGACAGCCTGAGTGCGCCGGGCTATCAGCTGCAGGCCAACCCGCGTTACCCGCACTTGATCGAGGACTATCGCCGCAGCTTCGCCACGGTGCGCTCTCTGCCCTGCGACATCCTGCTGACCCCGCATCCCGGTGCCAGCGGCTGGAACTATAGTGCGGGTGCATCGGCGGGAGCCAAGGCAATGACCTGCCAGGACTACGCCGACACGGCCGAACGCAATTTCGACGCGCAGTTGAAGAAGCAACGCGAAAAGCAGCGTTGACCAGGCGCGGCGGCGATCCGCCGCCGCGCCCGCTGAACCTTGTCAGCCGCCCTGCCCATGCCGTGCGAAGGGCTCGGTGCTGCCGTCGGTGCGCACCAGCTCTGCGGTATACGGCTGCACATGGCCATCAGGCATTTCCATGCCCGGAGATCCGGCCGGCATGCCTGGCAGCACCAGGCCACGCGCCGTCGGCCGTTCCGTCAGCAGGCGCTTGATGTCGCTGGCCGGAATATGGCCTTCCACCACGTAGCCATCGATCTCAGCCGTATGACAGGACGCCTTGCCGGCCGGTACGCCGAGGCGCTGCTTGACCGGATGCATGTCATCGGTGTCGCGTATCTCAACCGGGAAGCCGGCAGCCTTCAGGTGGTCGGCCCACACGCCACAGCAACCACAACTGGCCGTCTTGTGAACGATGGCCAGCGGCAGTTCGGGATCGATCGTCGGCCCAGCCGCGACCGCGACCGCGACCGCGACCGCGACCGCCGAGGCAGTTTCGGTGGCGGCTGCGGGCGAGGACACGGCTTCTTCGGAGGCGCGCGCGCAGGCGCTGCCCAGCAGAACGGTGGTAAGCAACAGGCTCAGGGAAAGCGTGCGGTTCATGTGTCAGGTTGTCCTTTGCAATCGCAGGCGCGAGCGCCTGCCATCCACGCGACGGATGCGCGTGGGTCAAGTAGATGAGGGGTACTGCAGGACGGCAGGTACGCAACCTGCGCGCGATCAGGCGATCGGCGGACGAATCAGGTGAGGCAGCGCAGGCGCGGGATGAGCCGGCGGCAGCGCGTCGCCGGGCACTGCACGCAGCGGCCATGCAGCAAGGCTTGCCGCCGACGGCAGCATGGCCACAGTCGCCGGCACGCACTCGCAATCCTCGCTGCTGCACGCGGCTGCGTTCCGTTCATCGCAGCAGGCGGGCGCGGCAGAGATCGCAGTGTTGGCGCTCTCGTGGGGCGCACCGCAATGACCATCGCCGGCCTGACCGTTGACCCCGCCCGAGGCAAGCGCCAACGCCGGTGCATTCAGCACCAGGGTCAGAAGCAGCATCAGTCGCAGCAGCAGGCCGGATTTATCCACGGGCTGATGATAGCCGACGCACGACATGCCCGTCGCCGCTGCCGGATGTCATCATGGAGGACGTTCATTGGAGCTTTTCCATGCCTGCCCGCTGCGCCTCTGCTGCCCTCCTGCTGTCTTCGTTGCTGAGCCTTCCGGCCATGGCAGGCGGACGCCAATGGACCGTGCTGTCCAGCGGCGATGCTGACGACACCCATGAGCGCTGGCAGGTGAGCGCGACGCGGTTGCATACACTGCCCATCTTCGACCCGGCACGCGCCGAGCCGCCGCTGTCAGTGCACCAGGCGACGGCGGCAGCGCTGGCCCACGCACGCCAGCGTTATCCCAGCGATGACTTCGTGGTCTCCGAGGTCAGCCTGCAGCGCTTCACCGCCGGCGCGGCGCCGCCTGCCGAAGACGCAGCGCGCGGCTGGGTGTACCTGGTCAGCCTCGACTACAACGCCAAGGGCTGGACCCAGATGGTGCCGGTGCTGCTGGATGGCAGCATCGTGCTGAGCGACAACGAGCAATTGTAGGATCGGCGCCTACGCGGGCACGTCGACCTGCGCGCGCATCCGTACCGGAATGGATTTCGCCGCTGGCGTACCGCTGATCCGATCGTAGTAGTCCAGCGGCAGCAGGGGGTTGAGCTCCGGGTAGTAGCCCGCCAGCGCCCCGCGCGGCATCGGGTAGTCAAGCACGGTCAGGCCTTCGATTCGCCGCGTCACGCCGTCGTCGCTGATCGTTTCCAGGCTTACCAGGGCTTCCTTGCCGAGCCCGCGCGCCAGACGGTCCTCGATGTTCATGAACACCACCATGCGGTCGTTGTACACGCCACGGTAGCGGTCGTTGTAGCTGTAGATGGTGGTGTTGTACTGGTCGTGCGAACGCACCGTGGCCAGCCGCAGCATCTCCGGGTCATCGACTACCGTGTTCACTTCCAGGCCCGGCATGACGAGGATGTTGGCCTTGCCGTTCGGCGTCGGCCACACGCGCCGGCGCGGCGGAATATCCAGGTGGAAGCCGTGCAGTGCCTGGATGCGTTCGTTGAAGCCTGCGTAGATGTCCGGGTAAACGGCGGCGATCAGGTCGCGGATCGGGCCGTAATCATGCATGTACGCGGCCCAGTCAACCTTGCTGTCCGGCAACGCCGCCATCGCCATGCGGCAGACGATCTCCACCTCCGGCAGCACGTGCTCGCTGGCCGGCTCCAGCACGCCGCGCGACGCCGTCACGTTGGACATCGCATCTTCGATGGTGACGAACTGCTCGCCCTTCGGCGTGCGGATCCACTCCGAGCGCGCCACCACCGGCAGGATCAGCGCGTCGCGACCGTGCACTAGATGCCCCCGGTTGAGCTTGGTGGCGATGCCCACGGTCAGTTCAAGTTTGCGCATGGCCTGGTAGGCGCGCTCGGTATCGGGCACGGCATGGATGAAGTTGCCGCCCATGCCGATGAACACCTTGGCGCTGCCATCGAGCATCGCCGCGATCGACTCGACCACATGGTGGCCGTGCTCGCGCGGCGGATCGAAACCAAACACCTGCTGCACGCGATCCAGGTAGCGCGCCGTCGGCTTCTCGTCGATGCCGACGGTGCGGTCGCCCTGCACGTTGGAATGGCCACGGATCGGACCGATACCCGCGCCCGGCTTGCCGAAATTACCGCGCAGCAACAACAGGTTGGCCACCTGCTGCAGCAGCCGCGACCCCTGCTGGTGCTGGGTCAGGCCCATGCCATAGCAGATGACCGTCGCCTGCGAACGGATGTAGATCTCCGCGCAGCGCCGGATCTGTTCCTGCGCGATGCCCGACACCCGCACGATCTCATCCCAGTCCTGCGCCAGCACGTCCTCGCGCAGCGCCTCCAGGCCAACGGTGTGTTCGGCCAGGAAGGCATGATCCAGCACCTGCTCACCCTGGGCCTCGCGCTCGAACATCACCTTCATCATGCCCTTGATCAGCGCCAGGTCGCCGCCGATACGGACGTGCACGAACTCGCTGGTGATCTCGGTGGAACCGAACGTGGCCATCTGCACCACGTCCTGCGGTTCGGTGAAGCGGATCAGGGCACGCTCCGGCATCGGGTTGACCGCCACGATCGGCACGCCGCGTTTGCGCGCTTCCACCAGGTTGCTCATCATCCGCGGCGAGTTGGTGCCGGTGTTCTGGCCCATCACGAAGATCGCCTCGGCGTGTTCGAAGTCGTCCAGCACGATGGTGCCCTTGCCCACGCCGATCGCCGGTGGCAAGCCACGGCTGGTCGGCTCGTGGCACATGTTCGAGCAGTCCGGGAAGTTGTTGGTACCGAACTCGCGCACGAAGATCGAATACAGGAACGCCGCCTCGTTGGGCGTGCGGCCGGAGGTGTAGAACTCGGCCTGGTCAGGGTTGTCCAGCGCCTGCAGATGACGGCCGATCAGCGCGAACGCCTCGTCCCATTCGCAGGGCACGTAGTGATCGGTGGCGGCGTCGTAGCGCATCGGCTCGGTCAGCCGGCCCTGCTGCTCCAACCAGTAGTCGGTCTGCGCCATCAGCTCGGTGACGGTGTGCTGGGCGAACAGCTCACGGGTCACCCGGTGCTGGGTCGCTTCCCAGGCCAGGGCCTTGGCACCGTTCTCGCAGAATTCCAGCTTCTTGCGGTGGTCGGCATCGGGGAACGCGCAGCTGGGGCATTTGAATCCGCCCGGCTGGTTCATCGCCAGCAGCGCCTTGGATCCTTTGCCGATCACGCTCTGCTGCAGCAGCACCTTGGCGGTCGCACCGGCGGCCCCCCAGCCGCCTGCCGGTTGGTTGTAAGGCTTGTAACGCGGCGGCTTCTGTTCGGACATGGTCGGGAACCTGCGTTGGTGGAGTGCCTGCCTGCAGTGCCGGGACCACGCCCGGCTGCCGTGGCCAGTCAAGCACACCGGCAACCCCAGCGCCATGGCCCGGCCCGGGTACAGCAGGCTGCCATGGCAACGGTTACCGCCGCGTCTTCACTGGATGGCTGCGCTATCCTCCGGGCGTAGCCTGCCCTTCTGCTTTACCCAGGATGTGCCGCATGCCCGGATCGACGTTGCCTTCGCCCCCGCCCGCCGGCACGGCCCTGCGCACGCTGCAACGCTGGCGCAGCACGGGGCAGGAGCAACGGGTCGATACGATCGCCGAAGAAGTACCGGTGGCGATGCGTTACAACGGCGCGGCCTTCTCGGTGATGATGGCCACGCCATGCGACCTGGAGGATTTCGCGCTGGGCTTCTCGCTCAGCGAAGGGTTGATCGAGCGTCCTGACCAGTTGCTGTCCATCCAGGTGCAGCCACAACTGGAGGGCATCGAGCTGAATATGAGCGTGTCCGCCGACGCCCCCGGCGCCGCACTGGATCCTGACAACGGGCGCCTGCTGCCGGGTCGCGGCGGCTGTGGGTTATGCGGTGCACGCCAGCTGGAGGACGTGCTGCGTCCGCTGCCTCCGGTAAAGGACCGCCGTACGTATCAGACGGCTGCACTGCAGCGGGCATTGGCTGGGCTGGCCCTACGCCAGCCGATGAATGCTGCCAGTGGTTCGACCCATGCAGCGGCCTGGGCCGATGCCAGTGGCCGCATCGGCTGGGTGCGCGAAGACGTCGGCCGCCACAATGCGCTGGACAAGCTGATCGGTGCACTGCACCACAACGAACACAGCATCGATGGCGGCCTGCTGGTGGTATCCAGCCGTGCCAGCTACGAAATGGTCAGCAAGGCCGCGCGCGCCGGTGCCAGCGTACTGGCCGCCGTCTCGGCCCCCACTGCGCTCGCCATCGATCTGGCCCGCAGTGCCGGCCTGTGCCTGGTGGGCTTCGCCCGCGAAGAAGGCTTCAACGTGTATACCCACCCGGAGCGGCTGCAGGGGTATGGCCTGCACGGGCATCCGCCTGCCTGACGGGCGCCCTCAGCGGATGGACTGGCTGCTACGCCTTGCGAGACCGCTCGGGAGAGAGCAGCCCGCCGATCCGTTCGGTCACCTGCGCGCGCACGTTCTCGTCCAGCTGGCCTTCGTACATGGCCTCGTAGATCCACAGGCCATCGGCGGCCAGCCGTGCCACGAAATTATCCAGCGCTGCCGGGTCGTCGCAGCCGGCGGCCGGTGGCGAAGGCGCCCAGCGCTGCACCACCGGTGCCCACGGCCGCTCACTGGGGAATTCGGGGTCCACCGAGTCCAGCATGAACATCAGCTCGGCACGGGTGGCACTCTGCGCCGAAACGCGCACGAAGGTCTGGTAGCGCTCCAGCGCAGTGGCCTCGCCGGCCGACTTGCCCAGCAGCGCCTCCATCGATGCTTCCCAGCTCTGCACCAGGTGCTCGTCGATGCCGCGCAGCAACGCTTCGCGCGAAGGAAAGTGGTACAGCAGGCCGCCACGGGTCAACTGCGCCTCGGCCGCCACCGATTCAAAGGTGACCGCACGCACGCCGTCGCGGTTGATCACGCTGACGGCGGCGTCGAGGATGCGCTCGCGCTTGCTGGTTCTCATGCCGTTATTTTACGCGATCGGCGGCGCCGTCGCGGCCACCGGCGCGTCCACGCAGCAGGCGCGCGATGATCACCGCGCCGGCCGCCAGCACCGCACTGATCACCAGCAGCACGATCTGGTAACCGCGATCGTAGGCCGCGGTGGCCAGCGCGAACCACTCGCCCTGCCCCACCTCACGCGCCACGTGCAGCGCCTGGGTGAAGCCCTCGCGCGCGGCGGCGGGAATACCCGCCGACTCCGGCAGGAAAGCGCCGTACATCGCAGCGCTCAGGCTGCCCAGCAGCGCGACGGCCAGCAGGCCGCCGAACTCGTAGGACACTTCCTCCACCGACGAGGCCATGCCCGCACGATGCGGCGGCACGTTGTTGAGGATGGCGGTGGACGCCACCGAGATGGCAGCACCCATGCCGAAGCCGGTGATCGCCATGCCGGCCACCACCCAGCCCAGCCCATGCGGGAAGCCCAGCGCCACCACGCCCACACCTACCGCACCGGCCGCAAGGCCACCGCAGATCAGTGGCCGCAGGCCGACGCGATGCAGCACGCTGCCGCCCAGCAACGCGCTGGGCAGGCTGCCCAGCGCCGCCACCGATACCAGCAGGCCGGCCTGCAACGGGCTGAGGCCGGCCACCAGCTGGAAACGCTGGGTGGTGAGCAGCTGCAGCCCGGCCATCGCAAACAGGGTGAACACCGCCGACAGGGTGCCGGCAAGGAAGGCCGGATTACGGAAGATGGCGAAATCCAGCAGCGGATACGGCAACTGCTGCTGGCGGCGGCTGAAGGCGATGCCGGAGATGACCGCCAGCAGCAGCGAGACCGCTCCCACGCTGTACGAGGGCGGCGTGGCGATCAGTGACTTGATCGCCAGTACCAGGCCCGACAGCGCGGCCAGTGCCAGCAGCGAGGACAGCAGGTCCCATGGGCGGGTGCTGTCGCGCTGCCCTTCCGGTGCCAGCAACAGGGTCGCGATGAAGGCGACCACCACCACCGGCACGTTGATGAGGAACACCGAGCCCCACCAGAAGTGCTGCAGCAGCAAGCCACCGATGATCGGCCCCAGCGCCGCACCGACGATGGCCACCGAACCCCAGATCGCGATGGCGATGTTGCGCTCGCGTTCTTCATGGAAGCTGAGCCCGATCAAGGCCAGCGTGGCCGGCATCATCGCCGCCGCACCCACGGCGAGGAAGGCGCGCGCTGCGATCAGCTGCCCTGCGGTTGCAGAGAACGCCGCTGCCAACGAGGCGATGCCGAACACCACCAGTCCGACCAGGAACATCCGGCGATGGCCGATGCGGTCGCCCAGGGTGCCCGCCCCCAGCAGCAGGCCGGCCATCACCAGCGGGTAGGCGTTGATGATCCACAGCGCCTGCCCGGCACTGGCCGAGAGCTCCTCGGTCAGGGTCGGCAGCGCGGTATACAGCACCGAGTTGTCCAGCGTGACCAGCAGCAGGCCGGCGGCGACGGTGAACAGCAGCGACCAGCGTCGGGCGCGCGACAGGGACGGAGCACCGTCCAAGGGCTGGGAGAGAGCCATGGGAACCTGGATGGGGAAGGAGTACGCCCATAACTATACAGGATGTCCTGTATAGTTATGAATGTCCCAGCGAAAGCCATTCAGCTGCCGGGAGGCGCAATGCTCCCTGCCTCATAACCCTGGGCCTACCTGCACTCCGCAGGCAATGCAGCGACCGCCTGCACTATCGGGTCCTGCATGGCGCGTCCCACCGCGGCATCCAGCTCGCCACGCAGATGGCCGTGCTGCCGCTGCATCTCCTCTTCGCACAGCGCCCGCACCCGGGCGCGGGCGTTGCTGCGCAGCGTGCTGCAGCGCCAATCGACCCCTCCCAGCGGCAGCACTGAATAGACCACGCTGTTGCAGGCGTTGCCGGCGCGTTCCGCCAGCGGACGCCCGCCGAAGTCACGCGGCACACTGCTGCGCTGCAGATCAAAGTAGCTGTCCGGGAAGGTGCGCGCGTACTGTTCGATGTCCACCTCGATAGTGCCGCCTTCGCCTGCCGGCACGCGCAGTGGCTGACCGCAGCCGGTGGCGTCGGCGCGGTGTTGGATGTACTGGTAGATCGGTCGGTCCAGGCTCGCATCCTGCGCGGTCACCGCGCTGACCGCCGCCAGCACCGGCAGCGAAGCACGGTTGGCCATGCGCGCCAGCACTCCCGCCTGCGCGGGTTCGCAGCGGTCGCGCAGCGTCGCCACCAGCAGGAACAGCAGGTCATCACGAAAGGCCTTGTTGGCAGCCAGGTGATGTTCGATGCGTACCTGCGCTTCCGCCACTGGTGCGGGAAATGCAACGGCCGGTGGCGAGGGCGCGTGCGTTGCGTTCCACAGCAGCGCCACCCCGCTCCCGGCCAGCAGCACCACAATCAGCAGCGCGACGGTGCGTGCGCGGAGCCTCGTCATCGGGTGCTCGTCATTGGCTGATCGCGGAAAGCGTCGCTGCGGCAGCGTCATAGGACGCGCTGGCGATATCCGCCTCGAAATGCTTCACCTGCAGGCGCCCGGACAGCCGGTAGGGATCCCACAGCGCGCCCATCGTGATGGGGGTGGCCAGGGTCACATGGATGATCTGGTTCGGCGGTGGCGGTGGCACGTGGATGCACGCGCCATAGAACGGCACGAACAGCAGTTCGTCCACCTGCCCGGCATCGTTCATCGCCAGCGGCACCACATAGCCATCCAGGTCCAGCGTCCGGCCATCCACGCCATCGACCACCGCCGACGAGCCGAACTGCTGCGCGCGCAGAGGGCTGGAATGATCGATGGTCTGCCCCGGCAGCGACCCCGAACCGGTGTCGTCGATCAAGCCTCCTACCCCGTCCATGCCGTTGCCACGCGACAGCCCGATCTGCGGCGGTGGACGCTGGAAGCTGTCCTCCTCGGGCATCAGCGCGTTCCAGCGGTCGATCACTGCAGACGGCGCCGCTGGCGAAGCTGCAGCGTTGCTGGCCTGTGGCGGGGTCTCCACGGCGGGCCGGCCACAGCTGGTCAGCATTACACCGGCAAGCACACAGCCAAGCAGCTTCGCGCTACGGTTCATAAGGCCTCAGTTCGGCGTCGGCCATGCTGTATGCCGAGCCGGCAAGATCATCGTCCACCCGCTCGGCGCGCAGCACGCCGGCCAGGAAGAACGGCGAGTACATGTCGGGCATGGCGATCGGCCGCGGCAGCACCACATGCACGATCTGGTTCGGTGGCGGCGGCGGCACGTGGATGCACGCGCCGTAGTACGGCACGAACAGGAATTCGACCAGTCGGCCATCTGCCGCATTGGCCAGGGGCACGACGTAGCCCGGCAACCGCACTGCGCGATCCAGTACCGCGTCCACCGTACGGAACGTACCGAACTGGGCCATGCGCCGGTTGCCGTTGTGCTGCACCTCCGGCCCCTCACCGCGCTCGAGTGCTGCCAGTTCATCGCTGGGCAGCATCTGCAGCCAGTCCAGTTCCTGCTCGCTTTGCGTGCCAGCATTGCTCTGTACCGGCGACGGCGGCAGTGCCTGCACACCGGTATCGGTCGGCCGCGTGCAGGCAACCAGCAGCATTGCCGCAGCCAGCAGCAACCAGCGCACGCCCGCGCTCACGACGCAGGCGCCAGGCCATCGGCCAGGGTGCGCCGGTAGGCCAGCAGCGCAGGCAGCAAGCCGGCAACCGCGCTGATCAGCAGCACGCCGCCCACCCAGGCCAGTTCGCGCGCGTCCGGCCAGACGTGGGTGATCGACAGACCGAAATTGGCCAGCGCCCAGCTGCGCCCGGCCGCGCTGGCACAGGTCAGCACCGCCAGCGCCAACGCGCAGGCCATTGCTGCAGTGGCCACGGCCTCAACGACCAGCAGGCAGGCCACATAGGCCGGGCGCGCACCGGTGGCGCGCAGCACCGCCATCTCACGACGGCGCTCCTGCAGCGTCGATACCAGCAGCGCCATCAGTGACACCATGCCCAGCAGCACCACCATCGCACTGATCAGCTGCAGCGCGCGCTCGGCAGTGCCCAGCGACTGCCATAGCTGCTGCAACGTCACGCCGGGCAGGATCGCCTGCAGTGCTTCGTCTGGATACTCATTGATGCTGCGCTGCACGCCGAAGGTGGCGATGCGCGAGTTCAGCCCGAGCATGAAGGCGGTGATGCTGGTCGGGGTCAGGTCAAGCTGCCGTGCCTGTTCTGCGCTGACATGCTGGCTGCGCAGCTGCACGCCGGAGCGCCAATCGACATGGATCGCTTCGATCGCCGGCAGTGACACCAGCACGGACGAATCCACCGGCGTGCCGGTACGCTCCAGGATGCCGACCACGCGGAACGGCTTGTCGGCATGCGTGGCCAGCGTTACTACACCGGTGCCATGGGCCAGCACGATCTCAGTGCCCAGGCCGATGTGCGCGGCCTGCGCGACTTCAGCGCCGACCACCGCGTCATACAGGTCGTCGAACGGCTGGCCCTGCGCGAATGCCAGCGCATGCCCTGTGCCATGCCGGTAATGTTCGAAATAACCGGCGGTGGTGCCGATCACCCGATAGCCACGCCAGGAATCGCCCAGCGACAGCGGCACCGCCCATTTCACCTGCGGCAGCGCGGACAGTTCCTGGTAGGACTGCCAGGACACGTTGTTGGTCGGGTCGCCGATGTGGAAGACCGAGTACAGCAGCAGGTTCACCGGCCCCGAGCGTGCGCCCACGATCAGGTCCGTACCCGAGACGGTGCTGGCAAAGCCTTCGTGGGCCTGCGTGCGGATGCGCTCCACGCCCAGCAGCAGGACCACGCTCAGGGTGATGACCAGCACGGTCAAGCTCACGCTCAAGGCGCGGCTGCGCAGGCTGGCCCAGGCCAACTCAAACATGTGCACCCCCTGCCCGGTTCAGATCACCCAGCGACAACACCTGGTCGAACAACGGCTGCAGGCGATCATCGTGGCTGACCACCAGCGCGGTGGTGCCAGCGGCGCGGCACTGCGCGGACATCAGCTGCACGAACGCCGTGGCCGCTTCGGGGTCCAGCGCCGAGGTCGGTTCGTCGGCCAGTAGTACCGCCGGGCGACCGATCAAGGCACGGGCAGCGGCAACGCGCTGCTGCTGGCCGACGCTGAGCGTGCCTGCCGCGCGCGGCATCAGTGCCGGATCGAGCTGCAGCGCACGCAGCAGGCGTGCGATTTCCGCGTCCAGCCCACCTTCAATGCGCGCGTTGCGCAATGGCGAAAAGCGCACGCCCAGGGCGATGTTGTTGCGCACGCTCAGGAATGGCAGCAGGTTGAACTGCTGGAAGATCACGCCCAGCTGGTCGGCACGAAAGCGATCGCGCGCGGCAGCACCGAGCGTGTTCACCCCATGGCCGGCAACCCGGATGCTGCCGCTGGCTGGCAGCAGAATACCCGCCAACAGGCCCAGCAGTGTGCTCTTGCCCGAGCCGCTGGTCCCGCGCAGCAGCACGCTGCTGCCTGCGCGCACCTGCAGCTGTGCGATGTCCAGCACCGCACGCCCTGCGTAGCCGAACTGCACACCCTGCAGGTCGATGATGGCATCGTCGTTCATGGCGCCAGCGGCACCCGCAGGCTGTCAGCAGTAACCACGCTGCGGCCTTGCCCGGTCGATGTTGCGGTGTTGACGATCACCTCGTGCAGCCCCGGAAACAGCGTAGGCAGCGGCAATGCCAGCCCGCGCAGTGCTGCCGGGTTGGCGCAGTGGTAGCGCAGTGCGGCGGTGAATCCGGCATGCGTGTGCTGGCCGGGCTGCGTTGCCACCGCCACTGGCGCAAAGCCCTCCGCAGTCGCCGCGGCATGGTCCAGCCGGCACTGTGCAGCACTCGGCAAGGTGACCCAGCTGCCGCTCTGCAGGATCGATCGCGCCCGCGCCAATGCGGCCTGTTCGCGGCTGTCGGCAGGTGGTCGTTCGAAATCGAGGATGCCGATGCCCGGTGCACGCAGTGCCAGTTCCAGCGTTCCCTGGTCCACGGCCAGATCGACATCGGCCTGGCCATGGACATGTACCTCGTGATGGCGCACGTCGTGGGCATTCGCAGAATGGGCAGCAAGCAGCAGTAGAAGGGCGGCAGAACGTTTCATGGGGAGGCTCCGTATTGTTACTATGTAACATTATGGACCACATCCCGACCTCGCCCGCAAGGGCCCGCACCCAGCCGCCAGCTTCGGCACGCTGGCATCCCCACTTCGATCTGGCAGGCGCCTGGCTGTCGCTGGCTTGTGCCGCGCATTGCGTGGCCCTGCCCTTGCTGCTGGCCTTCACGCCCGCAGCGATGATGGCACTGCGCTCGTTCCAGCATCCCGGCCACGCGGCGATGACCGCGCTGCTGGTGATGTCGCGCTGGGAATGGCTGTTCGCGCTGCTGGCCTCGACGATCGCCCTGCTCAGCACCGCTGCCGGCAAGCGCCGCCATCAACGGGCACTGCCGCTGTGCGTCGCCCTTGCAGGCGCGATCCTGCTGCTGTCCGCCTCGCTGTACCTGCCGTTGAAGGAATCGCTGCTCTGGCATGGCGCTGCCACCGCCTGCGGTGGGGTGATGCTGGCCATCGCACATCTGCGCAACCGGCGGGCCCTGCGGTCCGCCGGCTGATGACCCTTCAGAACCGGTAGCCGACCTCGGCACCGACAATGCGCGGGCTGTCCACCGGCCCGTAGTAGTTGCCATCGCGGCCGAAGGCCAGGTTGTCGAAGATCAGGCCGTTGATGCGGCGCTTGTCGGTCAGGTTCTGCACGAACACGCGCGTGCTCCACGGGCCCTGCTCGTAACCCAGTTGCACGCCCAGCACGGCCACGGCCGGCTGGAACGCGCGGTTGCGCTCGTCCAGCGCGCTGGAACCGGTGAACTGCGATTCCACCCGGGCATAGATGCCGGAATCGAACTGATACCGCGCCGCCAGGTAGCCGGTGTAGTGCGGCGTCAGCTTGACCCGCTTGCCGTTCAGGTTCTCCTGCGGGCTCACCCACAGCTTGGTGTACGTCGCATCGACATAGCCGACATTGGCCATCACCGTGAACCCGGGCGCGACTTCAAACACGCCTTCCAGCTCTGCACCACGCGAGCGTATCGAGGCATCCGAGCCCACGTAGTCGGAGGAGATCGGCCGGCCGTTGGCATCGGTGGCCACCTGGATTTCCTGCCAGTTGTCCGAGCTGATATGGAACAGCGCGCCGCCGATATGGCCACGGCCGCCCGCCAGGTTCATCTTGAAGCCCACTTCATGGCTCCACATGCGTTCGGATTCGTAGCGGAGCACCTTGTCGTTGATCACATCGCTCTGCGCGGCGGCCAGGTTGAAGCCACCGGGGATGTAGCCCTTGGCCGAGGCCGCATAGAACGAGAGGTCATCACTGGCGTCATAGCGCAGCGAGACGCGCGGCAACGTCGCCGAGAACGTATGCGCCAGGGCGGCGTCGCGGTAGCGCACCAGGCCCCCCGCACCCAGGTCGAGGAATCCGGCACGCTGCTCGGTGGAACGGCGGGCCTGCTCGTGGCGGATGCCGAGGCTGGCAGTCAGCTTCGGCAGTGCCGGCAGCGTGTAGCTGGCGGTCGCGAAAACACTGTAGTCCTCACCCTTGGAGGTCTGCCGCGGCGCCAGGTTGTAACTGTCCAGCCCGCGCAGCGCCGGGCCGACGAAGGTGCCCTGGATCGAATCCTTGTCGATGCGATAGGTTGACACACCGGCCATCCAGGTCAGCGCCTGATCGCTGGGCGAGCTGAAGCGCGCCTCGGCGTTCCAGGCATTCTTCTTGTCGTAGATGTAGCCGGCCAGCGCCGAGCTGGCGGTCATGTCGAAGTCGTAGCCGGCCGAGGTGGTTTCCTCGCTGCGGTACGAGGCGGCGACATCCAGGGTGCCGGACTGCAGTTGCCACTGCGCGCTGAGGCCGGCAACGGTCTCGTCCTTTTCGGTGCGCTTGGGCGCATCGTTGATATAGGTGAAATCACCTGCATGGCGGCCACCATTGAGGCGGTCGCCATAGGTGCGGTTGTACAGGCCGGTATCCAGCGGCAGGTACTCGTACTCGAACATGCCCGGTGCGCGCGTGCGCAGGTGATAGGCCAAGGCGTTGACGGTCACGTAATCGCTGGGCCGCCAGCGAAGTTTGCCCTGCAGGTAGCCCTCTTTCACTTCGCCGCGCGCGCCGTACGGGGTCAGGTTCTTGAGGTGGGCATCTTCATCGGACCCCATGAACGCCACCGAGCCCGACAGCGTGCCGTCCTTGCTCAGCGGGCCTGCCAGGAAGCCATCCACGGCCGTACCGTTGCCGTTGCCGAACCAGGTGCTGCGCAGGTTCACCTCACCCTCGCGGGTGTCGGCCGGCCCGCGCGTGCGCACCAGCACCAGCCCCGATTCGCTGTTGGCGCCGTACAGGGTGCCCTGCGGCCCCCGCAGCACCTCGACCGATTCCACCTGGTTGAGTACCGCATTGCTCAGCTCGCGGAACGGAATGCCATCGATGTAGACCGACGCGCGGTTGACCAGGAAAGGATTGGATTCGATGCCGCGGATGGAAATGAACATGTTGCTCAGCTGGCCCATCACGTTGAACTTCACATTGGGGGCCAGCTTGTCCAGGTCACGGAACTCGGTGACACCGGCTTCCTTCAGTGCCTGCCGATCAAGCACGGTCACCGACAGGTCACTCTTCAGGTAGGGCGTGTCGCGCTTGGAGCCGGTGACCACCACCCCATCAAGAGTGGTGGCATCGGCGGACTGCGCGTGGGCAGGAACAACAGGAACCAGCAACGACGCTGCGACAAGGGCAACGGAGGATACGGGGGATTTCAAGGTAGACCTCATGAGGAACGGAAACGCGCTTGGCGGGCCAGCTGACGCAAACTGTTATCCTGTAACATTCCGCATCCGCCGCCACTCCATTGCAGTCAGTGCTGCTCCATTCCTGGACCTGCCATGCCCGCCCTCGCCGACCAGTTGCACCGGGAAGCCACCCTGCCCAGTGATGGCACCGTCACCAGCGAGGATGGCTCGATCGTTCTGCTGCGCCATGGCTTCCAGGCCAGCGAAGGCCCCATGGGGAACCCGCACCAGCTGCGGCTGGGCCTGGCGCTGGCCGGTGGCGGCAACCTGTATCAACGCACCACTGCCGGGGTCCTGCAGGCGCCGTGGCATCCGGGCCAGTTCAACGTGGTACTGCCCGGCGATCATGGACACTACGCCAGCCCAGCGGTGGAGCTGCTGGGAATGGCCATCGATACCGCGCAGTGGCGTGATGCGCCTGGCGGCTTCCCGGACATCCACGCCCTTTCCCTGCGGCTGCATCGCGACCCGGTCATCGCTTCCGTACTGCACGCGCTGTGGTCCAGCGCGCAGGCTGACGCCAGCGTGCCCGGCTTCCTGCAGTACGGCGCAGAAGTCGTGGTGCGGCGATTGGCGCAGCTTGCCGGCCAACCGCCCGCCCGGCCGCGGATGGCTGCACCGCTGTCATCGCGGCAACTGCGCCAGCTGCAGGACTTCATCGATGAACACCGTTCCCAGCCGCTGGATGTCGCAGCGCTGGCAGACGTACTCGGCATGGAACCGACCACTTTCAGCCGCGCCCTGCGCGCCGCTACCGGCATGCCACCGTATGCCTACCTGACCCAGCGCCGGATGCACTGGGCGCAGTACGCGCTGTCCAAGGGGCAGCGCGTCACCGAGGTCGCGCTTGCCTGCGGCTACGCCAATCCCAGCAAGTTCGCGGCGGCCTTCCAGCGCGTGGCCGGTTGCACGCCCAGCACCTGGGCCGCGCAAGGCACCGGCCGCCAGGACGCTATTCGTCGAACGGGCGTTGACCCAGCGTCTGCGTCACGTGGTCGACGAAACAGGTGATGCGCGCGGCCAGCGCGGTGTTGCGGTAGTACACCGCGTTGATCGGCTGGCGCACCTCCTGGGTCTGCTTGGCGAACAGCTGTACCAGGCGCCCTTCGCGCCGGTCCTGGCGGGTCAGGAAATCGGACAGGCAGGCGATGCCCAGCCCGTTCACCGCCATCTGCCGCAGCGTTTCTCCGCTGGAAGATGCAATGGCCGGCTGGATCACCAATGGACCGCCATCGGCGTCGGTCAGCGGCCACTCGTTGAGTGAACCCGGGTGGGTGAAACCCAGCAGCGTGTGCGCGCGCAGTTGCGCGATTCGGGTGGGCGTACCGTACTGCCGCAGGTACTCCGGGCTGGCGACCACGCGGATGCGGCTGTGGCCGATCGGCCGCGCATGCAGGGTGGAATCGCGCAGCACGCCGATGCGGAACGCCACGTCGGTGCGCTTCTCGATCAGGTCGGTGATGCCCTCGTTGGAGTTCAGCTCCAACTGCACCTGCGGATAGCGCTCGCGGAAGCCGGCCAGCAGCGGCACGATCACGTGCAGCATGAACGGCGTGGCCGCATCCACCCGCAACCGCCCTACCGGTTGTTGCCGGCGCGCCGCCATCTGTTCCTCGGCTTCGTCCACCGTGGCCAGGATCGTGCGCGCGTATTCCAGGAACGCCGCGCCCTCTTCGGTCAGCTCCAGCCGTCGCGTGGTCCGCCGCAGCAGCGTGGTCTGCAGCTTGTCCTCCAAGCGCGCCAGGGTGCGGCTGGTGGCCGAGATGGTCAGTCCCAGCACCTCGGCGGCGGCGGTGATCGAGCCGCTGTCGACCACGGCGACAAACGCCTTCAGCTCATCCAGGGTGGTTTTCATTCTTTACCTCGGCGCAAAAGCATTTCCCGTATACACGGCTTAATCTGCAAATGTAAAGCGACCAGACTGGCCCCCATCGGAGCACACCGCTCCCTACCCAGCTGGAGTTCCCATGAGCCTTCCTTCCTTTGGCGTCGGCACGTTCCGCCTGACCGGCCAGACCGTCATCGATTCAGTGCGCAACGCCCTCGAGCTCGGCTATCGCGCCATCGACACCGCGCAGATCTACGGCAATGAAGCCGAGGTCGGCCAGGCCATCGCCGAATCCGGTGTACCGCGCGACGAACTGTTCATCACCACCAAGATCTGGGTCGACAACCATGCCGCCGACAGACTGCTGCCGAGCCTGCGCGAGAGCCTGGCCAAGCTGCGCACCGACCATGTCGACCTGCTGCTGATCCACTGGCCGGCACCGGGCAGCGCGGTCGCGCTGCGCGAGTACATGACCGCACTGGCCGAAGCAAAGACGCTGGGCCTGACCCGGCAGATCGGCGTATCCAACTTCAACATCGAACTGACCCGCCAGGCCATCGCCGTAGTTGGCCAGGGCCAGATCGCCACCAACCAGATCGAGCTCAGCCCCTATCTGCAGAACCCGGCATTGACTGCTTTCCTGCAGCAAGAGGGCATCGCGGTGACCTCCTACATGACCCTGGCCTACGGCAAGGTACTGAAGGACCCGGTGCTGGCCACCATCGCCGACAAGCACCAGGCCACGGTGGCCCAGGTCGCACTGGCCTGGGCGCTGCAGCTGGGTTACGCCGTCATTCCGTCCTCGACCAAGCGCGAAAACCTGGCCAGCAACCTGCTTGCCCGCGAGCTGCAGCTGGATGCCGAAGACATGGCTGCGATCGCCGCACTCGAGCGCAACGGCCGCGAAGTCGACCCGCCGGGCCTGGCGCCTGCCTGGGACTGAGGAGCACGCGCTGATGGCTACTGCGTTGACACGACTGCAGGCGGGCGGCTTCAGCATTGGCATTGAAGCGCCGCTGGACAACGACTGGACGCCGCTGGGCGAACAGGCACGACGCATTGCGCGCCGCCTGCCGGGCGAACCGGACCTGCAGCAGCACGCCGACCTTGCCAGGCTGGCCGACCGCCTCGGCTTCCGTGCGCTGTGGGTGCGCGACGTGCCGGTGTACGACCCGGCATTCGGCGATGCCGCGCAGGTGTTCGAAGTGTTCACCTATCTCGGCTACCTGGCCGGCATCACCGAAGAGATCCTGTTGGGGACCGGCGCGGTGGTGCTGCCGATCCGCGAACCTCTGCTGACGTTGAAGTCGGCACGCAGCGTACAGCAGCTCAGTGGCGATCGCCTGCTGCTGGGCGTTGCCAGCGGCGACCGGCCGGTGGAGTACCCGCTGTTCGGCCGCGACTTCGACACCCGTGGCACGCGCTTCCGCGAGCAGATCGGGCTGCTGCGCGAAGGCGCCGCTGCACGGCTGCCGCAGGGGTTGGAAGTACTGCCTGCCGATGGTCGGGCGCTGCCGCTGCTGGTGGCCGGCCTGGCGCAGCAGCAGCCGGCCTGGATCGGCGCGCATATGGACGGCTGCCTGGCTTACCCCGGCACGCCCCAGGAACACGCCCACCGCGTGGCGGCGTGGCGCGCGGTAGCCGGCAACAAACCCTATGCCAGCTTCATCCACCTGGATCTGCTGGAACGGGCCGACGCACCGCTGCAGCGTTGGCGCTTCGGCCTGCGCGGCGGCCGCAATGCGCTGCTGGCCGAACTGCAGGCGATGCAGGCCGCCGGCGTCGACCACATCGGCCTGCAGTTCCGCCGCAACGAACGGCCTTTGGCCGACACCTTCCACGAAATCGCCGAGTACGTGTTGCCGCAGTTCGCGGCGCACGCGTGACCGGCACTGGAGCCCCGCAATGAACATCACCTCCCTGACCCTGCTTGCACTGGCCTCGCTCCCGCTGCCCTCCGCCGCTCTCGCTGCGGACTGGTATCCCTCGGTATACGGCGCCAACGATGAGATCGGCGCGGCCAACCTGCTCACCCCCGATGTGGTCAAGCAGGCGGTGTCGCTGGTGAAGACCGGCAAGACTTATCCGCTGGCGGTACCGGTAGACAAGAACCTGCCCGCCTTCCGCCATCGCAGCTTCCGCCTGTACAACGTGCAGGTCGGGCAACAGGCCGGCAAGTCATTGGGCCCGAACAGGTTCACCTTCAACGATGAACTGGTGAACGCCTGGACCGGTGTCGGCACCCAGCTCAACGGCATCGGCCACATCGGCATCGACAACGTGTACTACAACGGCAACAAGGCCGCCGACTTCGTCAGCGTCGATGGCGTGCGCAGGCTGGGCGTGGAGAAGGTACCGCCGCTGGTCACACGCGGCGTGGTGCTGGACATGACCGCGTACTACGGCAAGCCCATCGTGCCCGGCGGCACCGAGTTCAGCGTCGCCGACATCCAGGCCGTGCTGAAGCAGCAGCACCTGACCCTGCGCAAGGGCGATGTGGTGCTGTTCAACACCGGCTGGCTGGAGCTGATCGGCAAGGACAACACGCAGTTCCTGGAGGTCGAGCCGGGCATCGGCATGGACGCGGCGAAGTGGCTGGCCGACCAGGGCATCGTCGCCTTCGGCGGTGACACCTGGGCCTCGGAGGTCTACCCCAATCCGCACGGCGCCGACGAGTTCCCGGTGAACCAGTACATGCTGGCCAAGCGCGGCATCTACAACCTGGAACTGATCGACAGCCGCGCGCTGGTGCGCGACAAGGCCTGGGAATTCCTGTTCGTGCTCGGCCAGCCGCTGTACGTCGGCTCCACCCAGGTCAACATCAACCCGGTGGCGATCCGATGAGCGACGCCCCGCCGATGTTTGCCGGTCGCCGGTTCCGGGTCAGCTATGACGGCCTGGCCGCCGACAACCGCTACAGCGCTGATGGCCATCGCGTGCACTACGCCATCGCCTCCGGTGCCTATGCCGGTGCCCACGGCGAAGCCAGCTGCGAGTGGCGGCAGGTTGCCGAGGGCATCTATGCCATTTCCTGGCAGGAAGCCGACGGTGCCACCGTGGTGCACGTCGATGACTTCCTGCACGGCCATTCGCTGGCGTGGTTCACCGCCACCGATGGCCGCTTCCACCGCATGCAGGGCACGCTGCAGGCGCTGCCCCCGCACGACTGAATGTCCCTTCCCCACGAGATTCCCATGCGACTTTCCATTCCCTCGCCCATCGGCTTCGGCACCGCACCGTTGGGCAACATGTACCGCAACATCCCCCAGCAGGAGGCGCTGGATACCGTCGAGGCAGCCTGGCAGCAGGGCATCCGCTACTTCGACGCCGCACCGCTGTACGGCGCTGGCCTGGCCGAACTGCGCCTGGGCGAGGCCCTGCAGCATCACGACCGTGATGCCTATGTACTGAGCAGCAAGGTCGGCCGCCGTGTGCTGGACGAGGTGGAAGACACCACCCTGCGCGACCTTGGTGAGAAAGGCGGCCTGTTCGAGCATGGCCTACCCAACCGCATCGTCTACGACTACAGCGCTGACGGCACCCTGCGCGCGATCGAGGAGAGCCTGCAGCGCCTGCGTACCGATCGCCTGGACATCGTCTGGATCCACGATCCGGCGCGTGACTTCCATGGCGATGCCTGGAAAGAGGTCTTCCAGCAGGCGATGGACGGCGCCGCCGTGGCGCTCACCCGCCTGCGCGAGGAGGGCGTCATCAAGGCCTGGGGCCTGGGCGTCAACCGCGTGCAGCCCTGCGAGATGGCGCTGCAGCAGGCCGACCCGGATGGCTTCCTGATTGCCGGGCGCTACACCCTGCTCGACCACGAAGAGGCCCTGCAGCGATTGATGCCGGCCAGCGCCGCACGTGGCGTCGGCATCGTGGTCGGCGGGCCGTACAACTCCGGCATCCTTGCCGGTGGCGCGCATTACGAATACCAGACCGCCACGCCAGAGGTGCTGGCCCGCGTGCAGGCATTGCGCGACGTTGCGGCAGAACACCAGGTGGACCTGCGCGCCGCCGCGCTGCAGTTCTCGCTGGCGCACCCGGCAGTGGCAGCGGCGATTCCCGGTGCAAGCCGTCCCGAGCGCATCGCCGAGAACCTGGCGTTGGCCAGGGCGACGATTCGCACCGCGTTCTGGCAGGCATTGCGCGACCGCCAGCTGGTGTCATCGCACGCGCCGTTGCCCGGCCTGGGTTGAGCGGCAGGTCGGCGACGCCGGCCACGGTCGGCGTCAGCCTGCGTCCTCGAACACAGCCGCCACCCAGTCGATGAACACCCGCAGCCGCGGCGATGGCGTACGGTTGCGCAGATAGACCAGGCTGACCGGGCTCGGTGTGGGTGGCATCCCGGGCAACAGCTCCAGCAACTGCCCGCGCGCGATGTAAGGGTCCATCCGGTAACGCGGTGCCTGGATGATGCCCAACCCGGCCAGCGCGGCACCGAGGAAGGCGTCGGCACCGGACACCCGCACGCGTGCCGGCAGTGGTACGTGGCGAACCTGCCCGCCCTGCTGGAACTCCAGCGGAATCAGCTGGCCGGTGGCGCTGGAACGGTAGCCGACCATCTGGTGTCCCGCCGCCAGCGACGCGATGTTTTCCGGCCACCCGTGTGACTTCACATAGGCGGGCGACGCCACCGTGACCTCGCGCAGCAACGCCAGGCGCCGTGCGGCCAGATCGCTGTCGGCCAGGGTGCCCACGCGGATGGCCCCATCCACCCCCTCGCGCAGCAGGTCGACATAGCGGTCGCCCTCGCTGACCTCCAGTTCGATGTCCGGGTACCGCTGCAGGAAATCCGGCAGATGCGAAAACAACAGGTGGCGCCCCAGCGTACCGTGCACCTCGATGCGCAGCGGCCCGCGTGGCGGCACGTCACGGAATGCGGCTTCGGCATCGTCCATGTCCGCGATCAGGCGCAGACAGCGGCCATAGAAGGCCTCGCCTTCCAGCGTCGGCACCACCACGCGCGTGGTCCGGTGCAGCAGGCGCACGCCCAGACGCTGCTCCAGTGCTTTGATCGCGTCGGTCACCGTGGCCCGCGGCAGCCCCAGGTCTTCGGCGGCACGGCTGAAGCTGCGGCGCTCGACGATCCGCACGAACGCACGCAGGGCGGTGAATCTGTCCATTGTTCGGGCGGCCGGATGATGTTTCCGGATTATCCATGATTATCCGCGACGGCGGAGAGACGAAGATGGCCGTGCGCCATGCCGGCGCGCCCTTCTGGAATCTGCCATGACCTCCTCTGCTTCCCACTCTGTCGCCTTGGTCACCGGGGGCTCCCGTGGCATCGGCGCTGCCATCTCGCGCCGGCTGGCCGCCGACGGCCATGCCGTGGTGATCAACTATGCCGGCCGCCGTAATGAGGCCGAAGCACTGGCTGCCGAATTGACCGCCAGCGGAGGGCATGCCATCGCCCTGCAGGCCGATGTCGCCGACCCGCAGGCCGTGCACGCGCTGTTCGACGCCATCGAGGCACGCTTCGGTGGCATCGATGTGGTGGTCAACAGTGCCGGCGTGCTGCAGCTGGGCGCACTGGCCGACAGCGATGATGCCCTGTTCGATCGCGTGATCGGCATCAACCTCAAGGGTGCATTCAATGTGCTGCGCGAGGCCGCGCGACGCGTGCGCGATGGTGGCCGCATCGTCACCCTGTCCACCAGCGTGGTTGGCATCAAGCTGGAAAACTACAGCGTGTATGCTGCCAGCAAGGCCGCGGTGGAGACCATGGGCGCGATTCTCAGCAAGGAACTGCGTGGGCGCGGCATCACCGTGAACGCGGTGGCGCCCGGGCCGACCGCCACCGATCTGTTCCTGGACGGGAAGTCGCCGGAACTGATCGATCGGCTGGCGAAGATGAATCCGTTGGAGCGGCTGGGTACGCCGGAAGACATCGCCGGCGCGGTAGCGTTCCTGGCCGGTGCCGATGGCGGCTGGATCAATGGCCAGGTGATGCGGGCCAATGGTGGGATGGTGTAACGGCGTGCCAACCACGGTTGGCACCTACCAGATCACGCCACATCGGTAGTCGCCCACCTTGGTGGGCGCTCCGTCACGGGCTCATCGAATACGGTGCCTGCGCGCCCTGCCCCGGCCAGTCCTTGTTCGGTTCGGCCTGCATGGTGAAGTGCAGCTCGCCACCGGCCAGGATCTCATCGTGGCGCAGGAAGGTGCGCTGCAACGGCTTGCCGTTGAGGGTCACGCTGCCGACATAGGTGTGCTTGTCGTCCAGCCCTTCGGCCACGATGGTGAAGGTCTTGCCGTTGGGCAGCCGCATTGCGGTCTTCGGCAGGAACGGGCGGCCGAGGATGTACTCGCCCGAGCCCGGCGCTACCGGGTAGAAACCCAGCGCGGTGAACACGTACCACGCCGACATCTGGCCCACGTCATCGTTGCCGGCCAGGCCATCGGGACGATCGGCATACTGCGTGTCCATGATCTGCTTCAGGCGTGCCTGCGTGCGCCACGGCTGGCCGGCATGCGAGTACAGGTAGGCGACGTGGTGGCTGGGCTCGTTGCCATGCGCATACCAACCGATCAGGCCGGTGATGTCTTCCATGTGCTCGAAGATGGCCGGATCGACCTTCGCGTTGAACACTTCATCCAGGCGCGCCAGCAGTTTGTCGCTGCCACCATGCGCTGCGGCAAGGCCGGCCACATCCTGCGGCACGTACCATGAGTACTGCCAGGCATTGCCTTCGGTGTAGTCGGTGCCGTAGCCACTGGCGCTGGGGTCGAACGGCGTACGGAAGCTGCCATCGCGCTTGCGCGCACGCATGAAGCCGGTGTCCTTGTCGAAGGCGTTGCGCCAGTTGCCCGCGCGCTTGTCGAAGGTTGCGGCCACATCGGTCTTGCCCATCGCCTGCGCCATGCGCGCGATTGTCCAGTCATCGAACGCGTATTCCAGCGTCTTGCTGGCTGCTTCGCCCTCCTCGTCGATCGGCACGTAGCCCAGCTCACGGTACTGCGCGATGCCATCGTAAGGGCCGTAGTTGGCGGTCTGCACCATCGCCTTCAGCGCCTTGTCCGCGTCGAAGCCACGAATGCCTTTCACGTAGGCATCGGCGATCACCGGCACCGCGTGGTAGCCGATCATGCACCAGTCTTCCAGGCCATGGAACGACCACACCGGCAGCATTCCGTAAGGGCTGTGCTCGTGATGGGCCAGCATGGAATTGACGAAATCGCTGTTGCGCTTCTCCGGCTGCACCAGGGTCAGCAGGGGGTGCAGCGCCCGGTAGGTATCCCACAGCGAGAACGTCGAATAGTTCGTGTAGCCCTTGGCCTGGTGCACGGCGTTGTCAGCGCCGCGGTACTGGCCGTCGGCATCCATGAACAGCGTCGGCCCCAGCAGCGTGTGGTACAGCGCGGTGTACGCGCTGCGACGCGCGTGTTCGGGTGCATCGATATCCAGCACCGACAACGCCTGCGTCCATTCCTGCCGCGCCTGCGCGCGCACACGGTCGAAATCGAAGTCGGCCACTTCGGCATCGAGGTTGGCGATGGCGCCCGCCTCGCTGACCGGCGAAATGGCCACCTTCACCACCAGCGGTGCATCCAGCTTGCCGAAGTCGAAGGTGCCCACCAGCTGCCGCCCCTCGATCTGCGCGCGCTGCGCCGGGTCCTTCTCGCCCGGGGGCGCGAAGCCCTTGTAGACGATGTCCTGTTCGGTGTTGTGCAGCGCGTGGCTGGCCAGCGGCCGCGAGAAGCGCATCGCGAAATACAGCTGGCGGCCGGCGGCCCAGCCACGCGTCTCGCGGAAGCCGGTGATGGTGCCATCGCCACGCACGCGTACCCGCGACCACAGGATCTTGCCCGGGTAGTCATACATGCTGGTACGCATGTCCAGCAGCACCTTGCCTTCGCTGCCCTTCGGGAACGCATAGCGATGCACGCCCACGCGGGCGCTGGTGGTCAGCTCGGCGCGCACCTTGTAGTCGTCCAGGGTGACCGCGTAATAGCCCGGTTCGGCCTTCTCGTCATCGTGGCGGAAACGCGAGGCGTAACCGCTGCGTGGCTTTTCGGGGTCGCCGCGCTCCAGGCCAGGGTTGCCGGTGAACGGCATCAGCAGGATATCGCCCAAATCGGAATGACCGGTGCCGGAAAAGTGCGTGTGCGAGAAACCGACGATGCTGCTGTCGTCGTAACGGTAGCCCGCCGCCCAGCCGTAGGCCTTCTCGCGCGGCTGGATGCGCGTGTCCGGGCTGAGCTGGACCATGCCGAACGGCACCGTTGCGCCGGGGTAGGTATGCCCCTCACCGCCGGTGCCAATGAAGGGATCGACCGAGGCATAGGCCTTGTCGGCGGCGGTGTTGGCCGGGGCGGCCGCAGCCAGGCCGGAGGCGAACATCGCTGTGGCGGCGACAGCGATCAGGAGACGACGGTCCAGCGTGGGCATCGGCATTTGGATCGATTCAGGTGATCGTCAGATCCTAGCACCGGGCTGGCGGTGTCGCATGTTGCGCTGCGGTCATGCATGACGACCCGCCCTGCCGGGCCAAGGATGCGGCGACAGGGCGGGCCGAATCATCAGCGGGCTGCCAGCTCCTTTCCATCGCTGGCCTGGCACCAGGTCTTGCCGCTCGCCGGGCATCCACTGGCATCGCCCAACAACTGGCCGAGCAGTGCCTGCCATTGCTCCCGGTCCTCCATGTACCACTCCACGCCGTGCTCATGGTGGCCTGTCGCCGGCGCCGGGAAGCCGATCACCATCAGTTGCCCGGCCTGCGGTGCGAGCGCCTTGCGTGACCATTGGAATGCTTCGGCGGTGCGCACGGCCATGCAGGTGTTCCCGCCGATCGCGCATGACACACCCAGTTTGGTGGCCGCTTTGTCACGTGGGCTGGTGCCGAGGATCAAGCGCGTCGGCACTACGCCTTTCGTGCCCTGGGCGAAGCCATCGAAGGCGCTCAGTGGCTGCGCCGGAATCAACATGGCCACTCGCAGGTCCGTGATGTTCCTCGGCACGGCGTAGACGCCATCAAGCGCCCCGGCACGCTCCTTCAGCTGTACCGACCCCTCGAAGCCGCGATAGCTGTGACTGCCATCGCCCAACGCGTTGGTCACCACGTAGGCCCCGGAGCTGTGGGTGAATATCCTCACCCGCAGGTCTGCATCCAGCTGATTCAGCACACGGCGCAATTGCTGTCCCACGCGCGGGCCGTTGTACTGGGCCTCGCCCCAGATGCCGATGCCGGCGTCGTTTCCCAGCAGCCCATCCCAATACACGCGAGTGCTGCGCACTTGCGGATAAGCCTCCAACACCGCCTTTTCGAAGGGCACGAGCCACTTGTTGGCACCGCGGAAATCGTTGTTGAACCCGTGCACCACCAGCAGCACGTCCGTGCCCTTCTGTGCATTCAACTGCTTCACTACCATCCTTCGCAGCGCGTCCTGCACCGCCTCCCAATCACGGTCGAAATCGCTGCTGCCTTCAACCTGCGCATGCGCGAGCAGCTTCTTCCATCCGGGCTCGCCGGTACTGGCCTGCCATCGGTACATGCCACGCAGCGTCACCACTTCCAGTGGCGCTACGGCACCCACGTCCGGGTCGAGGGTCAGCATCGCCGCGGTATCAACCGGCACACCGAACGGCGGATACAGATCGCCGGCGCGGTCGAGGAAGATGGCATCGGGCGCCTGCTGCCTCTCTCCGTCCGGGTACACCACGTTGGCGGCGTGTGCCGTGCTGACCACGAGCGTCGCGGCGAGCATCACCATGTTGCTCAGAAACCTGTTCATCGTTACCCCCTGTTCGTCCAATGATCGACAAATGGGCGCGGCAAGCCGCCCATCGATGCAGTTGCAACGGCAGACAACGGTCCTGCGGGTTCGGTACCGACGCCTTCCCCGGCGCCGGCCCCGCCGTTATACCGCATCACGCCACGGCCTGCCCGTGCCCGGGAGGACGTCGTCCAGGGCATGCCTCTGACGCATATGGCCTTGCAGAAGTACAAGCCGTTGCATGGAAACCACGCGGCTCGCCTGAGATCCTTTTCGAACCATTGGCGACAACGGGAAGGTCTTTGATGACGCTGCATATCGCGATTGAAGCCACACAGATGAAATCAGGCCGGGGCCGACGCTACCGGTGGCGAGCACGCGAATGCGGCAAGGGTTCTACAGATTGGCAATCCGGCCCGCGACCTGCGCACGATGGCACCGCAGCGCACACACGCTGCCGGGTGTGGAACCCCGAAACGGGCTTTGGGAGCTGCTTGCCGTGACTACGGCGGGCGGTGCGCGGCGGCCGCATGGCCCTCCGGCTTTTCCCAGAGCTCAGCCGAAGTTCCAACCCCGCACCGCCCGCCACCCTTGCGGTGGCCACCTCCCCTCAAGGAGCCATCGCATGTCGCATGAACCGCCCATCCTGACCACGGAAATGGAATCCCTGTTCTTCCGCATCGAGCACGCCCTGAACACCGCCGAGGGCATGGCGATGATGATCGGCGAGAACCAACCGGCCGACCCGCAGGCGCATCTGCGCCCGGGCTACAGCGTGCAGAAGATCACCGTTGCGATGATGGCGCTGAGCCAGCATGGCCGGCGATTGCTGCATGAACTGCGCGAGCGGCATGTGCGGGTGACGCTGCATTGAAGCGGACATCGCCGGGGAAATGAGCCGAGCGTGGCTCGGCTCCATGGAGGCCACTGAAGAGTCCACTCAATCGGGCAGCGCGCTCTGCAGTGTGGCGAGATCTGCCGCATCCACCGGCCGCACCACGCGCGCCACTTCCGTGCCATCACGCAACAGGATCACGGTGGGCCACAGCTTCACCTGGAACGAGCGGCCCAGCGGCTTGCCCTTGCCGTCTTCGACCTTCCAGTGCGGCAGATCCTGTGCCTCGATGAAGGCCTGCAGTGCCGGTTGCGCAGCCTGGCAATGGCCGCACCAGGGTGCACCGAATTCCAGCAACAGCCAACCGGCCTGCGCATCCACCTTCGCGCGGGCCGGCTCGGCTGCCACATGGTCACGCATGAACGGCATGCCGGTTACGCCTGCAGCGTGCGCTGGATGTCTTCCAGCGGCGCGTTGGTAAGATCCTTGGCGATGTCGGCCAGCAAGCGCGCCTGCGTCTCCTTGTGCAGCAACGGACGGATGCGGCCCAACGTGGTGGGATCGGCAATCAGCACCAGATGCGCATAACGGTTGTTGAGCGCGTCTTCATTGAGCTGCTCGGCCACCTGCTTGGCGAAGGTCGCCTCGTTGAGCTGCGAGATCGACATGTCCTTGGGCACCGCGCCGGATGGCCCCTGACCGGACACACCCTGTTCGCTGATGTCCTGCAGGCGCAGCTCGCCTTCCTGTTTCAGGGTGAGCTTGTGCTCGTTGCCGACGTTGGTGAACACGCGGGCCGAGCCACCATCGGCGACGATAACCAGGGTGCCTTCGGGAATGCGACGGGTCATGCGTTACTCCTTGCGTTGGTTCGTGACCACCGTAAAAGCCGTGGCGTGAGCGAAGCGAGCACAACATGTTCATTCGATGTGCGTGGGTCATGTGCGTGAACAGGCAACTTGGAACGCTGCGTTCGTACTTGCGCCATTCTCGGCACGCTCACACTGTAACCGTTATCATGAACGCATGATCGACACGACCCACTGCACGTCAGCACCTGTTGCTGGCCTGCGGGAAGCACTGCCGACCGGCGCTTCGCTTTCCATCATTGCCTCTCCCTCGCCTTTCCATCGCCTCGCGCTGGATCCCGGCGGATGACGCCTGCGGGCCCTGCCCCGCCTGTTCCCTGCGCCTGCCCCACCCGCGCGTGCACTGACACGTAATCGGACCCATCCGTTCGTCCTGCATGTCGCTCTGCGTTCTGGCAGCGGGCAATGCATGTTGCGTGCGCGGCGTTTCATCGCACACGCCTTTCGCCC
Organism: Stenotrophomonas sp. 01N47; assembly: GCF_056399165.1. Taxonomy (NCBI): domain Bacteria; kingdom Pseudomonadati; phylum Pseudomonadota; class Gammaproteobacteria; order Lysobacterales; family Lysobacteraceae; genus Stenotrophomonas; species Stenotrophomonas sp. 01N47. Next base: position 325,430 of record NZ_JBFTQU010000001.1, read on the forward strand.
CCTTCCGGGTCTTCCATCCGATGCCCCTGCGCCTGCTGCGCCAGCATCGCCGTTTCCGAATTCCGGGACATTCGTACCGCCCATTCCAACGCCATTTCCATTCTTCCAAGGGAGTCCCCATGCAGGACAACTCCGATGCCCATGCCCATTTCGGCTGGTTCAAACGCCGCCGCCATCTGAAGGTCGACGAGATCACCGTTGTCGACAAACCCATGCTCAAGCGCGCCGTCGGCGCCGCTGCACTGGGCAATGCGATGGAATGGTTCGACTTCGGTGTCTATGGCTATCTTGCCGTCACCATCGGCCAGGTGTTCTTCCCGTCCAGCAACCCCACCGCACAGGTGATCGCCGCGTTCGCTACGTTCACGGTGGCCTTCCTGGTACGTCCGCTGGGCGGCATGGTCTTCGGGCCCCTGGGCGACCGCTACGGGCGCCAGAAGGTACTGGCCTTCACCATGATCATGATGGCACTGGGCACGTTCGCCATCGGCCTGATTCCCTCCTATGAGCGCATCGGCATCTGGGCGCCGGTGCTGTTGCTGCTCGCACGCGTGGTGCAGGGCTTTTCCACCGGCGGCGAGTACGGCGGTGCGGCGACCTTCATCGCCGAGTACTCCACCGACCGCAACCGCGGCCTGATGGGCAGCTGGCTGGAGTTCGGCACGCTGGGCGGCTATATCGCCGGTGCCGGTACGGTGACCGCACTGCACATGCTGCTGAGCAGCGAACAGATGCTGGACTGGGGCTGGCGCATTCCGTTCCTGGTGGCCGGCCCACTCGGCCTGCTGGGTCTGTACATGCGCATGCGGCTGGAGGAAACGCCAGCGTTCCGCGCGTTCGCCGAAGAGGCCGAGAAGCGCGACCATGAGCGCCCCGGCCTGGTCGACCTGTTCCGCGTGCACGGCCGCCAGCTGATCGTCTGCATGGGCCTGGTGCTGGTGTTCAACGTAACCGACTACATGCTGCTGACCTACATGCCCAGCTACCTGAGCGTGACCATGGGATATGCGGAGAGCAAGGGCCTGCTGCTGATCATCATCGTGATGCTGGTCATGATGCCGTTGAACATCGTGGGTGGCCTTTTCAGCGACAAGCTGGGCCGGCGGCCGATGATCATCGGCGCCTGCATCGCGCTGCTGGTGCTGGCGGTGCCGAGCCTGCTGCTGGTGGGCAGCGGCAACGACGGGCTGATCTTCCTTGGCCTGATGCTGCTGGGCCTGGCGCTGGTGTGCTTCACCAGTTCGATGCCGTCCACGCTGCCGGCGCTGTTCTATACACCGGTGCGCTACAGCGCGCTGTCGATCGCCTTCAACGTCTCTGTGTCGCTGTTCGGTGGCACAACGCCGCTGGTGACCGCCTGGCTGGTGGAACGCACGGGCGATCCGCTGGTGCCGGCCTACTACCTGATGGGCGCGGCGGTGATCGGCCTGATCACGATGATCTTCGTGAAGGAAACCGCCGGCCTGCCGTTGCGCGGTTCGCCGCCGGCCGTGGGCTGCGACAAGGAGGCGGCTGCGCTGTTGAAGAGCGATGCACCGGTCACGGTGGACCGCGCCCTGCCGCCGTTGCCGGACGTGGCCGAACCGGAACAGGTGACCCCGGCCTGACTGGCCGGGGTGGCGCCAGGCATTGCCTGGCGCTGCCGGGTGCCCAGCGCTAGTCGGCGCGGGTCAGCTTGCCCGGGCTCCAGCGCAGGGTCCAGACATAGTCGCCATCCGGCGGGCAGACATGCTTGTAATCCACGACATCGCACGTGCGTGCACCGGCAGCGACCTTGAACGCGACGATGATGCGGTCACCTTCGATCCTGATGGAGTGCACCGCACCAGGAATCTGCTCACCCGCGTCATCGCCGTAGCCTGAAGCGCGGATGGCGGCGAAATCCTCTGCCTCCACCGGCGACAGACTCTTCGGGTTCTCCTGGCCACGCGGGTCGTTCCTGCTCAACGCGGTCATCACCGCCACCACATTGCTCTGCGCGAACGAGCCACCGGTATAGGTCGATGTGTAGAGATAGATGACCTCTGCGCGGCCATCACCGTCCAGATCGGCAACGGCGGTCCACACGGGACGGAAATCACTCTCGATGTCATCGCCTGGGATACGCCGCAGCGAAGCTTCGGCTGCGTGGAACGCCTGTACCAGGCTCGGTGGCGATGCCTGCGATGCCGCAGATGCCGGGCCACCGCCCACCAGCGCGCAAAGCGCCAATGCGGAAGGCAGCAGGACGGGATGAAAAAATGCAGGTCCGTGCATGGTGTTCTCCTTGGTGATTCGTTGCGTGCATACACCTGGCATGGCCTAGCGCTGCCGTTGATGCGGACTAGTCGGCGCGGGTCAACTTGCCCGGGCTCCAGCGATACACCCAGGCATGCTGACCTTCCGGTGGGCAGGCCACCTTGCCTCGCACGCACAGCTTCGAACTGCGGGTGCTGTTGAAGGTCACGCGGATGCGGTCACCGTCCATGGTGATCGTTTCCATTTCGCCGGGAATGTGCACAACAGCGTCATCGGCGTAGCCGGAAGCGCGGATCAACGCGTAGGTTTCATCGTCATAGGCGGATTTGCCGGGTGACGTGGCCTGGCCTCGTGCATCGCCTTCGGCCAGCGGGGTCATCACCACCAGCTCGTTGAGCTGCATCGCGCTGCCGGTCTGGGTCGCGGTGTAGAGATAGATGATCTCCGGGCGGCCGTCGCCATCGAGGTCGGCATTGCCGGCCCACAGCGGGCGGTAGTCGTACTGGCTGTCGGTGCCCGGGTGCAGGCGCAGCGATGCCTCGGCGGTGCGGCGTGCCTTGTCGTAGCTCATCGGCTCGTTCGGCGCCTCGGCCTTGGCGTCGGCCGGCGTTGCATCCTGAGCAAGCAACGGTGTCGCCACCGTCAATACCATGGCCGCCACCAGCGCGCGCAGGCCAATGGCCTGCCAGTGCTTCCGCTCGTACATCCCTGTCCCTCGATCAATGAATCTGCGGAGTCGGATCATCGCACAGGCGGGCCGGCAAGCGGCGTGCTGTCGGCATGCAGTTCCATCGCGCGCATGACGATGGGCTTGGCCCAGTCCGGGGTGTGCAGCAGCTCCACCACCGACACCGGATACTGCAGACCCTGGCGATCCAGCGCCAGCACCGGCAAGGGGGCAACACGTCCGTAGCGATCCGCTGGCGCGCTGTTGTCATACACATGCAGTTCGGCCAGGTGCGGCATCAATGCCAGCAGGTTCTCGCGGGCGGAGTCGAAACGTGCGCGGATCTTGTCCTGCGGAATGTCGTGACCACCGCCAGCAACGCGGGCCTCCACGCGGGCAACGTGCAGTTCGACGGTGGCCAACCCGCAGAACCAGATCGCCACGTCGTGCTGGCTGCAGGCCTCGCGCAACAGGCGCGGAATGGTGTTGCCGCCCAAGGTGGTTTCAAAGGCGAAGTCGCTGCCGTCGGCGATCGCCTGGCGCAGCCGTCGTGCGCCTTCCTGCCACGCTTCAGCGTTGGCTTCGGCCAACGGCCAGCCCGCCTCCACCAGCCGTCGGGTGAAGCTGTCCGGGTTGTACCAGCCCAGGCCGTCGGCCTCCAGCCAGGTACCGAGCAGCGAACTCTTGCCGGCGCCGTTGACGCCGGCCAACGCCAGGATCCGCCCCATGAGTCAGAGCGGACGGCCGAGCGCGACCTTGTGGCCGCGGCGGATCGGCTTGCCCATCACCTTGCCCAGCCCCTCACCCTGCTGCAGCTCGGCCAGCGCCTGGTCGAATTCGTTACGCAGGCGCGAGAGCACGTCGCTGCGCTCTTCGGTATCGCTGCCGCTGGCCCTGGCCAGCAGCTCCTGATAGGTCTTGATGTCCACGATCACCGCTTCGGGGTGATTGTGGTTGGTGATGACCAGCGCCTGCTTCTCGCGCACGGTACGCATCAGGCTGGGCCAGCCACGGGTCTTGACCGAGGATGCCGGGGCCTTGTCGAGGCCGGGCAGGTCGAGCGGGAGGGTCATGGCACGGCTCCAGCGGAAGGATATGAGGCCACTATACCCAATTTGGCCAAATTGGGGATAAATGAACCCTCCCGCCTGCCCTCCCGCCCCGGCCGACGGGTCAGAACGCCCGTTCCCATTTCAGGCTCAGCAGGCTGCGGTCGTGGCTGTACAGCCAGTCCACGTTGCTGTCGATGCGGGCGTACCGAAGGCTCAGGCTGGGCACCAGCCCGGCTACGGCCAGGCGCTCGCTGCGCACGATGGCGATCAGGTTCTGCTCGCTGTCCTGCCGACGCGCTTCCAGCAACGGGCTCCAGGCATCGTAGTCACGCTCACGCAGCGACACGAACACGGTGGCCGTGGTGCCGCTCCACTGGCGTGCTGCACCCAGGCGCAGGCCGCGTTGCCGGTAGCCATTGGCGGGATCGGCAGCGCTGCTGTCACTCAGGTCGAACCCGGCAAACACCGTCCAGCGTGGGTTGAGCGCGCGGAACCAGGTGGCATAGATCGCCGCCAGTTCGCCGTCGTAGTTGCTGGCCAACCCCTGCTGTCGATAGCGCTGGCGTTTCCAGTCGGCTTCCAGCTTCAGCAGGCTGCGCGCATCGGCGGCGAACTGCCATTCGCCATGCACGCCGGCACCGCCCTGCAGCGCGTGGTTGCCCAGCCCCTGGTAATCGTAGCTGGGTGCCAGCAGCAGGGTATGCCGCGCGCTGCGCCAGCTGTAACCCGCCTGCACGCTGGCATTGAGCTCGTTGTAGTCGCTGTGCCCGCGCCACGCCTGGCCGAACGCCAGCCCGCGCAGGTACAGCCCATGGTGGCCGGCCAACGGTAGGCGCCGTTCCAGGCTGGCGTCGTAGTCCAGGCCGAACGCTGCCTGTGCATCGGGCAACCGACGTTCGATGAAACAGGTGGTGCCGTCACCGAACAGGCAGGTGCGGCTGGCCGAGCTGCGGTTGATGTTGTCGCTCCACGCGGGGCCAGCAGCGATCGCACCCTTCCAGCGCTGGCGCGCCTGCAGGGCCCGCAGGTAACCGTCCACCCGCGTACGCACACCCGCCGTTGCCGGATCGTCGCCATCGATGCCGGCTGCGATTACCTCGAACAGTGCAATGGCATCGCGGTCGCGCTGGTCTTCGGCATAGACACGTGCCAGTTCCAGCCGCGCCGGCAGGAAGTCCGGCTGCGCGGCGAGCACGGCCTCGTATTCGGCCGCCGCCTTGCGGTGCTGGCCAGCCACCCGCGCAAGCGCGCCCTGCGCGTAGTGGCGCAGCAACGGATCGTGGCCTGGCAGTTCGATGTACTCGGCGAGGAAGGCGGCCACGGCCTGCCATTGCTGGTGCTGCAACGAGAGATAGAGCGCCTGGCCGAGGTCGTCGACAGTGCGCTCCACGCGGTACTGCTGGCCATCGAGGGTGATGGTCGGCCGCTCGTGCTCGGCCTGGCGCAGGCGTTGCTGATCCTGCTGCTGATGACGCAGCTCGCTGCCCTGTTCGAGCACACGGCGCAGATCATCCTGCTGGGCGCGGGCATCATTGACCGGCCATGCCAGCAACAGAACGACAAGAAGGAGAAGGTGGCGCATGTTCGATCCGGTTGAAGCACTATCGCGGGCCGAAGCAGGGACTGGCGGATCGCGGCTTGTCCCTGCCCTGCCCCGTCAGGGGCGTGGCGATCAGTTCTTGCTGCCGCCGAAGGCGGTGTCGTACTGGCTGTTGCCGGCGAAGGTGGCGATGCCGGCCAGGGTGGCGGCGTTGGCGCCGAAGAACTGGCCCTGGGTGCTGCCCGACACCGAGCCATTGGCTACGGCCGTGCCTGCGAAGGACGCAGTGGCGCTGTTGATAGCCGCGCTGACGCCGACTGTCAGGCCACCACCGGCGATCTGACCACGCAGGGTGCCGGCACCGAAGTCGGCGCGGAACGCACCGGTCAGCAGGTTGCTGCCGTTGAACTTGTTCAGGCCCGCCACGCTGTAGGTGGCTACGCCTGCCGGCAATGTGGTGCCTGCGCGGTCACCGGCGAAGTAGACCTGGCGGTTGTTGAAGCCACCGGCGGCGCCATCCTTGGACCATTCACCGAACCAGACATCGCCACTACCCACCTTGACGAAGTTGAAGTGGCCCATGCCGGCGTGGTTGCCCGGGGTGCCGGTGATCGGCATGGCCAGGGTGCGTACGGTGGTGCCGTTGATGGTGGTGGGTGCCGAATAGGCGCTCAGGCCCTGGAAGTCGACGCGGGTGCCCCCGGACACGGTGCCGACGCCGATGCCGGCCTTGCCAGCGACGTGCGGGCCACCATTGACCTGCGATTCGCCGACGTTGACGTTCAACTGCGGATCGGTGACGGCGCTTGCAGCACCGACGATATCGGCGGCATGGGCGGCACCGGCGAGGGCCAGGCTGGCGGCCACGGTGAGCAGGGAGCGGGAGAACGTTTTCATGGAAAAACTCCTTGGATTGAGGGAACTACAGGTACAACGCTTGAATCGGTGAGGCATTAGAAGCGCGCGGTAACCGCGAGCTTGAGGGTGCGACCGGGCGCCGGCAGCGTGGAGCGCGTGGCCGGGTCGACGTAGTAGCGGTTGCCGAGATTGCTGCCGACCAGTTCGACGCTGGCATGGTCGTTGAAGCGCCAGCGCGCATAGGCATCCACCGTGGTGATGTTTCCCCAGGTGAACGGCACGTTCTGCCACAGCAGGCTGCTGCCGCCGGCCAGCAGGCGGTCGCGGTAGGCCTGCAGGTCCGGGTTGTCGTGGCGCCGGTAGTGCACGATGCGGCTGCCCAGTTCCAGCCGTTCGTCGAACAGGCGGGTGCCCAGCGAGAGGTTCACCGACAGCTTCGGAACAGCCTGGGTCAGCAGATAGCCGCCGACGAAACCGTCCTGCACGCAGTTGGGCACCAGGCCGCGGTTGGCATCCAGCTGCACCGCGGTGCTTTCGTCGCACACCTCGTTCTCCAGGGTGCGGGCGATGCCCAGGTCGCTGAAGAAGCGGCGGTTGTCGAACCGCGCCTGCAGCTCAACGCCTCGCAGGGTCTGCTTGTCGATGTTGTCGAACAGGAAATACGCATCACGCTCGATCACATCGCGCGTCTTCTGCACGTAGTAGCTGAGCTTGACGTCCGCGTCGGCGGTGCCGCCGAACAACGCGGAGAGGTTGTGCACATACCCCAGCTCGTAGTTGTAGGCGTGTTCGGGCTTGAGCGGATACAGCGGATTGAGGCTGCTGGAAAACGCGATGGTGCTTTCGAACATGCTGGGGAAGCGCTTGGCCTCGGTGTAGCGGGCATACAGGCGCGCGGCGGGCGAGAAGTGCACGGTGGCCGAGAACGTGGGCAGCCAGGCATGGTCGCGGCGGCGGCTGTTGTGCGCCTGCACCGCCTGCCCCTGCACGGCGTTCTGCACGCGGCAGGTCTGGTCGGTACCGAGCACCATCGGCAGCAGCCCGGGGATCGCGGCCACCTGGCCGTTCAGACACGGGTTGCTGGCACGCGTGTAGTTGCCATCGGCATCGGCTGCCCAGGCGATGCTGTGTTCCACCGGCACCGGCGTTTCGTACTTGCTCAGCAGGTTCTTCAACAGGTCGTCGACCAGCGAGCCCATGCCGATGCTTTCCCAGAACTCACGCTCCGATTCGATCGCATCGATCTCTCCCTGCAAGCTGGCAGGGCGTGGCGGCAGCTCATTGACCCGGTAGCGCGCCTCCTTGCTGCCGACACTGCGGGTCAGCAGCTCCGGATGCGCCTGCAGGAAATCGTCGAACGCCCAGTAGCGGCTGTAGCGCACACCGGCGTTGAGGGTAAGGAACTCGACCGGCCGCCATTCCAGGCTCAGGTAGCCCTCGCCTTCCTGGCGCCGCCCGGCGCGCGGGTACATGCGCCAGCCGTCGGTCACGCCGAAGTACGGATCGCCTGAACGCAGCGTTTCATACTGCCAGTTGCCGCCCACGGTCAGGTCAAGCGTGGAATGCAGGCCGAAGCGGTTGCTCAGGGTCAGGCCGGTACGGTCGTTGCGGGCATTGGCCAGAGCGGTGTTGCGCAGGATCGGGCTGCGGCTGGAATCCCAATCAGGGTTGCCCGAGGCGAAGTTGGGGAAACCGCCGGCGGTGTAGGTATCGCTGTTGGTTTCAGTCCGCCACAGATTGGCACGCAGGTCGAGCCAACGACTGCCGGCCGGCTGCCAGCGGTATTCCAGGTTCCAGGCGTCGGAATCGACCCGGCTGAGCGGCCACTGGATGCGCCCGTAATCCGGTGCGGACAGAATGCGCGAGGGCATGATCTCGCCGTAGTGCGAAAGCGTGCGCCGCCAGGTGGCCTTGAGCTGCTGGTCGTCGGTGATCTGCCAGGTGGCCTTCAGCAGCCACGACTCCTGTTCACTGGAGGTGTTGGGAACTTCATCCCCCGGCTTGAAGTAGCGCGCCAGCGTGGTGATGTAATCGATGCCCTGGTATTCGTACTGCTCGCGCGGGTCCTGGTCGTAGTACGCACTGCCCTTGCTGCCGGAGAAATAGTTGCCGCGCTTGCGCCACGCGTAGGCGGCCATCACGTCCACCCGCTCACCCCGCCAGCCCAGCGCCAGGCGCCAGGCCTGGTCATCGCCATCGAACGGGTTGTCACCACTGCGCGATTTCACTGGCACCACCAGGGTGCGGTCAGCATAGGGCGAGGCCGGCGACGACTGCGGGAACCCCTCCACCGTGCGGTAGTCCTCGCCAGTGTGCAGCCGTGGCAGGCGCGGCGAGACCGCATTGCTGCTGCCTTCGATCTTCAGCTCCCCGCCGAAGCGCTCGCCGGCCGGCACGATGTCGTCGATGTCGAGGGTCTTGATGACCATCGCTCCGCCGATACCGCTGTGTACATCGCGTACCACCGCTGGCCCCTTGATGACCTGGATGCCACCAATCAGGTTGGGATCGATGTAGTTGCGGTTGCTGACGCCGTTGTAGCCCCGCCATACGGTCAGTGCCTGCTCGCCGCCGTCGATGCTGACCGGCACCCGTCCCGGCCCCTGGATGCCGCGGATGTTGAGGTCCAGTGCGCCGCTGTTGCGGGCGTCGCCGCTGAACACACCGACCAGGTCCTTGACCACGTCGGCCGGGTTGGCGCCGCGATAGCGCTCCACCCGGTCGCGACCGGAATAGGCCGTGCTCAGGTCGAGCGCGAACACGTCGTCGTATCCCCAACGATCGCGTGTTTCGCCGCCGTCGGCCTGCAGGCGCCCGCCCACCTTCAGCGTGTCGGTGACCACCACCCCGCCGTCATCGGCGGCGGCCTGCAGGGTCCAGGTACCGCCCGGCTCCTGCTGCGCGCGCAGGCCACTGCCCTGCAGCAACTGGTCCAGTGCCTCGGCGGGGCTGTACTGGCCCTGCACTGCGCGCGAGCGCCGCCCTTCCACCAGATCGCTGCGGAACACCACCTGCACCTGCGACTGGCGACCGAAGCTGCGCACTGCGTCGGCCAAGGCTTGTTCGGGAATGGCATACGCGCGCACGGACGTAGTAGCGGCCTGGGCGCGGGCGGTCGGCGCCCAAGCAAAGGGAACCAGTGCCGTGGCGATGGCCAGGGCGAGGATGGTGGCGCGGCGATGACGGGCGGATGCCGGGAACGGCATGAACGGTGACTCCTCAAGGTGGCGGGACCGTGCGCACATCGGGTGCACGCGGTTCGGTTGGCTTGAGAAGAAACGCGGTTTCGCTCTGGCTATACCACTAGAGACAAGGTGGGATCGGATCTGCCCACGGTTTTTTTGTTGATCGACAGATCATCCACGCATGGCGTGGATCTACCATGCACCCCAGTAGATCCACGCCATGCGTGGATGAACCCACCCGCTACCCCCGTGGCATCACCACAGCAACAACGCGCCGCCCGGCAGGCGCTGGCTGCGCAGACCGGCCTGCTGGGCCACGGCGGCAATCGCCGCATCCGGCTGCTGCAGATGGAACAAGCCGCTCACCGCCACCTGCGCGCCCTGCCCGCGCAGAACCCAGACCGGCGCACGCCGATAGCGGGCAAGGCGCTCGATCGCCTGTTGCGCAGGCAGATCATCAATGACGATCTCGCCGCGTCGCCACGGTGCGATGGCCTCCACATCGGTCAGCTGCAGCGGCTGCAGCCAGCGGCCATCACGGAACGCGCGTGCCTGCCCGGCCTGCAACCGCTGCGCGGCGACATGACCCGGCCGGATCTCGACTTCACCCTGGCTGACCTCGGTGGTCACCACGGCATCCTGCAAGGCAACGCTGAATGCCGTGCCGATGTCACGGATCTCGCCACCGCCGGCCTCCACCCGGAACGGTCGTGCTTCGTGCGCGACCTGGAACCAGGCGCTGCCAAGCAGCAACTGCAGGCGGCGCTGGCCGGCGCTGAAATCAAGCGACAGCGCACTGCCTGCATCCAATATGGCAGTGCTGCCATCCTGCAGCTGCACAGTGCGCGGCGCGTTGCCGCTGCGCACATCGCTGCGGACCAGCAGCCACGCGTGCGGCGCCGCTGTCACCGAAAGCAGCAGCACCGCCGCACTGGCCAGCAGCCAAGGCAGTCGACGACGCGGCGGCAGCGGCCGCAGCGCGGGTTCGGCAGTCAGTTCCGGAAGCGCAGCCAGGACATCCGGACCGGCAGCGTCCAGGCCCTGCCAGAAGGCCTGCTGCTGGCGCCAGGCATCGGCATGCCGGGGATCGGCCTGCAGCCAGCGTTGCAGGGCGCGTTGCTGGCGCTCCGGCAACCGGCCCGCATTGCACCGTATCACCCAGCGCAACGCCTGCCTGGCCTGACGCGGCGAGGGTATGGACGTAGTCATGATTGTGGCCTGCGGCACCACCAATGGGTGCGCCTTACAGTTGAGACAACGGCGAGCGGCATCTGCCCACGGCACCTGCAGGTCATGCGCGGCTTCCCCGCTGCTGTTGCTGGATGAGCAGGGCCGCGCGCAGCACGTACTTGCCCACCACACTCTTGGAAATACCCAGGCGCAGGGCGATCTCGCGCTCGCTCAGGCCAAGGTAGCGGTTGAGCACGAAGCACTCGCGCACCTGTGGCGGCAGCGCCAGGATGGTCTGGCTGATCTCGCGCAGCTGCGCCTGGTCCAGCGCCTGCGCCTCGCCATCATTGCTGGCATCGGCCAGGTCGCTCGCGTACTCCGCCATCGCCCGCCGTTCGCGTGCGTCGGCCTGGCTGCGGTTGAGCGCGTGGTGATAAGCCATGCGGTACAGATACCCGCGCGGTTCCAGGATCGGCGGGTCGCCGGGCACGCTGCTGGCCTTCAGATAAAGGTTCTGCAGCGTGTCCTCGGTACTGGCCGGGTCGAGGTAGCGGGCAATGAAGCGGGACAACGCACGGCGCTCGCGGATCAACAGCTCGATCAGCGCCAGGGCATTGGGAGACATAAGTGCCAAGGCCGGACCGGGGAATGATGGGCGTGATGGCGACGGTCCGGACGTGGATTGTGGGCCGCGCGGCGATGCGCGGCAAGCGAATCCCCGAACCTCATCCATGCATTGCGTGGATGTGTTGCCTACGGTTCCTGCAGCGCATCGAAGCGCTCGGCCAGGTAGTCGATCAACGCGCGCACCGCCGGCAGCAGGCCGCGCCGCGAGGGGAACACGGCATGCACGATGCCATGCCTGGGCTGCCACTGCGGCAGGATCGGCACCAGCGCGCCGCTGGCCAGTTCGTCGGTGATCATCATCCGCGGCAGCATCAGCACGCCGACACCGGCCACTGCCGCACTGCGCAGGGCGATCATGTCATCGCTGACCAGCCGCGGGCGGTGGTGCACGCTGGCCGTCACCTCCTCTGGCCCGGCGTATTCCCAGGCATGCACCTGTGCTGGCGATGCCAGGTCCACGGTCGGCATCATCGCCAGATCGGCCGGCACCTTCGGCGTACCCAGGCGCTTGAGCAGGGTCGGACTGGCAGCGGTGCACCAGACGCGACGGGCCAGCACGCGCACCACCAGATCACTGTCTTCCAAGGGTGGCGGGCGCACACGGATGGCCACGTCCACGCCCTCGCCCACCACGTCCACGCGACGGTTGGTGGCATCCAGTTGCAGGGTCACCTGCGGATGCAGGGCCAGGAAGTCGGCCAGCATGTCGCCAATGCGCGCGTGCAGCAGTGCGATCGGACAGGCCAGCCGCAGAGTACCCCGTGGCTCGGCGCGTGACAGCGCGATGGCCTCCTCGGCGGCTTCGGCCTCCACCAGCATCGCCTTGCAGTGCCGGTAGTAGTCCTGGCCGATCTCGGTGACCGAAAAGCGGCGGGTGGAACGTTGGATCAGACGGACCCCCAGCCGTTCCTCCAGCAAGGCAATGCGGCGGCTGAGCTTGGACTTGGGCATGGCAAGTGCACGCCCTGCCTGCGAGAAGCCGCCATGCTCGACCACCATGGCGAAGTAGAAGAGGTCGTTGAGGTCGCAGCGGCGGATGTCGGCGATGAACACGGGACGATCTCCTGCGGCCCTTGCCGGGCCTTCATCGTTCACAAAATAGGACTATGACGGCAAATTCTGCCCACTACCGGGGCCATTGTCACGGCGATATCGTCTCCGCAACGAAAAACAGCGACCGGTTGCCCCGGTCAGGAGATCGCCATGAAGCGTGTCACCGGTACCTACAGCGCCCCCCGCCCGCATTGGGTGGGCGACGGCTTCCCCGCCCGTTCGATGTTCTCCTACAACACCCATGGCCAGCACCTGAGCCCGTTCCTGCTGCTGGACTACGCCGGGCCGTACAGCTTCCCGCCCAGCGAAACCCCGCGCGGGGTCGGCCAGCATCCGCACCGCGGCTTCGAGACCGTCACCATTGTCTACGAAGGCGAAGTCGCCCATCGCGACTCGACCGGCGCCGGCGGCACCATCGGCCCGGGTGACGTGCAGTGGATGACCGCTGCGTCCGGCATCCTCCATGAGGAATTCCACACGCCGGAATTCAGCAAGCGCGGCGGCACGCTGGACATGGTGCAGCTGTGGGTGAACCTGCCGGCCAAGGACAAGATGGGTGCGCCGGGCTACCAGACCCTGCTCGATGCGCAGATTCCTTCGGTGGCCTTGCCCGACGGTGCCGGCCGCGTGCGCGTCATCGCCGGGGCATTCGATGGCCATGCTGGACCGGCACGTACCCATACCCCCATGGATGTGTGGGACATCCGCCTGCTGCAGGGCCAGCACGCCGAATTGCCGGTGGCCGATGGCCGCACCCTGGCGCTGGTGGTGCTGAAGGGCACGGTGCGGATCAACGGCGGCCAGGCAGTCGGCGAAGCACAGCTGGTGACCTTCGACCGCAGCGGCGAAGACGTGTTCATCGACGCCGACAGCGACGCCACGGTGCTGCTGCTCAGCGGCGAACCGATCGACGAGCCGGTGGTGGGCTATGGGCCGTTCGTGATGAACACCCAGGCCGAGATCAGCCAGGCCGTGAAGGATTTCAACGGCGGCCGCTTCGGCCAGATCGCGCACTGATCCAGTGCCTTGCGGCGGGCAACCGGCCCGCCGCATTCCGGGCTTTCGCCCCCTACCCAGGAAACTGACCATGAGTACCCCCGCCAACTTCAACGGCGCCCGCCCGGTGATCGACCCGGATAACGCCGCGATGCTGCTGATCGACCACCAGAGTGGCCTGTTCCAGACCATCGGTGACATGCCGTTCACCTCCGTGCGCGCGCACGCCACCGCACTGGCGAAGATGGCAACGCTGGCGAAGATGCCGGTGATCACCACCGCGTCGGTACCGCAGGGACCGAACGGTCCGCTGATCCCGGAGATCCACGACGCCGCACCACATGCGCAGTACGTGGCACGCCGCGGCGAGATCAATGCGTGGGACAACCCCGAGTTCGTCGCCGCGGTGAAGGCCACCGGCCGCAAGCAGCTGATCATCGCCGGCACCATCACCAGCGTATGCATGGCCTTCCCCTCCATTGCCGCCGTCGCCGACGGATACCAGGTGTTCGCGGTGGTCGATGCCTCCGGCACCTACTCGAAGATGGCCGAGGAAATCACCTTGGCGCGCGTGGTGCAGGCCGGCGTGGTGCCGATGGATACCGCTGCGGTCGCCTCGGAAATCCAACGCACCTGGAACCGTGAGGACGCCCAGCAGTGGGCTGCGATCTACACGCAGATCTTCCCCAACTACCAGTTGCTGATCGAGAGCTACCAGAAGGCGCAGGACGTGCAGAAGAACCACGAGCAGCTGGATTCGCAGCGCAGCTGAGCCCACTGCATCCACGGCGATTTCCGCCTGCCGGCACGCCACCGGCTCCACCGCAAGCCAACCCCGACCAGGACACCCTCATGGCCAGTGAACCGATCCGTGACCCCGTCAGCGACCACCTGCTGACGCCGCAGAATTCCGCCTTCATCATCATCGACTACCAGCCGGTACAGGTGAACTCCATCGCATCGATGGACCGCCAGCTGCTGGTCAACAACATTGTCGGCACCGCCAAGGCGGCGGTCGCCTACGGCCTGCCGATCGTGCATTCGACCGTGAACGTGCAGACCGGCCTGAACAAGCCGCCGATCCCGCAGCTGCGCAAGGTGCTGGGCGACTACCCGACCTACGACCGCACCACCATCAATTCCTGGGAAGACGTCGAGTTCCGCAAGGCGGTGACAGCGACCGGCCGCAGGAAACTGATCATGACCGCGCTGTGGACCGAAGCCTGCCTCACCTTCCCGGCACTGGATGCGCTGAAGGAAGGCTATGAAGTCTACGTGGTGGTCGATGCGGTGGGCGGCACCTCGCTGGCCGCGCATGATGCCGCGCTGCGCCGCATCGAACAGGCTGGTGGCCAGTTGATCAGCGTGACGCAGCTGTTCTGCGAACTGCAGCGCGACTGGGCACGGGCGGAGACGGTGCCGGCCTTCATGAATCTCTTCATCGAAACCGGTGGTACGGCGGGTATCCAGTTCTCGTACGATCGTACGGAGTGATTCCGTGGCGGCTCCGGCTCCGGCTGGCGCCGCCTTCTCCTGCAGCCGAGCATGGTTCGGCTCTACAACCAGGGATTTCCATGGCCTACGCACGCATTGTTTCGACCGCCGACAACTACCTGCACCACATCAGCAACGGCCATTTCGATGTTGCGACCGATGAGCCCGCCTCGCTCGGTGGCCAGGGCAAGGGCTTTGCCCCGTTCGACCTGTACCTGGCCTCGTTGGCCGCGTGTACCGCCATCACCCTGCGCATGTATGCCCAGCGCAAGGGCTGGGAGCTGGGCGAGTTCCACGCCGAGCTGCGTTCCGAACGCGATGCGGACGGGCGCTTCCATGTGCACCGTGTGCTGCATGCCACCGCCGAGCTGAGTGATGCGCAGTGGCAGCGCCTGCTGGAGGTGGTGGAAAAGACCCCGGTGACGCTGGTGATGCGCGAGGGTGCACGGATCACCAGCGAGCGCGGGGCGGTCGGATAAACGCATCCACGCATGGCGTGGATCTACTGGCCCTTCAACGCCGTGAATGCAGCACGGTGCGCTGGCGCATGGCGTTGAACTCCTGTTCGACCTGCTGGATGTCTTCGGCCTGGAAGCCGGCGGCATCGAGCAGCTGATCGGCGGCAGCGGCAGCCAGCGGATCATCCTCGCGCTGGCGCCAGCAGCGTGCCGGCAGGAAATAGCCGACCTCGCTGCGCCCGCGCATGATGACGACCGGGCGCCCTGCATACAGCAGGAATTCGGCCAGGTGCTGGCGCAACCCCTCCACCGAGACATAGGCCGGCCCGATGCCCAGTGTCTGTGCGGCGGGCTCGGAACTCTCGAACAGCTTGCGACGGCTCATCCACTCCTCCTTTGTGCAACGCGTGGTCTTCCTTCCTTAGACGGGCGCATCGCCGCGCCCCCGCCACGCCTGTCGTGACTGCGGTCACGCTGTCCGATCAGAAACCGGTGTTGAACTCCAGCTGGAAAACGTCGATCGACAACGGCGGGCCCGACACTTCCTTGGCCGCCATCCACTTGCCGCTGATCCAGCTGCGCGCATCCAGCGCATAGGCACCGCCGACGTAGTAGCCGCGCGCATTGGTGCCGCCCAGGTGGAAGTTCGGATCGTTGTAGGCGTCGGGCAGCGCATCGGCCTCGATCCGCTTGTAGCCCAGCAGGGCCTGCCACTGGCCCTTCTCCTTCAGCTCGGTGGCACCGAAGGTGGCCTGCAGCATCCAGGCGGTGTCGCCGCTGCGGAAGGTATCGATGCTGGCAGTGCCACCGGCGCCATAGTTGTTGACGATGCCGTTGTTGGCCCGGGCGAACATGGCCTGCTTGTCATAGGCGAGGTTGCGGATGTAGTCCGCGTCCAGGCGCATGCCGATGTCCTGCGCAAGCTGTGTATCCCAGCGCAGGTTGAAGGTCGCCAGACGGAATGCCGAGGCCAGGCCCACGTACTGCGGCGTGGGCGTGTTGGCCGGATCCAGCGGATTGCGGGCGATGTCGCGGATCAGCATGAGGGTGTTGCCCTTCTGCATGAATGCCGGCCGCGACCAGTCGGTATCGCAGCCAACGGCGCCTGCATACAGCGCGCACGGCGACGACAGGCGGCCGCTGATGTTCTTGAAATCGTAGTAGCCCAGCGCCGCGCGCAGGCTGTTGTCATCGTTGAAGCGCCAGTTCACCCCCACCTGTGCACCGGACAGCCACTTGTTCTCGTTGGGCGTCTTCACCCGGCTCTGGCTGGGAGCGCTGTCGGAGGTGTACTCCAACGGCACCACCGCCAGGTTGCCGAACAGGCCGACGTCATCAGCGATGTCGTACCTGAGATTGGCCGCCAGGCCATCGAAGTTCAGGTCGTTGGAGAACAGCGTGTCGCTGGTCCAGAACGGATTGCCGAAGCGTCCGCCGCGCACCGTCACCCAGTCGGCCCGACTGTAGGCCAGCCATGCCTGGTCCAGCCACACGTCCTTCTTGCCCAGGCCGCCGCCAAGCTGTTCGGTGGTGGACACCGGCCCGTTGCTGCTGCCGCTGGCCAGGCGCACGCCTGCGCTGGTGTGCTCGCCGATCATCGCTTCGATGCCCAGCCGTGCACGGATGCGCCACAGGTTGCGGCGGTCCTGGCGGGTGTTGAGCAGCGGCGGCAGCTGCAGGTTGGTGTTGTTGTTGGTATCGAAACCGCTGCCGGCATTCACCGAGGCCCAGTTGGTCTCGATGTCGCTGTTGCGCTCGGAGTAGAAGCGCGACTCGCTGCGCACGCGCATGTCACCGGTGACCTTGATGCGCTTGGTCCACTCGGCCACTTCGTTGGGCGCGGCCCAGCCCTCGGCTTTGGCCTGCGCCATCACGTCCTGGCGCACTTCATCGCGGATGCCATCACGCACGCTCTGCGGCACGTACGGCACACGTACGTCGCCGGCTTCCAGCGCCACGCCACCGCTGCTGGCGGCGCTGCCCGCAGTGCCGCCTTGCGCAGCCGCCGCCTCGGCCTCGGCCTGGACCAGCAGGGCCTGACCGTCTTCGGGCTTGAGCGCGCCACTGGCGATCAGGCCCCTGATCAGCTTGACCATGGTGGTTTCGGCAGCCATCGCACTGGCCGGCACGGCCAGGCTGAGCAGTACGGCGCAGCACAGCAGCGCCCGTCGGGCCGGCCGCGGGCGGCGGGATGCGGTTCGAGCGCGGTCGTGGTCGTTCATCACGGTTCTCATCGAAAGAAGGGAAATCACGGAAGTCATCGGTCAAGCGCCGGGACGGCGCCCCTGGATCAGCACGCGCGCGGGGAAATCCAGCGACGCCGGTGGCATCTGGTCGACTTTGCCGATCTGCCGCAGCGCATCGAGCACGGCCACGTCGGCCTCCTCGTTACCGCTGCCACGCACCAGCTCGACCTTCTCCAGCCGGCCATCGGGCGCCAGCCACACATTCACCTGCAGCTGGAACGCCAGACGCTTGACCCGCGCATCGCGCGAAATCGCCTGTTGCATCAGATAACCCAGGTAGCGGCCATAGCTGGCATTGCCGGCACCGCCACGGCCGACACCGGACGAGCCATCGCCGCTGCCCGACTGGATGCCGAAGCTGTCTCCGCCTGCCTGTGCATCGGCGTCCATGGTTACCGGGTCGGCGTTGTCCGGCGTCGGCGTCGGCTCTTCGGCCGGCGTTGGCTGGTCCAGCGGTTCCGGCTCAGGCACGGTCTCTTCCGGCGGCGTCTCTGGCTCGGGCGGTTTTTCCGGTGGCGGTGGCGGCGGCGGCGGTGGTGGCAACGCCAGCATCGGCGGCTGCACCACCGGCCGACGCGTGCTGGCGGTGTCCTTGAACAGCAGCCACCACAGGGCAACACCCAGTACCAGCAGCGCCGCCAGCACCAGCGCGATCGTCGCCAGCAACTGGCGTCCGCGCGTACCAGGCTCCTGCAGGGGTGGTCGATGGCCGGCCATGCCTCAGCCCTGCGCCTTGCCGGTGACCAAGCCGACCTGGGCCAGCTCCAGCCGCCGCAGCAGGTCCAGCACCTCGACCACGCGCGCGTACTGCACCTGCGCATCACCGCGCACGATCACCGGGAAATCCGGCGAGGTCGCACGTTCGGTACGCAGGCGGTCCTCCAGCTCGGTCATCGTCACCGGGTACGCATCCAGGAACACCTGGCCGCTGGGGTCGATGGTGATCGCCTTGGTCTTGGGCTTCTCCAGTGCGGTGCTGTTGCTGGCCTTCGGCAGGTTGACCTCGATGCCGGGAATGGAGGCGTTGCTGGTCAGGATGAAGATCACCAGCACCACCAGCAGCACGTCGACGAAGGGCGTCACGTTGATGCCCTTCTCGCGTTTCTTGATGCCGAACTTCGCCTTGTAGGCCATGGCCGGTCCCTCAGCCCTGGACCGCGGCCGGGCCGCGCCCGTCCTGCTCTTCGGCCAGGCGGGCGGCGAACTCGTCGATGAACACCGCCATGTCGGCGCCGATGGCTTCGGCGCGTGCGCCCAGCCAGTTGTAGCCGAACAGTGCCGGGATCGCGACGCCCAGGCCGGCGGCGGTACACAGCAGCGCTGCCGCCATGCCCGGCGCCACCGAGTTGATGTCCACCGCACCGGCCATCGCCGCCACCACGAACACCAGCATGATGCCGATCACAGTGCCGAACAGACCCACATACGGCGCGCCTTCGATGGTGGTCGACAGCCAGTTCATGCGCCGTGCCATTGCTTCCTGTTCGCGCACCATCACCGCATCCATCGACGCGCGGATGGCGGCGATGGTGGCCGCGCTCAGATAGCCGGAGTTGCCGTCGCGCTGATGGCGCTGCTGCATTTCATCGATGGCCACCTGGTAGATGCGCCACAGCGAGCCGTCGTGCATCGCCGTCGGCACCTTGCCCTGCCGATCCATCTCGGACAAGGTGCGCAGCGGCACGCCGGAGAGCTTGCTGAAGCTCTCGGTGAACACTGCATTGGCCTTGCTGGTGCGGCCGAAATGACGGCTCTTGGCAATCATGATCGCCCACGACAACAGCATCATCAGGCCGAGGATGGCAACCACCACCCAGGCGTCGAACGGCATGGCCTTGAGGATGAAGGCGAAGTGGCTCTGCCCGGCCGATTGCTCGTCGGCACCGTAGCTGATCAGGCGCGAGTCGGCGCCCTGTGCGGTGGCATCGGCCAGCAGCAGCGCCGCCGGGCGCGCCACGCGTGAGATCCGCAGTTCATCCAGCGCACCATCGAAGTTGGCCAGCGGCTGCGTCGCACCCGGTGCGTCGGCACCCACCACCGCTGCGGTGGTCAATGCCGGCAGCTCACCACTGAGCTGGGCCACCACGCGACCGTTCAGATACAGCTGCAGCGCCCCCTTCTCGGCGGTAAGCGCGAGATGCGCCCACTGTCCTTCCGGGATCGGTTGCGCCGGGGTGCTGCGTTGACCATTGAGCTGCACGAACGGCACGCGGTTGTCGATGCCCATCACCAGCTCGGCAGTACCATCGCGTCGGGCATAGAGCGCCTGCGCAGTGGTCAGCGCGCCCGGTTTGATCCAGGCCGAAACGGTGAGCGGCGCGCCCCCTTCCTGTGCCAGCGAAGCGCTGGCCGGCAGCGGCAGTGGACCAGCGCCCAGCTGCACGCCCCGCCCGATCACCGTACTTTCCGCCGCAGGCACTACCGCCCCGGCCGTGTTGCCGTAGGCCGTGGTATCACGCGCAGGTGCATTGGCTTCGGCAAAGTGGTAGACCAGCGTGTAGTCCGGATCGAACACCTGCTGGCCATTGCCGCTGGCCGGCGCCTTCGCGTTGCCGTAGTACATCCAGATCGTCTGCGGCGCGCTGGCAGTCAGTACCGGAACGTCCACCCAGACCAGGGCCAGGCCCAAGTTCGGGTCGAACTGCTCGATCTGATGGGCCAGCACGGTGCGACCGTCGGCAGAAACGAAACGCAGGTCGTTGCCACCCTCCTGGGTGCCATCAAAGCCGAAGTTGCCGGTATGCAGGCGCAGCAGCAGCGGCGTACGCCCGGGGTTGCCGGTCAACCCCGCGCCCTGTGGGCCTGCGTCGACGGTGATCGGCTTGCGGTACTTCCATTCGGCCTGCCACCAGTTGGCATCGGCCGCGGCGGCGGGCAGCGCGATCAGCGCAGCCAACAGCAGCAACATTCGGGAAAGCAGACGGTCCATGCAAAAGGTCTCCGGAGAACGCATCTCAAGGGAAGGGTCAGTAGCTGGTGCTGATGTTGAAATGCAGCCGCGGGTCGTCCTTGCGCGTGACCGGGCCATCGGCGTAGGGCCAGGCGTAGTCCAGGCGCAGCTGCAGGTGTTCGCCCAGGCGCAGCTGCGCGCCCAGCCCGACCGACGCCAGGTTGTATTTGTCGCGCTGTTCCGGCAGCGGCTGACGCAGGCGCAGGTAGGCCGCGTCGGCGAAGCTGTACAGCCGCAGGTCGGTACCGCTCCACAGCGACCACGCCGGGGTGCGCCATTCCAGGTTGACCAGGCCACCGTAGTCGCCGATTGCTTCGGCCGACAGGTAGCCACGCACGGTGTACATGCCGCCGGCGGCGAACTGTTCGGCCGAGACCAGCGGCGCGTCGGTCGCCTGCAGCGAGCCACGCGCATACCACTGCCAGTCGTTGCCGAAGGTGTGCGTGTTGGAGACATCGGCCTTGAACGCCACGAAACTCGGATCGGCCCAGTAGCGCTTCTGACCGAAATCAGTGGCGTTGCTGCCGTAACCGAATAGACGCCGGGTTCCCGCCACCAGCTGCGTGTTGATGCTCAGCTGATCGTTCTCGCCCTGGCGCACGCCGACGAAGGCCAGGGTGACCGGCGCGTACTTCAACGGCGTTTTCAGGCTGTCCTTGCCCATCTGCGTGTCTTCTTCGGTGTCCTTGAAGTCCACGCCGAGGCTGAGCTGGCGCCACCAAGCGCTGCTGCCCGGCAGGCGGTAGTTGAGCTTGAGACCGATCGAATGACCGTTGCCGATCACGTTGGTGCCGGTGCCCGTGCCTGCGCCGCCTTGCCCGCCGGCATTGAGTACGCGGCTGTCGGACTTGTAGCCCGATGCTTCCAGGCTCCACGGCGTGCCCTCGAAGGGGACCGTGTAGGACGCGGAGAACACCTTTGCCTGGTCGGTGTCTTCCGGCGCGATGAACACGCCGATGCTCGCGCTGTGTCCTCGCCGCCACAGGTTGTCGTGGGCCAGCGATGCACTCAGGCGCAGCTTCTCGGTATCGGCGCTGTGGTCGTTGTTGAGCGCTGCACTGGCACGCCAAGGTGACTTTTCTTCTACCTGCAGGTCCACATCCATGGTGCCGGGCACCTGGCCTTCGCGTACCAGCGGCAGCACCTGGCGGCGGCCCCCTTCGTTCAGTGCCGTCAGTTCCTTCTGTGCCTGGTCGAAGTCGGGCACGCGCCCTTCAGCCAATGCCGGTACCCGTTCGCGGATGCGCTCGGGTGAGTCATGGCGGGCACCGACCACGCGCAGCTGGCCAATGGGCGTCTGCTGCACCTTCAGCAGCACCACGCCTGCGTTGACCTGCTGCTCGGGCAGCTCCACATAGACCGATTGGTAGCCGCCCTGCTGGTACAGCGCGTTGACTGCATCGCGTGCCTTCTCGACATCGGCCAGCGTCCTGCCGGGGCCGAGGAACGGTTCGACTGCACGTTCGATCTGGCGCGCATCAAGCACGGTGTTGCCGCGCACGATGTACTCGTTGATGTTCACCGTGGACGCTGGTGCGGCGTCCTGCGCGAGCGCTGGAAATGGCAACGACGACAGGGCCAGCAGCAAAGGATGCAGGCGCAGCGGAAGGCGAACGGCACGGCACGGAACGGGAGTCATCGAAGGCATCGCGTCGTATCGAAGGGAGTGGCCAGGGAGCGGCGCGTGGGTCTACCAACAGGACGTGCAGGCCGCGTCAAAACCGCCAACAGTTTTGTGACAGCACTGTCATCTGTTGACGATGCTGAAACAGGCGCAGGCGGACACTTCGCCTGGCACACGTCTTCATTGCAAAGCGCCTGCTGCCTCGGGAGATTCAAGATGCACGCCACCCTGGCTACACCAAACCGCCCTGCCCTCTGTGTGGCGTTGGTTCTGGCTCTGGCTGCGCCCTGGGCGCGGGCTGAGCAGGCTGCCAAACAGGCAGAAGCAGCGCCATGCATCGAAGTACAGGTCAACGGCGAGCGCATCCCCGCCTGGGACTGCCTGCAACGCAAGCTGGCACCGGCAGCAGGCACGGCCGGCCGCCCCAACCTTCCCGAAGCCGAACGCCTGATGCGCAAGCCCGGCAACCAGTTGCTGCAGTACAACCTGGAGGGCACGCGGCAGCGCATGGGTGATGCATTCGGGCGTTCGGTGGTGCCGCAGCGTCCAGCGCGCTGAGCCGTGTTCAGTGCCGCCCCACGGCGGCGGGAACGATGCCATCGGTGGGCAGCGGCGGCAGTCCGGGCACGGGCAGCGAACGCGCCTGCCCTGCCTGCTGCAGTTCCACCACGTTGGCGCTGATTGAGGCCAGTACGGTGGATGGACCCAGCCGCTGGCCCGGCGCATAGGCCTGGGCAGGTGCCCCATCCACCGACAGCAATGCCAGTGGCGCCTGCCGCCCTGCCATCACCCCCAGCACGGTCACCTCGGTCTGTACTGCACCTGGCGAAAGCAGCCGTACCAGCGGCGCGCTCGCTGCGTCGTCGAAGGCCGGGGCAGCGGGTACGGCGACCCGCACTGTGGCGGCGCCAATGCGAACCGGCGCCATGAACAGGGCCATGCTCCAGTATCCCGCCACGGTCAGCAGCAGCATGGCCGCCAGCAGGGTCAACGTGCGATTGCGATCCCAACGCCTGCCGTCCATGTTCCGCACCTTCGCCAGGTTCCTGTGCGGCCACGCTAGCAGCTGACGCTGACGCTTTTGTTTCATCATCCGCGCCTACGCTGGCAGGTATCGGCAAGGACGGGAGGCGATGTGCGATGCAACGCAGGCCACGCGGTTTCACCCTGATCGAACTGATGGTGGTGCTGGTCATCATCGGCATCTGCACGGCGGGTATCGGCCTCGGCCTGGGCAGCCTGCTCGACCCCGCGCGGCAGCTGCGGCAGGAATCCGAGCGGCTGGCGCAGCGCCTGCAGGTCGCTCGCGACGAAGCTCGCATCGATGGTCGGCCGATCCGCTGGCAGGCCACTGCGGAGGGCTACCGCTTCAGCCGCCGCGACAGCCAGGGCTGGGTCGAGCTGCGGCGCGATGACCTGCTGCGCCCCCAGCAGTGGCAGACCCGTGGCATCACCGTGCAACCCACGGCCGCCATCGAGCTGAGCCCCGAATGGATTGGTGTGCCGTGGGAGCTGGCGTTGTCGCTGGACGGTCGTCGACTGCGTCTTCGTGATGATGGCAGTGGACAATTGCAGGTCATGCAGTGAAGCGGCAGCAACACGGATTCACGTTGATCGAGGTGCTGATCGCGTTGGCCATCGTGGCCATCGCGCTGGCAGCGGTGATGCGCTCGGTGGCGGTGGCGACCGATGACCAGTCGCGCCTGCGGGACCGCCGGCTGGCCCTGCTGTGCGCGCAGGACCGCTGGCAGGAGCTGCGTCTGTCCGCACAGCCACCCAGCGATGCGCGCCTGCTGTGCCTGCAGGGGCGCACCCGCTTCCTGGTGCAGCAGCACCTGGGCAGTGGCGCCGACGGGCAACCGCAGCTGGAGCTGAGCGTGGTGGCCGAAGATGCACCGAAACAATCGCTGACACGCCTGCAGCTGCCGTGGACGCCGGCGCCATGAAACGCGCGGCGGGCGGTTTCACCCTGATCGAGGTGATGATCGCCATCACCATCATGGGCGTGCTTGCGGTGATCTGCTGGCGCGCACTGGACAGCGTTGCCAATACGGACCAGCGCCTGCGCCAGGCGGATGCCGAGACCAGCACGGCGATGCGGGTGCTGCAGCAGTTCCAGCGCGATATCGAGATGCGCGCTGACGATGCGCTGATGAACGGCGCGGTGCGGCCGGCCGATCAACCCGCGCGGCTGCTGCCGCCGTCGTTGACCAGTGAGCGCCACCCCGATGGTGGCTTCACGCTGGAGATCACCCGCAGCGTCGGCAGTGATGGGCTGCGGTGGCAGCGCGTTCGCTGGTGGCGGCAGGGCAGCACGTTGTGGCGTGCCAGCGGTGCGCCTTCCGATCACTATCCGCTGCCGGCGCCCGAGCCGACGCGCGGGCTGCTGGTGGCGCGTGATGTGCAGCGCTTCGAGGTGCGGGCGTGGCAGCCAGGGGTGGGTTGGGCGATGCTGCCGAGCCAGGGGGAGGTTTTGCCGGCGACCGGTCTGGAGTTGCGGTTGGGGTTGCGTGATGGGCGCGGGCCGTTGAATTATCGGCGGGTGTTGGCGCTCTGAGAGGAGCATCCACGCATGGCGTGGATCTGCTGCCAGGCCTGCTTCTGCTGCCAGGCCTGCTCTGGTGGGTGCCGACCGTTGGTCGGCACTGAAGCTGACCCAGCCATCCACGCATGGCGTTGATCTACCGAGAGGCGTCCACGCATGCCGCCGGGCGCTGTCCCGCGCCCGGCGGCGCCGTGTCGGTGGTCCTCACCGCTGATGGCTGCTCCGTGCCCTCGGTGCCGTCCTGGCTGGGGCCGCCACCGTTCCCTGGCAGCTGGCCCGATCCTGTGTTCTGCGCGTAGTGGGTGCGGTCCTTGGTCCGCACCGTTCCTCCATCCACGCATGGCATGGATCTACTGCACCTGCTGCTTGCCCGCGTCTGCCCGGGCCTGCGGGAACTGGAAGGCGCTGTTGACGTCGTAGCCCGTGGCGGCGGCCGTGTTTCCGCGCGTTGGCGGATCGATGCTGCTGCTGGCACTGCCGAAGCCCAGGATCTGCACGCTGATCACCGACGGCTGGTTGCGCCGCGCATCGTCCTGGCTCTTGCGCATCACGTCCTGTGCGGCCTGGCTGGCGCTGTTGGCCGCAGCGCTTGCCGACGCGAGCGCGTTGACGTTCACCGAGGCCAGTACCGGCAGGCCCTTGCTGTCGCCCTGCACCTGGATATTGGCGGCGTTGAGCACCTGCAGTGCCGCCAGGTTGATGTTGCCCGACACGCGGATACCCGCCTCGCCGGCATCGATGGTGCCCAGCGGCGCGATCAGGTCGACATCGCCCGGCGCCACTTCGGCGATCGGGTTCAACGTTGCAATGCCGGCGCCGCTGGCCGGTGCCTGCGGCGACAGGATCACGTTGCCCCAGGTGTCGTAGACCCGACGCGGCGGGGTGTACAGCAGCGTGGTCTGCGAGCCACGGCCGGCGTTGATGTCGCCCTGCTCGGACCACGCCAGGATGTCACCACCAAAGGTGGTCATCACCCGCGACAGGCCCAGCAGCACGCTGTCCTGGCTGAACAGACGGATGTCGCCCTGGCCCTGGGTGACCAGGCCCGCGCTGGCCGGAGGCACCACGCCCTGCACGCCCACCACGATCTGCCCGCCTGGCGCCATCAGCTCGATGTTGCCACCCGCTTCGGTGCGCACACCGGAGCCGCCATACATCACGATATCGCCAGTACGGTTGATCGTTGCACCATTGGCATCCTTGTCCGGCATCAGCGTGGCGATCGCTTCGCGACCGCGCAGGTAGGAACCGAAACGCGGCCCTTCCGCATGGGTGTACTCACGACCACCTTCGCGCAGCTCGGCGTAGTAGACCTCGCGCAGGAAGATGCGCTGCTGTTCCTTCGGCAACGCGTCGAACGCGGCCAGTGCATCCGAGCCTTCGCTGGAGGTACCGAAGCGCTGCTGCAGCCACTGCTTCAGTTCCTTGTCATAGATCTTCACCGCCTTGCCCGGCTGCGCCGCCAGCGACTGCGCTGGATCGGCGAGGTTGGCCGGGTCGAGATAGCGCGCGCGCAGTGCGGCGAAGTCGATCTGCTGGTTGCCGGCGGTCAGGCCGACACTCGCCCCCGAGCGGGCATCGCCCTGCACGATACCGCCCAGCGTCACGATGCTGCCCACGTCCTCCTGCCGCAGCTGACGACCCGCACTGACCTCCAGATTGCCGGGACCGGCCACCACGGCATCCAGGTGTACGATGTCGCGCCCTGCGTCCACCAC
The DNA here is from genome assembly GCF_056399165.1 of Stenotrophomonas sp. 01N47. NCBI lineage: Bacteria > Pseudomonadati > Pseudomonadota > Gammaproteobacteria > Lysobacterales > Lysobacteraceae > Stenotrophomonas > Stenotrophomonas sp. 01N47. Next base: position 351,851 of record NZ_JBFTQU010000001.1, read on the forward strand.
CGAAACATCGGTGGCTGTGCTGTTCAGGGCGGTCAGCGAAACACCCAGGATGTCGCGCCCGGCGCGCATCTGCACCGCACCGGCCGCCTCGAACAGAGCAAACTGCGTGCGCTGGCTGCCGGAACGATCCAAGGTACGCTGCGCACCCGATTGCAGGCCGATGATGTCGCCGCCCACGGCATAGAAGCGGCTGGGCGATAGTGCACCCGGCAGATTCGACAACGGTGTATTGGGACCGAACGCGAACAGAGGTAATGCCGCCTCCGGCGTCGCCGAATGGCCATCCACCGACAGATTGTGGTGCGGCCGGGTGAGGTTGCCGTTGCCATCGCCCACCTGGGCCATGAAGGCTGGATCGAACGGCCCCGGCATACGTGTATCCGCGGCCGAACGCGCGATCTGGGTGGCGCCCGGCTGGGCGAAGATGCCGCCGCCGGCCAGTACATCCAGGCGACCACTGGCCGAGGGTGCCAGCAGCAGTACGTCCTGGGTGTTGTCCTGCATGCTAAGGCGGTCGAAGGTGATGTTGCCCTGTGCGGCAACCGCGCTGAACCGCGAAGGATAGAGCCAGTACTGCAGTAGATCGCGCCCGCCGGCTTGCAGCTGCACCTGCTCGGCGCCGAGGTTGCTGCCGTTGAGATTCAGGGGTCCGACCACGCCCGGCGAAAGATCGCCTCCAGCGCTGAAAAGGTCCACGGCGGTGGATGCGGTCCACAGCGAGAACCACGTGGTGCCGGCGGCGCGGCTGCCGTTGTCTTGGGTCACACCGCTGTAGTTCGCCACCGCTACCCGGCCAGCATCGCCAACACCACCCAGCACTACGTCACCGCGCGCCTGCAGCGATGCCGTGGCATCGCCCAGCACCAGCACCGGACCGCCCATCGCACGTGCACTGTCGGCGGCGAACAGATCGGCCGCACGCTGGCGACCGAGTGTGCCGTAGTTCTCCAGCGTCACGCCCATGCCACCGATGCGACCGGCCTCCAGCAGCAGGCTGCCCCGCAGGTTGCTGAAGGTGCCGTTGAGATCGAGGTCCTGCGCTGCCCTGGCGGTGTTGAGGCTGGAGAACGTGGCCGTCAGCTCCGGATTCAGCACACCCCCGGTGCGCAAGCGCAGATCGCCACCGCCGGTCAGGTACAGCTGGCCATCACTGACCCGTCCGGTGGAACCGACCGCGGCAACGATCGCACCCGAGTGCGGTGCGGTCATGAACCCCAGGGCATCGCCCATCGCCTCGCGCACACCGGCGTTGCGGCCGGCGTCGAGCGTGAGATTGCCGCCACCGAGCGTACCGAAACCGGTGAAACCCACCATCCGCGGCGTGCTGCCTGCGGTGGCCGAGACGTTGGTGTAGGTGCCGAAGTTCACCCACCAGCTGGTCGGTACCGGCGTCACCCCGGTGGTGCTGCCCGTGCCTTGCCGCCAGAGCCAGTTGCCCACTGCGGCACTGCCATGCAGGGCCATGTCCCGGTCGGTGCTGCCCGACTCGGCGCGCGCGGTCCACACGTCGCCGACGATGTCTCGCCCGGCCTCCACGCGCAGGTTGCCACCATGGTCCGGATACCATGCCTGGTAGCCCGCCAGTGCAGCGTCGTAGCTGCCTGGCACCACGCCCTTGCCGAGCACAGCGCTGTTCCAGGGTGCCGGCGCACGCGGCGAATTGAAGTCCGCATCACGACCGTTGCCGAGCGAGGTGGGTGTCCCTGCGGTGTAGACGCCGAATCCTGATTTCATCACCACGTCGCCGGCCGCCAGCAGTTCCAGATCTCCCTTGCCGGTGCGCAGCACGCTCCACGCGGGTGTGCCGGGGCGCTTGCCGTAGGTGGTCACCTCGGTCTGCGTGCCTCCGCCGAAGCAATAGGTGGGTGCCGATCCGCAGAACTCGTCTTCGGTCATGCCGAAGATCGCCGCGAAGTCCTTGGCCGACGTGCCGACGTAGGATTCATCGCCCCAGAAATCCAGCGAGCCCTGTGCGGCCACCTGCCGCGGCGCGGGGCCGCAGTAACCGTCTGCCAGTGCGCAGAACTCCTCTTCGGTGTAACCGAAGATATCGGCCAGTTCGGCGATCGGGCGGCCGGCATAGGAGGTGTCCCCCATCCAGTCCAGCGAGGCCTGCTCGGTCAGCACGCGGTCGCCGACGAAAATGATCTCGGTCTTCACCGTGCCCACCGATCCCTGATGGGTATCGGCCAGCACCACGCTGCCGTCACTGCCCCAGCGACGCGTGCGCGGATCGGCAGCGTCGCTGTCCGCGCCGGCCACAGCGGTCAGGTCCCACGACGTCGTGCCTTCCGCCAGCATCGGCGCCAGCGCCCAGTTGCGGCCCTGGTTGCCATTGGCATCGGCAGGTCGCAGCTTCACCGGTGCATCGCCGGCCAGCTCCACCTTGGTCATGGAGGGAATGTATGCGCCTACTTTCAGGTCCACCGCGCGTGCCAGGCGCAACGCGATCGGCAGCACGGCACCGGCGGGCCACTCCTGTGCGGCCATCTGCACGCTGCTGCGAAGACGGAAGCCGCCGCCCAGGCGCGCGCCCGCCTCCAGCTGCAACGGCTGGTCAAGCAGGGTGCCGGCGGCGAAGGTCTGCCCATCACGGGTGGTAACCGCCGCACCGAGCACGGTGCCGGCAGGCAGTCGCAGGCTGTCGGCCAGTGTCATCGCTGCGGGCAGCACGGTACCGGCTGGCAGCACGGCCGATTCCACCGGCACCGCATAGTTCAGCGTGGTGCCCGCCGGGAATTCGGTACCCGGCTGCAGCTGTACGCCGTCCACCGGCACCACCAGGCCGCCACCGAACGGTGTGCTGGCGGCACCACTGCTGCGACCCTCGATCAGTTCCCAGCCGGCTTCATCCGGGTTGGCGGGCGGTGGCGCGAAGCCATCGTTGATACTGCCATGGATGTTGATGTTGCCTTCGGCCCGAAGCACCAGCGAGGCCGATTCGCCAAACCCGCGCCGCGCCGGATCGAGACGGTCGGCATCGGGACCGTAGCGATAACCGGACAGGTCGATGTCACCGGAAACGGTCAGGTCGCCGCCGGGGTTGTCCGCACTACGGCGCGCCACCACCTGCACACCCGGACGCAGGCGGTGGCTGCCAAGCGCTGTGGTGCGCTGCTGCAGATCGGCATTGGCCAGCGCCCCGTCCATCCACGTGCGGTTGTCCGGATCGACGATCTGGTCCAGCCACTGCTGGGTGACCACCTGCGGCCGGTTGCCGTGCACATCCACGCTGGAGGCCAGCGGTGCATCGTCATAGCGGCGCACGCCGTTGACCTGGATGTCGGCCGCACCGGTGATGCGCACACCGTCGGCAACGGCAATGGCCGCGTCATCGGTGCCGATCCGCGGCACATCGATTTTCAGCGTACCGCGCGCAGCGCCATCGTTCTGCCCGGGCTGGCTGCCCACGGCGACGCCGCTGCCGGCACGCAGGTCGATGGCGGCGCCGGCGCCGATGCCGACCTGGCCCGCCGCGCTGCCCAGTTCGACCGTCGCCCGGTTGGGGCTGTCGATGATCTTGCCGTAGCTGTCCACGCGCAGGCCACTGCCATGCGCGTCGAGCGTGCCGTTCACCTGCAGCGCGTCGCGGGCGTACAGGCGGATGCTGCCGACCTGCTCGCCGCTGGCGTCGATGCGCCCGGCCACGGTCAGGCTGCCCTTGTCCACGCTGATGTCCACCCGTCGCGCCTTCACCTCGTCGTCGATCTGCAGGTCACCCTCGCCGATCTGGAAGGTGCGCGCGCCGGTCACGCCGCTGCTGTTCAGCCGCTGGTTCAACCCTGCGAAATCCTGCAGCTGGCGTGCACGCACCACCAGTTCGCCCGCGTCGTAGGGCACCACGGTGCCACCGGCGTCGTAGCGGCCGCTGGCCGCGCCGTCCACACGTCCGGCCAGATCCGCGCGACCGGCCAGGGCATTGACCGTCAATCGTCCACCGCGGTTGTTGCGCGCCGACACATCGATGCGCGAGGCGGCATCGGTGGTCACCCCGCCACTGTCGCTGGACAGCAGCACATCGCCGCCCCAGCTGTATTTGTCCACGTCGAACAGGCTGACCTTACGACCCGCCAGATCCAGCGCCGCATGCGCACCCACGCCGATGCCCTGGCGTGCACTGGCCGACAGGCGGCCGGAGGCCAGCGCAATCGTGCTGTCCAGCAGGATGCGATCGGCGTCGATGCTGAGTTCGCTGCCCAGCGCATCACCACCGGCCTTGCCGTTGCCTCCATGCAGGGCGAAGCTGCCGCCGGTGCGCAGGGCCAGCTGCGCGCCGGGGTCGGCGGTCAGCAGGGGCGTGCTGATGGCCACGCTGCCGCCGCTGTACTGCCAGCCCTTGTCTGCCAGGTACTCGCCGCGCTGCTGGTACACATCCAGTGTTCCCTTCGCCGAGAACACCATCTGTTCCGAAGCCCCGAGGTTCAACGCGCTGAAGCCAAGTACCTGGCGGTTGGCCGCGACCTCGGAGCTGGGCCTGCTGTACGGCGCACGCCCCAGCGTCAGGGTGCGCGTGACGATATCCAGCTGGCCGTCGCCCAAGCGATCCACCATCGGCTCTGACGGCGGCACGGCCACGTTGCTGCCCGTGGCCTGCGTGGCCGCCAGCGCACCATCCCACACCAGCGTATCCACCAGGATGCGCGCACGGTCGCTGGCGTTCCCATAGCCGTGGATCGCCTGCGCACCCAGCACCAGCGTGCGCAGGCTGCCAACGCCGGTGGCGCTGTCGCGCGCATCCAGGTCGACGCTGCCGAACACATTCACCGAATCGCGCGCCACCAGGCTCAGCGTGTCCAGCGCAGGTGCGCCGGTAGCCACGTTGCCACGCAACAGTTGCTGCAGCACCATCTGGTTCATGGTCATGCCGGCGGGCAGTGCACCCGCTGCTGCCGCCTGTGCGATGGCTTCGGCGCTGCCCAGGTTCAATGCAGCCATGCTGACGCCCAGCTGGCGCGTGCCGTAGCTGGCCGAATCGCGCAGTTGCAGGGTGCCGTCGGTGGCGACGGCGATGCTGCCGTCGGACACCAGGCGCGCTTGTCCCTCGCACGCGTCCTGGCAACCGCCGATATCGATCGCCACCGGGCCGGCGGCAACGCCTGTGGAACCGGTGATCAGGTTCAGCCGCTGGTTGGACACCGCCAGCAGGCCGCCCGTGACCTGGTAGGGCAGCGTGTCGACGGCGTCGCCACCAGCGCGTGCGTAGGGCAATGTGTCCACGGTCGCCCCGGCTTCGACCAGGATGCCACTGCCACCGGAGGCTGCTGCCACCAGGACTTCCGGCGCCTGCAGCGTGGCCCCGGAACGGATCGCCACGCTGCGGGCCTGGCCGGTCACTGCCACCTGCGACGCCGCCTGGTTGATCTGACCACCGATCACCATGCGCGCGGGCTGGAACGCATTGAGTGCCTGGTCGGTGAAGGTCACGCCGCGATCGGGCGCCTGCGCAACGCCGTCCGCACCGATGATCTCCAGCGTGCCGATGGCCGGGTTGGCCATCGAAGCAACCAGGGTGCCGCCCCGTCCCTTGTCGTTGGCGGCGGCAAACCGCGCGGTACCGGCGAAGTCGATTGCCGCCGCGCCCTGGCGTCCGGCGCCCTCGCCCAGCGCCAGGGTCAGGCCCAGCGCATCGATGGTCTGCCAGCCGCGCGATTCGCCGCGGCGGTCGGCCGTTGCCTGCACGAAGGCGTTGTAGCTGGTTTCGTTGTAACCCGAATGCCGCCGCACCACCGCCGCCGGTGTCAACAGCAGGTCGGTCAGAAGTGGCGATTCCACGCCGCCCAGATCGCCACGCTGGTGGCCGGACACACGCCAGGTGCCGGTGCCGGTCTGCAGCGGCCGGGAGACGCCGGACGCACCGGTCGCGCCAAGCTCGACACGGAACGCACCGGGCTGCAGGGCGAAGTTGGCCGGCAGCAGGGTGTAGGTACCCGCTGGCAATCCGGGAACACCCGCCGGCACGGTGATCTGCTGACCGATACCGGGCGCGGCGAAGCCGTCGGTGCTGGTGGGCGCGAACGCGCCCGTATAGCCGGGCACGATGGCATACACCGGGTTGCCCGAGGCACTGAACGCATAGCGGGGATTGGCATCGGCCAACGCGGTGCGCAGTACGTCCACCGAACCGCCCCGCCCGGAGATGAATGCTGCACCGGTCAGGTCGCCGCCACCGGACATGTCCAGCAGCGCGTCCGGGCTCACGTTCACTTGGTTGGCTTTCAGGGTGACGCCCATCGAGCTGATGCCACCAGCGGTCAAGGAATCCACGCTTCGGCTGCCGATCCGCCAGTTGACGCCATCGGCGGTACCGCCATAGGGCAGCGCCAGGCCGGCACCGCTGGTGGAGGTGATGCTGCCGGGCAGCAGTTCCACCCGCCCGCCGGCAGTACCGCCCACGGCCAGACCACCCAGTTGCAGTGTTCCCATCGGCGCCCACACCGCACCGCCCTGCTGCACGGTAGCGGCCACCAGTCGCAGCGAACCGAACGCCGATGCAGGGACACCCGATGCCGTGCCGTTGCCCTGGATGCGCAGCACCGCATCCGGGTTCGCCCAGTAGTCGACGGTGTCCACGGTCTGCGCCGATGCACCCGCCACCATCCGGCCCACCGCCCCGAACGTCGGATACAGGCGCGCCGCGGTCAGGTCGATCGAGCCCGGTGCCAGCAGCGAACTGACCGCCGCGTTGCTGGCGATGCTGGAAAGAAGGCGTACATCACTGCGGCTGTTCAACGAAAGATGGTCGAAACTGGGCAGCCAGGTGACATCGCGAAGATCGATGAGATCGCCATTGACCGCCAGCGCATGATCGCCCGCAGTCGCTGACACCGCACCCTGGGTGAACTGCAGGCTCTCGCCCGACAACTGCTTCCAGCGCGCCTGCGCCAAGCGCACATACGGTGCCGACAGCGAGATCGCGCTGGGCGTACTTGCGCTTGCGCCTGCGGCCACGCCCAGGCTGGACTGCCCCTGCCCATAGATGCGCAGGGACTCGGCCATGCGCAGGTCGACATTGCCGAGCGTGCGGAGGTCGCCGAAGACCGAGAGATTGTCGAATCCGCCGGCCTGGATCTGCTGCACCGACAGTGCGGCATGCCCATAGTCCAGCCGCGCTGGCAACGCCGTCTCGGCCGCAGTCTGCTGGCTGAGCCTGATCGCCCGTTCGCGCAACACCTCCTCGGTTGCTCCGCGTGCATGCACGCTGCCGCCAAAGGCGAGGCCCAGGGTGCCACCACGCGCCCCACTGCCACCGGCCGCCGCATCCATCGCCCCGTGCAGGTACAGCGCATTGGCCGAACGCAGCACTATCTGGCCGCCGTCGCTGTCGACCCGGGTACGGCCCTGTCCATCAATATCCAGCTCGGCCGAGGCACCGCGCGCGTCCAGGCGTGCACCGCGTTCGACTACGACGAAGGCTTCCGGCGGCCGGTTGTCGACGAAGGCCGACGTCTCCCAGTCGAGCGCGCCACCGATCTCGATGCGCCCACCCGTCTGCACCTGGCCGCGCAGGCGGCCAGCAGCATCGACCATCGAAACCGAATCAGCGCTGGCGTCCAGTACCGCACCGTCACCGATCCGCCAGGTACGCTCGCTGCGCTGGCCGGCGTACAGCGCCGTGTCCGGGCGCACATCGTCGATGCTGATGCGGCCGCCGCGTGCCTGCAGCGTGCCCTCCACGTCGATGTTGCCCGCACCGAGCAGGGTGATCGCCTGGCCCGGATCAACGGCGACCCGCGCATCGCGGCCCACCCGCAGGTCGCCGCCCACGCTGTTGCGGTCCGAGCGCAGGGTGATGCTGGCCCCGCTGCGCTGCCGGATGCGCCCACTCTGCGGATCGGCGGCATACAACGGTGCCGACCACGGCTGCAGCGCGGAGGCACGATCCCGCGCCGTGCGTGCGTCTTCAGCCAGGCGCAGACCCGGCATGCGCGCGACCAGCTGGGTACCGTCGGCGACGTCCAGGCCCTGGTGCGCGTTGATGTCGTACTGCGCGAAACCACTGCCGAACAACGCGGTGTCAAGCTGCAGCACCGTCACGTCCTGCTCCGCTGCGCCGACGACCGCCTTGCCTCCGGTACCCAGCGCGAACGTGCCGCCGCCCTCGCCACGGCCGCTGAAATAGCTGCCTTCACCCAATCGCACGCGACCACTGCCGTCGGTAGCCACCTCGGCAGTGTTGGCCTGCAGGCTCACGCCTCCGCCCTTGCCGATGCGGCCCTTGCCCTGCATGTCCAGCGCAGCACCGGCGTCGACATCGACGGCCACCCGGCTGCCCACAGTGACGTCATGGCTGCTCTGCAGGCGCAGGCTGCCACCGTCGGTCCACGCACGGCCACTGTCCTGCCCGGCACCGAACGATGCATTGCTCCAGCCACCGGCAAGATCGATGCGGGTACCGTCGGCGATGGCGACGCTGGCGCGGCCATCGCGCAGCAGCGCTGTCGGCCGCCCCAGCACGTCCAGCAGATTGCCCACCTGCAGCTGGCCACCGACAATGCGGATGTCACCGGCCACGTTCACCGTGCTGCCGATCAGGTTGAGCGCGCCGCCCGCCTGCAGCGCCAGCGGTGCATCGACCGCGACGCTGCCTGCGCTGGCGAGGTCCATGGAGCCCCACTGCTGCGCGTTGACCAGTCCGGCATCCAGCCAGACCGTATTGCGCCGCTCACTGACGATCGGCGACTGCAGCGACACACCCGCTGTCGCTGTCCCTGTCGTCGCGCCGCGCACATGCACGTCCGAATCGAACACGCCGTTGCGACCCTGGGCGTCATAGCGCCCCAGATACAGCCCTGCGTTGCGCGCCACCGCCGTCTGCGCCTGCGCATAGCCTTCCAACGCAGCATCCGGCCGTCGCCCCTGCTGCGCGCCCTGGAAGGTGGTGGTCTCCACCTGGCCGTCCAGCACCGCAGTCGGCGCGGACACTACAAGGCGCCCGGCATCGCGGCCGACGGTGTAGCCGCTGTCAGTCCGCTGCGCAGCGAAAACGATGGGATTGCGGAACGCCTCGGTGACACCCCAGCGCTCCTGCTTCACCTCGTAGCCCTTGTACAGGCCATCGAACAGCATCTCCGCCGGCGCGTCGTCCAGCAGGTATACCTGCCCATCGATGCCGCGCAACCAGCTCTGCTGTATCGCCCCGCTCTGCACATCCAGACTGCCGCCTGCCAGATTGATCCGCGAGCCCGCGGCCGCGACCACCTCGCTGCCGCCCAGCAACACGGTGCCGCCCTGCGCAGCCCATTCGCTGATGGAGTGGCCCTGGTTGTCCAGATAGCCGCCCACCTCCAGCAGGCCCCCGGCGGCATACCAGCGATCGCCTTCGTGGCCGCCGGTGCCCGCCGGCACGTGGATCAGCTGCCGGCGGTCGATCCATACTTCGCTGCTGGTCAGCTTGCCGCTGTCGCGGTTGTCGGGCGAATCGCGCAGTTCATTGCCCTGCACCTTGACCTGTACGTTGTTGCTTTCCATAGCCATATGCACACCTACCGCGCCGGAGACATCCACACGCGCGCCGTTGTCCAGCTGGCTGCGGCGACCGGCATCGGCGATCACCTGGCCGCCGGTAGCCACCGTCAGCGAGTTGCCCTGGAAATGGATGTCGCCCCCGGAAACGATCTCCACCCGCGACTGGTCGCGCCGATCGCTGTGCAGGGACAGATTGTCGAAGGTCGTCGTCCGCGACGCTGCACGAAGCGCATCCTGTTCGGCCGACTCCTTCAGCAGTGCATCGCGCTGGGTATCCAGCGCGCTGGCCTTGCCATCGTCTTCGATCAGCACCGCTGTCGTCGAGCCTTCGGCCAAGGTGACCTTGGCCCGGGTGTCACTGGCCGAGGCCAGCAGGTGCACGGTGCCGCGTTGGCCCAGCGTGGTGCTGGCCACGGCCACACCTGCCTGCTCGACGCTGCGTCCGGCCAGGGTGATGTCGCCCTCGCGGGCCAGCAGCAGGCCAGTATTGCGGACGCTGCCGGCACTACTGTCGTTGACCAGGCGCGGCGCGATTTCGTTGCCGCGTGTGGTCGAAGCGGTATTGGCCGCAGTACCCACGCCACGGCGGATCACGAAGCTGTCGCCGGCCGCCAGCTGGACCTGGCCCTTGCGCGTCTCGATCTGGCCAGCGTTCTCCACACTGTGGCCGGCCAGCAACACATAGCCGCCGCCACGCGTTGCGCTGGTTGGTTCATGCGTGGTGATGCGCGCGCCACGTTCAACCATGACCTTGCCCACTGCATCGGTGAGGGCCGAGGTGCTCGTGTCGGCGCTGTACAGGCCGTTGTCACGGAACTGCGCGTCGCTGATGCGTGCAGCAGCAGCAACCAGGTTGCGGACGTTGACCTGGCTGTTGTTGCCGAACACCACGCCGTTGCGGTTGGCAACGAACACCGTGCCGTTGGCCTTCAGCTGGCCCAGGATCTGGCTGGGCCGCGCGTTGGGGTCGTTGACCCGGTTCAACACCGCCCAGTCGGGGTTCTGCAGGAAGTTCAGGGTGGTGTTGCCACCGATGTTGAAGGTTTCCCAGTTCAGGATCGCCTGGTCCGCAGTCTGCTCGATGCTGACCTGTACGCGGCCATCGCTGCCCTGCGACTGGATCGCCTCGCGCGCATTCACCCAGCCGCGCGTCAGGGGGTTCTCATCGACCTTCAGTCCATCCTTGCCCAATCCATCGGCCACCACGAAGCCGGCCTCGCGACGCGACTGCCGGGCCTGTTCCTGCATGCGTTGCTGCAGGGCGATCGCCTGCGCCGCGGTACCCAGGTTGTCGATCGACTGCTGCAGCTTCTGCCGCGCGGCGTCCTGCTGCTGCGCGGGCAACTGGAACTGGATGGGCACGCCATTGGGCATGCGCCCACTCTGTGCGGCCGCACCCTGCGCCGCGCCGCGGTCGGCGAACCAGCCCGGGCTGAATGCCTGTTGCGCATGGCTGGCGGGGGCAGCCAGGGTTCCCAATGCCACCGCGATGGCCCAGGCCATCGGGTGGTTGCGGCGCATCGGCGCGGCCGAATGAACAGCGGACGTGTGCGGGAGCGACATCGGAACCTCATCAACCTGGTGGGCCGCAGCTGCGGCAGCGATCGGGAGGCACGCGCAACGCATGCCCTGCCACTGATAGACGGTTCACGTGACATGAAGCCGACAGCAATGCGCTGCACCGGCCCGCACCGTCGCCGAAAAGGAGACGCCGGCCCAAGGGGCCGGCGTCGGTCAACACAGATTGCAACCAACGGGCGCGATTACAGCGGACGGCCGATGCCAGCGCAGGTGCTCGGGTTGTTCAGGCCAGCGGCGTTGCCGGCGAGCACGAAGCGGTTGCGGATCGCATCGCGCCAAGCCTTGGTCAGCGGGATGAAACCGTGGTCAGTGATCGCCTTGGCATGGGCCACCAGCGCCGGGGTGGCGGTGTAGTCAGTGGCGTAGTGGCGCATCAGGAAGCCACGCAGGCTGTTGGCGACGGTCGAATCCTTGTAGCACTGGCCGATGACCAGGTTGGTGTAGCCGGCGATCGGATAGCCAGCCGACGGATTGCCGAACACCGGCACCCAGTTGGCCGGGTTCTCGGCAGCGGTGCCGGTCGGCGGCGCGACGGTTTCCAGGGTGGCCTGCACGCTCACCTGGTCCGGCGAGAAGCCCTTGACCTTTGCAACCTTGGTGGCATCGGTCAGGCTCGGGATCACGTCCGGACCCACATAGCCGATGCGACCGGCCTGCGCGTACACGGCGTTGTACAGCGAGGTGCCACCGGTGGCCGGCGCGGCCACAAGGAAAGCCGGCAGGTTGTTGTTGGCATCACGCTTGTACAGATCGGCAAAGGTCGACTTGATGGCGAACTTGCCATCGACCAGGTTCGAAGTGGCAGCCACTTCCGGCGCACAGGCGGCGGTCAGGAAGCGGGTGAACATCTCGCTGGTGCCGCTGCTTTCCGGACGGTAGACCACCTGGATCGGGCCACTACGGTTGGCATCGATGGTCGACCAGTCGGTGATCGCACCGGAGAACACACCGCAGATCTGTGCCACGCTCAGGTCAACCGCCGAGCCGGCCTTGTTGAACGGAATGGTCACCGAGGTAGCCACCGACGGCACCTGGATCAGGTTGCCATAGCGGTTGGCATTGCTGGTCTGGTTGTAGTTGGTGGTGTAGGTGCTCAGTTCGGTCGAGCTCAACACCGAGTCGCTGCCGGCAAAGTGCACGGTGCCGGTGGTCGAGAACAGCTGCGAATCATTCTGCAGGAAGGCCTTCTTACCAGTGCCCGAACCGGTCACGGCGTAGCTGAAGTTGCTCGGCAGGATGCTGTCCGCCTGACCCTTGTAGAGGTCGGCCGGCAGCGAAGCGCCACCACCGGTAACGGTCTGCGCCGAAGCGGCACCGGCAGTGGCGAGCAGCGCGGTAGCAACCAGCGCGGCCAGGGTCTTGTACTTGTTCATGATCTTCTCCTGAAGGGTTTACTGCGAAGGTGAAACACCAAGGGAGGAACGGTCACTACACGCCTGCTGCCGCCGAGGGCCTCCCAGCCCACTCTGCGGCGACAGGGACATGCTGGTCGTCGCCGATGACAGGCCGCTTAAGAAACCTGTGGAAGATCGAAAAAAGGTGTGGAGGATTGTGTGGAGAAACGGGGTTTCAGTAGATCCACGCCATGCGTGGATGCACGTCACTGCACCAGCTGGTTCATTTCCATGATCGGCATCAGCACGGCCAGCACGATGGTCAGCACCACGCCCCCCATCACCAGGATCATCGTGGGCTCCAGCAATGCAGTGAGTGCCATCGCGCGGCGTTCGATCTCGCGCGAGATGGTCTGTGCAGCGCGGTCGAGCAACGGCGCCAATGAACCGGTCTTCTCGCCACTGGCCACCAGATGCACCAGGATCGGCGGATACACTTTCTGCACCTTCAGCGCAGCGCCAAGCGAAGTACCTTCGCGCACGCGTGCGGCCACATCAGCGGCACAGCGCGCCAGCAGCGCATTGCCCAGTGTCTGCCGTGCGGCGTCCAGTGCGCGCAGCAAGGGCACACCGGCATCAAGCAGGATCGCCAGTGTCGATGCGAAGCGTGCGCTGTTCACGCCCAGCACGAAGCGACCCACCATCGGTACGCGCAGCAGCAGGGTGTCCCAGCGCAGGCGAAGATTCGGCCGCCGCAGGGCCAGCCGCCAGCCCACCACCAACGCGCCGATACCGATCCCCGTCCATGCACCCCACGCGCGTACGAACGCACTGGCCGCCAGCATCACCTGGGTCAGCATCGGCAGCGTCTGGCGCGCCTGCACGAACGCAGTCACTACCTGGGGAACCACGTAGCTGAGCAGGAAGATCACGATCGCCACCGACACCAGGCTGATCGCTGCCGGGTAGATGAATGCCGTCAGCACCTTGGCCTGCAGTGCATTGCGTTCTTCGATGTAGTCGGCTAGGCGCTCCATCACCCGCGCCAGATCGCCGGAATCTTCGCCCGCACCCACCAGGGCACGATAGATCGCAGGAAAGTCGCGCGGCCGCGCCGCCAGCGCCACGGTCAACCGTTGGCCGGCGCGCACATCGGCACGCACCGCAGTGAGTGCCTGTGCAACGTGCGGGCGTTCGGCCTGTTCGATCACCGCGCTCAACGCGCTTTCCAGCGGCAGGCTGGCGGCCAGCAGGCTGGCAAGTTGCCGCGTGGCCCAGGCCAGTTCGCTGGCCGACAGCCTGCGCGTGCCCCAGCCACTGCCGGCATTGCGTGCGGCTGATACCTGTACCGGTGTCAGCCCACGCCCGCGCAGTTGCTGGCGCACGCCGCGCGCGCTGTCCGCGTCCAGCTGCCCCTTCTCGATGCGCCCCTGTGCGTTGGCGGCCTGGTAGTCGAACAGTGCCATGCGCGCCTCAATCGTCGCCGGTCACGCGCAGGATCTCCTCCAGCGTGGTCACCCCGCTGTCGACCCAGCGCTGCCCGTCCTGGCGCAGGGTGCGCATGCCGGCGCGCCGCGCGGCCTCGCGCAGCGCGGGTTCGCCCTGCCCTTCATGGATCAGTGCCCGCACGCGCTCATCCACCACGAACAGTTCGTGGATACCGGTGCGCCCACGGTAGCCGCTGTTCGCACAGGCGGGGCAGCCTACGGCCCGCCACACGGTGCGGCCCTCGGCATCCACTTCGGCACGCCGGCACTGCAGGCACAGCCTGCGCACCAGCCGCTGCGCCAGCACGCCACGCAACGATGAGGCGAGCAGGAAAGGCTCCACGCCCATGTCCGCCAGTCGGGTCACCGCCGAAATCGCATCGTTGGTATGCAGCGATGCCAGCACGCCGTGACCGGTCAGCGACGACTGCACCGCGATCTGCGCCGTTTCCAGGTCACGGATCTCACCGATCATGATGGTGTCCGGATCCTGGCGCAGGATCGCGCGCAATGCCGTGCCGAAGCTCATGCCGATGCGCGCGTTGACCTGGATCTGGCCGATGCCGGCGAAGTCGTACTCCACCGGGTCTTCCACCGTGAGGATGTTGCTGGTGCTGCTGTCGAGCTGCCCCAGTGCCGCATACAGCGATGTGGTCTTGCCACTGCCGGTCGGCCCGGTCACCAGCACGATGCCATGCGGCTGGCGGATCAATCCGGTGAAGGTGGCCAGCGTATCGTCGGCCATGCCGAGGCGTTGCAGCTGCAACCGCCCGGCATCCTTTTCCAGCAGGCGCAGCACCGCCCGTTCGCCGTGCCCGGTGGGCACGGTGGAGACGCGGATATCCAGCGGCCGGCCCCCCACGCGGATCGCAATGCGCCCATCCTGCGGCAGGCGCTTCTCGGCGATATCCAGGTGGGCCATGATCTTGATGCGCGAGACCAGCGCCGCGTGCAACGCACGTCGTGGCTGCACCATGTCACGCAGGGTGCCATCGACGCGGTAGCGCACCACCGAATGGGTTTCGAAAGGTTCGATGTGCAGATCGCTTGCACCGTCACGCGCGGCCTGTGCCAGCAGGGCGTTGATCATGCGGATCACCGGCGCGTCGTCCTGTGCATCCAGCAGATCGGTCACCTCGGGCATGTCCTGCATCAGCCGGTCGAGATCGACTTCACTTTCGGCCGCGCCCACCACCGCAGCGGCATCGCCACCGTCACGATACTGCTCGCCCAACCGCTGCTGCCAGGCCGCCGCATCCAGCACCTGGAACGGCAGCGGCCCGTGCCGGCGGCGCAGTTCGGCCACCGCCCAGGCCGCGGTCTCGGCAGTTCCCAGCAGGACCGGCGCGCCGCCTGCTTCGGCCAGCATCACGCCGTGGCTGCGCACCCAGGCATACGGCAGCGCTGGCGGCGGCGTGGCCATGCTCATGGGCCGATGACCAGTTCCGGGGTGTAGCCCAGCCCGCGCAGCTGCTGCAGCGCCGGGTCGAGCGTGGCCGGGTCGCGTGCCACCCGCACCCGCAGTCGCTGTCCGGTTTCGCCCGGCGTGGTTTCGGCATAGGCCTGCAGGCCAAGCGCGCGCACCTGTGCCACGGCCTGCGTGGCACGCGCTGCATCCAGCCCCTGCGCGAACTGCACCACCTGCACAGTGCCCTCGCTGGCCGGATACAACGCCGCAAGGCTGCCGTTCTGCGGCGGCTGGCCCTGGCCATCGCGTGCATTGCCCTGGCCCAGCACCGACAGGTCCTGCGGTGGCAGCTGCGGCGCCGACAGCGCCGGCAATGCCCAGCTCTGCACCGGCTGCGCGCCTGCCTGTGCATTGCGCATGTAGTCGTAGCGGTCGCGGGTCAGGCGCTGGCCGGCAGCCGGGTCACGCACCACGTGCGGGCGCAGGAACACCATCAGGTTGGTCTTGGCGCGCTTGCGGGTGTCACTGCGGAACAGTGCGCCCAGCACTGGAATCTTGCCCAGGCCCGGCACCGCATCACGGCCATGACTGACGCTGTCTTCCAGCAGCCCACCGAGCACCATGATCTGGCCATCGTCCAGCAGCACGCTGGTGTCCAGCGCGCGCTTGTTGGTGATGATGCCGGCGCTGCCCGAGCTCTGCGCATCGATGCTGCTGACTTCCTGGTAGATGTCCAGCTTCACCGTGCCGCCCTCGGAAATCTGCGGGCGCACCCGCAGCTTCAGGCCCACGTCCTCGCGTTCGATGGTCTGGAACGGGTTGTTGCTGCCACCACCACCATCGGTCACATAGCGGCCACTGACGAAGGGCACGGTCTGCCCGACCATGATGCTGGCCGCCTCGTTGTCCAGCGTCATCAGGTTCGGCGTGGAGAGGATGTTGGCGCCGCCTTTGCTCTGCAGTGCGTTGGCCAGTGCCTTCATGTTGAGGATCTGGCCCACGCCCGGCAGGTTGATCGTGCCGTCGATCACGCCGATGTTCAGCCCGTCCTTCGGCAGCACGTCGAGTGTGGTGCGCGCGGTGGTGTTCAGCCCACTACCACCGGTGGTGCCGCCGAAATGGGTGCCACCGAAGGTGCGGCCGTTGCCCAGCATCCATTGCACGCCCAGCTCGGCGGCGTCGGTCTGGTTGACCTCCACGATCAGGCTCTCCACCAGCACCTGCGCCCGACGCTGGTCCAGCTGGTCGATCACCCGCCGCAGGTTGCGGTACACCGGCTCCGGGGCAGAGATCAGCAAGGTGTTGGTGGCGATGTCGGCCTGCACCGAAATGCCGTTCTGGCTGAAGCCGGTGCTGCCGGCATCGGTCGGTTCGCGACGGCCGGGATCAAGCCGCGGCGATTCCAGCGCATTCCCTTTGTTCTTGCCCTGTGCAGGCTGCGCCGGCGGGCTGGCATTGCGGCTGGTCTCGCCCGGCAATGCAGTGATGCCGGCGCTGCTGCCCATTGCCGGCGCATCGCTCTGCCCTGCCACCACGCCACGCAGCACCCCGGCCAGCTGAGTGGCCTGCGCATTGCGCAGGTACACCACATGCAGGTTGCCGGACTCATCCTGGGCCTTGTCCAGCTTCTCCACCAGCTGCCGCGCCAGGCGCGTGCGGCCCGGGCTGCTGGAACGCAGCAGCACGCTGTTGCTGCGCGGGTCGGCCATCACCACCACCTTCTGCGCCGGCTCCGCGCCCTGCGCATCCAGCAGCGGTGCCACCATCGCCGCCACGTCCACGGCAATGCCCTGCTGCAGCTTCACCACGTCGGTGTCCATGCCGGCCGGTGTATCCACGCTGGCGATGACCCGCGCGATGCGCTCCAGGTTGTCGGCGTAGTCGGTGATGACCAGCGTGTTGTTGCCGGGGTTCGCGGTGATCGGATTGTCCGCGGTGATCATCGGCCGCAGCACCGCCACCAGCGCCGCGGCACTCTCGTAGCGCAGGGAAAACGTGCGCGTGGCTATTTCGCCGCCCGCGCCACCGGCACCAACGCGGCCGCCCAGCAGCTTGGCATCGGCCTGCGGCACCACCCGGCTGACGCCCCCGCTTTCAACCACGGCAAAACCGCGCATGCGCAATGCACCCAGCAGCAGCTGGTAAGCCTGCACGCGGCTGACCGGCCCATCGGAGACCACGGTCATCTTGCCGCTCACCCGGGGGTCGACCAGGAACTGGCGGCCGGTGAAGCGTGCCGCCATGCGCAGCACCCCACCGATATCGGTGTCCACCAGGTTCAGCTGCACCGGTTCGCCATTGGCGTCCTGCGCCTGCGCCGGCGCCGGAAGATGGGCCAGGCCCACCACCAGTGCCAATGCCGCGCTGCAGCCCAGGCTGCGCATCGCCTTCATGGATGGCCACCGCCCTGGGCGGCCATCACGATGTTTCCGGAAATCCGTGCCGCCGGCATGTTCGCGTCCCCTGTCCGTTGCAGTTGCAGTTGCTGCAGTTCGATGGCCGGGTCGGCCAGCAGAGGCAGCAGCCAGTTCCAGAGCGCATCGGCGGGCACACTGCGTACCTGCAGGTGCCAGCGCCCGTCGCGCGTTTCGATATGCAGGCCGCCCGCCAGGCCGGCAGCGGTGATCTGTTGGCGCAGGCCTGCAAGTGTCGGCCGCCGGCCTTGCGCCTGCTGCTGTTGTTCACGGGCGCGCAGCAGCGGTGCAAGTGCTGCCGCCTGCGCCTGCAGCCGTGGAAGCTCAGCCTGCCAATGGCTGCGCTGCTTAAGCAGCGGCTGCAGCCAGCCCAGCCACAGTGCGGCCGCCGCTATCGCCGCAGCCATCAACAGCAGCATCGCGCGCTCGCGCGCCGCCAGCCGCTGCCAACGCTGCGACAGTCCGCGCACGAAGCCCGCCGGCCGTAGTTCCGCTGTGGTCACGGCGCAGTCCCGCGGCTGATCCGCAAGCGGCCACCGGCTTCGTGCGCAAGCTGCAACCCCTGTGCCTGCATCGCCTGCTGCCAGCGCTCCAGCCGTTGCGCGTCCTCGGCCAAGGCCTGCGCGTCGGCATCAAGCTCCATCTCCAGCTGGCCCGGCTGATAGCGCAGGCTGCGGACCTGGCCAGCCAACTCGGGGATGGCCTGCAGCACGCTGGCAACCTGCTGCTGCACGGCGGGAAGTGCCCGTGGCACTGCCGGCACCGCCAGTGCCCGCCGCGCCTGCACCACCGGATCGACCACATCGTCGATCTCGGGGAAGTGCGTGCTGAACTGCCGCGCCATGTCATGCTGCAAGGCTTCACCCTCGCTGTGCCAGCGCGACACCTGCAGTTGCAGGCCCAGCGCAGCCAGCACTGCCGCCGCCAGCGCAAGACCGATGGCCAGGCGTGGCGCACCTGCACGCGAGGCCGGCAACGGCAGTGACCAGCCAGGCAGCGGACCGCTGCACTGCACCGCCTGCGTCAGCACGCTGGCCGGCAGACGCTCGGCCCAAGCGGGCGGCACGGCATCGATCCACTGTACTGCCTGCACCCCGGCCTGCTGCAGGCGCACGGCCAGCACCTGCATCACCGAGGCCAGGTCACGCCCACCGCACCACTGCACGAAGCCACGATCACGGCCACAGCGGACCAGTACCTGCTCACCACACAGCTGCAGGGTGGCCTGCCCGACCGTCCACGGCAGCAGCAAGGGCGTTGGGTGCAGCGCCTGCAACTGCAGCCCGCACTCCTGCAGCTGCTGCTGTACGCGCGCAATCGCCTGCAGGCCAAGCCACGCCACCGCCACCGTGCCATCGACCGCCTGGGTGCCATGGCCCAGCGCCACCTCCTGCAGATCATCCAGCAGCATCGCTTCCACTTCACCCTGCAGGGCCGCCTGCAGGCGTCGCCCGGGCAGCGGCGGCAGCTGCAGCTCAAGCAGGATCAGGTCCTGCGGATCAAGGCTCGCATGCACCCTCGCCTGCGGAAAGCGCTGGCCCAGCGTCGACAGAGGGTCGCTGCCCGTGGCCAGCACGCGGTCCTTGTGCAGCTGCGCCCACTCAACCGCGCTGTCCCCATCCAATCGTTCCAGCGCCGGCAGGCGCACTCTCAGCTGCAGGCTCATGCACCGATCCTTGTCCATACCCGTTGCACACGCACGCTGTCGTCACGGTACTCGCGCCAGATCAATGCGCGGAAATCCACCGATGCGCCGTCTGCCTGTACCTGCCCTACCGCCAGGAACCACTCGCTGTGGATACCCAGCGGCATCAGCGCCATCTGTTCGTTGCTCAGCTGCAGCCGGTTGGCGATGTCACCGCGGTTGAGCAGCCAGTGGCCACGATCGCGCTCGCCCAGCAGCGCCTGCAGGCGCCCGGCATCCACCCCCGGTGCAACCGCCTGCAGTACGGCGATGTCACCTGTATTGGCGTTGACCAGGGTCTGCGCTGGCAGCACCACCGTACGCCGCGCCAGTGCCTGTATCGCCACCGGATCGGCGCCTGCCAGCACCTGCTCGATCAGCGACTCACGCGGCAACGGTGCACGCGCCTGCCGATCGCCATCGCGCAGGCGCGACTGGACCTGCGTTGCGACGCTGGCACAGGCCGCGCGGGGCAGCCCCTGCCCCACACACAGCGAAGTGAACGCACGCAGTGCCTCTGCGGCAGGTTGGCCGTCAGCCAGCAGCGTGCGCAGGTTGAACCTCGACTGCGCGTCCACCAGCTGCAGGTGCACCGGCAGTGGCGCCTGCAGCTGCAGTGGCCGTGCCCAGCGCCCGTTGCCGACGGTGGTCAACTGCTCGCGTGCGTCGTCACGCAACTGCTGCGCCGCGCGCTCCAGCGTTGCATCTACCGCCATGCGCACCTGCATGCGCAGCTGATCGCTGCGTACCGCACGCAACTGTGCTGCCTGACGGGTCAGCAGTGCAGTGGCGATCACCGCCACCAGTGCCACCACCAGCATCGCCACGATCACCGCCATGCCCTGCTGGCGGGCAAACGTACCTGGATTTTTCCGGCGTGCCATTGTTCGGCCTCACAACTGCCAGGAGCCGATGTCCGCATTGCCAGCCTCACCGCCGGGCTTGCTGTCGGCCCCCAGCGAGAACACGTCGATATCACCGTGCGTGCCGGGGTTCTGGTACTGGTAGGGATGCCCCCACGGGTCATCCGGCAGGCGGTCGAGGTATGGTGTGACCGGCATCGCGCCGCTGCCCTGCGGCGGCTTCACCAACCCCTGCAAGCCCTGCCCGGCGCTGGGATAACGGCCATTGTCCAACCGGTACAGCTTCATGGCCTGCATCAGCGCGGCGATGTCCTGGCGTGCCGCCACCACGCGGGCCTGGTCGGGGCGATCCATCAGCCGCGGCACGATCAGTGCAGCCAGAATGCCGATGATGACCACCACCACCATGATCTCGATCAGGCTGAAGCCTTGCTGCCGAGCCCTGCGACCACCCATCTGCGTTGCCATTGTTCCGCCCTCATCATCCTGGAAGAGACCGCCGCCCCATGGTCAGCGGCGCATGTGTCAGTACGATAAACATCCTGCGGAAATCGGCCGTTCCTGCAGCCGATCACCCACACGGCGCGCGTTCGCTACGGAGGCAGCGTCCAGCAGCGAAGACGGAACGCGCGCCAGCGTTTCCTCCACGCAGCGCTGCAGCAGTGGCGCGGCACACGCCTGCAGCAGGCGCATGCACTGCAGGGGCGACCAGGCCATGCCATGATCGAAGCCGATGAATTGCCGGTACACCTGGTGATAGCGAAGATCGTCGTGCAGGCGCTGCACGCTGCCAGGGGCGCACAGCGCGATCAGCAGCACCGCACGTTGCACCATGCGCATCTCCGCGCTCTCCTGCGCAAGCGTGGCCAAGGCGGCTTCAGGCCACGGCTGCAGGCATGCGTCCAGCGCCTGCCGCAGCAGCATCAACGGATGGCCGCTGACATCCAGCGCTGACCACCTTGCCGCATCAGCCCAGGCATCGCTGGACAGCATCCACACCCACGGCTGCCCATAGCGCTGCACATTCACTGGGGCGTGCCGCGCCTGCTCCAGCGACTGGCTCAGGTGGCGGTCCAGCTCCAGCATGCTGATCCTGCGACTGTCGTTCATCGGCGTCGCCTGCGCTCCGCGACGCGGGAGCGTCGTACTCTGCAGAAGACGTCAGCAAGGCAACCGAAGCGACAGCACGAATGCGATGTTGAGCAGTGCGTGGCAGCATCGCGGGAATGTCACCGCAACGTCATCCGCCTGCAGGCTTGCAGGTCCAGGCGCGGCGCCTCTCCGCCACACCGCCGGGCCAGCACGGCAACGTCGCTGCGCTGCGCGAATGCCGCCAGCGCGTGCATCGCGTCCGCGTCATCCAGCAGCGCCGCCGTCGCCGCCTGCAGCAGTGGCAGCTGCCATCCCTCCATCTGTGCATCGCTGGCGGCCACGAACCAGTGCCACAACCGGTGGTAGCGCACGTGATCGTGAAGTGCCGCCAGACCCTCGATGCCGTGCATGGCCATCAGCAACAAGGCACGTGCCAGTGCAGCGGCAGGCAGCATTCCCGATTCCGAAAGTGGCAGCGCCTGCCGCTGCAACCGCAGCAGCATCGCCAACGGATGGTCCTGTGGCTCGAACTCCAGCAGCACCGCCTGCTGCCGCCACTGCGGGTCGGACACCACGCATACCCACGGCGCGCCATAGCGGTGCACCATCAGCGGCCGCCGCTGGGTGGTTTCCAGCAGCGCCGACAGATTGCGGCGCAGATCCAACACACCGATGGTCTCGTTGCGCATCCTTGGCCTCTCCATGCATGCAGCGGGCGTGCGCGTCGCGCGCAGCCAGGGTCTTACCCCAAGACGGCAATTCCACCGGGAAAGCGACGCAGGCCGAGCGACATCGTCTGCCCGAGCTGCTCCAGCGCCGCATCCGGATCATCAATGCGGAAGCGACCACTGACCGGCGCCCGCGCCAATGCGGATTCGCCCAGCAGCACCTTGCCGCGCCGGTAGCGGTTGATCTCGGCCACCACCTCACGCAGTGGCGCGCGGCGGAACACCAGCATGCCTTCGGTCCACGCGCTGACTTCGGCCGCCACGGCTTCGGCCACCACGCCACTGAGGCGCTCGTCATACACCGTCTGCTGGCCGGCCTGCAGCTGCAGGCGACCTTGCGGATGCTCGATGCGCACGCTGCCGCGCAGGCAGGTCACGCGCACCTGGCCATCGGTATTGCGCACATCCAGGCGTGCTGCGCCCTCGTCGGCCACCAGGCAACCCGGCCCGGCGAACAGCGCCAGGCGCGCTCCCGCAGCGGCCTCGATCGCCGCCTGTCCCTGCACCAGCTCGAAGCCTTCACCCTGGGCATCACTGCGCCGGCGCAGGCTGCTCTGCGTATCCAGTTCGATCTTCAGGTGCGGCGTCGGCGCAATCTGCAGCCGCTCGCCGGTACCGGTATGGAAATCGGCGGTCATCGCCGTCACCGAAGGCCACAGGCCCAGTGGCGGGTGCAGCGCAGCCACCACGGCCAGGCTCGCAGGTGCCGCCACCGCCGCCCCCAGGAATGCGCGCCGGCTCCAGCGTTGCGCCGGGGTTGCCGCCTGCGGCTGGCGTGCGGCGGCAGGCAGCTGCTCGCCGGCCAGGCGTACCTGTTCCCATTGCCGCTTCGCGCGGGCAAAGGCCTGCCGATGGCCGGGATCGGCCTCGCACCATTGGCGGAATTTCCTGGCATCGGCCGCCGTGGCCTCGCCCGAGGTCAACCGCACCACCCACGCGTGGGCCTGGCGCTCCACGGCGTCGAGCGGGCGGTGCGGTTGATCGTCAGCGTCCATGAGGGCTCTTGCCGTCCCCGCACGCTGCGGGGTTCTGCTCGGCGTCAAAGTGTAGACGGATGCCGTGCCTCAGAACCGCACCTGCCGTCCCTGCCCGCTGCGTTCGGCCAGGTAATCCTGTGCGGCTTTCAGCTCACGCTGCACCAGCCGCAACGACACGCCCAGGTGCTCGGCCACATCGCGCTGCTGCAGGCCGTCCACGCGGATCGCCAGCAGTATCCGGCGGCGGCGCTCGGGCATCCGCTGCAGCAGGCCGACCATGTCTTCCAGCGCCATCTCCTGCTCGGCCGCCTGTGCCGGCCCCGGGCCGGGATCGGCCATGTCCATCAACGTATCCACTTCTTCCAGGCTCAGCAGGCGATGGTCGGCGCGCTGGCGGTCGATCACGGTGTTCATCGCCATGCGCAGCAGATATGCCGCGGGGTTCTGCACCGGGTCCAGGCGGTGTCGGCGCGTGCTCAGGCGCATCCAGGTGTCCTGCAGCGCGTCGCCGGCCAGCTCTTCCGAGCCCAGCTTGCGCACCAGCCGGCGCTTCAGTTCGTCGTAGGCGCCCAGCAGATGGTCCATCAGGTCTACCGCCCCAGCCGTGCTGTTGCTCATGTTCGATTCCTTGACGTCATGGTTGGGGCGGGCGCCGGCCACAGTCGTGGCCCGCGCTGGAAGGACGGATCTGCAGAGTCACCGGCTGCGGCAGCGCGGCAGCATCGGCGCCCAGGCGCAGGGCCTGCATCGCCTGCAGAAGGCGCGCATCGCGGCGTGTGCTGCCGCTGCCGGCAAGCAGTTCGGGTTCCTGCACCTGGCCATCGTTGGCAATGCGGAAGCGCAGCGTCGCCGCATAGGCGCCCGGCGCCAGGTCAGGGTCGTCACAGAACGCGGCGCGCAGCCGTTGCTGCAGGTCGCCGAAGCGGCGACGCTGCCCGAGGTCGTTGGCCACACCGGTCGCAGAGGCCTCGGCAGCGGCGCGTGCGGCGCGGCGCAGGACCACGCGCTGCGCGCCGATCAGCTCGGCCTCGACACCCGTATCCTGCAGCACCACCTGCAGCGCCTGCAGTGGCGGCAGGCTGGCCTGCAGCGGATGGCTGCTGCGGCCCGTGCCGAGGTCGCCGGGATACATCACCGACCAGCCGCTGACGACGCTGAAGCGCTCGACCGCCTGTTCCAGCGGCTGCGCGGGAATGTCATAGGCGCGGATGTCGTCCTGTGCGGCGGCAGCGAAGGCGAACAGCAACCCGGCGGCGGCCGCCACCCTCCAACGTCTGATCGCATGCTGTCCATTCAGCCCCCTGACGTAGAACACATGACCCTCGGCAGCGACATCAGCTGCAGCGGCGAAGCGCGGTGCGACCAGGCGGGTCGACCTGCGCACGGCCGGCAAGCGGGTCAAACCGTAGCGGCGTCACGTGTCATTGCGATGACGGCGACGCGCAGGGGACGCGCCGGGCCGTTCAGACAGGCAGTTCAGTGGTCTGCTTGATCCGCTGCATGGGGATTTCGGTCTTGGTGTTCTGCACCCGGCGATCCGGTTGAGGTGCTGTATCTGGAACTGCCGGTACGCATCAAGGTCGGCCACCGCCACCCGCAGCAGGAAGTCGCAGTCGCCCGCCATCAGATGGCATTCAAGCACTTCCGGGAAGGACTTGATGCTGTTGATGAAGTGGTTGGTGGTGTCTTCGTCCTGGCCACGCAGCCACACGCGGACGAACACCGTGAACCCACGCCCGATCCTCGCCGCGTTGAGCAGGGCCACGTAGCGATCTATGTAGCCGCCCTCTTCCAGCAGGCGGACCCGGCGCAGGCAGGCGGACGGCGACAGCCCCACCTGTCGCGAAAGCTCCAGGTTCTGCAGGCGACCATCGCGCTGCAGGGCGTCGAGGATGCGGCGATCCAGGTTGTCGAGCTGGTACTGCATGAAATTTCACCCATCAGGCTGATGGCCGCATGATATTCCACATTCCGTCGGCTCAATGGCATCAACGCAACCCGATTTCGTGATCGGACCGTTAGCATGGGCCACCCCCACCCGTTGTTGATCCATGGACGCCCGAACCACCCTGCCCCTGCCTGATCCCGTGTGCGACACCGCACCGCGCGCCGAATTCCTGCGCGGCCTGCGCGCCGCCGTGCCGGTGATGATCGGCTTCATTCCTTTCGCCCTGGTGCTCGGTGCCCAGGCCGCCCAGAAGGGCCTGTCGGCGCTGGAAGTGCCACTGATGACCGGCCTCAACTTTGCCGGTGGGTCTGAATTCGCCGCGGTCGAACTGTGGACTTCGCCGCCACACATCGCGCTGATCGTAGCGATCACCGCACTGGTCAACAGCCGCCACCTGCTGATGGGCGCCAGCCTGGCGCCGTTGCTGCAGCACCTGCCGCGCCGTCGCGTGCTGCCGGCGCTGTTCTTCATGTGCGATGAAAGCTGGGCACTGGGCGTGGCCGATGCGCGCCGTCGCGCACTGGGCTTCAGCCTGTCCTACTACCTCGGCGTGTCGGCCGGCCTGTACACCGTGTGGGTGCTGTGCACCGCGCTGGGCGCGATCGTCGGCCCACTGCTCGGTGACATCCACGCCTATGGCTTCGACATGGCCTTCCCCGCCGTGTTCCTGGTGCTGCTGCGCGGCATGTGGCAAGGCATGCGCGCCGCCCGGCCATGGCTGGTCAGCCTGGTGGTGGCTGCGGGCACATACCTGCTGGTGCCCGGCGCCTGGTACGTCGCCAGCGGCGCGCTGGCCGGTCTGGCCGCTGCGTGGCTGCTGGCCGAGGACGCCGCATGATCTTCAACGGCCTGATCCACTGGACCTCGGTGCTGACCATCATCCTGATGGCCGCCGCCACCTATCTCACCCGCATCATCGGTTTTCTCGCGCTGCGCAACCGCACCCTGAGCAAGCGCGCGGTGACGGTGATGGAAGCCGCCCCGGGCTGCGTGCTGATCTCGGTGATCGCCCCGGACTTCGTGGCCGACAAGCCGGCCGACCTGGCCGCGCTGGCGATCACCTTGCTTGCGGCCACGCGGCTGTCGATGCTGCCGACGGTGGTGGTCGGCGTGGTATCGGCGGGTGTGCTGCGGTATGTGATGGGGTGAGCAGGATTTCCTGTAAAGCCGAGCCTATGTTCGGCTTTACGGGCCATCGGTAGCTGCCCCTGCGACAGCCAGTCGCAGGCCCCTCCCGGCACACGCTTGACCTATATCAATCCGCCCCATGCCACGGGCGCGTATCTCTATGCAGGAACCCAATACGCCGGCGTCACCGGCATCCAAAGGACCTGCGATGAGCTACACCCCCGACAACGCCCAGCTGCTCAACGCCATGCAGAACGTGATGGTGATCTCCACCACCGACCTGCAGGGCAACATCACCTATGCCAACGGCCTGTTCTGCACGCTCACCGGGTTCGCGCGCGAGGAACTGATCGGCCAGCCGCACAGCATCGTCCGCCATCCGGACGTACCCAAGGCCGTCTACAAGGACATGTGGGACACCATCAAGGCCGGCAAGACCTGGACCGGCATCGTCCCCAACCTTGGCAAGGGCGGCGTGCTCTACGTGGTCGACACCACCGTGCAGCCACTGTTCGACGCCGATGGCAACATCACCTCGTACATCAGCATCCGCCGCGTGGTGAACGACCTGATGCAGAACTACGACCTTGTCGAGTTCAGCAAGGAAACGTTCGACGACTTCTACGAGGCTGCGTGAACGCCATCCCCACACGCAGGCCCATCAGCCGGCTGCTGGTGGGTTTCGCCTCCGAGTCGGGCAACGCCCGCGCCCTGGCCCAACGCCTGGGTGCGGACCCGGACCTGCAGCCGCATGGACCGCAGGTCCTGCCGTTCAATGACATCGATGTGGCCGGCCTCGGCCACGGCGATGTGCTGCTGGCCATCTCCAGCTCGTTCGGCGACGGCGAGCCACCGGCCAATGGCGAGCGCTTCTTCGAGTCGCTGCGACAGGCACCCGCCCTGCCCGGACTGCGCTACGCGGTGTTCGGCCTGGGGGATACCGGCTACCCCAGCTTCTGCGGTTTCACCAAGGCGCTGGATGCAGCGTTGAGTGATCGTCAGGCGCAGCCACTGCTGCACCGTGTCGACGCCGACCTCGGCTACGAACAGTTCTTCCAGCAGTGGCGGCCGGTGCTGGGCCAGGTACTGGACGGTGATGCGACCGCCGGCCAGGATCTGCGCCTGCAAGTGACGGCCTACGGCGAAGACAACGCGTTCGTCGCCGGCATTGTCGAACGGCGCCGACTGAATCACAGCACCCCCGCCGCCTGGCACCTGCAGCTGGACATCGCGGGCAGCGGCATGGCCTACCGGGCCGGCGACACCCTGCATCTGGTTGCAGAAAACGATCCTGCGCTGCTGCAGGCCCTGGCCAGCTGGTATGGCGATTCCAGCGCCGTCGACGCGCTGCGCGACCGCGAACTGCGCCTGCTCAGCAAGGGCGTACTGCGCGAACTGGCCAGGCTGGGGGGTAGCGACGTACTGAAAAGCCTGCTGAAGATCAGCCAGAAACGCGAACTCGACGCCTACCTGCATGGCCTGGACCTGCTGGACGTGCTGCAGGACCACGCCACCTCGCAGTCGGTTCCGCTGGCGCGATTGCGCGAGCTGCTATCACCCTGCCTGCCGCGCGCCTACTCGATTGCCTCGCATCCGCGCGATGACCAGCTGAGCCTGTGTGTACGCGAAGTGCGCTACACCCTGCGTGGCCGCGAACGCTTCGGCACCGCCACCGGCAGCCTGCTGCACGGCGGCGACACGGCGCGCGTGTACTGCCGCTCCAATCCGGGCTTCCACCTGCCCGGAGGCGGCAACGCACCTCTGCTGCTGGTGGGCACCGGTACCGGCATCGCGCCGCTGATGGGCCTGATGCAGGAACTGCAGGCCACCGGCGATGCACGGGAGGTCCATCTGGTGTTCGGCGAGAAGCACCGCGAGCACGACTTCCTGTACCACGAGCAGCTGCAGGACTGGCAGGCGCGTGGCGTACTCGCTGGCCTGCACACCGCGTTCTCGCGCGATGCTGCGCAGAAGGTCTATGTGCAGCATGTGCTGCAGCAGCAGGCCACGCAGATGCAGGATGTGCTGGCCCGTGGCGGCCACATCTACCTGTGTGGCAACAAGAGCCACCTGGAAGGTGCGGTGCGCGAAGCCATCGACGCGATCGGCGGCGAAGGCCATTGGGATACCCTGCGCGATGAGGGCCGCACCCACTGCGAGCTGTATTGAACCGTCCCTCGGGTAGAGCCGGCCGCTGGCCGGCTGCTCTTGGCGCTATGAAGCTGCCGGCCAGCGGCCGGCACTACCTGCGTGGATACATGGCGCGCCAGGATATGGCCCGGCATGACCGCCGCGCGTCATCCGCCGACGATGCGCCCGTCCACCACCCGCGCTACCTGCTGGCCGAACACCGCCACATCCTGCGGATCGTGGCTGATCAGCAGCAGCGGAATATCGGTTTCATCCAGCACGGTTTCCAGCTCCTGGCGCAGGTGCTGGCGCAGGTCGTGGTCGAGCGCTGCGAACGGTTCGTCCAGCAGCAACGCCTGTGGCCGGGTCACCAGTGCACGCGCCAACGCCGTGCGCTGGCGCTGTCCGCCGGATACCTGTGACGGCAGCAGATCCGCCACGTGCTCGATCCGGAATGCCTGCAGCCACTGCTCCACTGCCTCGATACGGGTGCCGCGCGGTGGATTCAACCAGCCCCGCTGCAGCCCGAACGCCACGTTCTGGCGCACGCTCAGGTGCGGAAACAGCGCGTAGTCCTGGAACACGTAACCCAGTCGACGACGCTGCGGTGGCAGATCGACCCCCGCTCCCGCATCGAACAGTGTCTGCCCGTGCAGGCGCACATGCCCATGCTCCGGGCGCAGCAGGCCGGCCACCGCTTTCAGCGTCAGGCTCTTGCCGGCGCCGGAAGGCCCGAACAGCACCACCTGCCGCTGCGTGCACTGCAGTGCAACGTCCAGCTCGAACGTCTGGCCGGACGCCTGCAATCGCCGCTGCACCTGCAGGTCAAGCCACATCGCGCAGCTCCCGACGGCGCCCGCCCACCAGCCGCGCGGCCAGCAGCAGGATCACGATGCACACCACCGACGTCAGGATCACCAGCGCATTGGCCTTGCCATCCTGCCCCGCCTGCACCGCTTCATAGATGGCGATCGACAGCGTCTGCGTGCGGCCCGGAATGCTGCCGGCCACCATCAGCGTGGCGCCGAACTCACCCATCGCCCGTGCGAACGCCAGCAGCAGGCCCGCCAGAATCCCGCGCCATGCCAGCGGCAGGGTGATGCGGAAGAACACCGCCGCTTCGGACACGCCCAGCGTGCGCGCGGCCTGCTCCAACTGACCGTCCACTTCCTCGAATGCAGCGCGTGCCGGTTTGAACACCAGCGGAAACGACGCCACCGCAGCAGCGATCACCGCCGCCTGCCAGGTAAACACCAGGTTGATGCCGAACCACGACTGCAACCAGGCGCCGATCGGGCCATTGCGCCCGATCAGCACCAGCAGGTAATAGCCCAGCACCGTCGGCGGCAGCACCATCGGCAGGGTCAGTATCGAATCCAGCAGTTCCCGACCGGGAAAGCGCCGTCGCGCCAGCAGCGCGCCGAGTGCCACGCCCGCAACAAGATTGATCGCCGTGGCCCAGCCGGCCACCTTCAACGACAATCCCAGTGCGCTCCAGTCCAGGTCCATCCGTCAGGGCTTGCCGAACCCGTGCTTGTGCAGGATCGCCTGGCCCTGCGCCGAGCGCACGAACGCCGCGAAGCGCCTGGCTTCCACCGGCTGCGTGCTGGCCTGCACCACCGCCAGCGGATAGGCGATGCGTCCGGCAACCGGAACCTGGAACGCGCGCCGCACGCGATCAGGCATTGCCTGCGCGTCGGTGGCGTAGACAAAGCCCGCATCCACCTCACCCCGCGCAACGTAATCCAGCGACTGCCGCACGTTCTGCGTACTGATCACCTTGCCCTGCACGGCCGGCCACAGCTTGGCGGCCTGCAGCGCTCCCCGCGCGTAGCGGCCCACCGGCACGCTGTCCGGGTTGCCCACTGCGATGCGCTGCACGCCTGCACCCGCCAGATCGGCCAGTGCGCGCGGCGGCGCCTTCGCCTGCGGCGGCACGACCACCCACAACGCGTTCACCGCGAAGACCTCACGCGTACCGGCCGCCAGCAGCTTCTGCTGCGCAGCCTGGTCCATCGTTGCTTCATCGGCCGAAGCGAACACATCCACCGGCGCGCCGCGCGCGATCTGCTGCAGCAGTACGCCGGAAGCGGCAAAGTTGAAGTCGACCCTGCTGCCCGGGTTCGCCTTCTCATAGGCTGCGCCCAACTCGCGGAAGCTTTCGGTAAGGCTGGATGCCGCCGACACCGTCAGCTCGGCCGACCACGCTGGCAGCGCAGCCACCATCCCCAGCAACAACACGCCCAGCGTCTTCATATCGGCTCCTTGACCGCGTTCAGTCCGGTTCGGAATCCCTGGCCACGGCCAACGCCGCCAGCCGCTCGGGTTGCAGCAGCAGCATCTCACGTTGGTTGACTGCGATGACACCCTCATCGCTCAGCCGCCGCAGCACCCGGCTGACCGTCTCCGGCGCCATCCGCAGATAATTGGCGATCTCGGTGCGGGCCATGGTCAGGTTGAAGCGGGTCGCGGAAAAACCACGCCGCGCGTAACGCGCCGACATATCCAGCAGGAACGCTGCCATCCGCTCCTCGGTGCGGTGGTTGGCCGCCAGCGTGGCGACCTTGCCGATCTCCGCGCTGAGCAGGCTGAACAGCTTGGCCTGCAGCCCCGGCATGCGGGTGGCCAGCAGGCTCAGCTTGGGGAACGAAATGCGGCACAGGTGCACCGTATCCAGTGCCACTGCATTGCAGGGGAAACGCGAACCGTGAATCGCATTGAGCCCGATCACCTCGCCCGGTAGAGCAAAGCCCAGCACCTGCTCGTTGCCCTGGCTGTCGTCGACGAAGGTCTTGACCATGCCTGCGCGCACAGCGGCGATGGAATCGAAGGCCTCACCCGCACGGAAGATGTAATCACCCGAATGGAACGGCCCCACGTGGTCGACCAGCACATGCAGTTCGCCCAGCGCCGTCTTGTCATAGCCCTGCGACATGCACGCATCCGAGAAGGCACAGGTGCTGCAGAAATGCAGCGCGTCGCCATCATCGGCGGCGGCGGGATTCGGCGTGGCCCGGCCGGGGCGCGGCTGAGGGGACGGAATCGAAGACATCACGGCAACGCTCGAACGGAAGCATCCATCATACGGCACGGCCCCATCGCCTTCCGTGCACTGCACAGGTCACGCCGCCGGTGACGTGCCGCGCCGGCCTGCGCCGCGCTGGCGCACGCTGTCGCGCACATCCACATCAAACTGCAGCTGCAGCGTGGTGCCGTCGACCAGATACAGCGCAAAGGCCAGGCCATCACGGCATGGTAGGCGCCCGGCAAGGTCCTCCACCGAACCGCGTGGCAGCACCAGGCGGCAATCGGTGCCACTGTCGAGCAGCACAGCGCTTTCACCGCCATGCAGCGAAACGGCCGTGCCCCAACCGCCACTGCCACCGAACCGGGTCAGGTTCTCTACCGTTTCACCGGCCAGCAGCCGGGCCAGCTCGGCCTCGTCCAGGCGCAAGCGCATTGTCTGTTCCTGCAACTGCACCTTCATGAGGCAACGTCCTCCCATTGGGTGGGGGTATTGCAGTTGACCAGGGCGCCTTCATCGGCATGGGCCAGGCGCAGGGTCTGCGCGTCCAGCCGGTGTTGCAGGGCCTGCAGGGAGCGCGGGCCGAGGGGATCGTGGATCATGGTTTCGAGGATCGTGCGGCTTTCATTGCCTACATTAAACAGCATCGGAAGCGGATGCCCGTCAAAGATCGTGCAAGCGCCGCGATGTCGCTCACGCAACTGCTGCAATAGCTCCGGCGTCAACCGCGGCGTATCCACCGGCACCACCCAGGCCGGGCCATCAGGCATCTGAATCGCTACGCTGTACAGGCCACCCAGCGGCCCACAGCGCGTGATCTGGTCGGGCACGCCACCGAAAGCCGGGTAACGTCCGCTCACCCAGACCCGGTCTGCCCCGGCCAGCCGCAACGTGCCGCGCATGTGCTCCAGCAGCGTGCGCCCCTGCCAGGGCAGCAACGCCTTGTCGCGGCCCATCCGGCTGGACAGGCCGCCGGCCAGCACGATGCCGGCAATGGGGCTGAGCAAGGTCATGCCCACGGCAGAGCCACGCCATGCGTGACCGCTCCTGTCGGGCGCGAGGGAAAGGCTCCATCCACGCATGGCGTGGATCTACTGGCGTCAATGATGCTCATGCGCCGGTTCACCGTCGGCGTGGCACAGCGTGCAGCCTTCGCTCCACTCGCTGTCGCCGTCCTCGTAATGTTCCTGCTTCCAGATCGGGCACTGGTGTTTCACCGCCTCGATCAACTGCCGGCACGCGCGGAACGCTTCATCACGGTGCGGGCTGCCCGCAGCCACCACCACCGCCACATCGCCAATGCCCAAGCGGCCCTTGGCATGTGCCACATACAATTTCAGCCTCGGCCCGAACGTCGCCTCGATCTCCGCCGCCAGGCGCTGGATCTCGTTCAGCACCAGTGGCTCGAACAGGTCATAGGTGATGCCGGTCACCGGCCGCCCCACATTGAAGTCGCGCACCTTGCCGATGAACACATCGATGCCGCCGAATGCCGGGTCGGACACCGCCGCGATGCCTTCGGCCGGGTCGATGGCGTGCTGCGCACGGTCCACCACCTTTGCGGTCACGTTGCTGCTCATGGCTCAGCCCCCGCTCACCGGCGGCAGGATCGCCACCTTGCCATCGGCAGGCAGCGCCTCGTGGTCACGCAGCACGCGCTGCTGGTCGGCAAAGGCAGAATAGTCCAGCAACCCGGCGCGGAAACCGGGAAAGCGCACCGGCAGCAGCTCACGCAGCGCCTGGCGCAGATCGGCCACCGTGCCACCGGCCACCTCCAGCGCAATCTCGCGGCTGTCATCCAGATCGGAAAATGCACCGAACAACTGCAGATTCACCTGTTTCATCATGACTCCTGGGTTGCCAGCTGCAGCGGGTCCTGATGGCCCCAGCCCTGCACGCGCACCGGTGTGCCGGCCGCGACGAGGTCACCCTCGCCCTCCAGCACCACCCAGGCGTTGGCCTGCAGCATCGATTTCAAACGGAACGATTCCTGCCCAGACAGCACGCGCGCGCTCAAGCGCCCCTGCGCGTCCACGTCCACCCGCGCACGCGCGTGGAAGCGCAGGCCCGGCGGTTTGCGCACATCGGCCTGCAACGGCAGCTGCAGCAGCGGCTCTGCGACCAGGCCCAGCAGGCGACGCAACACCGGTTCAACGAAGAAACGCTGCCCCACCGCCGCCGACACCGGGTTGCCCGGCAGGCCGAAATACAGCGCGCCATCGGGCAGCACTGCAAACAGCAGCGGCTTGCCCGGGCGGATCGCCACCTTGTGGAACACGATGCGGGCGCCGCGGGCGCGCAGCGCATCGGGAATGAAGTCGTAGCGGCCGGCCGACACCGCGCCAGTGCTGATCAGCACCTTCGCACCCGCAGCCAGCGCGTCGTCCAGCACCGCATCGAAGGCAGCCACGTCATCGCCTACCGTGCCCTGCCACACCACCTCGGCACCGGCGGCCTGCAGGCGGCCGATCAGGTAGGGCCGGTTGCTGTCACGGATCTGTCCGGAGTCCAGCGCCTGCGCCGCTTCGGTCACCAGCTCCTTGCCAGTGGCAATGACAGCGACCTTCGGCCGTGCCACCACCGCCACCTCGGCCACGCCGATGGCGTGCAGCAGGGTGCGTGCATTGATGTCCAGCGCCTGCCCGGCCTGCAGCACGCGCTCGCCTTCTTCCACGTCCTGTCCGCGCAGGCGCACGTTCTGGCCAGATTTCACCCCGCTCTTCAACGCAATGCGGGTCGGGCGACCCTGCTCGCTGGCAAGGATCTCCACGTTCTCGATCGGCACCACCGTATCCAGCCCAACCGGCATGCGCGCGCCAGTCATGATTTCCCAGGCGCCGTCGCCGCCCTCGGCACCGGCGTCGCCCGCCGCCTGCCAGCCCTGCACCACAAATTCGGTATCGCTTTCGAACGGCGTGCCATTGGCGCGCAACGCGAAGCCGTCCATCGCCGAGTTGTCGAACGGCGGCAACGACTGCCCGCTGATGATGTCCGTGGCCAGGATGCGACCCGCAGCCTCATGCAATGCCAGCCGCTCGGCCGGCAGCGGTGCAGCCGCTTCCATCAGATGCTGCAGCGCTTCGCTGTAGGCAATCATGCGTGGCCACCGCCATCGACCATCGCCAGCGCGTGGCCCAGCACCGGCGCCAGAATGTCCAGGCATTGCGCGGCCGCACGCGGGCTGCCCGGCAGCGCAAACACCAGCATGTCATCCAGCTGCACCACCTCGGCCCGGCTCAGCCAGGCCATCGGCGTGTGCTGCGAACTCAACGCGCGCAGCATCTGCGCCAAGCCGTGCACCGGTCGCGCATTCAACGAACGCAGCGCCTCTGGGGTCAGGTCGCGTGGGCCCAGCCCGGTGCCGCCGGTACACAGGCACAGGCGCACGCCCTCGCCCGCCAGCGCACGCAGGCGACCCGCAAGCGGTTCGACACCATCGGGCAGTACCTCGACAGCCACCACCTCGCCACCGAGCGCCTGCAGCCCGCTCACCAGCTTCGGGCCGGACTCGTCGGCATAGCTACCCTCGCTGGCACGATCACTCAGGGTGATCACCGCGCAGGCCGCACCGCTCAGGCCCTTCGGCGGGCGCGGTCTGAAGCGCTCGCGCTCACCCTCGTCCATGCCTTCAGGGTGCAGCCACAGGCCACGCTTGCCGCCCTCCTTGAACAACAGGCGGATGCCCTCGATGCGCAGCGCCGGCTCCACCGGCTTGCTCAGGTCGTACAGGGTCAGCAGTGCCGCGTTGACGCCGGCAAGCGCCTCCATCTCCACACCGGTGCGGGCCTCGCTGGCGCACTCGCACCACACGCGTATCGCCTGCCGCTCCGGCACCGGTGCGCAATACACCTGCACCAGTTCCAGCGGTAGCGGGTGGCACAGCGGCATCAGCATCGAGGCCATCTTCGCCCCCTGCAGGCCGGCAATCTCGGCCATCACCAGCGCATCGCCCTTGGGCAGGCGGCGGTCGACAATCAGCGGGTAGGCCACCGGTCCGGCATGCAGCTCGCCCACCGCCACTGCGCGGCGACGGGTAACGCGCTTGTCACGCACATCGGCCATATGGAAGGCCGCAGTCAATTCACCACTCATCGTGTTCCTCATCCTCCAATCGAAGCCAGATGCGGGGTCAACCCGGTCTGGCCCTGGTGCAATCCGTGCCCGGCCGCTTTCAGGCCAAGCTGTGTGGTGATGCGTGCCAGCAGCGCGTCCTGGTCGTCGTCGCTCTGCAACAGCGGGCGCAGCGGCACGCCGAATTCTCCGAACAGGCACAGCCGCAGGTCACCCTTGGCGGTCACCCGCAGGCGGTTGCAGCCCGTGCAGAAATCACGCGAGTACGGGGCGATGATGCCCACCGTGCCGCGATGCTGCGGGTGGCTGAACTCGCGCGCCGGGCCGGCATCGGCCGCGCGCGCACGCTCGCTCCAACCGGCTTCGGCCAACTGGTCGATCACGTGTTCGGCGCGCAGATGGTGGCGCTGGAAATAGGCTTCGTTGTCGCCGGTGCGCATCAGTTCAATGAAGCGCACGCTGAAGGGGCGGTCGCGCAGGAACGCCATCCACTGCGGCAGCTCGCCGTCGTTCAGGCCGCGCAGCAGCACTGCATTGAGCTTGATGGCTGGCAGACCCAATGCCTGTGCCATCTCCAGCCCCTGCTGGATTTCCGGCAGGCGGTCATGGCCGGTGATGGTGCTGAAGCGCTCGCGCTGCAGGCTGTCCATGCTCACGTTCAGCGCGGTCAGGCCGGCCCGGTGCCAGCCCGGCAGGCGCCGCGGCAGCAGCGTGCCATTGGTGGTGATGGCCACCTTGCGGATGCCCGGCACGGACGCCACCGTGGCGATGATCTCGTCCAGGTCCTTGCGCAGGCTGGGCTCGCCACCGGTCAGGCGGATCTTGGTCATCCCCAGCATGGCAAAGGCGCGCACCAGGCGCGCGATCTCGTCCACCGCCAGGAAGCGCGGGCGGCCGTCGGCCTGGTAGCCATCGGGCAGGCAGTAACTGCAACGGAAGTTGCAGGCCTCGGTCAACGACAGGCGCAGGTAAGGAAAGCTGCGCCCGAATCCGTCGGTGAGTTGGCTCATGGCTGTTCCACCTCCTGACTCCACCGTGCCGCCGGGCGCCTGAACGGGTTGTCGACCCGAGCCCTCAGAGTGCGCCGGGGCGCTGAAAGCGTCAACCCGGCGCTCGACTGCGGTGGCGCTGGAGGGTACGGCCTTCAACCCTGTCGTTTTCGAACCGGCCGCTACGTCCCGCTTCTTCACCCAACCACGACACCTGTCGCAGATTGCCTGGTCGCGGTGGACCAACGCGGCAGCCAGCGCTGCCAGTACTTAACAGCGTGGTTCAATGCCGAAAGCGTCTTCAATCGCGAGTTATTTACAACTCGTCTGATTGGCATTGCACAGCGACGCGGGCTCAGATGGCGTGCCACCGAAAACGGGTGGCCGGGTTTCGAATCCCGTGTTGGCGTTGAGTGATTGCGCTTGCCAGTCGGCGTCCACATTCCGTGGCGCCGGCTGGCAATCCGTCTGCCGGCTATGGCGGGCGGTGCGTGGGGGCGTTCGCGCCCACCGGCTTGACGTCAACCCGGATTCGAACCACGTACCGTCCGCCACCTCTGTGTGGCGGCTACCGATTGCCTTGAACGGAGCCTCGCCATGAACGGATCTGACCTTCCCCATCGGCACGCCTACAGTGACCCGGCCAACGCCGATGACCTGGCAGAGGCCGTGCCCTGTACGGATGCGAACACCCTGATTGCCAACCTGAAGCGCATCGGCAAAGGCGCCGCCGCCGACGGGCAGCCCTGGCCGGAGCGGCACCAGTTGCCCGGGCGCTGCATGGCGCTGGCCGATGCCGATTGCGCATTGGCCGGCTTGCGGGTGGTGCAGGAGGTGCTGCTGGCGGCAGAGCGGACCCGGCAGAACGGCGAGCCCGAGGATTATGTGGGGGACCGGGTGATGGAAGGGCTGATGCTGGCGTGCCTGGCGCTGAGTGCGCAGGCTGTGGGGCGATTGCAGGTGGAACGGTAAACGCGAACCGTTTGGAATGCACCCTGCGCCTCCAGCGCTCACCAGCGAACGGGAAAAAACCCGTCGATACCACACGCCGCTTTGTCTCCCGCATTCCTCCGACTCAACAATGGCATTGCCCCACGCTCACTCGCCTGTTGCTCTCTTTCCGGATAGAGCAACCAGAAAGATCAGAACAAGGGCGATGCATACCGCCAGGTTGAACAAGAGGATGGGCCGTATGGCGAGGTAGAGCTCACCAACTCCCACAGAATAAGAACCATGATTGGACTGCGAGCCTAGCGCTCTTGCAATGATCTGAATCCACACAAGCGAAGCTATCTGAACCGCAATGATTCCAATCGCGGAGAAGAGCCGTCTGGTGTGAGTTCTGCCGACCATTGCGGAATAAGCGAGCACCGAGAGGGCCGCATAGAACACAACCAACACCCAGGTCATAACCCCTCCCCTTTGGAAGCTACAGCGCCCACGCACCCTGTGCTCGCTGGGTTTTGATCAGAACTTCCCTGGCGCGATGAAGCCAGTCCACTGCGCTTTGGCAAGCCACGGTCGACACTGTCTTTCATTTCCGGCATGAATCCAGCAGGCCCATGTAGCGATCATACGATCCAATGGCGCTGACCCGATGCTCGAGCATCAGCTCATGCTCCAACATAATGGGCGACCTGTACTGACGGAAACGGAGCCGTCCTCCCCCATCCAGACGTTCACATACGAATCTGGCGGAGGCATGCGATTGATCGACGATCCCGCAGGGAGAATCTCCCAGTTGGTGATCGAGCCCCAGACTGTTTTATGAATCAACCTGCGACCATCCAACCCCCGTCTGGCAAGCTCGGCAACAACCACGTCAGGAGGGTGGCGATATGCATCGCATTGCCTGCCGCTCCTTCGAAGCGTACATCCCACACTGGACAGCCCTCTCTGGACGACATTCCGTGCGGATGAAGACGGATTCCCCATATAGGCACGAGTATAGACAGCGGAAGCGGTTGCCGATCCTGTTCGGGGTCAGATCCTCTTTCCAATCAGATCCTCATTCCAAAATGTGTCCCGCCCCACATCCGTGATAGCGTGCACCATCACACTCTCCAACAGGTGCAAGGATGCGCAGCAGGATTGGATATGGCCTGGTCATCACCTTCGCCTTCCTGGCGACGGACGCGCCGGCAGCACCGCCTGCCGCAACTCCCGGCGAGCGGGCCCAGGACTTCGTGCAGACACACGCGATCTCGGCGCGCTGCCAGAAGATCCTGCCTGGCCTGAAACTACAGCTGCAGGACGGCCGCGAACGGTGGCTGTCGACCTTCGAGCCCACCCAGCTTCAGGCGGCGCAGGCCTACGCCGCCAGCAAGGAGGGAAAGAGGCTCGGCAAGGAGGTCGAACGTGACGCCTCCCGAGCCTTCGGCCGCAATACGCTGTCTGCCGCCGCAACCTGCATCAGCCTTCTGGGCGAGTATTCGCCGGCCCATCCGCTGCCGACAGGCTCGGCAATGCCGGCCGAGAGAGTGCAGCATTACATGTTCCATTTCACGCCAATGGCACTGGCAAGGCTGCAATGCGCGCGCCTGGACGGAATCGATGTGGCAACGCAGGCGGACGGCTCGGAGACCTGGCAGTACCGGGACTGCGGCCGGGTGGAAACCGTGCGCATGGCGCCGGTTGGGCAATCGTGGTCTATGACCGATGCGGATCGAAACCGTCTTTTCGAGGCCTTGACCCAGTAGGTCGCGAGACAAGGCATGGCAGCAATGACGTTCCGAGAACTTGCCAGAAGCAGCAGCATGAGGCTGCCCATCCTCTTCGCGCTCTGCTTGATACTCACCTCCTGTGATCTGGTAATGGACAGCTCCTACGCCACGAAGCAGGAAGCCGTTGACGCCGAAATGATTGCCAAGGGCTGGATTCCTGCGTGGGTGCCCCAGGAGGCGACCGACCTGCGTGAGGTGCACGACCTCGATTCAAACGTGAGCGCGCTTGCCTTCAGCAAGCCCCGCAGCAAGCAGTTGTTGTTGCCGTCTGGTTGCCGGCCCGTCAACCACAGCGCTACCCAGCCGGCACTGTTCAATCGGAGCTGGTGGCCGAGTGATGCCGCTCTGAAGCGCGCCTACACCTTTTTCCGTTGCGAGCCCGAGTTCGACAAGTCGGTATTCGTCGCAACAAGCAGGACCGGCGATCATGTGCTCTTCTGGCGCACGTACGCTCGCTGATGCGCATGCCCGCCCTCCCCTGCAACCCGACACTACAGATGCACACTCCAGGAACGGTCCTCACCACCCTCGCCCTTTGCCTGTTGGCCAGCTTTCCGGCTTGCGCAGAGCAAAGCACCTCTGGCGACGTGGAAGCGATCGAACAGGTGATCGAGTCCTTCCGCACCTCGCTGATCAACAAGGACAAACCGACCTACATGAGCTTGTTCTTTTCGGACAAGCCGGAAGACATCGGCTGGCAGTTCGTGTCCGAGGACCGGCGATTGGCAAACATCCGCAGGACCAAGCCTGATGCAATCAAGGCACGCAATATTCCGTCGAACAACTTCATCTCGCTCATCGATGAGGCAGTGGCCACGGCAGAGCCACGGGAGGAGAAGTTCTTCAACGCGAAAATCGATACAGATGGCGATGTGGCATCGGTGTCGTTCGACTACAGCTTCCACGCCAACGGCGTGAAGGCAAACTGGGGCCGGGAAATGTGGCAGCTGGTCCGCACCGAGCGGGGCTGGAAGATCTTTTCAGTGATCTATTCGATACGTGACAAACGAAGTTCTGCAGAGAGCTGATGCTCCGCTTCAGCCAAGCAACGTCAGCCAGTCACCATCAACCACCACGCGCAGCAGAATCCTGCCCACGCAGCCGCGCCGCAAAATACCGCGTAGGCGACTGCCCCAGCGCCTTCCTGAACATCGTAATGAACGCCGTCACCGACTCGTAGCCCAGGCTTTCAGAAACCCGCTGCACCGCCGCGCCGCCTGCAAGCTCGCGAATTGCAACCAGCAGATGCAGCTGCTGTCGCCAGCGTCCGAACGACAGACCGGTTTCCCGATCAATCAACCGCGTCAACGTGCGCTCACCCAATGCCAGGCGTTTGGCCCATTCACTGATGGTGCTGCGATCGGCCGGATTGGCCGACAGCGCCGCAGCCAGCGCACGGATCTTGGGGTGATCGCTCACCGGCAGGTACAGCCGCTCGGCCGGCATCTGCACCAGTTCGTCCAGCAGCACACGCGCCAGTCGATCGGTGTGCCCGCCGCGCGGGTAGTCGTGCGGCGCATCGGCCAGGTGCAGGATCATCTCGCGCACCATCGGCGAGATCGACAGCGTCACGCAGTGCAGTGGCAGGTCGGCAACGCCTGGCTCGACGAACAGATAGCACAGGCGCGCGTTGGCGGTCGCGCGGTTGCTGTGCGGCATGCTGCCGGGAATCCACACGCCGCACTGCGGCGGCACGATCCACAGCGCATTGGCCACCTCGCAGGTCACCGCGCCATGAAGTGCCAGGATCAGCTGCCCTTTCCGGTGGTCATGCACCGGAATCTCAGCATCGTGGTCGGCCACCTGCAGGCGACTGGCCACTGCCGGCCGATCCGTCGCGTCCGGGTCCAGATCAAAGCCAGGCAGAGAAATGCGAGTCATTCTCGATGACCGGATTCAGCGATAGATTGACATTATAGCGAAATTCGGTGGAGGGGCTCGCTGAATACGATGGCGGCATGCACATCCCCGCCCCCAACCGCCCTTGGCTTTCGCGCCCCATCGCGCTGTTGACGTCGCCCGCGTTGAAGGTCGACCGCGAAGCGGTACTGTTCTCGCTCAAATGCCTGCTCGCCGCGATCCTCGGGCTGTATGTCTCGCTGCGCATTGGCCTTACCCGCCCGTTCTGGGTGATCGGCACCGTCTACTTGGTGTCGCAGCCGATGTCCGGCGCGACACTCAGCCGTGGCCTGTTCCGCCTGATGGGAACGGTCGGCGGTGCGGTTGCTACGGTGCTGCTGGTGCCGCGGTTCGCCAACGCGCCGATGGTGTTGAGCCTGGTGCTGGCCGCCTGGATGGGCCTGTGCCTGTACCTGGCCATGCTCGACCGCACACCGCGTGCGTACGCCTTCCTGCTGGCCGGGTACACCACCAGCCTGATTGGTTTCCCGGCGGTGATGGTGCCCGATGACGTCTTCACCATCGCCATCACCCGCGTGCAGGAAATCTCCATCGGCATTCTTGCGGCGACGCTGGTCCATGGCCTGCTGTTGCCACGCCGGGTCTCGCCGCGTGTGCACGCGCGCGTGGCATCGATCCTCGCCGATGCGGAGCGCTGGACGCGGGACATGCGCGCTGGCGCAAACGAGACGGTACTGGCTGCGGATCGCTCCAAGGTAGCCGCGGATCTCCTCGACCTGCACACGCTGTCCATCCACCTGCCGTTCGACAGTGTGCACGGCGTCGCCCAGGTTCAGATCCTGCGCGCACTGCATGACCGGATGCTCGATGTGCTGATGCTGTCCAGCGCCGTGGACGAATCACTGGCCCAGCTGCGCGCGCAGCCCGCCGGCACGGTGCGCACAGCATGGCCGGACCTGCTGCGTACAGATCTCTGCGCACGTCAGGCCGAACTCGATGCTGCGCATCACGACTGCCGGTTGCTGGAAGAGCAGCTGCACACTGCCCGCCCGGACTGGCGCCGGCATGTGCCCGTGCACCTTGCCGGGAAGGCGAACGGTCATGTGCTGCATCGTGACCACCGGATCGCCCTGCGCAGCGCCTTGGGCGCCTTCGTTGGCATCGTACTGGCCTGCGCGCTGTGGATCGCTACTGCGTGGTCCGACGGTGCAACCGCCGTCTCCATCATCGGCACCGCCTGCGTGCTGTTCGGAACCACCGAGGCACCTGCCGGGCATGTGATGCGCTATCTGATCGGGTCGATCATCGGCGTGGTCATCGGGCTGTTCTACGCGCTGGTGATCTTTCCGGGTCTGTCCGATTTCGTCGGTCTGGCCATGGCACTGGCGCCGGCACTGCTGGTGTGTGGCTCGTTCCTCGCCCGCCCGCCGTTCATCATGGGCGCATTGGGGGTAGTGCTCACCTTCCCCCTCATCGCCGGGTTGGGCGCCACCAATGCCACCCACATCGCGGGCGCACTCAACAGCAGCGTAGCGCTGTTCGTGGGCACGGCGGCGGCGCTGTGCAGCATGTCGCTGTTGCAGACGCTGGACAGCAATCGCAGCCGCGCGCGCCTGCAGGATGTGATCCGGCGGGACATCGCACGCCGCGCCGCCGGGCAGGTGCGAAATGCCAGCGACTGGACAAGCCGCATGGTGGATCGGCTTGCGCTGCTTGCCCCTCGCCTGCGCGGCCATCCGGACGCAGCCCCCACGTTGCGGACGCTGTTTGCGGACATGCGCGCGGCCAGTGCCGTGGCCGAACTGCGCGTAATTGGCGGGGCGTTCACTGACCGCCGCAGCCGCGACTGCCTGGCCCAGTTGCTGCACAGCGCGTCTGCCCACTTCCGTATCCGTACCTCCACATGCCGCACAGTGGATACGCCGCTGCTGGAATCACTCGAGCGCACACGCGAGGTGATCATCGCTGGCAACAACGGCGCATCCAAACGTGTTCTTCCGCTGCTCTGCGGCCTGCGCCGTGACCTGATCGCTCCGTTGATCGTACATGGGGACTGAGTCGATGTTCTCCGATATCTCCATTGACGGCGTCTTCGTTCCCGGGCTGCTGGCGGTGGCGCTCATCGCGCTGGCGCTGTCGATGGTGGCCTCGCGGCTGCTGGCAAGCCTCGGGCTGTACCGGCTGTTCGCCTATCGCCCGCTGGTGGGCCTTTCGCTGTTCGTGATCCTGGAGGAGCTGCTGATCCAGCTCGCGCCCCTGCTTGAGAAACTGAAATGAAGCACTTGTTGAGTGTCATTGGCCGCTGGAGCGCAACGCTCTGCCTGTTCGCCGTTGCCG
Organism: Stenotrophomonas sp. 01N47; assembly: GCF_056399165.1. Classification (NCBI taxonomy): domain Bacteria; kingdom Pseudomonadati; phylum Pseudomonadota; class Gammaproteobacteria; order Lysobacterales; family Lysobacteraceae; genus Stenotrophomonas; species Stenotrophomonas sp. 01N47. Next base: position 395,095 of record NZ_JBFTQU010000001.1, read on the forward strand.
TCATCGCGGCCCTGTCCCTGTGGAACCGCTACGAAACGCAGCCGTGGACGCGCGACGGCCGCGTGCGCGCGGATATGATCCGCGTGGCGTCGGACATGGGCGGGCTGGTCACCCAGGTGCTGGTGCAGGACAATCAGCGGGTGAAAGCCGGGCAGCTGCTGCTGGTGCTGGACCAGCCACGCTACGCCGCCGCGCGGGACAAGGCCGATGCCGCAGTGAACAGCGCGCAGGCCACGCTTGCCCTTGCCCGCCGTGAATCGAAGCGGGACATCACGCTGGGCAACCTGGTGGCTTCGGAAACGCGGGAGCGCAATGCCGCCAAGGTCGATACCGAAGTGGCCGGCCTTGCACAGGCCCGAGCGGAGCGGCGGGTGGCGCTGCTGAACGTGCAGCGCACCGAAGTGCGCGCCAGCGCCGATGGCATCGTCACCAACCTGGACCTGCACCCGGGCGACTTCCTGCAGCCGGGTGCCCAGGCGCTGGCACTGATCGACAGCGCCAGCCTCCGGGTCGAAGGCTATTTCGAAGAAACCAAGCTCAACTGCATCAACGAAGGCGATGCCGCTGTCGCCCGCCTGATGGGCGATGTCCGCGACGTGCATGGGCATGTGGAGAGCATCGCCGCCGGCATTGCCGACGATCAGCGCGCGAGCACCCACAACCTGCTGCCATCGGTTGCGTCAACATATACCTGGGTGCGGCTGGCGCAGCGGATCCCGGTGCGTATCCGCTTGGACGACGTGGCACCGGATACGCGCCTGATCGTCGGCAGAACCGCCAGCGTGACCATCACTCCGCGCACGCAGGGAGCCTGCAAGTGATCGGCACCGCATCACGCGTGGGTGTGCTCGCCTGTGCGCTGTCGCTGGCCGGCTGCGTGTCCGGCCCGGACTACACGCTGCCGGCCAACGCGGTTGCCGCCGCCCCGGCAGCTCGCCGCGCATTCGTATCGAGCCACCAAGCGGCCTACGCACAGGCCGAGCTGCCGGACCGCTGGTGGCAGCTGTATGACGATCCACGGCTTGATGCCTACGTCAGCGAAGCACTGCGAGCCAACACCGATCTGCGCGCGGCTGATGCCAACCTGCGCCGCGCCACGGCGATGGTGCTGCAGTACCGGGCCGAGGGCTCGGCAAGCACCGACGCAGATGCATCGGCCACGCTGGACCATGCCGGGGGATACACCTCGCCCACCTCGCCACCGCAGGTATATGCGCTCGGCATCCATCTGTCCTACCCCTTGGACCTGGCGGGTGGCATCCGCCGAGGTATCGAAGCAGCCAGCGCCGATGCAGAGGCCGTCGCTGCGGCACGTGACCAAGTACGGGTGGTGGTCGCCGCCGCCGTCACCCGCGCTTATGTCGGCATCTGTTCGACCAACCTCACCCTGGCGGCGACGCAGCGTGTGCTCGATACGCAGCGCGCCACGCTGGACGCCACCACGCGCTTGGCGGCCGGCGGGCGCGGAACCGAATTCGACGTCAGCCGGGCGCGCGCGGCGGCCAATCGCAGTGCGGCGGCGGTGCCGCATCTGGTTGCCGAACGGCAGGCGGCCCTGTTCGCGCTGGCGGCGCTGATGGGACGCGTACCAGCCGACTATCCGCAGGACGTCGCCAACTGCCAACAACCGCCGCGCCTGCAGCAACCGGTTCCGGTCGGCGATGGTGGCCAGCTGATCCAGCGCCGCCCGGATGTCCGCGCGGCCGAGCGCAGCCTGGCGGCCGCCACCGCGATGATCGGCGTGGAAACGGCAGCCCTGTACCCACAGGTGAGCATCGGCGCGTCCGCCGGCACGGCAGGTTCATTCAAGCAGCTGCTGAGCAGCGACAGCCTCGGCGCGTCCTTCGGACCGCTGCTGTCGTGGCGCTGGCCGAACCGCCGCGCAACCCGGGCGCGGATCGATGCGGCCGGCGCCAACGCCGATGCCAGGCTGGCATCGTTCGATGGCGTGGTGCTGGACGCGCTGCGGCAGACCGAAACCGCGCTGTCGGCCTACGCACAGGAGATCGATCGCGAGCACAGCCTTGCCCTCGCCCGCGACGACGCGGCACGTGCCAGCGATCAGGCCGGGCAGTTGTACCAGTTCGGCAGGATCGACTTCATCGACGTGCTGTCTGCCGAGGCCGCGCTGGCCGATGCAGAGTCTGCCCTGGCAGCATCGCGCGCGCAGTTGGGGGATCGTCAGGTGGATCTGTTCCTGGCGCTGGGTGGGGGCTGGGCGGGACCGGCTGCCGCCCCGGAATCGACCACGCTGGTCGCGCCATAGAACACTGCCGCATTTCCATTGCCTGCGGTAGAGTGGCGCGGACCTGGCGGGGAGCGCTGGGCACAACCAGGGATCACTTGAATGATGTACGCCAAGCAAGGCCGTACCGTTCCTCTGTGCGTGGCCGCAGCCATCATGGTCTTCGGTGCCACCGGCTGCACGTTGAAGAATCCGGCAATGTTGGGGAGCGCGCGGCTTCCGGCCGAACAACAGGTGGTCATCTCTGGGCAGGGAATCTACCCCGAACGCGAGTTGGCGCTGAATGTCTTCACCATCGATGGTACGTCGGTGAATGGACTGCGCACGCCCAGCTACCACCTGCCGCCGGGGCAGCATACCTTTAGCGTGCAGGCGACCTCCGAACTGCGCGCGGGTTCGGAGATGGGAATGCTGACATCCAGCATGAAGGTCGCCAGGTTGGAGGTCACGATAGACACCGTGGCTGGCCACACCTATGTGCCCAATGCACGCACGCGCGACGGCCGCATTGCGATCTGGTTCGATGACATGGGACCGGCCTACCCACAGGAATGCCTGCCGTTCTATCGCATCGCTGCGATACGGCCGATCCTGGCGATGTATCGGCACAAGAAGACCTGCAACCTGACCCAACCCGCCGTGCCACCTGCATCGAAGCCGCCTGCGCCGAAGGACATTTCGCCATCGCCGTCGCTGATGCACTATATGAAATGGTAGTCAGCCATCACCGGTACCCAAGCGTGCAGACCTGCAACGGACGCGCGTTGCTGTGCCACGAAACATCCACCAAGCAGGTTCATTCAAGCAGCTGTTGAGCAACGACCGTGTCAGCGCATCCCCGGACCGCTGCTCACACGTATCGCGGCCGAATCGTCGCGCAACCCAGGCGCGGGTGGATTCTGGCGGGCACAACGCCGATGCCGCGCCGGCATCGTGAGCGGCTGGACTGTGAAACCAGCCGCTCCCGCACTGCCATCGATGTTGCGGCCCTGGGCTTACTTCGGCATCAGCACCGAATCGACCACATGCACCACGCCATTGGACTGCCTCACGTCGGCGGTGGTTACTGCAGACTTGCCGCCTTTGGCGTCGACCACCCAGACCTTGCCATCCTGCAGCTTCACCGTCAGCGCTTCACCCTGCACCGTTTTCAGCGTGCTGCTGCCACCGTGGCTGCGCGCTGCTGCGGTCAGCTGGGTGGAGGTGTAGGTGCCCGGTACCACGTGATAGGTCAGGACCTGGGTCAGCTTGGCCTTGTTTTCCGGCTTCAGCAGCGTTTCCACGGTGCCTGCGGGCAGCTTGGCGAACGCTTGGTTGTCGGGAGCAAATACGGTGAAAGGACCCTTGCCGCTGAGCGTGTCAACGAGCCCGGCCGCCTTCACCGCAGTCACCAGGGTGCTCAGGTTCTGGGCGGTGGAGGCGTTTTCGACAATGGTCTTGTTCGCGTACATCGGCACGCCACCCACCATCGGGTTGTCGGCGGCAAAGGCGGCCGGGGCAATTGCGCAGGCAACCGCGACGGTGGCGGCAAGGGTCAGGCGCTGGATCTGGGTACGCATGTTCGTGTCCTCGTTGATCGCCCTACCGGGCTGGGAAATGCGCAGCATTCGCTGCCGTCACTGCACCACCTTGCAGCCATGCGGGAATGCAGGGCATCCGTAGCAGCAGGGAAGGAGCGTTGCGTGCATAAGGGCATACGCCGCAAGCCGATGACCGGATGCATCGCCTGGCGCTGGGGTAGTGAACGGTTCAACAACGTGCACAGCGCGTCGCGAGCGCCATTTCCCGGCCGCAGGCTACCAGTCACCGGCTGCGGGCGTGTGTTGATGGTCCGCGCATTCAACCCTGGCGAACAGGAACATGGCCGCCCGCACACTTGCATCGGGCGTGCAGCGCGGCGACGATGCGATTCGGTTTAGGGGAACCCTGCATGGAATTGCTGACACTCGATCATTTCGCCCGCCACGTTGATCAGACCTTCTCGGCAGTCATCAACGACGGCGAGATTCCATTCGTGCTTGTGGAGGCACGGGCGCTGAATCCATCGCAACTGCCGCCAAGTGCGGCGCGGGCGCCTTTTTCGCTGCTGTTCCGCAACAGCTCGGCCTTCCTGTTTCCGCAGCAGATCTATCTGATGCGCCATGCCGACATCGGTGAAGTGGGGATTTTCCTGGTGCCGGTCGCGCGTGAGCAGGCCGGATTCCTGTATCAGGCGATCTTCAACTGAGAATGTGCCCCGCCGACAAGCGTGCGGTGGCGTGTCGCCGGCTCAGTCCGGCGCCCAGCGCAGCAACAGATGCGAGCCCTGGTCGTGGATTACGGTAAAGCCTGCGCGCCGGTACAGGCGCTGCGCAGCAACGTTGTCGGCCTGCACGTGCAGGGTCATGCCGCGACCCAGCGCAGCGGCCTCGCCCTGGCTGTGAGCAATCAGGGCCGCGGCCACACCGTGACCGCGCTCACCGGGAAACAAGCAGATATCGACGATCAGGTGATCCGGCGCACTGCGCTGCAGGTAGTAACGGCCCACCACTACGCCGTGGCGTTCGATGGCCAGGAAATCAGAGTCGCTGTAGTGCGCCTGGTAGTGCTGGTGCTGCAGTGCGAACTGGCTATCCAGAAACGCGCGCTTGCTCGCTTCGGGCCAAGGCACTGGCGCCAGTTCCTCCGCGCGGGTGCTGGCATACAGTTCGCGCAGCCAGCTCAGGTCATCGTCGCACAGTGGCCGCAAAGCGTACCCGCGCTCGCCAAGGAGCGCGGGGACGGCCAGGTGATCGTTGCGGCCCGCCGGAAACGAAGTGAGCTGCGACATCGCTTGCATGTTGTCAGCCAAAGCTGGGGAACACCCCCTCCAACGCGATGCAGAAGTTCGTCGCGAGGTAGGGCTGGCGGTTTTCGTGGGGCTGGCCGCCGCCAGACGGACCGATCATGTTGGGACTGAACTGCGTATTGGCGGTGTTGCCGGGCACGAAGGGTGAGCCCGACGTAGGCAGGCCAAGGTAGTTGCCCGCTGCCGGGACGCTGGTGCGCTTGCTCTCGGCAGGTTGGTTATAGATGGTCAGGGAGTGACTGTGCGACGGCATCTCGTTCTGGGTCAGCGTCACCCCATTGCTGCCGAAAGCCTCGCCGATGCTGTGCGGGGTCAGGCCAGGGCCTTGGCCCTGCTGGGTGGCTGCGCGGTTGACGAAGTTGGGCAACTGGAACGTCGTTTGTCCGTCGCCGCCATACTGAGTGCCCAGCAGCGAGAACAGGGCGGTGTTCTGCCGGATCGCCAAGGTGGCGCCATTGCAGCTGGCCCAGCCCTGTGGCGCGAAGTTGAAGCCGAACAACTGGATTTCGCCGATGAAGGGTTCGGTCATGGTCGTGTCCTGGAGGCGGGTATGCGCGGGTTGCGGCTCAGCTCTGCGACGGGAAGATGCCCGCCCACGCGATGCAGAACTGCACCGTGAGCGTAGGCATCTGGTTGTCGTGCGGCTGGTTGCCACCCGTGCTGACAACTGCATTGGGCGACATGACCGCAGCATTGGCGCCGGTGATGTCGGTGACATACATGGTTTCGCCCGAGAGCGCCGCCGGCAGCACGGCAGTGCCGACCGCGCCGGTGGTTGCCAGCGCCGTGGTTGCCATCAGCGATGGCGTGTGCTGCGGCAACTGCGTCTGCAGCAGGGTGACACTTTCAGTGCCGGCCTTCTGCCCCATTACATAGTTGCTCAAGCCCTGGCCACGGCCCTGATGGATCGGCACGCGGCCGCTCAGGTCGGGCACGCCGAACGTAGTGACGCCGTCACCGCCGAACGTGGTGCCGATCAGGGTATACAGCACTTCGTACTCGGCAATCGATTGAAGCGAACCATTGCATGCGAACCAGCCGTTGGGCACGCGTGCAAAGCCGAACATCCGGATTTCTCCGACGTAAGGGGTGCTCATGATTAACTCCTGTAGTGGATGCCGGGCGGTTCAGCCGCGTGACGGATAGATGCCGGACAGCGCGATCACGAAACTGATCACGGTGTAGGGCTGCAGGTTCGAGTGTGGCTGATTGCCCCCACCCGCCCCCACGCCCTGCAGTGGCACCAGGGTGCCGCTGGCGGGTCCGAAAATCGCGCTGCCATTGGTGCCGTACAGGCCATTGGTGGGATTTCGCGCCGTCCCCGCGCTGGTGGTGCCATTGACCACAGGACTGTGGAGTGGCACCTGCGTGCCCTGCAGTGTCACGCTTTCCGCACCCGCAAGCTGGCCCTGGACGTAAGGTGCTGGGCTCCAGTTGGGATCCACCGAACTGCCGGCACCAACCGGGGTACACGACTGCATGTTGGGCAGGGCGAAGTTGGTGGTGCCGTTACCACCGTATTGGGTGCCCAGCAGCGAAAACAGCGCCTGATTCTGGGCAATGGATAGCAGCTGTCCGTTGCAGAGGGCGAATCCCCTGGGTGCGAACGCAAACCCCGTGAGCATTATCTGCCCGAGGAAGACTTCGGTCATACCTTTTCCCCCGAAAGGTTGGTGGCACGGACATCATGTCCGGTGCGGGAGTAACTCTGGCTCACACGCCGAGGCCGGCACAAGTAAAACTTTTGTGCAATTTCAACATTAATGCTTCATGAACCATGCGGCACTTTCTTTTTTACCATGAATGCTGCTTGAATGGTCGCCAGCAGTTCGCAAGGGGTGCGGTCCGGGGAAAATCCCGGTTACCGCGGACAGGGGTTAAGTCTCGCCACATTGACTCGAAAGCCCTGGGGCATTCGAGCCGGTGCGGTGCCAACAGGGGCAGGACATGCATCAGTCATCGGCGCTACGCGTGGAGACGCCGCGTGCGCGTTCGCACGCTTTCTTTTCCTGGTTCTGCTCCTGGATCGCTATCGCGCTGTTGTGCGCGGGCAGTCTGTGGCCGCAGCCAGCGGCCGCCGCGCCATCGACCTTCTGCCCAACGCTGAGCATGTCAGTCGCCAACAGTGGCTCGCAGACGCTCAACATCAACAACTGCCATGGCGGCTTCGGCATCTCAGCAGGCACGGCGAGCACCCCGCACGGCACCCGCACCGTGGGCGTGCAATCCGGCGCCAACCTGCCGCTCACCTACACCCACAACGGCGACAGCGCCTCCACCGATACCTTCGTCATCCAGGACGACTTCGGCGGTGACATCACTGTCACCGTAACGATCGCTCCGGCGTCGGCCATCACCCTCGTCGCCACGCCCGCGGTCAACCTGACGGTGGGCGTGCCTTTCAGTACCAGCCTCAGTGCAAGTGGCGGCACCGGCCCCTATACCTACAGCCTGGACAGCGGCTCCATTCCGCCGGGGCTGAGCCTGAGCGGAAACACCATCAGCGGTACGCCGACCCAGCGCGGCGCCTACGCCTTCACCATCCGCGCCACCGACAGCGCCTCTGCCAGCGGCGTGCGCGCCTTCAGCGGTTCAGCAGCCAACCCGACCCTTGCCATCGCGCCGTCGACGCCCTCTGCGGCGCAGGGCCTTGCCTACTCGGTGACCTTCACTGCCAGCGGCGGCGTGCCCGGCTACACGTTCGCGTATGAAAACGGCACCCTGCCGCCCGGCCTGAGCCTGAGCGGCGCGACCCTGAGCGGCACGCCCACCACCCAGGGCAGCTACACCTTCGGCATCCGCGTTACTGACAGCAGCACCGGCACCGGCAGCTATGCCGAGGTCAAATCCGTGACCCTGCAGGTGATTCCACCGCCGACCATCTCGATCAGCCCGGCCACCGTTCCGGGCGCAACCGTCGCCGTGGCCTACAACCAGACTCTCAGCGCCAGCGGCGGCACTGCGCCGTACAGCTTCGCCATCACCGCAGGCGCTCTGCCCGCAGGGCTGGGCCTCAACACCGGCACCGGCGCACTGACCGGTACGCCGACCGCGGCCGGCACCTTCAACTTCACCGTGACCGCAACAGACGCCAATAGTTTCAACGGTTCCCGCGCCTACACCCTGGTGGTGGCGCCGCCGGTGATCCTGATCGCGCCGTCCGCGCTGACAGGCGGCACAGTCGGCGCGGCCTACAGTGATACCTTCATTGCCAGCGGCGGCATCCCCTCGTACAGCTATGCGATCACTGCCGGTGCCCTGCCGGCGGGGTTGACGCTCAATGGCAGCAGCGGCGTCATCAGCGGTACACCCAGCGCAGGCGGCACCTTCAACTTCACCGTTACCGCCACCAGCAGCAGCACCGGCGTCGGCGCCCCGCACAGCGGCTCGCGTGCCTATTCGACGACGTTCCTTCCGGCCACGGTCCTGTTGCCGGCCACCACGCTGGCCAACGGTACCCAGAACACGGCGTACAGCGCCACGTTGAACCCGGCCAGCGGCGGCACCTCGCCGTACTCCTATGCGTTCACCGCAGGCGCCCTGCCAGCGGGCATGACGCTGAACACCGCAACGGGCGCATTGACCGGTACACCTACCGCATCGGGCACCTTCAATTTCTCCGTGACCGCAACCGACAGCAGCACCGGCACCGGGCCCTACAGCTCCGCGCCGCGCGGCTATACGCTGCAGATCATCAACACCCCGCCTGTCGCCAATCCGCTGTCGGCGAGCGTGGCCTACAACAGCAGCGCCAATCCGATCACGCTGAACATCTCTGGCGGCGTGCCGTCCTCGGTGGCCGTCGGTACCGCGCCGCTCCATGGCAGTGCGAACGCCAGCGGCACCTCCATTACCTACCAGCCCACCGCGGGTTACTCGGGCCCGGACAGCTTTACCTACACCGCAACAAACACCGCCGGCACCTCGTCGCCCGCCACGGTCAGTGTCACTGTCGGCAACCCGACCATCACCGTGACTGCGGGTGGCCCCATGAGCTCGCAGGTCGGCGCCAGCTACAGCCAGACGTTCACCTGGAATGGCGGCACTGCACCCTATAGCGGCTTCACTGTCACCGGCCTGCCAGCAGGCCTCAGCGTTGGTGGCACTACCGCCACCAGCGTGACCGTAAGCGGCACGGTGAGCGCGGCGGGCAGCTTCAGCCTCGTCGCCACTGCCACCGACAGCAGCACCGGCACCGGTCCGTTCACCACCGGCCAGGGCTTCACGCTGACCGTTGGCGCGCCGACCCTGAGCATGACCCCGGCGCCGGGCAACCTGCCGATGAACTACGGCACCGCCACCACCATCAACTTTGCCAGCAGCGGCGGCACCGCGCCGTACAGCTACGCACTGGCGGCCGGCTCGTTGCCGGCGGGTGTGAGCTTCAACTCGGCCGGTGTGCTCAGCGGTACGCCGACCGCGCCGGGCAACTACAACATCGCCGTGCGTGCCGCAGATTCAAGCACCGGCGCGGGTGCGCCGTTCTCGCTGCAGCAAAACTACACCATCGTCGTAGGCCTGCCGACGATCAGCATCGATCCGCCCAGCCTGCCCAACGGCAGCGCTGGCGTGGCCTACAACGCGCAGTTGAGTTCCAGCGGCGGCATAGCGCCATACAGCTACACGCTGCTCAGTGGTGCGCTGCCGACCGGCGTGTCCTTCACCTCTGCAGGCACCCTGTCCGGCATCCCCCGCTCCGATGGCAACTTCAGCATCACGTTGGGTGCCACCGATTCCAACGGCCAGACCGCCAGCCGCGTGTACACCTTCACGATCACTCCGGCGACCGTGGTGCTCGCACCGGCCCCCCTCGCAGGCGGCGCAGTCGGCACCGCCTACTCACAAAGCCTGAGCAGCAGCGGCGGTATTGCGCCCTATACCTACGCGATCGTCTCCGGCGCCCTGCCCCCCGGCATTGCCTTCAGCTCAGCGGGCGTGTTCAGTGGCACGCCGGTCACGGCCGGCAGCTACACCGTGGTGGTGCGCTCCACCGACGACGCCGGCTACAACGCTACCCAGAGCTACACCATCGTCATCGCCAATGCGGTGCCGGTGGCTGTGGACGACAGCGCCACCACGCCGTCGCAGCAGGCGGTGACCATTCCGGTCGCCGCCAACGACAGCAGCGTGATCACCTCGATCGCTGTGGCCAGCGCGCCAGCGCACGGCACTGCCACGGTCAGCGGCATGAGCGTTGTCTATACGCCATCCGGCACCTACTTCGGCGCCGACAGCTTCACTTACACCGCGACCGGTCCGGGCGGCACTTCGGCGCCGGCGACCGTGTCGATCACGATCACCGCTCTGCCCGTGCCTGCGGGCCAGCCGCGCGCGGCCGTCACCACCGTGGCGGGGCAGCCGGTGACCATCGACACCACGGTGGGTGCCACCGGCGGTCCGTTCACCGGCGTGACGCTAGTGATACCGCCGGCAACCGGAACCACGACCGTGACCGGCACCAACATCACCTACACCCCGCTGGCCACCGCCTCGGGCACGGTGAGCATCGTCTACACATTGAACAACGCCTATGGCGCTTCGGCTCCGATCACCACCACGATCACCATCAATCAGGTGCCTGTGGCGGTCTCGCGCCGGGTCAGTGCAAATGCGGGCGTTGCGGCGGTGGTCGAGCTGACGACGGATGCAACGGGCGGTCCGTTCACTGCGGCCACGCTGGTGTCGCTGTCGCCGGCCAGTGCGGGCACGGCCACCGTCGCGCCTTCCGGCAGCGGTGCCAGCGCGGGCTATCGTCTGACCTTCACTCCGGCGGCCACCTTCGCCGGTACCGCCACGGCCACCTTCACCCTGAGCAACACGTTCGCGACGTCGGCGCCGGCGACCATCGACTTTGATGTAATCGGCCGACCGGACCCGACCCTGGACGCGGAAGTGATGGGAATGTTGGGCGCACAGACCGCTTCCACGCGGCGTTTCGCCACTGCCCAGATCGGCAACTTCCAGCGCCGCATGGAGGGCCTGCATGGTGCTGGCAGAGGGGAGCGCTTCGAGAACGGGCTGAGCTTCGGCGTCGACCGCGACCGTCGCTGCCAGGATGAGGTGCGACGCATGCCCGGCGGTGACTGCCGCCAGGTGACCGCGCTGGACGAATCTGCGCTGAGGGACGATGTTGTTGTCGCGCCCAGTGTTGGCGAACGCGGCAACCGTAGCGGCGGGGCCGATATCGGCGCCTTGACCCTGTGGACCGGCGGCTCGATCAACAGCGGCGATCGCGATCGCCGTTCGGGCAGCGCCGGCTTCGACTTCCAGACCAGCGGCATCAGTGCCGGCGCCGACACCCGTGTGAGCCAGGCCTTCGCCTTCGGCGGCGGTATCGGCTACGGCCGCGACACTACCGACGTCGGTCACAACGACACCCGCAGCCACGGCGAGAGCTACACCCTGGCCGTGTACGGCAGCTATCACCCGGGCCAGTACTTCTTCGTTGATGGCCTGCTGGGCTACCAGTTGCTGTCGTTCGACTCGCGCCGCTACGTGACCGCCAATGGTGCGATGGTGCAAGGCGACCGCGACGGCAAGCAGTGGTTCGCCTCGCTGTCGGTCGGCGGCGACTACCGCCGCGACCGGTTGTCGGTGAGCCCGTACGCGCGCCTGGATATGGCCCGCGCCACACTGGATGGCTACGCCGAACGCGGCGACGCGATCCATGCGCTGCGCTACCAGGACCAGGATGTGGACACCACGACCGCCAGCCTGGGCCTGCGCATGGACTATCGCTTCCCGGTGCGCTTCGGCACGCTCTCGCCACAGTTGCGGCTCGAATACCAGCACGACTTCCAGGACGCCAGCTCGGTGACGATGGGCTACGCCGATCTGCCGGGCGGGCCGTTCTACCGCGGCGAAATCGATGGGCTCAAGCGCAACCGGTTCGTGTTCGGTCTGGGTGCGGTGCTGCAGACTGAGCGCGACTTCAGCCTGCGGATCGAGTACCGCGGCCTGTTCGGCAGCAGCGAAGACACCGACCACGGTGTGCAGCTGAACCTGGAAAAGAAGTACTGATCACGTGGGGCGCGGCGACGCGCCCCACCCTCCCGGCAACGCCGGGCCTGCACGTCGCAGATACGGGCAATGGCCTGCAGCAGGTTGCCCATTGGTGCATCCTTGCAGCATGCAGCCCACACCCGAAACCATCGCACGCGTCAAGGAAGTCATCGACGCATGGAGCAACCCCGCCGAGGTCGCCGCCTTCGCGCTGAAGCGACGAGGATTTGGCGATTCGAACGGAGGCTTCGGCGTCGTGTATCCCCATAGCCTGGACGAGTACCAGCGTGAGGTGGAAGGGATGTTAATCCCCGACGGTCACGTCGAGCTCTACGGCTTCTGGGGACCGGCGCACGGCGGGTACGAGTTTCTAGTAGCCGAGAAACTGTACCTCGCCATTCTTGCCGATTACCTGCAGTCGCTTGGACGGGTGGACGAAGCCGACAGCCTGCGCCTGCAGGCCGAAGGCATCGGCTGATCCTGCAGCCGTTGGAAGTCGCCGGGCATGGGCCCGGCGCTACGACGCAGCCGTCAATTGGCCAGAGCGAAATCCAACCCCGCGCACACCGCCGCCACCTGGGCGTCGTTGCATTCCTGCGGGTTGGTGCGCGGGCTGTCCGGGTACACCTCGGTGGTGGTGGCATACAGCGCATCGGTGAAGCCGGCACATGCACCAATCGAGCGCGACTCGCCCCACACCACGCCCAGCGACTGCAGCGGCATGCCCACCAGATTGCCTTCGGCGTCGGCCGGGGCAATGTGGGTGATCGGCGCCACGGCGGCGATCAGCGCCTTCTGGAATTCGTGCTGCGGGTCTTCGCTGTTGCCGATCACATAGAAGCCATCGGGAATGGTGTCGCGCTCGAAGGGCTTGCCATCGCGGGCACAGCGGGCCGGGTCGAACTCGTGCAGATCGCTGTCGGTGGTCTCGTGCAGGTCCAGGTGGACCCGGATGTTGGCCTTGCGTTCGGCCACCCAGCGCATCAGCGAGGCGGCTTCCTCGATCAGGCCGCCGTCACGGAAGCTGCGGTTGGGATCGATGGCATTGGGATTCCAGCGCTGGATGCGCTCATAGCCCCACGGGCTCACGCACGGGGCCACGATCAGGTTGAAGCGGCCCAGGTATCGCTCGGCGTGCTGCTCCAGGAACTGCAGGGCGCCATGCACGCCGCTGGTTTCGTAGCCATGCACGCCGCCGGTGACCAGCGCGGTCGGCAGGGCCGGGTTCCAGTCGTGGTTCACCACCGCAAACAGCGGGTAGTGGTCCGGGGCGTAGTCCAACTGGCCGTACTGCACCACGTCGAAGCGCTCGTCCAGCCGTTCCAGCGCGGTCACCACGTCTTCGTGGTAGCTGCGCTGCCGCTGCTGGCGGGCCCGCCACTGCGCGCGTTCGGCGTCGCCCCAGGGCTGTCCGGGGGTGCCGATCGGGTAGAACTGCGCAACGGTCATCTCAAGCTCCAGAAGTCGGGGTGCGGTGGTACAGCCGACCATTTTAAGCCTTGTGGCCCGATCGGTGCTGCCCCTCGCCCCCGCCTTCATACGGCCGGCCTCATCTGGTTGTAAAATCAACGGTTTTTGGCCCCCACCCCCTTGATGGCGAACGCAGCGCAGCCGGTCGTGGATGGACCGGACTTCCTCCGTCTGCTCGCCCGTCTCAGCGACGGCGCGATGCCGGCCTCCAGTCCCGCCCTGACCGATCGCCTCGGCCAGTGGGTGGACTGGAGCCGTGCCGTGGCCCTTGCCGGGGCGCTGGATGGCCGCCTGGCTGAACCGGCCGAGGCCGCCGAAGCGCTGGATGATCTGCTGGCCGATTGCGCCCAGGCCGAAGCGAGCCTGTTGGCCTCGCTGAGCGAGGATGCCGAGGCCGAGCGCCTGCTGGACCTGGCCGAGGCCGCCGCCGCGCCGAACTTCGCTTCGTTGCGGCAGCGCTACCGGGTGCTGCAGCAGGCCATCCAGACCGCTACCGGCCGTCTGCGCGGCCGCCTGCGCGACCAGCTGGTGCAGGCGTCACCGGAGCTGGCGCGGCTGGCCGAGGTCGATGCGGTGATGGAGCAGACCTTGAGCCCGCGCGAGCACAGCCTGCTTGCCACCGCCCCGGCGGTGCTGGGTGCCCGATTCGAACGCGTGCACGGCCAGCCCGGCTGGCGCGCGTCCTTCCGCCACGACATGCGCACGCTGCTGCTCGCCGAGCTGCAACTGCGCTTCCACCCGATCCAGGGGCTGCTTGCCGCCCTGCGCTCACACTGACCGGAACACCATGTCCAGAACTGTTTTCCACGTCCTTGTCTTCCTTGCTGGCCTGCTGGCCGTGTGCTGGATCGGCGTCGGCTATGTCTCGGTGCACCCGCTGGGTGCAGCCGTGGCAGCGATCATCGCAGCCTGCTACATCGCCGGTGGCGTGGAGCTGTACCGCTACCGGCAGGCCAGCAATGGCCTGCGCGCCGCACTGGCTGACCTTTCGCTGGCCAAGGAAAGCCTGGCACCGTGGCTGGAGCGTGTGCCGCTGGGCCTGCGCAATGCCGTGCGCCTGCGCGTGGAAGGCGAACGCACCGCCCTGCCCTCGCCGGTGCTGACGCCCTATCTGGTAGGCCTGCTGGTGCTGCTGGGCATGCTCGGCACGCTGCTGGGCATGATGGACACCCTGCGCGGCACCGGCCTGGCGCTGCAGAGCGCCACCGACATGGCGGCCATCCGCGGCTCGCTGGCCTCGCCAGTGCAGGGGCTGGCGGTGGCCTTCGGCACGTCCATCGCCGGCGTGGCCAGCTCGGCCATGCTGGGCCTGCTGTCGGCACTGCTGCGCCGCGACCGCCTGCAGGTGGTGCAGCAGCTGGACCGCGCCATCGCCACTGACCTGCATCCGTATTCGCAAGCCTGGCAGCGTGCCGAGTCGCTGCGCCTGCTGCAGTCGCAGTCTGCGGCGCTGCCTACGCTGATCGATCGCCTGCAGGCGATGACCAGCACCTTCGAACAGCACAGCGCGGCCGCCAATGAGCGCCTGCTGGCCGGTCAGGCCGAGTTCCTGACGCAGAGCCAGGCGTTGCAGGAACGCCTGGCAACCTCGCTGCAGCAGTCGCTGCGCGAGGGGGCCGAAGCCAGTGCTGCGGCCATTGGTGGCGCGCTGCAACCGATGGCCGAAACCACCTTGGCCGGTCTGGCCAGCCACGGCCAGGCGCTGCATTCGCGTGTCGAACAGGCCGTGCAGCAGCAGTTGAATGGTCTGGCCGAGGGCTTCGAGCGCAGCCGCGTGGCGACCGAAGCGAGCTGGGCCAGGGTAGTGGCCGAGCAGACCGGCGCGCAGCAGGCGCTGGTTGCCGAACTGCGCCAGCATCTGCAGTCCTTCAGCGAAGGCCAGAGCACGCAGGGTGAAGCCCTGGTGGCACGCATCGGCGAGCGCCTGCAGGCCGATGCCAGCAGCAACGCCGAGGCCTGGCGCGCTGCTGCCGAACAGCAGCATGCATTGAACAGTGAACTGGTCGAGCGCCAGCAGCAGGCGCTGCTGCATGCCGGCAGCCATCTGGATGACCGTGCGCAGGCGCTGCTGCATGCCCTGGATGAGCGCCACGCCGCCGGCCAGTCGCTGCTGCAGGAACACGAGCAACAGCGCTTGCAGGATTGGCAGGCCGCACAGGCCGCCACCGCCACGGCGCATGCCGAACTGCAGGCGGGCCTGGATGCACGCGAACAGCAGCGCCAGCTGCGTTGGGACGCGGTAAGTACCGAGCTGCAGCAGGCGCACGCGGCGTTGCAGGCCCAGCTGCTGGCAGGCGACGAGCAGCGCCTGCAGCGCTGGAGCGACGCTTTGCAGAGCGTTTCGGCCGATCTCGCCGAGCGCCTGCAGGCCAATGGCCAGCGCCTTGCCGAACAGCAGCAGCAGGTCTGCGACACGTTGGCACAGACCGCGCAGCAGATCGGCGAGAACGGCCGCGCCCAGGCCAGCGCCACGCTGGCCGAAGTGTCCACCCTGCTGCAGACCGCCGCCGAGGCGCCGAAGGCCGCCGCCGAGGTCATCAACGAGCTGCGCAGCACCCTGTCCGAAAGTCTGGTGCGCGACAACGCGATGCTGGAAGAGCGCGGTCACCTGCTGGCCACCGTGCAGACCCTGCTGGAGGCGATCAACCACGCCTCGCACGAGCAGCGCACCGCTGTGGATGCACTGGTCGGAGGCTCGGCCGAACTGCTGGAACGCGTCGGCAACCGTTTCAGCGACCATATCGCGGCCGAGACCGGCAAGCTCGATGGCATCGCCACGTTGCTCAATGGCAGTGCCGGTGAAGTGGGCCAGCTCGCCGGCACCTTCGCGGCGGCCGTCGAGCAGTTCGGCACCGCTTCGGCAGAGCTCTCCGGACGCCTGGAGCAGATTGGCGGTGCGCTGGACGCCTCGCTGGCGCGCAGCGATGAGCAGTTGGCGTACTACGTGGCGCAGGCGCGCGAGGTGGTCGACCTCAGCCTGCTGTCACAGAAACAAGTGATGGAAGAACTGCAGCAGCTGGCCGCGCGCCGCGGCAAGGCCGGCAGCGCATGAGCGACGAGCTGGAGGTCGACGGCGGCTCACACGCCCCGATCTGGGCGGCATTCGGCGATCTGATGTCGGTGCTGCTGGGCGCGTTCGTGCTGATCCTGGTCGGCGTGGTCGCCGTACAGCTGGAGTTGTCGCAGCGCCTGGACCAGGAGGTCAAGCAGCGCCAGGCCGAAGCCAAGCGCCTGCAGACGCTGGAGCAGGCGCTGGCCGGCCCGCTCGCCGCCGGCCGGGTGACGCTGGTGAATGGCCGCATCGGCATCAGCGGCAGCGTGCTGTTCGCGCTGAACTCGGACCAGCTGCAGCCGGAAGGCCAGGAGCTGCTGCGCAGCCTGGCCGCGCCGCTGGCGGCCTATCTCGGCACGCGCGAAGAGATCCTGATGGTCAGCGGTTTCACCGATGACGCACCGGTGCGGGAAGGCAACCGCCGCTTCGCCGACAACTGGGAGCTGTCCGCGCAGCGCTCGCTGACGGTGACCCGTACCCTGATCGCCGACGGCGTACCGGCCGATGCGGTGTTCGCCGCGGCGTTCGGCAGCGAGCAGCCGGTCAGCTCCAATGCCAACGAAGATGGCCGCGCGCGCAACCGCCGTGTGGAGATCGCGCCGATTCCCAAGCCCAAGGCTGCTGCGCCGGGCGAGAAGAACGGCAATGGCAGCTGAGTCCTCGCCTTTGGAGGGATTGCGTGCCCTGGTGCGCGACCTCGACAGCGGGTCGCGATCGCTGCTGCACTACCCGCAGGTGCCGATGCTGGACGACGTGCGCCGCGAGTGGTCCGAGCTGCGCAGCGAACTGCAGGTGCGCCGCTCGCTGCGCACCGAAGCCCCGGCCGACGGCGGCCCACTGAACTCGGCAGTGCTGGTGCAGCGCATGCTGGACACGATGCAGGCGACCAGCCCCGGGTATCTGCGCCACTTCATCGACTATGTCGATACGCTGTCGTGGCTGCAGGCGTTGCTGGATGGCGCCGCCAGCAGCGGTGACTCAGCAAAGCCCAAGCGCACGCGCAAGCCACGCAACGCGGGTTGACGGATAGCGGTAGTGCCGGCCGCTGGCCGGCAGCCTCATGAACCCTCCGCAGCATCCCGCAGTTGCCGGCCAGCGGCCGGCACTACCCGCGCGTGATGTCCGCAGTTGACCATGTCACCAGACAGTCATCTGTCTAGCGCACCATTTTCACGTTGATCGCGCGGCGCCCAAGGCGCCCGTGATCGCATCGCGTGTTTCCCCTTTCATCTGCCTGAGCTCCGCTTCCACGCGGCGGCTCGCGCCTGCCTGAATGCCTGTTCCATGACCAAGACCCTGTTGGCTGCTGCGTTGTCCCTTGCCCTTGCGCCGATCGCATGGGCGCAGCAGGCGCCGTCGGCCACCGAACTCGATGCGGTTTCAGTCATCGGCAGTGGCGAGGCGCGCCAGGTGCAGCGCATCACCCGCGAGAACCTGGACATCCTGCCGCCGGGTACCAGCCTGCAGAAGACGCTCAACCTGCTGCCCGGCGTCAACGCGCAGTCGGCCGACGCGCTGGGCACCAACGAACAGTCGATGACCCTGAGCCTGCGCGGTTTCAACTCCACCCGCCTGGGCTACGTGCTGGACGGCGTGCCGCTGGGCGATGGTGCGTACAACAACTACAACGGCCTGACCATCAACCGTGCGCTGATCAGCGAGAACATGGCGGGCGCCGAACTGGCGGTGGGCATCGGCAGCCTCGGCACGCCGTCCACCAGCAACCTCGGCGGCACCATCTCCTATACCTCCGACCGCCCAGCGCAGGAACTGGGCGGCCGCGTGGTGCAGACCTTCGGCAGCGATGCCAACCGCCGCACCTTCGTGCGCGTGGACAGCGGCGAGTACAACGGATTCTCCGGCTACGTGTCGGGCATGAACGCGGTCTCGGACCTCTGGAACGACCAGACCGCGTACAACAAATCCACCACCAAGCAGTTCAACGCCAAGGGCGTGTGGAACTTCGACAGCGGCCAGATCACCGGCTTCGTCGACACCTCGCGCACCAGCCAGGCCGACTACTTCTACCTGTCCAAGGACGAGATGTCCCGCGGCCTCGGCTGGGACTGGGGCGGCTACGCACCGGACTGGAACAAGGCCGTGGCCAAGGCCTACTGCAACACCGCCAGCCTCAACGCGAAGAGGTGCGACAACAGCGGTCCGGACAAGGACGCCGACGGCGCCTTCACCGCCGGGCAGATCCTGCGCGATGACAACCTGTACTACCTGGCCGGCGACTTCTTCCTCGCCGACGGCTTCACCCTGCGGGCGCTGGCCTACCACCACGACGACCGTGGCGAAGGCCACAACTGGAACAGCGGCGCCTGGTCGAACAAGGGCACTGCACAGGAAATCCCGATCATCTTCCGCAACACCATCTACACCATCGACCGCGATGGCGGCACGCTGTCGTTCGATTGGGAGCTGGGTGCACACCGCATCGAAGGTGGCGTCTGGTACGAACGCAACACCAGCAGCGCCGAACGCTACCAGACCGCGGTGGACGGACCACGCGACCTCAGCGGCATGAACACCCTGCCCTCGGATGTGGGTGTGTTCGCCCAGCGTACGCGCTGGAAAACCCACCAGTTCTACCTGAAGGACACCTGGCGCCTGCTTGACGACCGTCTGACCCTGGAATTCGGCGCCAAGAGTCCGCATGCCACCTCCGACGCGCAGGCGCTGCCCGGCGATGCGAAGACACCGATCTCGCCAAGCTCGAACAACCAGTTCGCCACCGGCTCGCTGAAGGCCAGCAAGAACTTCCTGCCCAGCGTTGGCGCCAACTTCCGCCTCAGCGAGCATCACGAAGTGTTCGCCAGCTACGCCGAGAACATCGCCATGTTCCAGGGCGGCTTCAAACTCGGCCCGCAGGCGGTCAGCCAGGCCACCTGGAACGCGCAGGGCAACCTGAAGCCGGAAGAATCACGCTCGCTGGAGGCGGGCTATCGCTTCGTCACCGATACGTTGCAGGCATCGGTCGCTGCCTACAGCGTGCGCTTTGACAATCGCCTGCTGCAGTACAACCCCTGCGATTCGCGGCAGCCGGTCGGCCCCACCTGCGGCAACCGTTTCTACAACGTCGGCGGCGTCGACAGTCGCGGTGCTGAACTGACCGTGCTGTGGACACCGAACGAGCACTTCAGCTGGTACACCTCGGCGTCGCTGAACCGCTCGACGTATGCCTCCAACTACACGCAGGCCGGCGTCGAGCAGCAGATCAAGGGCAAGATCCAGACCGACACGCCCAAGCAGCTGCTGGCCACCGAAATCACCTGGCGCGACAACGGCTGGTTCGCCAGCCTGCGCGGCAAGTACACCGGCGAACGCTTCTACACCTATACCAACGACCAGGGCTTTGGTGGCTTCACCGTGTTCGACCTGGCCGGTGGCTACGATTTCGGTCAGGTTGGCTTCGCCAAGGGCATGCGCCTGTCGCTGAACGTGACCAACGTGGGTGACAAGCGCTACGCCAGCAACCTGGACTCGAGCGTGTTCGCACCCAGCGACCCCGCCGGCAAACTGTATGTGTTCCATGCGTCGGCACCTCGCCAGGTGTTCGGTACCATCGACATCCGTTTCTGATCGCCGGCCGAGGAGTCCATTGATGTCCACTACTGCCCTGCTGTTGGCCGCGCTCTCGGTCAGCGGCTACAACGCACCGCATGAAGCCCGCGGCGTGCCGCCACGCGCGGTGGACGTGGCCAGCTTCACTTACGTGGACAAGGGATTGGTCGCCGCCGGACGATTGCCGGCCGGCACCGTGGACTTCCTCGGCGATACGCTGGGCTCGTTCTCGTCGTTGGCGGTACAGCCGGGCACGTGGCGGCGTACCGCGCATGGCTATGGAGGGGTGCTGTGGACCCTGCCCGACCGCGGTCGCAACGATCCGGAGGCCGGCCTGTTCTACGACTACGCCGGTCGCCTGGAGCGCATGCAGCTGCGCATCGACTGGCCGACGGACAAGCCAGCGAGCGTCGGCACGCTGACGATGAAGCCGGAAAAGGGGCTGGTGCTTAAGGACTACAACGGCCAGCCATTCACCGGTGCCGACCCGGGTGATCACACAATCATCCAGCGTGGCGTTGTGCTGCCCTCGCCGGCCGTGGGCGCGGGGGCCGGCAAGGTCGCGCTTGATGCCGAATCGCTGCAGTTCACTGCGGACGGCCACTTCTACATCGGCGACGAGTACACCGCCAACGTCTATTACTTCAACGCACAGGGCCAGCTGCAGGGCGTGATCGTGGCACCGCAGGCGATCCAGCCACAACGTGATGGCAAGCCTGCCTTTGGATCATTGGCCCCGCCGCAGACCGGGCGCCGCAACAACCAGGGCGTGGAAGGCATGGGCCTGTCGCCCGACGGCACACGGCTGTTCGTTGCCCTGCAGAGCGCGCTGATGCAGGACAGCGCGGCAGGCAATGCCGCCGGCCGCATCAACACCCGCGTGCTGGTCTACGAGGTGTCCAGCAACCCGACGCCGACGCAACCGGTGGGCCACCATGTGATGATCCTGCCCGCCTACGCCCATGATGGCAAAGGCAAGCTCGACCGTACCGCTGCGCAGAGCGAGCTGCGTGCGCTGGACAACGAGCGTTTCCTGATGCTGGCGCGCGATGGCAATGGACTGGGCAAGGAGGGCAACGAACCGATCGTCTATAAATCGGTGCTGCTGGTGAACGTGGCGCAGGCCTCCAATCTGGTGGACACGGAATATGAGACCGGCACGGCATCGGTGCTGGCCGATCCGGCTGACGCGATGTTGAAGACCGGCATCGTGCCCGCCAACGTCAAAGAGGTGCTGAACCTGCTCGACCGGCCGCAGCTGGCCCGGGCCGGGCTGGACCTGGATACAGGGCGTGGCCCTCACCCGGGATTGCTGTCGGAGAAATGGGAGGCGATGGATGTGTTGCCTGCGCTTGATCCAGAGCACCCGAACGACGTACTGCTGCTGATCGGCAACGACAACGACTTCACCGCCCGCAACTGCCGCATGCAGGGCGAGCACTGCGACAGTGCGTACGACAACGACAACCGGGTGCTGGTGTATCGGCTCACCCTGCCGTAGGGCTGGCCGCTGGCTGGCATCCCCATGAATCCCGACCGCTGGTAGTGCCGGCCGCTGGCCGGCAACTTCATGAACCTCCGGACGCACCACCTGGTTGCCGGCCAGCGGCCGGCACTACCAGATCGACCACGCGTAGGGATACTCGCCAATCTCCCTGGCCAGGCCCGCCCGAATGGGATTGCCCAGGATATACAGAGCCTGGCGATGCAACGATTCCTCTGCCCTGACCGCATGATCGAAGTACCCGGGCTGCCAGACCACCCCACGATGACCGGTCAGCCGATTCAAGGCCAACGCGCTGGATGACTTGAACCGACGGGCGATGCCCGCCAGCTCCGACGCACGCAGTTGCAACATCCAATGCACATGATCCGGCATCACCACCCAGGCAAGCGACTGGACCAGGCCTTGTCGCTCCAGTTCCTCAAACTGGCTGGAGACGCAACCTGCCGTAGCGCCGCATTCAAAGCGTCGGCGGCGCTGGCATGTTGTTGTGGTCAGCACGTAGACCTGACCGATGATGGAACGCCGCCCGTGGCGCAGGAGATCGCTGCTCATGGCCCATCGTGGATCAGGCAGACATCGCTGGCTGTCGGGGAACAGCGCGAGATTCCATGACGATGCTGCTGACAGTCTGCTGGGGTTGCCGGCCAGCGGCCGGCACTACCCAACGCAAAAGCCCGTCACGTCCGCCCCGTGATAGTGCCGGCCGCTGGCCGGCAACTCATGAACCCTGCCCGGCGGCGCCCGGCCCCGTCACCCGCGCAGCGTAGCGCCACCGTCCACGTACAGGTCACTCATCGCCACGTGCCCGGCCTGCTCGGACAGCAGGAACATCACCGCCTGCGCGATGTCCTCCGGCGTGGCCAGCTTGCGCAAGGGAATGCCCGCTTTGTAGGTCACGGGATTGCCAGCGATCACCCGTGCCGCGCCCTGCTCGTCTTCCCACATGCCGGTCTGCATCGGGGTCAGCGTGGAGCCCGGCGCAACGATATTGCAGCGGATGCCCAGCGGCGCCAGCTCCAGGCCCAGGCAGCGGGTGAACATCGTCGCCGCCGCCTTCGAGGCAGCATAGGCGGCCATGCCATGCCGTGGCACGCCCGCCGCGTTGGAACTGACGGTCACGATGGCGCCTTGCCGGCGCGGCGACATCACCCGTGCCAGTGCGCGGCCCACATGGAACACACCATCGGCATTGACCGCGAACACCCTGCGCCAATCCGCGTCACGGGTGTCCACGACCTCGCCGACATGCAGCACGCCCGCCACGCTGGCCGCCAACATGATCGGTCCCACCGTGGCTTCCACCTCGTTTACCAGCGCGTCCACAGCCGCACCGTCGGTGACGTCCAGTGCGAAAGCCTGCACGCGCCCATCGTCGGTCGCCAGCGCAGGTCGCTCGCGATCGGTTGCCACGACCCGGCACCCTGCGTCCAGCAGTTGCCCCACCAGCGCCGCACCGATACCGCCGGCTGCGCCGGTCACCAGCGCCACATTTCCTTCAAAACCCGTCAGCTGCATGTTGCGCTCTCCTGTTGCCTGTCCCACTGCTGCAGCCGCGCCGACAACCACGGTGCCAACTGCGCCACCGCATCACGCCCGGTCAGTTCGGCGTGCAGGAACGGCAGCTCGATGGCATCCACCTGCAGCGCATGTGCCTTCCACAGCGCGGACTGCAACTGCGGCCGTGCCTGATGATCGCGTCCGGCCCGCACATGCGCCAGCGTTCCTACGAAAGGTCGGTGCTGGTGTTCGCGGATCAGTCGATTGGTTCCGGTCACCGCCCGTACCACGCCGTCGAGCACAACCTCGGGCAGG
This sequence comes from Stenotrophomonas sp. 01N47, assembly GCF_056399165.1. Classification (NCBI taxonomy): domain Bacteria; kingdom Pseudomonadati; phylum Pseudomonadota; class Gammaproteobacteria; order Lysobacterales; family Lysobacteraceae; genus Stenotrophomonas; species Stenotrophomonas sp. 01N47. Next base: position 418,577 of record NZ_JBFTQU010000001.1, read on the forward strand.
CTGCCCAGCGCGCTGCCGCCGCGCCGCAGGAAGGCGAGGATGCGCTCGCGATCGTCCAGTTCCGGATGCGCGTCCGGGTCATGCCCGGCGATGGCCAGCAGCGCCCGCAGCGCCGCGATCGGGTCGGGCTCCGGTTCGGCGCGCCAGCATTCGCTGGGATAGGCATCGAGCAGCACCAGTTCGCCGACCTCGCGACCGATGTCGTGCAGGCGCACGGCCATCGCCTGCGCGAGGATGCCCCCCACCGACCAACCGAGCAGATGGATCGGCCCCTGTGGCTGCAGCGTGATCACCCGCTGCACATAGTCATTGGCCATGGCCTCGATGCTGCCTGGCAGCGGTTGCGTGGCATCGAGCGCGGGCGACTGAAGCCCGTACACCGCGCGCGTTGGCTGCAGCGCCCGGGCCAGTGCGCGATAGTTCCAGGCAATGCCGCCTGCCGGGTGCAGCACGAACAGGGGGGCTGCGGTTGCCTCGTCGGATGCCGACAGCGCAATCACCGGCCCCAGCGCGTGATCGGCGCGTGCGGGCGGCTCGGCAATGCGTGCCGCCAGCGCGGCTACGGTCGGTTGCGCGAACAGCGCGCCCAGGCCCAGCTCGCAACGCCAGCGCTGCTCGATGGCCAGCAGCAGGTGCACGGCCGACAGGGAGTCGCCACCGATGCTGAAGAAATCCACATCAACCGCCACCGGCGATTCACGCCCCAGCGCCTGCGCGAACAGCCCGGCCAGTTCCCGCTCCAGCGGCGTGCGCGGCGCCTGCCCGGCGGCCTCCTGCTGCCGTGGTTTCGGCAGCGCAGACCGGTCCAGTTTGCCATTGGCGGTCACCGGCCAATGATCCACGCCCACGAACGCAGACGGCACCATGTAGTCCGGCACCCGCGCCAGCAGATGGCTGCGCAGCGCCGCTGCATCGAGCAGCGCCGTCGGCACATAGGCGACCAGCCGCGCCTCGCCGGGTAGATCATCGCGCAACAGCACTTCCACCCGGTCCATGCCAGGCAGCTCGCGCAACGCTGCTTCAATCTCGCCAAGTTCGATGCGCAGGCCGCGCAGTTTTACCTGATGGTCGCTGCGCCCCAGGTACTCGACCGCACCGTCGTTCCGCCAGCGTGCCACGTCGCCGGTGCGGTAGATGCGCTCACCCGGCAGGAACGGATCCGCCAGGAAGCGCTCGGCAGTCAGATCGTCGCGGCCGAGATAGCCGCGCGCCAACTGCACACCGCCGAGGTACAGGCCACCGGCCACGCCCACCGGCACGGGCTGCATCCGTGCGTCCAGCACATACAGGCGGGTGTTCCAGACCGGGAAACCGATCGGCACCGGTCGCGAGCGGTCATCAGCCGAGGCTGGCCACCAGCTCACATCCACTGCCGCTTCGGTCGGCCCATACAGATTGTGTAGTTCGGCATGCACCCGCGCATGGAAGCGGTCGCGCAGCGCGGCATCCAGCGCCTCGCCACTGGTGAACACGCGCCGCAGCCGCAGGTCCTGTGAGGCCGGTGCAGCCAGGAACGCATCCAGCATCGACGGTACGAAATGTGCGGTGGTGACACCATGCACGCGGATCAATCGCGCCAGCTCGGTCGGGTCGCGGTGTGCGTCCGGCCCCGCCAACACCAGCGTCGCGCCGCACAGCAGTGGCAGGAAGAATTCCCAGACCGATACGTCGAACGTTGCCGGGGTCTTCTGCAGAATCCGGTCGTCGGCGCCCATGCCATAGTGCTCGCGCATCCACAGCAGGCGATTGACGATGGCGCGGTGTTCGATCACCACGCCCTTGGGCTCGCCGGTCGAACCGGAGGTATAGATCACATAGGCCGCATCGTCGCCCGTCGGGCCCGGCCAGGGTGCGGTAAAGCTCACATCGGTCCACTGCTCCGGCGGCAGCACCGGCACATCTGAAAGACGGGATTGCACGCCGGCCTCTGCCAATACGCAGACCGGTTGCGCCGACGCCAAGATGCGCGCCAGACGCTCCGCGGGATGGGCAATGTCCAGTGGCAGGTACGCGCCGCCTGCGCGCAGCACCGCCAGCAACGCAATCACCAGTTCCAGCGAACGCGGCAGCGCTACGGCAACGACCGTGCCCGGGCCCACGCCCAGCGAGCGAAGCTGCGCGGCCAGGGCGAAGCTGCGCGCCTCCAGCGCAGCATGTTCCAGCGTCGTATCGCCGAACACCAGCGCCGCTGCCGACGGATCGCGGTCCATGCCCTGCTGCAGCAGTTCGACCAGGGTCGTGTCAGGCAGCGCATGCGTGGTGGCATTGAAGCCATGCACGACCTGCCTGGATTCTTCCGGCGTGGCCAGTGGCACCGTCGCGATGTCTTCGGCCAGCAGCGCGGCCGACACGAAATGCAGCAGCCGCCGGGCATGCGCCTTCATGTCATCCAGCCCATACAGGGCCGGGTTTGCTTCAATCTCCAGATCCAGCAGGGTCTGTCCATCGCCACGGAAGCCCAGTGTCAGGTCGTCAACCGGGCCGGTGCTCAGCACTTCCAGTGAGGCCTGCACACCCAGCAGCGCCAGCGGCTTATAGAACGGCTGTACGTTGATCAACGGCCCATGCAGACGGTGCTGTGCACCGACCAGACCGAGGTCACGACGCAGCTGTTCGCCACGGTAGCGCCCATGCTTGCGGCTCTGGCTGAGCTGGCGCCCGATGCGCCGGCAGAATTCGTCGACGCCGCCCTCGCCGCCCGCTACCCGCAGCGGCAGCACGTTCATCACCATCGCCGGCACCCGCGCCGCCGCGTTGCCCAGCCGCGCCATGTACGGCACCCCGAGCACGACTTCCTCGGACGCGCTCATGCGACGCACATACTCTGCGGCCAACGCAGCGAGCACATCCGGCCACGGCTGCAGCCACGATGCCGAGACCTGCAGCAGGCGCTCGCGCAAGGCGGGGTCCACCGGTTGCACCCAGCGCAGTGCATCCTCACTGGCCGCGGCGGTGCCGGCCAGACCGGTGGAGGCCGGGGCGCCCTGCAGCGCCTGCAACCACCACTGCCTGTCGACGTTGCGGCGCGCATCACTGCGGTAGTTGGCATCATCGGCCAGCACGCCCGCCAGCCCTGGCAGCGCACTACCGGTGCGGCCCGCATACAGGGCGCAGACGCGGTCAGTGAACAGCGCCATGCCATAGCCATCGGTGGCCAGATGATGAACGCGCAGGTACCAGGCCCAGCGCTGGCCGCCCATGTCGAACAGCACCTGCTGGCTCAGCCGGTCGCGGGTCGGGTCGACCGCGCTGCAGCGGTCAGCCAGCATCGCCGCACGCGCCGTCTGCTGCGGATCATCGGCCGCGGCGACATCGCGCAGCTGCAGCAATGGCACCCGCGCGGGCTCGTGCCACTGCACGGGCTGGCCGTCCTCGGCCTCGGCGAAACGCAACGCCAGCGCCTCGGCCTCGACGGCGGCCTGGTTGGCGGCAGCGGTGAACGCCGGCACATCCAGCGGACCCTCGATCCACACCGCGTGCGCGGTATTGAATGCAGGATTCTGCGGGGCCAGCCGCTGGGCAAACCACAGCCCGGCCTGCGCCTCGGTCAGCGGCAGCGGCGATCCGTTCATGCCGTCTGCGCGGCCTGCAGCTGCTGCACCACCGCCCACCACTGGCGCAGCGTGGTGTGTTCGGCCAGCTGCGAGAACTCCAGTGGCAGCCCGGTGTTGCCCCAGGCGAGCACCAGCCCCAGCATGCGCATCGAATCCAGATCCAGATCGATCAGGTTGTCATCATCGCCGATGTCGGCCGCGTGGCAGTCCAGCACGCGCGCGACGTCGGCGCGCATGCGCTCCAGGGTCAGGGTTTCGGTCGTCGCGTTCATCACATTGCCTCCAGCAACTGGTCGGTGGTCATCGGTACGCCGCAGGTGCGGGCGATCCAGTGCAGCGCTTGGTCATGGTCGGCACGCGAGAAATCGGCCACGGCATCGGCAGCGATGAACGTCTCGATGTCACGCTGGAATGCCTCCACCGCCGTCGCGGTGCATCCGATATGCGCGTAGACGCCGGTGATCAGCAGCTGGTCGCGGCCACGCACGCGCATCAGCGTTTCCAGATTGCTGCGCTGGAACGCGCTGTAGCGGTGCTTGACCAGCACATGCTCGCCCGGCTGCGGCGCGAGTGCGTCGATGATCGGCTCGTGGTCGGCACGCCGGCCCATGCCCGGGCCCCACAGGTCTGCCTGCAGGCCGCGGTCGCGGCGGTCCTGGTCGCCGTGCTGGGCGGTGTAGAACACCGGAATGCCGTGCGTACGGCACTGTCCCAGCAGGCGCGCGATGTTGTCCACCGCCGGCTGCAGCGGCGCGTTGCCGGCGTCGAATGCGGCGAGGAAATAGCGCTGCATGTCGTGTACCAGCAAGGCAACACGATCACGCTGGGGGCGCCAGGCGCCTCGCGCCTGCGGCAGTTCCGCAGCGGTCGGCAGGGAATACGGGGTAATGCGGGGCAGCGCCATCAGCGCGTTCCTCCTGTCTGTTGCAGATGACGCGCGCGCAGCTGCGCGCGCAGTTCGCGGCGGCTGATCTTGCCAACCGCCGTGGTGTCGAAACTGTCCACGAAAACAATCTGATCGGGCACCTTGAAGGCGGCCAGGCCACGCCCGCGCATCCACGCCTTCAGCGCCGGCGCCTTGATGGCCTCGCCCTGCTGGATCACGAAGGCACAGCTGCGCTCGCCCAGGTAGTCGTCAGGAATGGAGACCACGGCGGCATCGAATACGCCGGGATGGGCCAGCAGATGGTCTTCGATCTCCTCGGCGGAGATCTTCTCGCCCGCCCGGTTGATGTGGTCGCCGGCACGGCCCTGCACCACCAGATAGCCGCCGGGCAGCTGCTGCACGCGGTCGCCGGTGCGGTAGAAGCCGTCGTCGGTGAACGAGCGCGCGTTGGCCGCCGCGTCATTGTGGTAACTGCGGATGGTGTACGGACCGCGCGTGAGCAGATGACCGACCTCGCCTTCGGCAACGGGCTGGTCGTGGTCGTCGACCACGCGCACTTCATCATCCTCGCTGATCGGCCTGCCCTGGCAGGCGACGACCAGGTCCTGCGGGTCATCCAGCCGGGTGTAGTTGACCAGGCCTTCGGCCATGCCGAACACCTGCTGCAGCGTACAACCGAGGCCATCGTTGACCCGCCGCGCGGCTTCCGGCACCAGCTTCGCTCCCCCGACCTGCAGCACCTGCAGGCTGGACAGATCGTGCCTGCTGGTCGCCGCCGCCTGCGCCCACAGCAGCGCCAGGGGCGGCACCAGACCACAGCAGGTCACCTTCTCGCGTGCGATCAACGGAAATGCCGCATCCGGGCCGGGGCCTGGGCTGAGCACCACGCGGGCGCCGGCGTACAGCGCACCAAAGAAACCCGGCGAGCTCATCGGAAAGTTGTGTGCTGCCGGCAGCGCGACCAGGTACACGCTGTCGCGGTCGATGCCACAGATTTCGTTGCTCGCGCGGAACGAATAGATGTAGTCGTCGTGCGTGCGCGGAATGAGCTTTGACAGCCCGGTGCTGCCGCCGGAGATCTGCAGGAACGCTACCGACTGCGGATCAGGATCGGCCGGCAGCTGGCTGCGATCGCCCTGCAGCGATTCCAGCGCGACGAACTCGGCCGCATCGCCATCGATCAGCACGTGGCGTACCGCCGGCACTTCCGCCTGCAGCGCGCGCGCCAGGCCACGATGGTCGAAGCCTTCATGGACATCGGCGCTGATGTAGGCACTGGCCTCGGCCTTGCGCGCAAAGTGGGCCAGTTCGGTGATGCGATGTGCCGGCAGCGCGTACACCGGCACCAGCCCGGCGCGGAACAGGCCACAGACCGTCGCGATGAAACCGGCCGTATTGCCCAGCTGCACCAGCACGCGCTCGCCGGGTTGCAGGCCCAGCGCCAGCAGCCCGGCGCCGATGCGCCCGGCCTCATGCCAGAGCTGCGCATAGCTCAGGCGCACATCGCCAGCCACCACCGCGATGTCATCGGCATGGCGCTCGGCGCGTTCGCGCAGGAAACCCGGGAAGGTTTCGCCACGCCAATGACCTGCGGCCCGATAGCGCGCGACCAGCGCTTCAGGCCATTGCTGTTGCAGCGGCAGGCGCGAATCAACGGTGGACGGCGTCATGCGGATACCTCGATCAGGGACAGCGGGTCCTGCACGCCCAATGCGTTCAGCAGGGCAGCAAACTTGGCGGCGGTTTCGGCCACTTCGGCCTCGGGTTGCGAGTCGGCGACGATGCCGGCGCCGGCATACAGGCGCAGCTGGGTGCCCTGCAGGCGCGCGCAGCGGATCGCCACATACCAGTCGCCGTCCCCCTGTGCATCCAGCCAGCCCACCGCACCGGCATAGAAGCCGCGCGGCACCGGTTCCAGCGCACGGATGCGCTGCAGTGCCTGCAGCCGCGGGGTACCGCAGACGGCCGGGGTGGGATGCAGCTCGGCCAGCAGGGTCGCCGCCGACGTAGCAGCGTCCTTCAGCGTGGCGTGGATGCGCGTACCCAGATGCCACATGCTGGCGGTGGCGTGCAGCACCGGGCGCGGCTGCGCTTCGATATGGCTGCACCAGGGCGACAGGCCATCGACAATGGCGTCGACCACATGCCGGTGTTCGTCATGATCCTTCGCCGATGCCAGCAACGCCTGCGCGGCGCGCTCGTCCGCAACCGGATCGGCACTGCGCCTAGCCGAACCGGCCAGCGGATGCGACAGCACCTGCGCACCGCGTTTGCGCAGCAGCAGCTCCGGTGTCGCCCCCACCAGCCATGCCGGCGCCTGGCCAACGTCCACCGGCAGCGGTACGGCGTAGGTTGCTACCGAAGGATCGGTGCCGAGGCGGGCCAGCAGCATTTCCGGTGACAGCGCCTGCTGCGTGTGCGCCAACAGGCTGCGCGCCAGTACCACCTTGTGCAGCTCCGGGTCCGGCGCGCGCATCGCGCTGACTGCGTCGGCCACGGCCGCTGCATACGCCTGCGCCGAGGGCTCGGCAGTCAGCGCTCCGGACAGCGCCGGCGCCGCCTGCGACTGCACGGGCAACGCCGGCAGCAGGCGCTCGGGCTGGTACAACGCATCATCGGCGCGCGGCTCGAACGGCACCGCGCCGACCAGCAGACCCGGCCCACCGCGCTGCTGCGCGAAAAACGTCGCCACGCGCTCGGCCAGCGTGGCCAGCGCACCGGTCGGCAAGGGTGCGCGGCAGCCGCGCGCGTGCATCTGCTGATCGGCCTGCCGCAGCAGGAACAGCGACGCTTCGGCGGTGGGCTCGGACAGCATCGACGCAGCCTCCGGCCACGCGTCCTGAATCAGGGAATCGTTCATGGGGTCTCCTTCATCCGATACGCTGCGGCCAGCACGCACAGCACCAGCAGCAGCACGCCGACCAGCAGGTAAGGCAGGCTGGCACCGCCGCGATACAACAGGGTGCCGAGCATCGGCCCGGCCACCATGCCCAACCCCTGTGCCGCCGCGACGGTGCCGGCCGCCGCACCCTGTTCGTGCGCCTGCACCGCATCGGCGGCCAACGCCTGGAACGAGGGGAACACGAAGCCCATGCCGAACGCTGCAAGCGCGTAGGCTGCCGGCAACTGCCAGGTCTGCTGCACCGCCGCCACCGACGCAAAGCCGATGCCTGCGATCAGTGCGCCGAGGATGATCCAGCGCCGGGGATGCACGTCCAGTTTCATCACCAGCCCCTGCGCGAGGATCAGGCCCACGCCGACTGCAGTCAGTGCGATGCCGGCCATGCGTGCACCTTCGGCTGCATCCAGGCCGAAACGATCAATGGCGAAGAAGCCGACCGTGACCTGGGCGATGGTCACCGACACCATCGCAACGAACGCGGCCATCTGCGGCAGGCGCAGGCGCGGGTCGAGGCGCGACAGTGGTACGCGCTTGCGGTTCTGTGCGGCAGCCACCGGGGGCGTGGCCGGCAAGCGCCACGCCAGCAGGCCCAGCGCGAGCAGCGGCAACAGCGCCGCCACGTACAGCGCCAACGGCAGGTTCTTGTAGGCCAGCCATCCGGCAGCAGCCGGGCCCAGCACCATGCCCAGCGCATTGGCGCTGCCCAGCCGGGCCAGGAACTTGGTGCGCTGGCCGGGCGGGGCCTGGTCTGCGATCAGCGCCGCAGCGGTCGGCGGCACGGCCGCATAGAACAGGCCCACCAGCCCGCGCGCACCTACCAGCACCAGCACCGAGACCAGCACCGGCGGTATCGTCTGCAGCGCGACATCGATGAACACCGCCAACGCGATGTAGACCAGCGTGTAGGCGCTCATGGCCAGCACCAGCACGCGCTTGCGGCCGATGCGATCGCTGAGCTGGCCCCACGGGCGAGCGGCCAGCATCCACAACACACCCGCGGCCGTGACCGATAGACCGGCATGCCATTCAGACAGGCCCAGCAGGCGGACCACCGGGCCGATGACGGCGACGAAGGACATCATCGCCATGGTGCCGATCAGGGCAGCCAACACCAGCGCCGGCAAGCCGGGAACCACGGGACGTGCATGCATGGAACACCAACCGTAACCAAGGAGGGAACGCCGGGCGCTTCCGCACCCCGCGCGACGTCGCCCTGTCAGGCGGCGACGCCATCCTTAAATGATAACGGCTCGCATTTGCATTTGATACCCATTCGCTTAACGGGCATGCACCCGCGGGTGCATCACTGCCCTGCGCGTACCGACAGCAGGCCGCGACGCTTGAACCACCATTCCAGCGGCAGGGTCACCAGCGGCGGAATCGCGGCCAGCAAGGCCAGCCCCGTTGCCCACCAGGGCCAGCGCAGGCGCAGCGCCGCAAACAGGGTCACCGCCACGTAGACCATGAACGCCACGCCATGCAGCGGCCCGAACAGCTTCACCAGCGCGACGTTGGCCTGCGGGCCGTACTTGAGCCACATTCCGACCAACAGACCGGCCCAGGTGATGGCCTCGATGAAGGCGACGATCGCGAACAGGCGTCCGGTCGGATGCAGCGGGTTGCGGTGGGTCACGCAAGGCTCCAACAGTGGATATCAAATGCGAATGATACGCAGATGCGAACGATCCGAACACTGAGGGTAGCGCCGGGCCACGCCCGGCGAACGGTAACGCTGTGTCCACCAAGGTGGACACCTACCGAAGCACATCCGGCAGGATCTGCTCCCCGATCTCTCGCAGCACGTCGTCAATCGGCCGGCCGTTGTCGACCAGGTTGAACATCACATGGGCCACGCCCTGCGCGTGCACCCGCAACAGGTAGTCGCGCAGGCCATCGCGGCCCACCTTCAGGCCCAGCGGCAGCGGCTCTGCCGGCGCCGCCGGGTCGGCCTGCAGGTCCAGCAGCATCGACTGCACGAACGGTTTGGGCGTGCCGCCGCGCTGAGCCAGAGCTTGCTGCCACAGCCCGATGCGCCCTTCCTGCGCGGTCTCTTCGCGGTGATAGGTCGCCCAGCCTTCGGCTTCGCGCGCGATCCACTGCAGACTCTGCCGTGCAGTACCGACCACCAGCATCGGAATGCGCGTCGTCGGCGCGGGCAGTACGTCGTATCCACCGGTTGCCTGCAACACTGGCGCACGCTCGGACGGTTCTGGCGACAGCGCCGCACGCAGCAGCGACCAGCGTTCGCGGAAGGTACCTGCCCTGCCCTGCAGATCCTCGCCGAATGCTGCGAATTCCTCAGGTCGATCGCCCGACCCAAGGCCCAGCACGAAGCGCCCACCGCTGATCCGGTCCAGGCTCAACGCCGACTTCGCCACCTGCAGCGGTTGCCGCAATGGCAGCACGATGGCCGCAGTGCCGATCACGATGCGTTCGGTCGCCGCGGCCAGCATGCCCAACCACAGGAACGGATCATCCAGCGCACTGGCAGTCGCATCCGGCCCCTGCGGCACCATCAACGGCACATCGCGGGTCCACAGCGCGGCGAAACCGAGATCATCGGCCAGCCGCGCAATGCGTCGCGCCTCATGTGGAGCGGCCAGGCCGTGTGCGGCCACCGGCGTCATCAGGCCAAGGCTGAGGCCCTGCGTTGGAAACAGACGTGCATGGGCGGGATTGAAATCAGTCATGCCGCCAGCTTAGCGTGGGGCATTGATGTCGTCCCGCCACAGGAAGTACAGCGCATGACCAGGATCCGCCCCGCCCACCTCGATGACCTGCCCGCGATCAGCGCGGTGTGCATGACGGCGTTCACTGCAGCCGTTGCGCCCATGCTCACCGCCGAGGGCATCGCCACGTTCGGCACGGTGGCCGCAGCGTCTGCGTTCGCCGAACGCCTGCAGGGCGACAACGACATCCTCGTGGCTGAACAGGAAGGCCGGGTGGTCGGCGTGGTGGAACTGAAGGCCGGCCAGCATCTGGCAATGCTGTTCGTCGCGCCGGAACTGCAGGGGCAAGGCATTGGTCGTGCCCTGCTGCAGGCGGTCCTGCCGCAGGTGCGTGGTCCGCAGATGACCGTGCGCGCCTCGCTCAACGCCGTGCCCGCCTACGAACACTATGGATTCGTGCTGGATGGTGACGTCGGCCAGTTCAACGGCCTGATCTACCAGCCGCTGGTGCTGACCGTGCCCGCTCCGGTGGCTGCGCCCCTTGGTCCGCACTGATGCCCAGCCCACATGCCGTGCTGCGCGGGCGACATAAGCAAACTGCATCAGCCAGCACCCTGACCGTTCCTACAATGGCCCCATCACCCTGTCCTTCGAGATGCTGCCGATGCGCGTCGCGCTTTCCATGTTGCTGCTGGCCTCGGCCCTGAGCGCCTGCTCCCCCGCTTCCGCTCCGGTGCCGACGGCGCAGGCGGCAGCCACCGCGCCGGCCTCCGCCATCGCCTGGCGCCAGGGCGATGTGGATGATGCCTTCAACGAAGCCGCCGAGAGTGGCAAGCCGGTGCTGCTGTACTGGGGCGCGGTGTGGTGCCCACCGTGCAACCAGCTCAAGGCCGGGCTGTTCAAGGATCCGGCCTTCATCGCCCTGACCGGCAAATTCGTGCCGGTGTACCTGGACGGCGACGAGGAAGGCGCGCAGGCGTGGGGCGAACGCTTCGGCGTGCGCGGCTATCCGACCCTGATCGTGCTCGACCCGCAGCGCAACGAAATCACCCGCGTGGCCGGCGGCAACGACGCGGCCGAACTGACCCGGGCACTGACCGTCGCCGCCAGCCGCCGCAGCGCCGTTGCTGAAACGCTCGCGACCGCGCTGGCCACGCCGGCCAAGCTTGGCGCCGAAGACTGGCAGGTGATGGGTGACTACGGCTGGGAGGTGGATGCCAACCGCCTGGCCGGCAAGCGCAGCACCCAGGACGTGCTGCAGCAGCTTGCCAAGGCCGCACCCGAACCTGCGCTGCAGCGTCGCTTCGGGTTGCTCGCCTTGGCTACAGCCGAGAAACCGACGACAGCGCCCACCCAGGTACGCGAGCTGTTGCAGGCCGTGCTGGCGCAACCGGCGGAAGTACGTCGCAACCGCGAGCTGCTGGGGTATGCCGGCGCCGGGCTGGTCAAGCAGGCCAGCGCCGGTCCGGCCAGCACCAATGCCCTCGGCCAGCAGCTGCTGGTCGCGCTGGAACGTGCCGATACCGCGCGTGGTGATCGCGCTGATGATGCCCTGTCACGTGCGCTGACCGAGCTGGCTCTGGCCCGCCAGCAGCAGCCCGAGGGCGCGCTGCCGGCAGCCCTGGTTGAGCGGGTAAAGCAACGCGTGGCCGCCGCCGATGCCGCCGCCACGGACGCACACGCGCGCCAGGCCACCATCAGCAGCGCCGTCTACGCGCTGCGTAAAGTCGATGACGATGCAGGCGCCGAGACCTTGCTGCTGGCCGAGCTGAAGCGCAGCGAGCAGCCCTATTACTACATGCCGGAGCTGGCCGAACTGGCCGAGCAGCGCGGTGATACCGCCGGCGCCCTGGAATGGTTGAAGCGTGCCTACGAAGGCGCGCAGGGTCCTGCGACGCGCGTGCAGTGGGGCGTGCTGTACGTGGAGGGCCTGCTGCGGCTGGCGCCGGATGATGCACCGCGTATCGAGCAGGCCACCGAGGCGTTGATCGCCGAGCTGGACAAGCAGCCATCCGGCTACCACCAGCGCACGCGTCAGCGCTTCGAGCGGTTGGCGGGGCAGCTGCATGCGTGGAGCGCGAAGCACAAGGGTGCGGACACGCTGGCACGGTTGCAGCAGCGGATGCAGGCGGCCTGTGGTGATCAGGTTGATAGCGGCTGCAAGGAATGGTTGAGCTGACGCCAGACGCAGGATTCGACGGATACAGGTAGTGCCGGCGAGGGTTCTAAAAGCGGGTTCAGTAGTGCCAGCCCATGGCTGGCAGCTCGAAGTACATGAAGCTGCCAGCCATGGGCTGGCACTACTGAAGCTGCGTTGCCCGCTTGACCTCAACCAATGTTGAGGTGCGATAACAGTCTCCCCACGGCCATACCCCTGGCCTTCCCCACGGAGACTGTCTCGATGCCGTACTTGCTTCCCGCCCTCCCCTATGCCTACGACGCCCTCGAGCCGCACTTCGATGCGCGCACGATGGAAATCCATCACAGCAAGCATCACCAGGCCTACGTCAACAACCTCAATGCCGCGCTGGAACAGGCGAGCCTGCCGGCACAACCGGTGGAAACCCTGATCGCCGACCTCGACGCCCTGCCCGAATCGATCCGCGGTGCAGTGCGCAACAACGGCGGCGGCCACGCCAACCACAGCCTGTTCTGGACCGTGCTCAGCGCCAATGGCGGCACCGCCGATGACGAGCTTGCCGCGGCCATCGATCGCGACCTCGGTGGCTACGACGCCTTCAAGGAGGCGTTCAGCAAAGCGGCACAGACCCGTTTCGGTAGTGGCTGGGCGTGGCTCACCGTCGATCACCAAGGCCGCCTGCAGGTCGAAAGCACCGCCAACCAGGACAGCCCGCTGATGGGCGTGGCGGCTGGCGCCTCCGGCAACACCCCGATCCTTGCCCTGGATGTCTGGGAGCACGCCTACTACCTGCATTACCAGAACCGTCGCCCGGACTACATCGGCGCGTTCTTCAACCTCATCAACTGGGCCGAGGTCGGCCGGCGCTACCGCCAGGCCAGGGCAGCATGAACGCGGACTCCGGTGCATACGCCGGGCCGTGGGCGGGGGTGTTCCCCGCTCCGGCACCGGTGCCATCGGTCAGCCTGCCACCGCGTGCGCTGCGGCGGTTGCTCGGCCATTTCCCTACCGGCGTGGCGATCGTCTGCGCCCGCGACGCACAGGGAAAACCGCAGGGGCTGACCATCAACTCGTTCGTGCCGATCTCGCTGCAGCCGCCACTGGTGCTGTGGAACCTCGCCCTGCATGCGCAGAGCCTGTCCACGTTCCAGCGCGCCACCCGCTTCGCGATCAGCGTGCTCGGCGCTGGCCAGGAAGCCCTGGCGCGCCGGTTCGCCGATCCGCAGGTGCGCCATCGATTCACCGATGTGCCCTTGCTGGACGACGGCGAAGATGCGCCACCGCGTATCGCCGGTGCCGTGGTCCACCTCACCTGCACCCGCCACGCGCAGTGGCCGGTCGGCGATCACCTGTTGCTGGCAGGGCGCATTGTCGATGTGCAGGAAGCAGGCGGTGCACCACTGCTGTTCCATCGCGGCCGCTTCCAGGCGGGACCGGTGGAAACCCTGCTGGAGGTGCGCTGATGGACATCAACACGCTGGAGGGGATGCTTGCCGCCGGCAAGGACAGCGCACTGCTGCGCTTCGGCCTGGGCAAGAGCTGGCTCGATGCCGGCGACCCGGTACGCGCAGCCACCCATCTGGGCCGCTGCGTGGTTCTGGACCCGGACTACTCGGCGGCGTGGAAGCTGCTGGGCAAGGCCTGGCTGGCTGGTGGCCAGCCGCAGGCGGCGCGCGAAGCGTGGCAGCGCGGGCTCAGCGTGGCCGGCAGCAAGGGCGACCAGCAGGCCCGCAAGGAAATGCAGGTGTTCCTGCGCAGGCTGGATCGCGATTCGCCTGCGCTGTTGGCGAAGGCCGGCTGAAGACTCAGCCGGCGTTGGCCGACGCCGGTGCCGGCATGATGTCCGGCATCGGCAGGCGGCGCGGCTTGCTCGGGAAGGCGTGGCGCAGGATGCGCCAGACCACCTGGGTGAACTGCCGCGGCAGCGAGCCGTTGTTGTAATGCTGGCCGTAACGACGGCAGATATCCTTCACTTCCTTGGCGATCGCCGCATAGCGGTTGGCCGGCAGATCCGGATAGAAGTGGTGCTCGATCTGGTGGCTGAGGTTGCCCGACAGCACGTTGATCACGAAACCACCGCTGATGTTGGACGAACCGCGCAGCTGGCGCAGGTACCAGTGGCCGCGCGATTCATTGCGCAGGCATTCCTTCGGGAAGGTTTCCGATTCGGCGGTGAAGTGGCCGCAGAAGATGATCACGTAGGTCCAGATGTTGCGCAGGCCGTTGGCCACCATGTTGCCCAGCATCACCGGCAGGAAGAACGGACCGGCCAGCAGCGGGAAGAACACGTAGTCCTTCAGCACCTGGCGGATCATCTTGCGTGCCACCGGACGGGTCTGCAGCCACATCGCACGGCTGCTGATGCGGCCCTTGAACCAGCGCCCCAGGCGCAGGTCCTGCGCCGCCACGCCCCACTGGAACAGCAGCGCGAAGATCGGTGCGATGATCGGCTGCAGCAGGTAGAACGGCTTCCAGCGCTGTTCCGGGAAGATGCGCAGCAGGCCATAGCCGATGTCATCGTCCATGCCACGCACGTTGGTGTAGGTGTGGTGGCGGAAATTATGGGTCTTGCGCCAGTTGTCGGCGGTGGCAACGATGTCCCATTCGTAGGTGTTGCCGTTGAGCTTGGGATCGCCGGTCCAGTCGTACTGGCCGTGCATCACGTTGTGGCCCAGCTCCATGTTTTCCAGGATCTTGGCCAGCGCCAGCAGCAGCGTGCCGGCGATGCAGGCCGGCCACAGCAGCGGCGCCCAGAACAACGGAGAGAACGCGCCCAGGAACAGCAGGCTGCGGCCGAGCACGCCGGACCAGCGCACAGCCGCTGCGACGCGGCGGATGTAACGGGTGTCGGAGGCGCCGAGGCTGCCGATCACACGGTCGCGGATCGCATCGAGTTCCTCACCAAACGTCTGCATCTCGGCAGGGCTCAGGGCACGGTCGGTAGCGCGGGTCATGGCAGCGGAGTCCTCAGAGATCCAGGGTCAGGTCGGTGGTCGGCGCGCTCACGCAGATCCGCACCGGCACGGCCGTTTCGGACTGGGTGTCGCCGGTGCGCAGGTGGCGGGTGGTGCCACTGACGCGTTCACAGGTACAGCTGTTGCAGATGCCCATGCGGCAGCCGTGCTTGGGCGCGATGCCCTGCGCCTCCAGGCTTTCCAGCAGCGAGCGGCCACGCGGCACGATCAGCCGCCGGCCGCTGCGGGCCAGGGTCAATGCGACCTCACCCAGGCTGTCGGCATCACTGAGTGCCGCAGGCGGCGTAAAGGCTTCAGCCTGGAAACCGGCCACCTGCTGCGCCAGCCGCGTGCGCGCAGCGGCAACGAAGCCATCCGGGCCACAGGCCAGCACATGGCGCTGCGCCAGCGGGGTGTCGTCACCGGCAACGGCCAACGTGTGGCTGTCGATGCGCGCGGCCGGCACCTCGCCTTCGCGGGTGGTCAGCAGATGCACGCGCAGGTTCGGGTTCGCTGCGGCCAGCGCCTGCAGTTCATCACGGAACTGGAACGCCGCGGCGCTGCGCTCCCAGTAGAACAGGTCGACCGGCGCCGCCAGCGGGCGCTGGCAGGCGTCGCGCAGCAGGCTGCGCATGGGCGTGATGCCGCTGCCGGCCGCCAGCAGAAGTACCGGCGCTGCGGCGGGCATGTGGAAATCACCGAAGGCCGCATCCAGCCGGAACAGGTCGCCTGGCTTGGCATGCGCTACGAGATGCTGGCTGACCTTGCCGCCTTCCACCGCCTTGACGGTAATGGCCAGCTCACGACGGCCCAGGCGGGTCGGGCTGTAGCTGCGGCGCAATACACGCCCCTCAAGCTCGACGCCCAGGGTGACGTGCTGGCCGGCGCGCATCCCGGCCCAGTGCCGGTTGCAGCGCAGGACCAGGGTGGCGGCGCCCTCGCCGGCCGGCTCGCGCCGCACCAGGCGGGCCATCGGCTCACGCAGGGTCCACAACGGATTCAGCTGGCCCGCCCAGAAGTCGAACAGCGACGGCGACAGCCAGCGGTACGGGGAAAACAGGGAAGGACGGACGACAGCGCTCATGGATGCACTATACGGCCGCACACACATCTGTGTATACATGTGTATATTGCACCGGATTGGGTATGATTCAGCCTTGCCCCTCCGGAAGTACCATGGCCGCCGCCACCGTTCTGTCTCCGCCTGAAGATGCCAGCAGCCCGGCCCGCCGTACGGTGAGCCGCGAAGATCTGCTGGCCGCCGCGTTGAAACTGATCGGCCCGCATCGCAGCCTCTCCACCCTCAGCCTGCGCGAAGTCGCGCGCGAGGCGGGCATCGCACCCAACAGCTTCTACCGCCAGTTCCGCGACATGGACGAACTGGCCGTCGCCTTGATCGACGTGGCTGGGCGCTCGCTGCGCACCATCATCGGCGAAGCCCGCCAGCGCGCTACGTCCAGCGCCACCAGCGTGGTGCGCGTGTCGGTGGAAACCTTCATGGAACAGCTGCGTGCCGACGACAAGCTGCTGCACGTACTGCTGCGCGAAGGCGCGGTCGGCTCTGACGATTTCAAGCACGCGGTCGAACGCGAACTGCACTACTTCGAAGAAGAACTGCAGCATGACCTGGTGCGCCTGGCCGCACTGGATGGCGCGGTGCTGTACAAGCCGGAACTGGTGTCGATGGCGATCACCCGGCTGGTGTTTGCGATGGGCGCTTCGGCCATGGACCAGCCTCCTGAGAACGACCCGGAACTGGTCGACCAGATCTCCACGATGATCCGCATGATCATCGTCGGCGCGCGCACTCCCGCCGCCTTCCGTCGCGGCTGACCCCTTCCGGTGCATGACCACCGGCACGCTTCCGTGCGCATTGTGTAATGTTATAACACTCGAATTCGAGTAAAGACCACGGTCCCGCCGCAAGCTGAAACGGCAATATAGCAATTGCTATATTGATGACCTTCTGCTTTCATGTGCGCCAGCCAGGTCGCCCTCGCCGCCCTCCCTCCCCAAGGACGACGCCCTCATGCGCATTGCTGCCTCCCTTCTCCGCCGGCTGCCGCTGGCTGCCGGTATCGCCGCCGCGCTGCCACTGGCCGCAGTCGCTGCACCGCCGTCACCCACCGAGCTTGACCGTGTGCAGGTGAAAGTCAGCACCGCCACCCGCAGCGAACGCCTGCTGTCGGACGTACCGATCCGCACCGAGGTACTGCGCAAGGAAGACATTGCCCTGCGCGCGGCCACCGACTTCTCCCGCGCGGTCGAGCTGATCAACGGCCTGCGTGTGGAGAGCAACTGCCAGAACTGCAACACCAGCGAAGTGCAGCTGCTGGGCCTTCCCGGTGCCTACAACCAGCTGCTGTTCGATGGCATTCCACTGCTGTCCACGCTGGGCAGTGTGTATGGGCTGGAACAGATTCCCGCCGGCTTCGTCGACCGCATTGAAGTGGTCAAGGGCGGTGGTTCGTCGCTGTACGGGCCGGGCGCTGTAGCCGGTGTCATCAATCTGGTTCCGCCGCTGCCGGCACGCAGCGGCGGCCATGTGCAGGCGGGCGTGGATGTTCTGAAAGGCACGCCGCAGAAGAACGCCGACGTGCGCCTGGATCTGGTCGCCAGCGAGGCCGACGCGGGACTGTCGGTGATCGCCCAGCGCAACTGGAACAGCGGCATCGACTACAACGGCGACGGCTATACCGAGATCACCCGCAAGAACCTCAAGGTCGGTGGCCTGCAGGCCTGGTATGCGCCCACTCCGGGCACGCGCCTGCGGTTGGACCTGCAGGTGACCGATGAGAGCCGTCGCGGTGGCAACCGCCTGGACCAGCCCGAACACCTGGCCAACATCTCCGAATCGCTGGACACGAACTACCGTCGCGGCAGCCTGTCATGGGACCAGGAGGTGAGCGGCAACGTCGACTTCCGCCTGGCCTATGCCTTCGCCGACATCGACCGCGACAGTTTCTATGGCGGACTCGGCGACGTGGTCACCGATCCGTCCGCACCCGGCTACGATCCTTCGCAACTGGACCCGAACGTACCGGGCAGCGCCGCATCACGCTCATGGCGCCAGTACGGGCGCACCCACAACCCGCTGCACTACATCGACAGCCAGTTGAACTGGCGGCTGGGTGCACACACGCTGGCGTTCGGCGTTCAGTACAAGCATGAGGGCCTGCGTGACGACAATCGCGATGGTGCCGGCCAGCGCCTGGCCGTGCTCGAGGATGCAACCTTCCACAACCTCGGCGCGTTCGTGCAGGACGAATGGAGCGTACGCGAGGACGTCGACCTGGTGCTGGGCGCGCGCGTGGACAAGAGTTCGGAACTGGACAGCGCCGTGTTCTCACCGCGCATCGCCCTGGCCTGGCAGGCGACGCCACGGCTGAAATGGCGAGCGGGCATCGCCACCGGCTTCCGTGCGCCGGAAATCTTCGTCGAGGATGTCCACGTCGATACCCTCGGCGGCGAGCAGGTGCGCGTGCGCAACACCCGTGGCCTGAAGGAGGAGCGCGCGCTGACCACCCTGTTCGGGTTCGACTGGCGCTCCGACCCGGCCGACCCGGTATGGAGCTGGGATGCCACCGCGTCCTACGCACGCATCCGCGATACCTTCGCGCTGGGTGAGATCCAGCGCGGCGATGATGGCCAGCTGACGCAGCTGCGCTACAACGCCTCCGGCTCGAACGTGCTGGGCGTGGAAACCAACCTCGGCTGGCAGCCCTCCCCGCAGTGGCGGCTGACTGCCGGCGCATCGTGGTACCGCTCGCAGTTCCGCGAGCCGCAGCGCATCTTCGACGACACCGCCGACGGCGGCGACACCGTCATCGACAGCCGCGACTATCTGAAAACCCCGCGCTGGACCGGCCTGGCGCAACTCAGCTGGATGCCGGCCGAGCCCTGGGAGACGTTCCTGGCGCTGCGCCACACCGGATCGATGCCGGTGCTCAACAACCGGCTGGGCGAGCTGCATCGCACCCGCGCCTTCCTGGTCACCGACCTCGGCGCGCGCTGGCATCGCCATCTGGGTGCCCAGGCACAGCAGGAAGTGTCGGTGGCGGCGGGGGTCAAGAACGTGTTCGACCAGCGGCAGAAGGATCTGGAAAGCGGCGCGCTGCGCGACAGCGATTACGTGTACGGTCCTCGCTTCGCCCGCTCGTGGTACGTCAACCTGCGCTATGCGTTCTAGCTGGCTGCCCGCGCTGTTGCTGGCACTGGCATGGCCGGCAGTGGCTGCCGACCTGCATGCGCAGGTCTCCGCCTCGCTGATGCGGCCTGAGCCACGTGCCCTGCGCCCGATGCAGTGGTCGCCACCGCCAACGCTGATCGCGCTGTACTTCGGCGCCGACTGGTGCGCGCCCTGCCACGCTTTCGTGCCGACCCTGCGCGGCGTGCGCGACGCGCTGCGCGAGGCCGGCGCCGATACCGAAGTGGTGTATGTCAGCCTGGATGAAAGCGAGGCGGCGTTGCGGCGCTACATGCACCTGCAGCAGATGCCGTGGCCGGTGCTGGACCCGCGTCGTGCGCAGCGCATGCCAGCGCTGCAGGCATTGGCGGGCCCGGCCCCGCCCAACCTGGTGCTGATCGATGCGCAGGGCACGGTGCTGGCCAATGGTTGGCAGGGGCGCCATTACCGCGGGCTGCAACCGGTACTGCAGGAATGGTGGAAGCGGGCGTGTGCGCAACAGCAGGCGCACTGCCCCAGTGACGGCATTCAACCCCGGTAGCCCCGGGCCATGCCCGGCGAAATGCGTGAGGCGGCAGCGCGCCCGCCGGGCATGGCCCGGCGCTACCGTTCGGCGGAACCGCCCTCGGCCTTGCGCACGAATGCGTCGAACAGTGCCAGCGTCTGTTCGCTGACGTGGTGCTCGATGCCCTCGGCATCACGTCGCGCGGTATCCGGGTCCACGCCCAGCGCCAGCAGGAAGCGCTCCACGGTCTGGTGGCGCTGGCGGCTGGCATGGGCCAGCGCCTCGCCCTCCGGGGTCAGGAACACGCCGCGGTACGGGCGCTGCACCACCCAGCCATCGCGGGCCAGCCGGCGCAGCATCTTCGCCACGGTCGGCTGGGCCACACCGAGGCGGGTGGCGATGTCGACCTGGCGGGCCTCGCCGCCGTCGGCCAGCAGGTCGGAGATCAGCTCGACATAATCCTCCACCAGCTCCATCCGGTGTGCTTCGCGCACTTGCCGGAAGCTCTCGACCTGGCGCTCGGCCTCGATCAAGGGGGTGCTTTTCAGCGATGTCGAATCGTCCGTCTTGCCCACGCGTGTGCCTGTCCTGCAGTTGTCATCCGGGTGCGAACCTGAATTCTGGACCAGTGACGCAGTAAAGACGATTGTTTCACATTGCTATGCGATATAGCAGTGGCTATATTGGCAGCCATGAACACTGTCGCGCCCACCGACTCTCCGGCCTCCACCGCGGCCAGCCTGGGTGCGCTCAACGCGTCGATCGCCGTACCCGAAAAGGGCCATTGGTGGTTCCGGCTGCTGGCCTTCCTGGGCCCCGGCTACATGGTGTCGGTGGGTTACATGGATCCGGGCAACTGGGCGACCGATCTCGCAGGTGGCTCACGTTTCGGCTATCTGCTGCTGTCGGTCATCCTGATCTCCAACCTGATGGCGGTGATCCTGCAGGCGCTGTCGGCGCGGCTGGGCATCGCCACCGGCATGGACCTGGCGCAGGCCTGCCGTGCGCGCTACCCCAAGCCGGTGAACCTGGCGCTGTGGGCGTTGTGCGAAGCGGCGATCATCGCCTGCGACCTGGCCGAAGTGATCGGCACGGCCATCGCGCTGAAACTGTTGTTCGATCTGCCGCTGCTGTGGGGCGCGGTGATCACCGCGCTGGACACGCTGCTGGTGCTGCTGTTGATGAACCGCGGTTTCCGCGCGCTGGAAGCCTTCGTGATCGCACTGCTGCTGGTGATCTTCGGCTGCTTCATGGTGCAGATCGCGCTGGCCGCGCCGCCGGTGATGCAGGTGCTGGGCGGTTTCATTCCGCGCGCGCAGGTGGTCACCGATCCGCATGCGCTGTACATCGCCATTGGCATCATCGGTGCAACGGTGATGCCGCACAACCTGTACCTGCATTCTTCCATCGTGCAGACCCGTGCCTATCCACGCACCGATGAAGGCCGTCGCAGCGCGCTGCGCTGGGCGGTGACCGACAGCACCTTTGCCTTGACCCTGGCGCTGTTCATCAACGCCAGCATCCTGATCCTGGCAGCGGCGGTATTCCATGCCAACGGCCGCTTTGACGTGGAAGACATCGAGCAGGCGCACCAGTTGCTGGCACCGATGCTGGGCGTCGGCCTGGCCTCGACATTGTTCGCGGTGGCACTGCTCGCCTCCGGCCTGAACTCCACGGTGACCGCGACACTGGCCGGGCAGATCGTGATGGAAGGGTTCCTGCGCCTGCGCCTGCCGCCGTGGCTGCGGCGGCTGATCACCCGCGCGCTGGCGATCATTCCGGTGGTGGTGGTCATCATGCTGTTCGGCGACCAGGGCGCGGTGAAGCTGCTGGTGCTGAGCCAGGTGGTGCTGTCCATGCAGCTGCCCTTCGCGATCATCCCGCTGGTACGCATCGTGACCGACAAGGTGACGATGGGCGCGCTGGTGGCACCGCGCTGGCTGGGCGGCATTGCCTGGGTGATCGCGCTGGTGATCGTGGTGCTGAACGTGAAGCTGCTGGTGGATACGTTCGCAGCCGGTTGATCCGCGCGGTGGGAATCCGCCGGGCATGGCCCGGCGCTACCGCTGGCGACCTGCAGTAGATCCACGCCATGCGTGGATGTGGCATGACCGGCGCTACAGGAACTCCGCGATGGCCGCTTCGATCTGCTGCGGCGATTGGAAACCCGGCATGCGCATGCGCTCGTCACCGTCCAGGAACAGCGACAACGTAGGGGTCTGCCGCAGGCCCAGCTCGCGGAAGAACGCCTCGCCCACCACCTCCAGCTGCACCCGCAGCAGGGTCGTGCCCTGCCCTGCAGTGCCGGTGGCCACCCGCTGCAGCGACATGTCCAGCATCCGGCAGCCCGGGCATTGGTCCTTGTGGAAGTCCACCAGCACGCGTGGATGGTCGGCCAGCAACTGCTGGAACTGCTCAGGCGTGGTGGCGTCGATGATCTGCATCTGTGGTACTCCAGTAGTGATCCAGGACCGCATCGGTCCAGGTATCGATGGCCGCGGCATGCCGCCGGCCATGTGGCATCTGTTCGATCTCCAGCGGCGGGTAACCACTGTGGAAATAGCGGATCAGCCGGTGCACCGCACCGCAGTAGTACTCCTGCCCCCACTGCGTTTCACCGGTGCCGAACACCGCCACCTGCCGCGGCCGCTGGCCGCGCTCGGCGATGCCTGCCACCCAGGCCTTCATCTCCGATGGCGTGCGCCCGGCGTTGTCGGTCCAGCAGCCCAGCAGCACCAGGTCGGCCTCGTCCACCGGCAGCGGCGGGCCCTGGCGCAGGTCGTCGACCTCCTGCCAGTGCACGGCGTGGCCTGCGGCCCGGCAACGCGCGGCGATGTGGCGGCCGAGCTCACGGGTGTTGCCGCTGAGCGAGGCCACCACGATCAGGATGCGCAGCGCCGGGCCGCGCTCAGAGGTCGTCGAAGCCGTTGTCGACGTTGGTCTTCTTGTAGCTTGCATTGCGCATCTCGAAGAAGTCGGTCTTGGTCTCGGTGAAGTTGTCGGCATAGGCCTTGATCCACGGCATCACGTTGTCGGTGGTGTCGCTGTACAGGCGCTCGATGCCGAGCATGCCGGCCATCTTGTTGGCGCGGTACTTTACGTAGCGCACCATCTCGTCCACGTCGATGCCATCGATGCCATCGAGCACCTCCGCCGACCACTGGGTTTCCAGTTCGATGGCATGTTCGAACGACTGGTGCACGTAGGCGGTCAGCTCGTTGGTCTGCAGTTCCGGGTTCTCGCCGATGATGGCGCGGATCAGCTCGCTGATGAACTTGGTGTGGGCCAGTTCGTCACGGTTGATGAAGCTGATGATCTTGCCGGTGCCGTTCATGCGGTTCTGCCGCACCATATTGTAGAAGTACGCGAAACCAGAATAGAAGTTGATGCCTTCCAGGATCGAGGATTGGATCAACGACTTCAGCAGGGTTTCGGCGGTCTTCTCGCGCATGAAGTCGTCGTAGGCCCCCATGATCGGCGCGTTGCGCTTGATGATGGTCGGGTGGGTACGGGCGATCTCGAAGATGCGGTTCTGGTTCGGCAGGTCGGTGATCGAAGCCAGCACGTAGCTGTAGCTCTCGTTGTGGATCACTTCCTGCTGGCCGATGATCGCTGCGTTGGCGTGCGCGGCCGGGTCGGTGATGTACTCGGCGACGTTGTAGATGAAACGCGTCTGCGGCGAATCAAGAGTAGCCAGCAGGCCGATGATGGAATCGTAGGCGTTCTTCTCGCGCGCGTTGAGCTCGCCGTACTGGCGTGCATCCACCTTCATGTCCACCTCGTCGGGGATCCAGAAGTTGGTCGACAGCTCCTTGTAGGCGCGATAGAACGACGGGTAGGGAATGTCGTTCCAGTTCAGGATGCCGCTGGTGCGGCCGTTGATGATGCCGGTGCTGCGGTTGGGGTGGCGCGGTTCCAGGATCTTGATGCGGTCGAGGGGTGTTGCCATGGTTTTCTGCCTTCGTTCTGTTGCTGACGGGTTGCCGGCCAGCGGCCGGCACTACCACCGAGGGGTCGGGCTGATCAGCTCGAGCACCACTCGCATTCGCTGATGTCGATGTCGTTGGAGCGCACGTAGTAGGTGGTCTTCAGCCCTTCCCGCCAGGCACTCAGGTGCAGCTCCAGCAAGGTGCTGGCGCGGATCGTGCTCGGCACGTAGAGGTTGAAGCTGATCGACTGGTCCACATGGCGCTGGCGGCGCGCGTTCTGCCGCACGCTGGCGAACTGGTCAACCTTGTAGGCGCCCTTCTCGTAGTACGGCCAGGTTTCCAGCGACAGCCCGGGCGCAGCCACCGGCCGCCGGAAGTCCTTCTTTTCCTCGTAGTAGAACGCGCTGTAGATCGGATCGATCGACGCGGTGGAACCGGCGATCTGCGCGGTGCTCATGTTCGGTGCCACTGCCAGCAGCCAGCCGTTGCGCAGGCCGTTGCTCGCTACCTCGCGTGCAAGACTGTCCCAGGCCGCGCCGCTGTAATCGCGGTCACGGAAATAGTTGCCGTTGTGCCAGTCGCTGCCGGCGAACATCGGGTAGCTGCCCTTCTCCTTGGCCAACTGCGCGCTGGCCTGGATGGTCAGGAAGTTGATGCGCTCGAACAGGCGATCGGACAGTTCCTCGGCCTCGGGCGATTCCCAGTGGATCGCCTGCTGTGCCAGCAGGTGGTGCCAGCCGAACGTGCCCAGGCCGATGGCGCGGTACTTGCGGTTGGTGATGGTGGCCTGCGGCACCGGCAGCGCGTTGAGGTCGATCACGTTGTCGAGCATGCGCACCTGGATCGGAATCAACCGTTCCAGCACATCCTTGGCCAGCAGATCCTCGGGGGCGGTGATGGCACGGCCGAGGTTGATCGACGACAGGTTGCAGACCACGAAGTCGCCCGCGCGGCGGGTGGTGACGATCTGGTCGCCGCTGACGATCTCCTGGATCATCCGCGTCGGGCTCATGTTCTGCAGGATCTCGGTGCACAGGTTGCTGGAATAGACCATGCCCGCGTGCTTGTTCGGGTTCTTCCGGTTCACTTCGTCGCGGTAGAACAGGAACGGATTGCCGGTTTCCAGCTGGCTGAGCATGATCCGCTTGAACAGGTCGATCGCCTTCACCGTGCGACGGCTGATGCGTTCGTCGGCCACCAGTTCGGCGTAGCGGTCGCGGAAGCTGCCCTGGCCACGCTTCTCGTCGTAGAAATCCTGCAGGTACCAGCCCTTGGCCTGCTTCACCTCGTGCGGATCGAACAGGTACCAGTCGGCACGGCGCTCGACCGCCTCCATGAACAGATCGGGCACACAGATCGCGGTGAACACATCGTGCGCACGCAGACGCTGGTCGCCGTTGTTCAGGCGCAGGTCCATGAAGGCTTCGATGTCGCGATGCCAGATGTCCAGGTACACCGCCACCGCGCCCTTGCGCTGGCCGAGCTGATCGACCGACACCGCGGTGTTGTTGAGCTGCTTGATCCACGGCACGACGCCGCCGGACGAGTTGGGTACGCCGCGGATCGGCGCGCCACTGCTGCGCACGTACCCCAGGTACGCACCCACACCGCCGCCGTGCTTGGACACGCGGGCAATATCGGTGTTGGAGTCATAGATGCCCTGCAGGCTGTCATCGACGGTATCGATGAAGCAGCTCGACAGCTGACCACCCACCTTGCCAGCGTTGGCCAGGGTTGGCGTGGCCACCGTCATGTACAGGTTGGACAGTGCCCAGTAGGCCTCGCCCACCAGCTGCATGCGGCGCACGCGGCCGCTCTCACCCGACCCGCCCTCGTTCTGCATCAGGTACAGGGCGATGGTCAGCCAGCGTTCCTGCGGCAGCTCATACACCTCGCGGCTGCGATCAGTGGCCAGATAGCGCGTGGCCAGCAGGTACAGGCCGTTGTAGGCGAACAGCCGGTCGCGCTCGGGGTCGATCATCTCACCGGCCTGCTGCAGCTCTTCCTTCGAATAGCAGCGCAGGATGTCGTTGCTGTAGACGCCGCGGTCGGCCAGGCTTTCCTGCAGGCCCACGAAGGAGCCGTACTTCAGGCTGACGTCGTAGAAGCGGTTGCGGCTGGCGCGCTTGTACAGCCGGCGCAGGTACAGGCGTGCGGCGAACTGTTCCCACTCGGGTGCGACAAGATCGACGCGCGACTCCGCTTCGCGGATCAGCAGATCCACCAGATCATCGGCACTGATGCTGGGCTTGCGCTCGACCATCGCCAGCACCACGCGGCGGTAGTCGGCCACATCCAGCTGCGGCAGCTCGGCGTGGATGGTGTCGATGCTGCGCAGCAGGCGTGCCGCATCGTACGGCAGGCGACGATTGCCGGCTTCCTTGGTGATCCAGGTCGGAACGCGCTCGCCGCTGGCGCGCATGGCGTCGCCGGCGCCGGCCAGGTCGGCCACGCGGAAGGTACTGTCGGTCATGGTGGTGGAACTCCAGGCTCGTACGCGCGTCGGCGCCCGATGCCATGGCGGCCCTGCACGCGATACCGGCGCGCGGAGCGAACGGGTGAAGTGCCAGGGTGCAGGAACGTAGGTCGTCGGCATCTGCCTGCGCCTGCGGCCGGTATCCGGGCCGTGGGGGCGACCTGCGTCCGCACGGTGGCGGCCGCGTCGACACGGCAAGCCTTCAGGGGCGGGCCGCGGGACGTTTGCTGCATGTCCGGCGGCGGCGGCTGACCGGGAGTGACAGCCACAACATAGTGGGGATGTTCCTAGCCGTCAACACAAGATGCGGTGATCGCGCGCCAACGCGACCATCGGTCGCAGGATGCCGTGTTGCACGTGCGCGACCTTGTCGACGCCGGACGCATCCCCAGTTCGGTACAACTTCAACTTTCATTGGAACACCCCCCATGCGCGCTGCCCTGTACTCCTCCTTCGGCGATCCAGCCCAGGTCCTCGCCGTTGCCGATGCCCCCCTGCCCGAACCCGGTCCCGGCGAAGTACGCATCCGCACCGTGCTGGCCTCGATCCACAACCACGATCTGCTGACCGTGCGTGGCCTGTACGGCTACAAGCCGACGCTGCCGGCGATCGGCGGCAGCGAAGCACTGGGCGTGGTCGATGCGCTCGGCGAAGGCGTCGACGGCCTGCAGATCGGCCAGCGGGTTGCCGCCGCCTCGGTGCACGGCACCTGGGCCGAAGCGTTCATCGCACCGGCGCGGATGGTGATCCCGATGCCGGACGCGATCGCCGATGAAATGGCCGCACAGCTGATCGCCATGCCGCTGAGCGCGTTGATGCTGCTGGAATTCCTGCACGTCGAGCAGGGCCAGTGGATCGTGCAGAACACCGCCAACGGTGCCGTCGGCAAATCGCTGGCGATGCTCGCAAAGGCGCGCGGCGTGCACGTGGCCAATCTGGTGCGCAATGCCGAGGCCGTGGCGCAACTGCAGGCACTGGGCATCGATCACGTGTTCGATACCTCGGTGGACGGCTGGAAGGACCGCGTGCGCGAAGCCACCGGCGAAGCGCAGGCCGCTGCTGCAGTCGACTCCATCGGTGGCGATGCCAGCGGCGACCTGGTCGACCTGCTCGGCCACCACGGCACCCTGGTCTCTTTCGGTGTGATGAGCGGCGAACCGATGCGCATTCCCGCCGGCGGCCTGATCTACAAGGAAGCCACGGTGAAGGGCTTCTGGGGCAGCAAGGTCAGCCAGGCAATGGCGGTGGAAGACAAGCGGCGGTTGGTGGGTGAACTGCTGAAGCGTGCGGCCGGGGGTGAACTGACCCTGCCGGTGGAGCAGATCTTCGCATTGGACGACATCGCCCAGGCGGCGAAAGCCGGCGCCGGCTCGGGCCGCAATGGCAAGGTGCTGCTGCGCGCGTGTGATGCCCACGGGGTCGGATCCCTTTCCGAAAGGAAAGGGCTCTGACCCTGCAGGAGTGTGCGGACCAACGGTCCGCACCCACCGAGATGGTCTGCCCGTGCGGACCAACGGTCCGCGCCCACCGGGATGATCTGCCCCACCGAGGCCGCCGACTTTCGTTAAAAACCTGTGATGTATAACTGAATGCGCTTTCGTCATTGGAAGGCGCACTCACCCGCGTGCGGTACTGACGGCTCCTCCACCGTTTGGCGTAGTCGCTTCCATGTATCGCACCACCCTGCTTTCCAGCGCGGTCGCGCTGGCCCTCGTCGCTGGCACCGCCGGCGCCGCTGAAACCGCCGACATCGGCAAGGACAGCACCACCCTCGGCACCGTGCTGGTGACCGGCTCGAACATCAAGCGCAGCGACACCGCCGGTCCCAATCCGGTGCAGATCGTCACCCGCGAGCAGATCCTGCAGACCGGCCGCTCCACCCTTACCGACGTGCTGCGCAACCTGTCGGCCAACGCCGGCAACAGTTTCGACGAACAGTACACCGGCAGCTTCGCTGCAGGCTCGGCTTCGATCGGCCTGCGCGGGCTGTCACCGAAGAACACGCTGGTACTGGTCAACGGCTACCGCGTGGCCAACTTCGGTTTTGCGCTCAACACCCAGGACACCTTCGTCGACCTCAATGCGCTGCCGATCAGCGCGGTCGAGCGCATCGAAGTGCTGAAGGATGGCGCCTCGGCGGTGTACGGCTCGGACGCCATCGCCGGCGTCATCAACATCATCCTGCGTCGCGACTTCCAGGGCGTGGAAGTCGGCGGTGGTTTCGGCACCGCCACCCAGGGCGGCCTGAACGAGCGCAAGGCCAACCTGCTGGCCGGATTCGGTGACCTCGAGCAGCAAGGCTGGAACGTGCTGTTCGGGCTGGACCTGCTCAAGCGCGACCGCCTCGACGCCGACCAGCGCGCGTACACCCGCGACGGCGATTTCCGCGACAAGCCCGGTGGCCGCCTGGCCGGCTGGTCCACCGCCGGTGGCAACTGGCTGTCCAATCCGCGCGCACCGCAGCCGTTCTCGCCCTGCCCCGAGGGCAGCGAGCTGCGTCCCTACAGCGACTTCGGCAGCACCCTGCCCGGCCAGGCCTGCGCCTTCAACGCGCAGCCGTTCAAGACCCTGCAGCCCGGCGCCGAGCGCCTGCAGGCATCGTTGAGCGCGACCTATCGCTTCAGTGACAGCGTCGAAGCCTTCGCCGACGTGCTGTACAGCCACAACAAGGCCGACCAGATCTTCAGCGCCCCGCTGACGGTCGGCCCGGGCCTGCGTGCCTACAATCCCGCCACCGGTACGCTGAGCGATATCGCCGCTGTCCTGCCGGTCGGCCATCCGAACAATCCGGGCAGCACGCCACTGCCGTTCGAGTACACCTTCTTCGATCTCGGCCCGCGCCTGAAGGACAACACCCAAGTGTTCTACCGCGCCCTGGCCGGCGTACGTGGCACCGGTGAACGCTGGGACTGGGAAGTGGCCGCACTGACCTCGCAGAGTGCGCAGCGCGAGTACGTGGACAACTTCGTTGACCGCTACGCCTTCCAGCAGATCCTGCGCGACGGCAGCTACAACTTCCTCGATCCGTCCAGCACGCCGGGCGCACTGGACGATCTGCGCCTGCAGACCAAGCGCCCGGGCTGGTACAAGCTGCACTCGCTCAACGTCAAGGCATCGACCTCGTTGTGGGAACTGCCGGCGGGTGCGATCGGCTTCGCCTGGGGCGCGGAATTCCGCAAGGAATCGCTGGACGCGCGCACCAGTGCGCAGGTGCTGTCCGGTACCGAACTGCGCCCGGCGATCAACATCGTCGACGGTGAGCGCCAGGTCAGTGCCGCCTATGCCGAGTTCAGCGTGCCGCTGCATCGCATGCTGGAGCTGCAGGTAGCCGGCCGCGGTGACCACTACGATGACTTCGGCAAGGCATTCTCGCCGAAGTTCGCGCTGCGCTGGCAACCGCTGGACAGCCTGCTGCTGCGTGGCTCGTTCTCGCGTGGTTTCCGTGCACCGTCGCTGCCGGAGATCGCACCGGGGCAGACCATCAGCTACGGCTCGGTGGTCGACCCGTTCGATCCGCTGCAGCCCGGCGGCAGCCGCGGCGTGACCAACCTGCGCACCGGCAATCCGGACCTGAAGGCCGAGCGCTCGCGCAACCTCAACGTCGGCGCCGTGTGGTCACCCGATGCCGATTCCAGCATCGGCCTGGACTGGTACCGCATCGAACAGGACAACCTGGTCAAGCCGGACAGCGCGCAGTTCATCGTCGACAACCCGGGCCTGTTCCCCGGTCGCGTGCAGCGCGATGCGCAGGGCCGCATCCAGATCATCACCAACCAGTACGCCAACCAGGGCGAGCTGACCACCTCGGGCATCGACCTGGAAGCCAACCGTACCTTCCGCACCGACGGCTGGGGCAACTTCACCGTGGCCGGCAGCTGGACCCACCTGCTCAGCTTCAAGCAGCCGCTGGTGGCCGGCCAGGCGCCCTATGACGGCGCCGGCAACAACCGCCATGGCGCGCTGCCACGCACCCGCGGCACCACTTCGTTGAACTGGGCGGTGGGCGACTGGAGCAGCACGCTGAGCCTGCAGTACATGAGCGGCTATGACCAGCGCGTAGCCACGGCCACCAGCAATCCGGGCCTGCGCGATCGGGTCAAGCCGTACCACCAGCTGGACCTGTACGTGGCCTATGAAGGCATTCCGAAGACCACGCTGTCGCTGTCGGTGCTGAACCTGACCGACAAGGACCCGCCGTTCGATCCGGCCGGCGGTTCCAACGGCTTCGACATCAGCCAGTACAACCTGCGCGGGCAGTTCGTTTCGCTGGGCGCGCGCTACCGGTTCTGATTGAACAGGAGGGCGCGGACCAACGGTCCGCACCCTCCAAAGGCAAGGGCCATGCCCGGCGTGGCTGCATCAACGGCTCAGGTGCAGGAACTGCAGGTGCCGTTCGTACTGGCTGATGATGTCGTTGATGATCTGCTTGCGGCTGTAGCCGACCAGATCGTAGTCCTGGCTACCCTCGTACAGATGCACCTCGGCGCGGTAGTAGCGCTGGTTGCGCAGCTGCTGCGCGGCGAAGGACGGGGTCAGGTAGCCACTGAGGATCACCCGGTACTGGAAGTCCTGCTGCTCGCCGTGGTTGACCGACAGCTCCATGTCGCCCGCTTCGAACCGCGTCTGCACGTCCCAGCCCTGCTCGCGCAGCTGCTCGGCCACCGCCTCCATCGCCGGCTTCACCGTGTCATCCATGAAGCGGTACACCTGGTCGCGTACCGGGAAGTGCATGGCCTGGGTCAGGCGCTGGCGCCAGCCCTGGTGGTGGCGGTCATCGCCGATCAGCGGCGATGGCCTGAACTGCTGCGCGCGCTTGCGGTGCGACTCGTCACTGAAGGCACGGGTCAGGCCCCACATCATCAACAGCAGCACCGCCGAGAACGGCAACGAGGCCAGCACCACTGCTGATTTCAGGGCATCGATGCTGCCGGCCAGCAGCAGGCCAGCGGTCAGCACCGCGATCACCGTGCCCCAGAACACGCGTAGCCAGCGCGGGCCATCGTCCTCCGGCGCAC
The DNA here is from genome assembly GCF_056399165.1 of Stenotrophomonas sp. 01N47. Taxonomy (NCBI): domain Bacteria; kingdom Pseudomonadati; phylum Pseudomonadota; class Gammaproteobacteria; order Lysobacterales; family Lysobacteraceae; genus Stenotrophomonas; species Stenotrophomonas sp. 01N47. The sequence goes on from NZ_JBFTQU010000001.1 coordinate 449,793, forward strand.
CGCCATGCGAGGACAGCGTGGACAGCACCACCGCCCCGGAATCGGCCGACGTCACGAAGAAGATGAAGCTGACCAGCACGGTCACCCCGATCACCGCCTTGCTCCACGGGTAGCCATCCAGCAACGCATACAGCACCGTCGGTGGGTCATCCACCGCCAGCTGCGCCAACTGCTGCTGGCCATGGTGCAGCACCTGGTCCAGCGCGCTGTTGCCGAAGATCGACAGCCACGCCAGGGTGAAGCCGAGCGGGATCAGCAATACGCCGAACACGAACTCGCGGATGGTGCGGCCGCGCGAGATGCGCGCGATGAACAGGCCGACGAACGGCGCCCAGCCGATCCACCAGGCCCAGTAGAACACCGTCCAGCCGCCCAGCCATTCCGGCCGGCCGCCATAGGCGTATACGTCGAAACTCTTGCCCACCACGCTGCCCAGGTAGTCGCCCAGGTTCTGCATCAGCGTGCTGAGCAGGTACTGGGTGGGACCGGCGCACAGCATGAACAGCACCAGCGCGATCGCCAGCAGCATGTTGATGTTGGCCATCCAGCGCACGCCCTTCTCCACGCCGGACACGGCCACTGCGACCGCCGCGCCCATCATCGCCACCACCAGCAGGATCTGCACCATGTTCGAGTGCGGCACGTTGAACAGGTGCGACAGCCCAGCGTTGAGATGCAGCACGCCGAAGCCCATGTCCGCGCCGATGCCGAACACGGTGGCGACGATGCCCAGGGCGTCGACGGTATAGCCGATGGGGCCGTTGATGCGCTTGCCGATCAGCGGATACAGCGCAGACCGCAATGCCAAAGGCAGGTTGTGCCGGTAGGCGAAATAGGCCATCGCCATCGCCGCCAGCGCGAACACACCCCAGCCATGCAGGCCCCAGTGCAGGAACAGCAGCTGCATGGCCTGGCGCGCACCGGCCTCGCCCGCGGCCGGATCGCCCTGCGGCGGCTGCAGGTAGTGGGTCAGCGGCTCGGAAACGCAGAAGAAGAACAGGGTGATGCTGATGCCTGCTGCGAACAGCATGCCGGCCCAGGAGAGGTAGCTGAACTCCGGTTCGTCATGGTCGGCACCGAGCTTGATGCCGCCGTACTTGGACAGCGCCACGCCGACCACGAACACCAGGTACAGGGTCATCGCCAGCAGGTAGTACCAGCCGACGTTGAGCGCGGCCCAGTCCTGCGCCTTGACCAGCAGGCGACCGGCGCCGATCGGATACAGGCTGACGAACAGTGCGAAGGCAACGACAACGATCGCCGCGAAGGCGAAGACGGGCCGCAGGGTTCGCACCGGCTGATGTTGAGGCTCCAGTGCTTCCATGGGCAGCCATCTCCGGATCGATCAAAGAGTAAGCCGACCGATTCTGGCTGAATCGCAGTGGACACAGGATGAAGTCGTGGCATCGCGCAGGCACGATCGGCTGGATTTCCGTGCTACGCGCGCGCCTGCAGACCGGCGGACGTGCCGGGCGGCGTTGTCACTTTGGTCCGATTACGACACGCCGCGTCCGGCACCGACGATTCACCCCATCACATGCACGGCGCACAGCTTGTTGCCGTCGGGATCACGCAGGTAGGCCAGGTACAACTGGCGCCCGGCCTTGTGCCGCACGCCGGCCGGGTCTTCCACCGCGGTACCGCCGTGGGCGACCCCCGCTTCCTGCCAGGCATGCACCGCCTGCGGGTCTGCCAGCGCAAAGCCGATGGTGCCGCCGTTGGCATGGCACGCCGCCTCGCCATCGATGGGCGGGATGACCATGAACATCCGTCCATCCTTGATATAGACCAGCTTGCTCTCGTCATCGAACACGCCTGCGCGACCGCCGATGGCAGTGAACAAGGCATCGTAGAAGCGGCGGGAAGCCGCCATGTCGTTGGTTCCGACAGTGACGTGACTGAACATGCGGGCACTCCGTTGCGGGAAAGCCCAAGTGTCGGCCACCTCACTGATCGCCGCAATCAAGCCGGGATCACGCCGTACTGAGCAGCAGCACGGCCGCAGTGACCAGGCCGATGCCGATCCAACCAATCGGGCGCAGGCGGTTGCCGAACAGCAGGCGACCGCAGGTGGCCGTACCGATCACGCCGATCGCGCCCCACATCGCATAGGCGGTCGCCAGGTCCATGTAGCGCACGGCCTGGCCCAGCAGGGCAAAGGCGATCCAGACCAGCACGATGGCGCCGACACCCCAACGCCAGCGACGGAAGCCATCGGACTTGGCCACCATCATGTTCGCGGCCACATCGATCAGCGCCGAGCAGATCACGAAAAACAAGGCCATCAAGTTCATCAGTGCGCCTCCCCGAGGGTGACACAGACGATGCCGACCACCGCCAGCACCAGACCGGCCAGCTGCTGCAGCGACAGGCTCTCACCGAACACGCTGATGCCGACCACGGTCAGCAGGGTCAGGCCGAGGCCTTCCCACACCGCATAGGCCACGCCGACGGCGATGCGGCGCACCGACAGCGCCAGGAAGTAATAGGACAGCGCCAGCGCGGCGGCCATCACCAGATAGCCGGTCCAGCCGCCATCGCGGGCGGCATGGGCCATGAAGGACGTGCCGACCACTTCGGCGACGATCGCCACGGTCAGGCAGGCCCAGGCGACGAAGGCGCCACGGGCGGGAACAGTACGGGACATGTGAAGCTCCTTGCGGGACGGGGGCCGCGCCCCGTCATCAGTAGATCCACGCCGTGCGTGGATGATCCGGAACGCCCCCGCAGACAGGGGCGACGGCGGCCAGTATCATCGTCTTTTACGGTGGTATCAAAATGGATTCCATCGACAGGAGCGATGGATCAATGCCCTATTCTCCCGAATCCCTGCAGGCCTTCGTCGAGGCCGCCGCGCTGGGCTCGTTCTCGGCGGCCGCCCGCCGGCTACGCAAGACCCAGTCCACGGTCAGCACTGCCATTGCCCATCTGGAAGCGGACCTGGGCATGGTTCTGTTCGACCGCAGCGGCCGCTATCCGCAGCTGACCGACGCCGGCCGCCAGGTGCTGGGCCACGCGCAGGAAATCCTTGCCGCCGACGCGCGCCTGCAGCAACTGAGCGTGCGCCTGTCCGCTCCCGTGGAGCCACGCCTGACCGTGGTGTTCTCCGATGTCTACCAGCTCGATCCGGCGCAACGTGTGCTGCAGCGGTTTGCCGAGGCATTTCCCGAGATCGAGCTGGAATGGCTGGATGCCGAGGGTCGGGACGTGCTGGAACTGGTTGATGCTGGCCGCGCCGGGCTGGGCCTGCTGCCGCGCCAGGCGCAGTACCCCGATGCGCTGGTGGCCCAGCCCCTGGCCCACCACAGCGAACTGGCGGTGTACGTGGCCAGCGAACATCCGCTGGCGCAGGCAGGCGTGCGCGCAGCCGCGCAACTGGCTCGGCATCGGCAGGTGCGGCTGAGCGCGCAGGCCGACCACGCGCCGCCGATCAGCGGGCCGGCATGGACCGCGTCGGACTACCTGATGGTGATGGAGATGGCCGAGGACGGCATCGGCTGGGCCGAACTACCGCGTGCGCTGGTGCAGCGCTACGACCGGGGCCGCCTGCTGGAACTGCGCGTGCCGGGCTGGCCGCGCCGCATCCACAGCGACCTGGTGTGGCGCCGCGATACGCCGCCTGGGCCGGCAGCGTTGTGGTGGGCCGAGGCGTTGGGGTGAGGTAGTGCCGGCCGCTGGCCGGCATCCCCTTGCCCCGTGGTTGCCGGCCAGCGGCCGGCGCTACCGATCAACGATGGGCGAGCGCGTAATCGAGCGCCGAGCACACCGCCGCCACCTGCGCGTCGTTGCACTGCTGCGGCGTCGCGCGCGGGCTGTCCGGATAGACCTCGGTGGTGGTGGTGTACTTCGCCCCGGTGATGCCGGCGCACAGGCCCAGCGGCACCAGCGCGTACTCGATCACACCATGCGCGACCACTGGCGAACCGATGATCTCGCCCTTGTCGTCAGCCAGTGCGATATGGGTCACCTTCTCCACTTCGGCGACCACGGCCTGCTGGAAGGCCGGCTGCGGATTCCCGCTGTCGTCCACCAGGTAGAAGCCATCGGGAATCAGGCCCGGTTCGAACGGCTTGCCATCGCGCGCGGCGAGTGCGGGACGGAACTCGCTCTCGTCGCTGTCGGTGGTTTCGTGCAGGTCGATGTGCAGCACGAACTGGCCCTTCAACGGTGCGATCAGTTCGATCAGCGCCGTCGATTCACGGGCCGGGCCGTCCGCGCGGAAATTGCGGTTCGGGTCGATCGCATCGAAGTTCCAACGGTTGATGCGCTCGAAGCCCCACGGATTCACGCACGGCGCGACCAGAAGGTTGGCCTTGCCGGCGTAGTGGGCGGCATGTTTTTCGAGGAACTCCAGCGCGCCCATTACGCCACTGGTCTCGTAGCCATGCACGCCGCCGGTCACCAGCGCGGCCGGCAACGCCGGGTTCCAGTCGCGGCTGCGCAGGGCGAACAGGGTGTAGGTCTCGCCTGCATAGTCGAGCTGGCCGTAGGCCACCTTGTCGAAGTGCCCGGCCAGTGCATCGATGCGCGGCAGCACCTCTTCGTCGTAACGGCGCAGGCGCTGCTGGCGCGCACGCCACTGCTCCCTTTCCGCAACGCCCCACGGCTGGCCAGGGGTACCGACCGGGTAGAAAGCAGCAGTGGACATGGCAGTTCTCAGCGGGTCAGGAGGCAATCGGCCACTTTACCACCGGGCCAAAGCGCTGAACGGCGGACCGATTCCAATGGCGAATGGAATCAGCAATAATTCTCATTTACGACCTTCCACACTCTGCACCGATGCCCATTCCTGCCCCGCAACCGGCCCGCCTGCCCCTGGCTGCCGTCCTCGCCCTGTGCGTGTTTCCGGCCGCCAGCGCGCTCGCGCAGGACAGCGCCACCACGCTCGACAGCATCCAGGTGTCGGGCAGTTGGTTGGGCACCGGCCTGCACGACAGCGTCAAGAGCTTCGCTGGCGCGCGTACCGTGGTCGATCGCCAGCGCATCGAGGCCAGCGGCGCCGCCAGCCTGGGCGATGCCATGCGCCGCATTCCCGGCGTGCAGGTCACCGACAACTCCGGCACCGCTGGCAGCTCGGTCTCGCTCAACATCGGCGTGCGCGGCCTGACCGGCCGTTACTCGCCGCGCTCGACCGTCCTGCTGGACGGCGTGCCACTGGCGGTTGCGCCGTACGGCCAGCCACAGCTCTCCTTCGCCCCGGCCAGCCTGGCCAACATCGAATCGATCGACGTGGTACGCGGCGGCGGTGCGGTGCGCTACGGGCCACAGAATGTCGGCGGCATCATCAACTTCAGCACCCGCGCGATTCCGACTGCGCCCGGCCTGCACGGCGAGGCCGGCGTGCGCTACAGCGCTTACGACCACGGCGGCGGCGACAGCACCCAGTACAACGCGTTCCTCGGCGGCACCGCCGACAACGGCCTGGGCATGGCCCTGCTGTATTCGGGGCAGGACGGCCGCGGCTGGCGCCAGGGCAGCGATGACCGCTTCGATGATCTGGCGCTGAAGTTCGCCTATGCCATCGACGCACAGCAGGAGCTGCGCGCCAAGCTGTCGTACTACGACGTGCGTTCTCTGACTCCGGGCGGCCTGACCCGCGCCCAGTACCAGGCCGATCCGTTCCAGAACACCCGCCCGTCCGACTTCTGGAAGGGCCATCGCACCGGCATCGACCTGGGCTACACCAACACGCTGTCGGAGAACAGCGAGTTCGAGGTGCTGGCGTATTACAACGAAAGCAACCGGGCCAGTTCGCTGATCAACGCGGCCAACACACAGATCACGGTGCAGCCGCGCGACTACCGTGTGCTCGGCATCGAGCCACGCTACACCCAGCGCCTGCACTGGGGCAGCAGCGTGCACGACATCACCGCCGGCTACCGCTTCCTGCGCGAGCGCGGCAACGACCGCAGCTACACCGTTACCCGCCGTACCGGTGCGACCGGCGCGACCACCCGCTTCGACAACGCCACCGATGCGCACTCGTTCTACGTTGATGACCGCATCGCCATCGGTCGGTGGCGGATCACGCCCGGCGTGCGCATGGAGTGGATCGACATGGACCGCCGCCAGGCCGGCGGCGGCGCGACCTTCAGCAGCCGCAACGACAAGGCCCTGCCCTCGCTCAACGTCGCCTACCTGTTGACCCCGCAGCTGACCGTGTTCGGCAACTACACCACCTCGTTCGGGCCGGTGCAGAACATCCAGTTGAACTCGCAGAGCGCGACCAATCCGCTGAACCCGGAAATCGCCAGGACCACCGAGCTGGGCGCGCGTTGGCAGGATGGCGGGCTGCGTGCGGAAGTGACCGTGTTCAAGATGCGCTTCGACAACCAGATCCTGCAGGTGCCGGGCATCACTCCGCCCACCTTCCAGAACATCGGCGCCACCGACCACAAGGGCGTGGAAAGCGCGATCGAGTACCGCTTTGCCGAAAGCAGCGCGCTGGCCGGGCTGGAACTGTACGCGAACTACACCTGGACCAAGGCCATCCAGCAGTCCGGCGACAACCGCGGCCTCGATGTGCCGTTCTACGCGCGCGATACCGACAGCGTAGGTGCCCGTTATGCGCTGGCCGGCTGGACCTTCAACGTGTCCAGCACCCACCAGAGCGGCCAGTTCTCCGATGCCGCCAACACCTGGGAAGAAGCCGCCGACGCGCGCGGAGGCCGTGTACCCGGCGTACGCCTGTGGAACGCGCAGGCCGCCTGGCAGCTGCCCTGGCTGGCCGACAGCGAGGTCGCGGTGGGCGTGAACAACCTGGCCGACAAGCGCTGGTACACCCGCAACGTGGATGGCAACGCCGGGCGCATGGTGGCCGCGCCGCGCACGTTCTACGTGCAGGGCCGCTACCGCTTCTGAGCATGGCAACCGCCTGATGCGGTGACGGTAGCGCTCACGGTGGCGGCGTATCATGCCGCCACCATGTCCTCCACCGCTTCGCCATCGCGCCTGCATCTGGCCTTCCAGGGCCTGCGCCTGCGCCTGCGCGGCAGCGACCTGTGGTTCATCGCCCTGGCGCTGGTGGTCGGGCTGATCGCCGGCGGCCTGACCCTGTTGCAGGCTGGGCTGGCACGCACCCTGCAGACGGCGTTGTATGGGCTGGACGAGGGCATGCGCCTGAGCTCGCTGCCCGCTTTGACCTGGACTGCCCTGCTGGTGCTGCCGCTGGGTGGCCTGGTGGTGGGCCTGGTCAGCCTGGCTGCCACGCGCCTGAAACGCCCCCTGCTGGATGCCGTGGAAGCCAATGCACTGCATGGCGGTCGCATGTCGATGCGCGACAACCTGATCGTGTTGACCCAGACCCTGGTCTCCAATGGCTGTGGTGCTTCGGTCGGACTGGAGGCGTCGTATACGCAGATGGGCGCCGGCAGCGGTTCGCAGCTGGGGCGGGTGATGCGCCTGCGCCGCAACGACGTGCGCATCCTGGTCGGTGCTGGCGCGGCCGGTGCGATCGCCGCGGCCTTCGGTGCACCGCTGGCCGGGGCGTTCTACGCCTTCGAGATCGTCATCGGTGCCTATACGCCGGCGGCACTGGCGCCGGTTGCGGTGGCCGCGCTGGCCGGTGCCTTCGTTGCCGACCAGGCCGGCGTGGACGCCTATCTGCTGCCGGCGGCATCGACCATCGACGTGCGCGCAGCCGACTATGCGATCTACGGCCTGCTCGGCTGCTGCTGTGCGATGGTCGGCATCGTGGTGATGCGCCTGATCGCCTCCATCGAAGGCACGGTCAAGCGCAGCCCGCTGCCGTTGTGGGGGCGCCCGGTGGTGGGCGGCCTGCTGCTGATTCCGCTGGCCCTGGCCAGCCCGCAGGTACTGTCGTCCGGCCACGGAGCGCTGCACCTGGACCTGACCACCCATCTGCCGCTGATCTGGATCGGCGGACTGCTGACGCTGAAATGCCTGGCCTCCGGCATTTCGCTGGGCTTCGGTTTCCGCGGCGGCCTGTTCTTCGCCTCGCTGTTCATGGGCACCCTGGTCGGCACGCTGTTTGCCGGGCTGCTGGCGATGGCCACCGGCGTCCCGGTGGTCGACGCCACGTCGGCAGCGCTGGCAGGCATGGCTGCACTGGCCGCGGCGGTGGTTGGCGCGCCGATGACCATGGCCATGCTGGTGCTGGAAGGCACCCACGACTTCCTGCTGACCAGCGTGGTGATGAGCGCCGTGCTGGTGTCCAGCACCCTGGTGCGGCAGTGGTTCGGCTATTCCTTCTCGACCTGGCGCATGCACCTGCGCGGGGAAACCATCAAGAGCGCGCGTGACATCGGCTGGGTGCACAACCTCAATGCCGGGCGGATGATGCGCAAGGGTGTGGCCACCGCCCCGGCCGACCTCGATGCCGCCGCCTTCCGCCAGCGCTTCCCGCTGGGCTCGGGCAGCCGGGTGATCCTGATCGACAGTGAAGGCCACTACGCTGGCATCGTGCAGATTCCGCGCCTGTTCGGCGACGGCGTGAAGCCCGAGGACGTCGTAGGTACGTTCGCCGAGAACCGCGACGTGGCACTCGCCGCCAGCGCCGACGTGGTGACCGTGATGCAGCGGTTCGACCAGACCCAGGCCGACGAGCTGGCGGTGGTGGCCGACGATGGCCAGGTGCTGGGCGTGGTGTCTGAAGCATTCGTGCGCAAGCGCTATGCGGAGGAACTGGACAAGCGCCAGCGCGAAATGATGGGCGAGCGCGTCGACGAGTAGATCCACGCCATGCGTGGATGATGCCCCCTGCCCCTCCACGCGTGGCGTGGTTCTACTGTCACCTGCGGGAGGTAGACTGCGGCCATGCGCTTCATTGAAACCTTCCAGCCCGGCCCCTTCGCCGACACCGTGGTCAGCCTGCTGGCGGCGTTCGTGCTCGGCACCCTGATCGGCGCCGAACGCCAGTACCGGCAACGCACCGCTGGCCTGCGCACCAACGTGCTGGTGGCTGTCGGCGCTGCCGCCTTCGTTGACCTGGGCATGCGCATCGCCGGCAGCGCCGAGGCCGTGCGGGTCATCTCCTACGTCGTCTCGGGCGTCGGCTTCCTCGGCGCCGGCGTGATCATGAAGGAAGGCATGAACGTGCGCGGCCTGAACACCGCCGCGACGCTGTGGTGCTCGGCTGCCGTGGGCAGCTGCACCGGCGCGGACATGCTGGCCGAAGGCGTGCTGCTGACCGTACTGATCATCGCCGGCAATACCCTGCTGCGGCCACTGGTGAACGCGATCAACCGCATCCCGATCAACGAAGCCGCCAGCGAAGCGACCTACGAAGTGCGCCTGAGCGTGGATGCCGACGCGGTGCCGCGCGTGCGCGAGCGCCTGGTCGATGCGCTGGAAGCCGCGCAGTACCCCGTTGGCGACGTGCAACTGGTGGAGCACGCCGATGCGCCCACTGATGTGATCGCAGTGCTGGTCAGCACCGCGGTCAGCGCCGACGAACTGGACGTGGTGCTGGCGCGGATGGAACAGGTGCCGGGCGTGCTGCATGCCACCTGGGAAGTCAGCACCCGCGATTGAGCGGGTGTCGGCAGTTCATCCGCGCGCTACGCGCTGCTGCGCTCGCAGCAACCTGCGGAACGAGGCGCAGCGCCGAGCATCCTCGGCGTGTGGACAGGCGGCGGCCCGCCGCAGCCGATCCTGCGCCCGCTGCAATCTGCGGATCTGCAGCTGCAGCGCATCGGCCCGGGCCAGCAATGCCGTGCGATCCAGTGCAAGCCCTGCCCCCTGCGGCATCGCTGCGCCGATCTGCTGCAGCGACAGGCCTGCCGATTGCCCCAGGCCGATCAGTGCCAGCCGATCCAGCACCTGTTCGTGGTACTGCCGGCGCAGGCCGCGACGCCCCAGCACCTGCAACAGGCCGAGCTGCTCGTAGTAGCGCAGCGTCGAGGCCGGCACGCCACTGCGGCGGACCACCTCACCGATATCCAGTTCCTGCATCGTGCTTGACCTCAAGTGGGCTTCAAGCGCCACCATGGTCGCACTCCCCGCGCAAGGCAAGACCATGGACGATTCACTCCCGCTCGATCAGAACACGCTCTGGAACGGCGCCGCCGGTGAGAACTGGGTCGCGCAGCAGACCCTGCTGGACGACCTGTTCCAACCGATGGCCGATGCCCTGCGCGACGAGCTGCCGGTTATCGTCACGGAACTGCTGGACGTGGGCTGCGGCACCGGCGCCAGTACGCTGAGCGCCGCCGCAGCACGCCCTGACGCCCATTGCACGGGCGTGGACATCTCCGCACCGATGCTTGACCTGGCCCGCCAGCGCGCCGCCGCGATCGGGCGCGGGATCGACTTCATCGTTGCCGATGCCCAGCGCCATCCCTTCGCAACGGCGCGGCACGACTGGATCCAGTCGCGCTTCGGGGTGATGTTCTTCGAGGACACGCAGGCCGCCTTCTCCAACCTGCACCGTGCCGCCCGAACAGGCGCGGGCCTGCGCTGCATCGCCTGGCGCAGCGCGCAGGAAAATCCGTTCATGACCACCGCCGAGCGCGCCCTTGCAGACCAGCTGGTGCTGCCGGCGCGGGTACCGGGTGCACCGGGGCAGTTCGCTTTCGCCGATGGCGAGCAGGTACGCCAGCTGCTGCAACGTGCCGGATGGCAGGACGTGGACATCGCGCCGCTGGACCTGACCTGTTTCCTCAGCCGTGATGGGCTGGCCAGCTACGTCGGCCAGCTCGGACCTGTGGGTCTGGCCCTGCGTGCGTTGCCGGCCGAACGCGCCGATGCACTGCTGCAACAGGCACTGACCGCGTTCGCACCGTTCATCGACGGTGACCGTGTGCGGGTGGAAACCGCCTGCTGGATGATCCGCGCCCGCGCATAGCAACAGAAAAGGGGACGGAGGGGATCAAGTCGTTCATGCCCCGGTTGTGCGGGAAACGACTTGATCCCCTCCTTCCCCTGTTTCTCTACAAGGCCTCGCCGGCATCGGCCAGGCGCGATTCGATGAGCGCGTACCACTGCTCGAGCATGTCGACCAGCATGTCCAGCTCGGCGTCGGCACGCTGCGCGCGGCCGCTGCGCAGGCATGCCTGTGCTTCCTGCAGCTGGGTGAGGAAGCCGGCAACGGTGTCGGCCTGCAGGATGAGGCCCGGCAGCCGGCGCCCGGGAATGCGCACGACCGCATGGTTGCCGAGCTGGCCGTACACGCTGAGAGTGGCTTCCGTCTTCATGGACAAGGGCAGGAATTGGGCATTCATCAGGTGCACCAGGGAAGAAACCTGCCCACCGGCAGGCGTGGAAAACGGGGGAGACGTTTCCACGTCCTGCCGGCAGAACAGGGGGGACTCGGGATGCCGGGGCACGCCCCGGCGCGGGGATTCAGTGCGACCGGGCCACGCCCGCGATCTGCACCCGGCGATTGGGCGCCAGGCAGGCGATCAGCTCGCGCCGGTTGCGCTGGTCGCACTGCACCAGCGGTTCGGCCGCACCCCGCCCTTCAGCGCTGATGCTCGCCGCGGATACGCCGCCCTGTACCAGCGCCATGCGCACCGCTTCGGCACGTCGCTGCGACAGCGTCTGGTTGTAGGCAGCGCTGCCGATGCGGTCGGTGTAGCCGACCACCTGGATCGACTGCACCTGGCTGGCCTCACGCACCTGCGCCAGTACACCCTGCACGGCCTGCTGGCCGCTGGCACTGAGTACGGCACTGTCGAAGCCGAACAGTGCATCGGCAGCCAGCCGCAGCGGCTGCTCCGGCAAGGGCGCCGGCGCCGGCGGTGGCGGCGGACGCGGCGGGTCGAGGACCGCTGCGCACGATTCAGGCTTCCAGTAGCCGCCCTGGGCGATGCCCTTGTTGTCGAAGCGCACCTGGAACTGGCAGGTGAAGTACTCCGCGCCCTGTGCGGTGCGGAAGTTGAACAGGTAGTTCCACTCGCGCACGCCCCACATGCCTTCGTTGAAGTGCGGGGTGCCGAGCAACGTGTACAGCTGGCGCTTGCTCATGCCCGGTGCGAACCGGCGCAGGTCGGCGATATCCGGATAGATGCCTTCCTTCAGCGATGCCTTGCTGGCCTCCGGGAAGGTGACGGCGGTGCTGTCGGCGGTGCTGTCGGCGGGGCCGTCGGCGGCCGGTGCGTGGCTGCGGCAGGCAACCAGCAGCCCCGCGGCCAGGATCAGGCCCAGCGTGGCGGCGACGCGGCCACTGCGAGCGATGCGATGCGGTTTCATGTCATTCCCCCTGTAGACGTTGCCCGCTGCGCCGGGCCGCGAATGCGACCCGGCGCAGGCGATCACCACTGGATGCCGGCACCGACGGCCACACCGGCCTCGCCGCGGCTGTTGGTGGAACCACTGAACTTGTAGATCCAGCGACCGCCCTCGGAGACACCGGAGATGCCCAGGGCCACGCCGGATTCGCCGTTGTAGCTGCCGGCGGCGATCGAGGCCATGTTGCGGCCAGCCTCGCTGGGCTGCGGCAGCGATGCGGTTGCCATCGCCGAGGCGATACCGGCCGAAGCGCGGTTGTCGGTCTTGCGCAGGTCGCGTTCGAAGCCGCCCATGCGCTCATCGGTGTAGGCCTTGGACCAGTCCAGGGTCTGCGCCATGCCCGACTTCAGCTGATCGACGTTGACCGCGTCGGTACCGGCGGTGCCGGCAGCGACGTTGCGCACCGTGGTTGGGCCGCTGCTGGTGCTGCCCAGGGTCACGCTGTTGTAGTTGGTGGTGCCGTTGGTGGTGGTGTCATAGCGGATCGTGCCCTGCTGCGAAGCCTGCAGCTGGCGCACGTTGACCGCATCGGTCGCCTGCGAACCATCGGCCACGTTGACCACCTGGCGTTCGGCACCGGCTGCACCCACCGACACCGTATTGGCGCGGTTGGCGACCGAGCCCGCACCCAGCGCCACCGAGTTGTCTGCCTGCGCCTGCGAGCCGTTGCCCAATGCGGTCGAGTTGGCCCCGGCCGCAGTGGAGCCGGCACCGCCCGCGGCGGAGTTGGCGCCGGTGGCGGCCGGATCGGCCAGGTTGTTGCTGTTGTTGGCGCGGAAGCTGCCGGCAACGTTGGTGATGTTCTGGATCTTCTGGTCGGTGTAGGCCTTGGACTGGTCGATGGCGTAGTTCACGCCGTTCTTCAGCTGGCCGACGTTGGTCGCATCGTGGTCGTCGGAGCCATCGGCCACGTGGGTGATCTTGCGCTCGCTGCCACTGCTGCCCACCGCCACCTCACCGGACGAGTTGCTGGCGCCGGCCTGGCCATAGGCACCGGTATAGCCGGTCTGCGCACCGACGCTGGCCACCGAACCGGCACCCAGCGCAACACTGTTGCCCGCGCTGGCATTGGCACCGTTGCCGACCGCTACGCTGCCCGCACCGGCTGCGCTGGCCTGCGGGCCGACCGCCAGTGCATCGGCACCGGTGGCCGTGGCTGCGGCAGCCGTGGAGTTGACCGCCAGGTACGGGCTGCCGCCGCCGCTGCTGATGCGCTGGTTGAGCACCCGCAGCGAGCCGTCCACTGCAGAGAACGCAGCGGTGACGTTGCTGTAGTCGTTGCCGGTGATGGTGCCATCGGTGGCGATGGTGGAGATGTTGAAGGTCGGCGCGGTCCACAGCCCGGTGCTGCCGTTGTACACGGTGCTGCCACCGAAGTAGCTGGCCACCGTCTGGTGCGTGCTGAACAGCTGGTCGCCGGTGATGGCATCGCTGCTGCCCGCCAGGATGCTGCCGGCGGCCACGTTGGTGACTTTCACCGGTGCACCGCCGGTACCGCTGAGGGTCACGGTATCGACCACGTTGCCACTCCCGTCCACGTCGTACTTCACGGCGCGCGCGTCCAGGTCATCGGTCTGCTCGGCCACATTGGCCAGCGAATTGCTGACCGCATCGAAGGCCGTGCCGACGTCGTTGTAGCTGCCCTGGCTGACCGTGCCATTGGCGGCGACGTTGTTGAGCGTGTAGGTCGGCGCGGTGACCACGCCATTGGCATCCACTGCAGCGCCGCCGCCGAGGTGGGTGGCCACCGTCTGGTTGGCCGCGAACAACTGCGCACCGTTGATTGCTTCACTGCTGGCCGCGCTGATCTGGCCCGGGCCGAGGTTGCGCAGCGTGGTGGCGGTGCCGGACTGGCCGAGCGTCGCACTTGCGTAGTTGACGCTGCCGTCGCCGTTGAGGTCGTAGCGCAGCGCGCCCTCTTCTGAAGCCTGCAACTGACCCAGGTTGACCGCATCGGTGCTGGCGGTGCCGGCGGCGACGTTGGTGACCTGGCGTTCGGCGCCCGCAGCACCGATCGACACGCTGTTGGCACGGTCGGCCAGGCTGCCGGCACCGACCGCGATGCTGTTGGCGGCGGTTGCGCTGGCACCGGCACCAACGGCGATTGCTTCGGCGCCGCTGGCCACGGCGTCGGCACCGGTCGAGTTCACCCGCAGGTACCGGGTGCCGGTGTTGCGGATGTCATTGATCTGGGTGTTGAGGTTGACCAGCGAACCATCCACCGCATCGAAGGCGTCGGTGACGTTGTCATACAGCCCCGGGGCCACGGCGCCACCGGTGGAGATGGTGCTGATCTCGAACAGCGGTGCGGTGAAAGTGCTGGTGAGCGGATCGAACGCTGCGCGTCCGCCGAAGAACTTTGCCATCGTGTCGTTACTGGCGAACAGCTGCGCACCATTGACCGCCTCGCTGCTGGTGGCGTTGACCGCGCCGGCGGCCAGGTTGCCGATGGTGGTGGTGCCGGTGCCATTGCCGAGGGTGACACGGCGATAGTCGGGGTCGCCTGCACCATCCAGGTCATAGGTGACCGCCGCCGCGCCGACCGCGTCGATCTGGCTGATCGCACCCTTCAGCTGGGCCACGTTGACTGCATCGGTGTTGGCGCTGCCGGCCGCCAGGTTGGTGATCTGCCGCTCGCCACCGCCTGCGGTGCCCACCGACACTTCGCCCGCCGACACCTGTGCGGTGGTCAGGCCGTAAGCGCTGTAGCTGGCCTGCGCGCCGCGCAGTGCGGCCGAGCGATAGCCCAGCGCCACCGAGTTGGCCTGGTTGGAGGTGCTCTCTGCGCCGAGCAGGGTCTGCCCGTTGGCAGTGCCGCTGGCACTGTCGCCGACCACCACCGAGTGCCCCATGCGTGCTGCATAGTCGGCGGTGGGAACACCGGTCGGATCGCTCGGATCATTGGCGCCCGCGCCCGGGAAGGCGACGTTGGCATCGACCTTGGGCAGCTCATGGCGGGCGTTGGCACCGATCACCACTTCCTTGGAGCCGTTGGCATAGGCGCCATCGCCCATCAGCACCTGGTAGTCCTGAGCTGCGTTGACCGCCCAGCAGGAGATGTCCGCCAGCGCGATGTCCAGGCACTTGGCCGCCCAGGCCGGCGAGTCCGTCGGCAGCAGCAGGCCGAGCAGGCCACCGGGATTGCCGTTGTTGATGTTGTAGATGTAGCTGTCGGAGGTGACGCCACCGATCAGGGTCAGGTGCGAGCTGCCACCGGTGACCGCGCCACCCAGTCCGTTGAGCGTGGTGCCGACCGGCGTTGCATTGACCACCGGCAGGCCGAGCACGTTGACCGTGGAATAGGTCTGCATGACGTTGGCGGTGCTGAGCTTCAGGTTGCCGTTGGACAGGTAACCGGTGCCGCCGAACAGGCTGGCGGTGGTCGGTCCGAGCAGTTCGGTGACACCGCCCACCAGGCCACCGGTACCGATCACCAGGCCCGCGTTCGGGTCGGCAGCGGCGGGCGCCTTCGGGCTGGTCGGCGGAATGGCCGACGGCGAGGTCAGGCCGAGGCTGCCCAGGGTATTGCCGACCAGGCCACCCACGGCGCCGGTCAGGTTGCCGACGGTGCCGTTGAGGTCACCATTGAGCAGGCTGCCGACTGCGCTGCCAACGCCGTTGAGCGCAGTGCCGACGCCGTTGAGCAGGCCGCCCAGGCCCAGCGCGCTGTTCTGCGCGGCGACGGTTGCGGTGCCGGCCAGCTTGAGATTGCGATCGGCGACGATTTCCTCGCCGTCCTTGCCCTGCACCCGTACCTTGCCTGCCACGCCGGTATCGAACGCTGCGGTGATCGCGCGGTCATCGGTGTCACCCGGCAGCTCTTCCTTGGCCGGCAGTGTGACCGCTGCGGTGGCACCGACCTGGCCTTGGCCTTCGATGTGATTGCCGGCCACGACCAGCTGCGAATCGACCTTGCCATCCACGGCCGCCTTCAAGCCGGACGGCGTTGCACCCGCTGCCGCGGCAACCCGGGTGCCGGCGTCAATACTGGCAACCGGCTTGCCGGCGATGCCGACATCGGCCTTTGCTGCCGCGTTGGCGGCCAGACCCAACGGCGCCTGTGCGGCCGGTGCGACGTTCGCCGCAAGCGCGGCATCGACACGGGTAGCGGCTGCAGTGCCAACACCGATGTTGGCGCGCACGTCGGCGCCCAGCACCGGTGCAGGCACCTGGCGCGGCGCGGCGCCGGCCGCCAGCTTGACCTGCACGGTGGCCGGCAGCACGTCGCGCACGACCGGCAATGACGTTGTGCTCAGCTGCAAGCCGACGCGTGCGTTGGCACTGATCGCCGGGTTCGCCTGGGCCTGTCGTGCAGCCGCGGCCAGCGCCACTTCGGCATCCACCTTCACCGGCATCGGCTGGGTGTACTTGGCCGCCAGCGCCTGCAGGTCGCGCAGCGATTGATTGGCTTCTGTCGCCGCCGCAGGTCCGCTGGCCAGCACGCACAGCAGTGCCATGGCCAGGGTGCTGGGCACCAGAAGGCTGGCACGACGGTCGCGCGGTGCGGTACCACCGCTATCGCCGGTGGCCAGTTCCGAGGCCACAACCAGAGCATTGAGCTGGCGGTTCCATACACGCCGGTAGATGCGGTTCATGAGCATTTCCCCCGTAGGCGGACAACTTGAATGTCAGTGGACTTGCCGTTAGGCAGGTGACTGACATTTCGCGCCTTTCAGCGAGGGCTGAGCACTTCATTCCGGCAGGGCAATCGCGCATTCCGGCAAATCCACGGCCGGATTCGGCAGCCACATATGCAAATCCGGCAGGGAGGGCTGACCGGGCTGCGCCCGGCACCCGCAGAGGCCACGTCAAAGGCAACAGCAACGGCAAAAGCTGGGTTCCTGGGGGTTGGCGGGGTGGGTCCGGTTGCGGGGGACGCTGCAAGTACGTCCATGTAAGCTCGGTCGCGCCATCCATGGCGCTCACGCCCCCGCAACCGGACCCACCCCGCCTTCGACAGTTTCCTGCACGCGTTGTAGCAGGGCCGGGCCATGCCCGGCTGAGGAGAAAGTCGGATCACCATTTTTCATTTAGATCGAAATAATCAATCAGAATCGAAGATTCACTCACGCTTTCGAATGCGCGATGGCCAATCCAACCGTCATCGGGAAACTGTCAGGGGTGGGGCGGCGTGGGCTTGCAGGACCGTTGGCGCCATGGATGGCGCCATCGAGCCCCCATGGACGGGTTTACGGCGTGTCCTGCAAGTCCACACCGCCCCGCCAACCCACGGAAAACCCAGAGCCGGCTGTTGCTTTGGCTTTGGCTTTGGCTTTGGCCTCTGCGGGTGCCGGGCGGCAGCCCGGCCGATACCCCTCAGGCTGGCTGGCCGAGCTGTGCCGGCGCGCGCATCAGCGTGTCACGCGGCAGTTCGCCGAACACTTTCCGGTAGTTGTCGGCAAAGCGCGAAAGATCCCACAGCCCGCAACTGAGGGCGATGGCCTTGACCGAGCGCCGGTTGGAATCGGCCATCGACAGGCTGCGGCAGGCCGCGCACAGCCGCAGCATCGACAGGTAGCGATTGGGCGAGGTGCCGAACAGATCCTCGAACGCATAGCGCAGGCCACGCTCGCTGACGCCGGCGGCGTCGCAGATTTCATTCATGTAGATATTGCGGCGAAGATTGAGGCGCATGAAGTTCTCCGCCCGCTGCGCGATCAGGTAATGCGTGCGGCGGGCGCGGCTGCAACTGGGCCGATCGGCTGGGCCGGCACCGAGCAGCGCCTGGACATGCTCGTGCAGCAGGCGCTCGGTTTCTTCCGGCTGCAGCCCACCACCCTGCCCCAGCTGCGCGTGCAGTTGCTGGTAATGGCGTACCAGCGGCATCGCATCATCGCCAAGGTTGAACAGTGAAAGCGCCTGCCCCGCCGGTGGCGTGCTGCGCAGGCTCAGCTCGGTCAACTTGCGCTGCACGCGCGCGACCGGCACCAGCATCAGCGTCATCTGGGTACCAGGGCTGAGAGTGAATTCACTGATGCCTTCGGGCATCACGGTCAAGGCCATGCCCGGCGTCAGCGGCACGCCATGGCACCAGCTCAATGCATCATCGGTGGTGTGCAGGTAGCCGAGCATTGCCCAGTCCGGCGGCAGCATGAAACGGCCGCGGCAGTGGAAGCCACAGGTGATGCTGCAGAACAGGGCTTCCTCGTGAACGCGCGAAGCAAATGCCGCGCGCGGACCATTGCCATCCAGCAGCAACAGTTCCACATCGCACACGCGGAGCACGCCGCTCAGCGTGGCCAGGTCGATTGACCTGAGATCGCCGTCGTCGTTGTCTTCCACCCCACCATCGACCATGACAGTGTCGTCCCCCCGTTTGGCCTGCCGCACGACCCCGCCCCCACTGCCTGACAGGGCGCACGCCGTTTCCAAGAGCATCGTCCGTTGCCGAGATGGACGCTGCGATGCACGCGCGTCCCTCCCTGAAAATGCAAAACCTTGAATGCGAGTATGCCCGATAATCGGCGGTCGTAAACAGGATGTTTCTACGCTGCGGAATTATCAACTGCGTGAAGAAAATGTGCGCGCCGATGGCATGGTTTTCGCATGCGTGCCGATGGACCTCACATTATCTGCACGACCATGAATCGTTTTGCGCAGGAACGGATTTACGTCACAGATCCGCGCCGGAATATTCAGGCATCCAGCGAATCTGCCGAATTTGCATATAGGTTCCGGTTGCAGGGAACCGCCATTCAGGCAAAGTCGAATACACGGTGATCGGGCACGCAGACAGCGGCCACACCCAGGGGGACAGCATGACCATGCACGTACGAGATACCGTTTCGACCACCGGCCTGGAGCTGGGTGGTCGTGGTTGCGCGGCCGCTGCCCTGCCCGGGAATGATCACCCTGCTTGAGCACAGCGGGATTGCCCGCCGTGCCTCCTCCGCCAGGATGGCGGGGGCCTACGGACGGTCCCGGCGGAGCCGGGCCACCGGCCATGCAGGTGTCCTGCAGCAACTGACAGGTAGAGGGAGACAACCGTCATGAACGCATCGATCCGCAAGTTCCTGAAAGAAGAAGATGGCGTGACCGCGCTCGAATACGGGCTGCTGGCCGCCGTGATCGCCGGCATCCTGATCGTGGTGGGCAGAACCCAGATCACCGCGTTCTTCACCACGTTGTTCACCCGCCTGCAGGCCATTGCCACCGACGCCACCACCACCTAGCCAGCGCGCAGGGTGCAGCACCTGCGGTCGCTTCGATGGCGGCCGCGGTGGCCGATGAGGGGTTCTGCAACTGTCCAGTGACGGACAACGAGGGTGTGCGATGACACTGCTGGGATTGCTGGCCATGGGAGTGTGCCTGCGGATTGCGATCAGCGATCTGTATGCCCGCCGCGTGCCCAACACCTGGCTGCTGGCCGCGTGCGCGATCGCCGTGCCCCTGATCATCGCCGGCCAGTTCAATGCCACGCGCACGGCCTGGGCGCCACACCTGCTGGGCGCAGTCGTTGGCCTGCTGGCATTGCTGCCGTTCTATGCGGTGCGCTGGATGGGCGCCGGCGATGTGAAGTTCTTCGCCGTGCTCGGCCTGCTGCTGGGCTGGAAGGCATTGCTGCCGGTTTGGGTGCTGGCCAGCCTGGCCGCAGGCGCCCACGCCGTGCTGGTGCTGGCCGGTCGGCAGCTGGCCGGTCACCTGCCGCTGCGCCTGCAGATGCAGGTAAACCGCGCCAGCACGCACTTGAATGGCCACGCTGCCCTGCGCGAACTGCATGCCGCGCGCGAGGGGCGACAGGGCATTCCCTACGCAGCCTACCTGGCCTTCGCGGCGATTGGCTGGGTGTTGGCAACCACCTATGGAGGCGTCGCATGAAAGCGTTCGCGCGCCAACGCCAACGCGGCGTGGCCAGCATCGAATTCGCGTTGATGCTGCTGCTCGGCCTGGTGCCGCTGCTGCTGCTCACCTTTTCCGGCGTGCTGATCATGGCCGCGCAGCAGACGCTGGCGACGGCCTCGGCCGAGGGCGCGCGTGCTTCGCTGCGCTTTGGCAACGCCGGCGAGCGGCGCACCGCCGCCTGCCTGGCGGCCCGCCGCTCCATGCAATGGCTGTTGCAGTTTTCCGGGCAGAACCCGGACTGCAGCGGCGGCGGCACCGGCGCCATCGTGGTCTCGCCGCAGGCGCCCTGCGCCGGCCTGGCGACAGTGCAATGCATGACCGTGACGGTGAGCTACGACTATGCGTCCCATCCCTTCCTGCCCGGCACCGCCACGCTCTATGGCTGGGTGATGCAGGCCCCCATCCGCAGCGTCGCGGTCGCCCAGCTGGACCTCGGCAGCAACTGACGATCGGTACAGGAGACGATTTTCATGCTCAAGTTGACCCGCATCGCCGCCATCGCACTGATCGCGCTCGCCGTGCTGCTGGCCGTGGTCGCCTTCGTGATCGGGCGCAAGCCTGCGGCCTCGGCGGACAACCCGAGCACGATCGTGAAGGCCGATGCGCAGACCTTCAGTGTCGTTGAAGCCACCGCGCGGCTACCCGCCGGCGAGCCGATCAGCGCCAATGGCGTGCGGCTGACGCAACGCACCGCAGAAGTGCCGGGGGCCGTTGCCGACCTGGCAGCGGTGGTCGGCAAGGTGCCGGTGCAGGACATCAGCGAAGGCAGCGCGATTGCTGCCAGCCTGCTGGCACAGGGCTTCTCGCTGCAGCTGCGGCCGGGTGAACGGGCATTGGCGGTGCCGGTCGATGAGCTGGTCGCGGCAGGCAACCGCATCCTGCCCGGTGATTTCGTCGACGTCTTCCTCAACCTGCGCAGCGCCGCTACCAGCTACAACGGCCAGCAGGACATCGCACAGACGCGGTTGCTGCTGTCACGCCTGCGCGTGCTCAGCTACGGACAGCAGGACATCGCGGCAGCCCCGACGAGCAGCCAGGGCGAGGCCCCAGCCACGACAGGCAACGACTCACGTGCAGCCGATATCACCAGCGGTTCCAGCAGCGCCCCCAGCAACGCAAACGGTAGCGATGCCACGCAGCCGGCGCGCACCGCGGTGCTGGCGGTGCCGGTGGCCGACGCCAACCGCCTGCTGCTCGGCGCACAGCAGGGCAAGCTGTTCCTCGCCCTGCGCAATCCCGCCGATACCGGCCTGCCGGATGTGGCGTTGTTCCCACAGGCGCGCGGCGTGCTGGACCCGGTGCGCGGCCTGGACAACGAGCAGCAGCAGGCCCTGCAGCGACCGGAGAACAGCGCCTACGCCGGCCTGGATGGCGATGCGCTGGCTGGCCGCGGCAGCAGCGCGCAGCGCAGCGTCCACGAAACGCCGGCACGTGCACCGGTGCAGCGTCGCTCTACGCCGCGACCGGCGGGCATCGAAATCATCCGCGGCGACACTACTGCCCCCCGTGGCTCCCTTTGACCCTTGCCGAGAGCGCACATGACTGAACGTCGCCACCGCCTACGCCCCACTGTCCGCCAGCGCTGGCTGGCCCTGCTGCTGGTGCTGCTGGCACCGGGTGCGAGCGTGGCTGCCGACGATCTGTTGCTGCAGACCCGCGAACAGCGGCCATGGACGCTGCCGGCCGACCTGGAACGGGTTGCCATCGCCGACCCCGGCGTAGCTGACATCGTGATGCTGCGCGGCGCACGCCAGGCGCTGCTGGTAGGCAAGGCCCCCGGCACCACCACCCTGCTGCTCTGGCATCGCAAGCAGAGCGAACCGCAGCGCGTGCAGGTGCGGGTGCAGAGTGCCGTGCAGGGCGCCGCCGATGCCGGCTCCAGCGGACTGGTGTTCACCCAGCAGGACCAGCAGGGGCTGCTGCAGGGAAGCAGCGACAGCGTGCTGGCGCACATGCAGGAGCAGAAGACCGCGGTGATGGCGCTCGGCAAGGACGGCAGCCTGGCCGATGCCTCCACCATCAGCAGCGGCGGCGTGGTGCAGGTCGAGGTGAAGGTGGTCGAGTTCAACAAGACCGCGCTGAAGCAGATCGGCATCAACTTCCAGAACCGCAACGGTGGTTTCGCCTATGGATTCGCGCGGCCGGGCGGGCAGCTGCCAGGCAACACCGGCATCCTGCCTGGCATGAAGGAAGGTGAGTCCAGCAACGAAAGCGAGTCCCCGATCTCCTCGGCGTTCAGGCTGGTGTTCGGTTCGACCAAGGGCCTGTGGAACGCCGATGTCGACCTGCTGCAGGCCAACGGCATGGCGCGCGTGCTGGCCGAGCCCACTCTCGTCGCGCTGTCCGGGCAGAGCGCCAGCTTCCTGGCCGGTGGCGAACTGCCGATCCTGGAGCCGCAGGGGCTCGGCACGACCACGGTCACCTACAAGCCCTTCGGCATCGGCCTCACCGTTACCCCCACGGTGCTCTCACCGAACCGCATTGCGTTGAAGGTTGCCCCGGAAGCCAGCGACCTGGACTACACCAATGCGATCGCGCTCAACGGCGTGCAGATCCCTTCGATCACTACCCGCCGCGCCGACACCACCGTCGAGCTTGGCGATGGTGAGAGTTTCGTCATCGGCGGCCTGGTCAGTTCCACCGTGGCTTCGACGGTCAACAAGATTCCGCTGCTCGGCGACCTGCCGATCATCGGTACGTTCTTCCGCAACTTCGACTACAAGCGCCAGGACAAGGAACTGGTGATCATCGTCACCCCGCGGTTGGTACAGCCGATTGCCCGCAATACCGAACTGCCGCTGCCCGGCGATCGCGAAGCCAAGCCGAACATGCCCGAATGGGGCGCGTGGCTGCTTGGCCCGATCAGCCGCGATCCGGTTCCCGGTTTCTCGCGCTGACCTGCATGACGTCTCCGGTACTACGCCCATGCCCTACGCCACTGCCCTGCCGCTGCACCCGCAAGGACCACCGATGAACCTGGTCCTGTACGGGATCGACCGTGAACTGCTGCCACGCCTGGCTGCCAAGCTGCCGCCTGCCACGGCACTGCACTGGCAGGACAGCAGCGAGCCGACCTCGGCCCAGGACCTGCAGCGTGGCCCGCAGAACCTTGTACTGTTGGACTTCCGCCCGGAGCATGCCTCGGCATCGACGGTACTGGCGCAGCAGCTGCAGCAGACCCAACCCGAATTGACCCTGGTGGCCGTGGGCGCCACCAGCGCCGGCCAGGTGGAAGGCGTGGTGATGGCGCTGCGCGCCGGCCTGCGCGATGTACTGGACCTGGACAGTGACAACACCGGCATCGAAGCCGCCCTGCGTCGCGCTTTGTCACCGCGCCCCGCCGCAAGCGCACAGCAGGCGCACAAGGCGCGCCTGATCGTGCTGCTGGGCGTGCGCGCCGGCGTCGGCACCAGCACGTTGGCCGCACACCTGTCGGTGCTCGCACAGCAGACCCGCACCCTGGCCCAGGGCGATGCCGCCGTGCAGGACGGGCTGCTGATGGAGCTGGCGCAGCCGGCCGGCGACCTCGCCCTGTACCTCAACCTGGACAGCCGCTTCCACTACGAAGATGCGCTGCGCAATGCCAGCCGCATCGATGCCACCCTGGCCCGCACGGCGATGGCCCGGCACACCAGCGGACTGGTCCTGCTCGACCGTGCCAGTGGCAGCGACGCACTGCCGCCGTCCGATCCTGGTGCGCTGCTGCAACGACTGCGCGGCGTGTTTTCCAGCGTACTGTGCGATGCCGGTGGCTGCCCGCTGCGGCAGCTGCCGCCGCTGCTGCTGGACCAGGCCGATGAAATCTGGCTGGTGGCCGACGCATCGATCGCCACCCTGGTGTCGCTGGACCACGCCCTGAAGCACCTTTCCGGCCAGCGCGACCGCGAGAAGCGACTGCAGCTGGTGATCAACCGCCACGACGACAACAGTGGCATGAGCCCCGAACAGATCGCGCGCCGCTTCGAGCTGCCGCTGCTGGCCACCCTGCCCGAGCGGTCGCGGGTACGCGCCTCCGCCAGCCATGGCCATCTGCTGCTGCAGGATGCGCCGCGCGACCCGTACCTGCGTGCCCTCGCCCCGCTGGTGCAACGCCTGGATCCGGCTGCCTGCCCGGTCCAGGCGCACGGCCTGCGGGAAAGACTTGCCCTTGCCCTGGGTGGATCGCAATGGAAGACAAAGTGACCCCGTTCCCGCACGTTGTCGCCCGCAGCACGGTGCCGGAGCATGCACCGGGCAGCCTGCCGTTCGCACAGACCGAGCAGTACCAGAAGGTGCTGTCGGCCGCGCACGAGCATCTGCTCAACAGCATCGAAGACGAGCGCATCGACATCGATTCCTGGGCCCCCGACACCATCGCCCGCTGGGTGGAAGTGCAGACGGTCAGTTTCATCCAGGAATGGCGCATCCCCATCAACGAAGAAGAAATGCAGGTGGTGGCCGAAGGCCTGGTCAAGGAGCTGACCGGGTTCGGCCCGCTCGATGACCTGCTGCATGACCCCACCATCGAAGACATCCTGATCAATGGCTTCAAGGATGTGCATGTCTCCCAGGGCGGGCAGCTCAAACGCGCGCCACAGCGCTTCACCGATGACACCCACCTGCTGCGCATCCTGCGCCGCATCATCGCCCCGCTCGGCCGCCGCCTGGATGATTCCAATCCGATGGTCGATGCACGCCTGCCCAATGGTGGCCGCCTCAACGCGATCATCTCGCCATTGGCGGTGGACGGGCCGATGGTGTCCATCCGCAAGTTCCGCAAGGATCCGTTCACCCCCGACGAACTGCTGGCCAAGGGCACCTTCGATGCGCCGATGCAGGCGCTGCTGAAGGCGATGGTGCTGGGCCGCTGCAACATCCTGGTGTCAGGTGGCACCAGCTCGGGCAAGACCTCGCTGCTCAATGCGCTGGCCAGCTATGTGCCGGCCAACGAACGCGTCATCACCGTGGAAGACACCGCCGAGCTCTCGCTCAACCACCCGCATGTGGTGCGCCTGGAGAGCCGCATCGGTGGCGCCGAAGGCCAGGGCGCGGTCAGCATCCGCGACCTGGTGCGCAACAGCCTGCGCATGCGCCCGGACCGCATCGTGGTCGGCGAAGTGCGTGGCGCCGAGGTGCTGGAGATGCTGCAGGCGATGAACACCGGCCATGACGGATCGATGGCCACCATCCACGCCAATTCACCGCGCGACTGCCTGTACCGCATCGAGATGCTGGCCGGCTTCGCCGGTTTCCAGGGCAGCGAAGACAGCCTGCGCCGGCAGATCGCCAGTGCCATCGACTTCATCGTGCAGATCTCGCGCCTGGGCAGCGGCCGCCGGGTGCTGGTATCCATTACTGAAATCACCGGCGTCAGCGACAACCTGATCACCACCCAGGAGATGTTCCGCCACGAAGTGCAGATCGATGGCAGCGGCAAGGAAATCGACCGTTGGATCGGCCTCGGCTTCCAGCCACATTCGCACAAGCTGGAGCCGTTCCGGCAG
This sequence comes from Stenotrophomonas sp. 01N47, assembly GCF_056399165.1. Classification (NCBI taxonomy): domain Bacteria; kingdom Pseudomonadati; phylum Pseudomonadota; class Gammaproteobacteria; order Lysobacterales; family Lysobacteraceae; genus Stenotrophomonas; species Stenotrophomonas sp. 01N47. The sequence continues at coordinate 475,307 of NZ_JBFTQU010000001.1, forward strand.
TTGCTGCGCGAATCCCTGTACGGAGACTTCTGAGCATGGGTACCGGCCTGCTGCTGGGTGTGCTGAGCATCGTGTCGGTGCTGCTGGCGCTGGCGGTGTGGCTGTGGGGGACGGCCAGCAGCCGCAAACAGCGCCAGGCCTCGCTGCAGCATGCCGAGCAGCAGCTGGCGCGCGGCACCGGCGCTGCCGCCGCGCCGGCCGATGGAGCACGGCAGGCGCCGCTGCCTGCGCCGGGTCGCCGCGCCCTGCCCTGGAACGGGCTGCTGCAGCGTGCCGGCCTGGCACCGGGCTGGAAGCTGCCGCTGCTGATGCTGCTGCCGGGCATCGCCCTGTCCGCGTTCGCGGTGTTGCGCCTGGGCACCTTCTGGATGTTCCCGCTGACCCTGCTGCTGTACCTGCTGGGCTGCTGGCTGTGGCTGATGCGCCGTATCGGCAAGCTGCAGGCGCAGCTGCTGCACCAGCTGCCGGACTTCCTCGACAACCTGGTGCGCCTTACCGCGCTCGGCAACAGCCTGCAGGCCGCCTTCCAGGTCGCGTCGATGCAGACCAACGCGCCGCTGCGCGGCCTGCTCGACACCACCGTGCGCTATGCACGTGGCGGCATGGACCTTGACCGTGCGCTCAACCTGGCCGCACAGCCCTACCGCATGGACGTGCTGAAGGTGCTGGCGGTGGTGATGGGCGTGAGCGTGCGCATCGGCGGCCGTGCCGACCAGATCCTGCAGCGCATGGGCGACTTCATGCGTGACCTGGAACAGGCGCAGCAGGAACTGGCCGCAACCACTTCTGAAACCCGCATGTCGGCGTGGGTACTGGGCCTCCTGCCACCGGCCAGCGCAGTGCTGATGGCGATCTCCAGCCCCGAGTTCTTCCAGCCGGTGCTGCATGACCCACTGGGCCACAAGATCCTGCTGATCGCGCTGGCGCTGGAGTTGACCGGCGCCTTCCTGCTGTACCGCCTGGCCAAATCACTATGAACATCCCCGACCACGCAGGAGGCATCCAATGAGCGCCAGCATCTGGTTCGTGGCTGCCCTGCTGGTGTTGGCCGCCGGCGTGGCCCTGCTGGGGCTTGGCAGCTGGGTGCGCAGCCATCGCGAGGACCGCAGCGAGGCCACGTTGAAAACAGCGCTGCGTCCGCGCGAAAGCGAAGACGCAGCGGCTGACGCACGCAAGGACTCACTCGGCTGGCTGGAGCAGTTCGGCCGCGGACTGAGCGGCGGACGCCTGGAAGCGGCGCTGCTGGCCGGTGAGGATCGCCTGCTGCTGGACCTCGCCGGCTGGAACACTCGCCGCGGCACCGCCATCTACCTCGGCCTGCGGCTGCTGCTGGCGGTGCTGGTACTGGGTATTGCGCTGACGCTGAGTGACGCCACGGGGTTGTCGAGGATCATGGTGGTGATTGTCGCGCTGGCTGCTGGCCTGCTGCTGCCGAAGTTCGCGCTCAGTGCATGGGTCAAGCGGCGGCGACGCGCAGTGAACAATGAGCTGCCGCTGTTGATCGACCTGCTGCGCCTGCTGCAGGGCGTGGGCTACAGCATGGATCAGAGCCTGCAGACACTGGGCGACAAGCTGCGCGACGCACTGCCGGTGCTGGGTGGGGAAATCCAGGAAGCGAATGTGTCCTACACCCATGGGCGCACGCGCGCGCAGTCGCTGCGCCGGCTGAGCGATGTGTACGGCGATGACGATCTGTCCAGCCTTGTGCAGTTGATCCTGCAGGTGCACGCCCACGGCGGTGCCGTGCAGGAACCGCTGCGCCAGTTCAGCGTCCGCCTGCGCGAGCAGCGCCGCAACGCGCTGAAGGAAAAGGTCGGCAAGCTCTCGGTGAAGATGACCGTGGTGATGATGCTGACCCTGCTGCCGGCACTGATGCTGGTGCTGGCCGGACCGGCGCTGGTCGCGCTGGCCACTACCTTGTCGAAAATGGGATGACCTTCATGCCTGTCCTGCGCCCTGCCTGCCTGTTGCTTGCCCTGGTTGCCGCTGCTGCCGGCTGCAGCTCCACCACGCCGAAGTACCTGCGTGCGCCGAGCCTGGCCGAGCCGACCCCGGCCCCGCAGGACAGCCGCAACGCCTACCTGGAACTGATCCAGCGGATGCAGCAGCAGGGCGCCTGGTACGCTTCGCTGGCGCACGTGGATGCGTTCCGCCAGCGCTACGGCGATACCCCGGCACTGCGCCTGCTGCAGGCCGACGCACTGCGCCAGACCGGCCAGGTCGATGCGGCTCTGGCGCTGTACCGCGAGCTCGGCAATGGCCCGCAGGCCGCGGCCGCTGCACACGGCATGGGCCTGATCGCTGCCCTCCGCGACGACGACCAGGGCGGCGAACAGGCGCTGGCACGTGCCACCCAGTTGAGCCCGCTGAACACCGATTACCTCGGCGACCTGGGCTATGCACGGCTTCGTGCCGGCCGCTTCGAACAGGCACGCGAGCCACTGGCCAAGGCGCTGGAACTGTCGCCGGGCAATGCCAAGGCCACCGCCAATCTTGCCCTGTGGGCACTGTTGCGTGGCGACACTGCCACCGTCGAACGGCTGGCCCAACAGGCCAGCTTCAGCGAGGAGACCCGCAGCAGCGTCGAGCAGCAGGCGCAGCAGATCCGCGCGCGGCTGCAGCAACGCCAGGCCGCTGCCACTGCTGCAGCGGCGCCAGCGGCACGGCCAGTTGCTTCGGTAGCTGCCACCCCCGCCAACGCAAGCCCACGCCTGGCCGCCGAACCGCGCCGCGATGGCCGCGACCAACGCGACCCACCACGACTGCCGCCCTCGATGCTGGAACGCTTCGGCTCCACCGACCATCCCACCGGGAACACGCCATGACCTCGAAGCCGCTGATCCGCTGCCTGCTGCCGGTGCTTGCCGGCTTGTCTCTCGCTGCGGTTGTGCAGGCGCAGACGCCGCAGCAACCGTTGACCGGGCAGATGCTGGGTGGTGCCGCGCCCGCGCCGGCAGCCGCTCCCCTGCACAGCGAGCCGTTGGCTACCGTGGACGTATCGCCGCCACCAGCCGCAGCGCCCATCGCAGCCCCCGCAGCCCCTGAAACCAAGCCTGATTTCGGCGGCACGCAGTTGCAGCCCAACACCTCGCAGATCGGTGACACCACTCGCAGCCTGTTCCGCCTGCAAGCGTCCGGCGAGGTGGCCGGTGCCCGCCTGCCGATCCTCGGCGACCAGGCCACATCCAGCTACGCGCGTTACCTGAAGAGCTTCCAGTACGACATTCCGCAATTCTTCGAAACCGACGTCGCCAAGTCCGCAGGATCCTCCCGATCCGGACGCTGAGGCCCGCCATGAACCGAGCACGCCACATCAGCTTCAGTCGCCCGCGCGGCGGTATGTCGGTCACCATGATGCTGGTGATGATCGCGCTGCTGGCCATGCTCGGCCTGATCGAGATCGGCTTCCTGTTCTGGGCCAAGCGCGATGCGCAGAAGGTGGTCGATCTGGCTGCGCTGGCAGGCGCACAACGGCTGGACCTGTGCCGGCCCGACAACGCCGACAACAGCGCGGCCCGGCAGAATGCGTTCGCACAGAACACATTTCCTGGGCAGGTGCAGATTCAGTGCGGCAACTGGAATGCCACCCGCGGAACGGCTGACCACTTCAGCCCGAGCGTAGACGCAGGCAATCCACGCAACGCGGTGCGGGTCATCGCCGAACGCGGCGTACTGCCGTTCTTCGGCCAGAACAGCACGCTGCCCACGTTGCGCGTGCAGGCGGTGGCCAAGCGTTCGGAACCCACCGCCGTGTTTGCAGTGGGTTCGCAGCTGCTGCGCACCAACGGCAACTCCCCCTTGATGGCGACCCTTCGGCTGGTCGGCCTGGACGTCAACAACGCAACAATTCTGTCCTACGACGGCCTGGCACAGGCCACCGTCACCCCGTCGGGGCTGCTGGCGGCACTGGGCATCCCGGTCACCGCCGACCTCAGCGTGGCCGACTTCAACCGGCTGCTGTCGGTCAACCGCATATCACTGGCACAGCTGGTCAATGCCACTGCCACGGTGGTGGGCCGCGAGACCGCCGTCGGCGTACAGCTGCAGGCGCTGTCCAACCTGGTCGGCACGCGGCTGGACATCAACCAGCTGAACATTCTGCTGGGCAGCCAGAACGGCGGCGGCGGCCTGTTCGCGCAGGTGATCTCACCGGACGGCACCATCGGCAGCGCACTGGATTCGAGGGTCAACGTGCTGGATCTTGTCACCGCCGCGATCTCCATCGCCAACGATGGCAATGGTGTGCAGGTGCAGGGCTTGAACCTGCTGGGCATCGACGTCAAGGCCGGCGTGGTGGAGCCGCCGTCGATCGCCATCGGCGGTGTGGGCGCACGCGCGTACAACGCGCAGGTGCGGCTGATGGTGGACGTCGACAGCGACCGCTTGTTCGCGATCGGCCCGCTGCTGAACCTGCTCGGCACCCGCCTGCATCTGCCACTGCACGTGGATGTGGCCAATGCGATGGGGACACTGACCAGCATCCAGTGCGGTGCGACGCCGCCGACGGCCACCGTCCAGGTCCATTCCTCGGTACTGCGCGCCTGCGTCGGCAAGGTCAACGCGGCCGATCGCTTCTCCAAGAGCAACGTCTGTGACGCGACCCTGCAGAACGAGCAGCTGTTGAAGCTTCTGGGGCAGCCCCTGATCAACGACAAGGTCACCCTGCCGGCACTGACCAGCACGCAGAGCCTGACCCTGGCCGCAGGCCAGACCGGCTCGACCCGGATCAACCCGTTGGCTGTCGGCACCGCCGTGTCAAACCTGGTCAACGAACTGCTGCGGGTGCTGTCAGGCATGCTCAGTTCACCCAAGCAAGGCATGAGCGCCAATGACACCGCCAAGGCACTGGCCGACCGTTACCTGCAGGCGGCCTTCCCCAGCGGCGGGCGTTACAACGTGGACCAGGTGATTCCATTGCTGCGCGATGGCGATCCGTCACGCAACCTCGCACCACTGGGCAACTGGACCGTTACCAAGGGTGTACCGAAACCCTGCCCACTCGGGTTGACCACCTGCTGGGAAGATGGATCGGTCTGGGCCGGTTACCGCGCCACCGTGACTGGCCAGGGACTGGGCCTGCTCGACGGCCTGCTGGGCTCGCTGGTCGGCGGCCTGCTGATCAACCGCTGCGACAGCCTGCTGGGCAACCTGATCGACTACAACGGCTGCGTGCGTACCAACCTGGCGTCCTACATCCAGACCGCCCCGGCCGGATTCCTGGATGGGCAGAACGGCGGCGGCGTGACCACCCCCGGCAACAACGTCACCTGCAGTGGCCTGCTGTGTGCGCTGCTGAACCCGGTGTTGGCGGCGCTCAAGCCCGTACTCAACAGCGTCGGCACCCTGCTGACCAACACCCTGGCCAGCCTGCTCGGGCTGGAACTGGGCCGCACCGATGTCAGCATGCAGTCGATCCAGTGCAGCTCGGCGCAGCTGGTCTTCTGAGCCGCGCGGGCGCGGGTTGGCGGCGTCCGTGCCCATGCTAGACTCGCGGCGGGGAACCACTTTCAACTCAACCCACACTACATTCGTGGATGGTCTAGACATGCGAGAAACTTCAGGGGGCACCGTCTTCGCCCGGTATCCGCGCGGCGCAGCACTGCTGGCCGTGGCCATGATCGTGGTGGCGCCGTCGGCGCTGGCCGCACGTGGCGATCGCACTGCCACCGTCGAGCCGGCCAAGGCCGCACCGGTGGTACGCAACACCGTCGACGAACTCAAGCAGTTGATGGATGCGCAGCAGCTCACCGAGCTGCGTACCACCTACAACGGCAACTACGGCGCCAGCCTGCTGTTCAACGCCAATACCCTGACCTACTACGTGGCCCTGTTCCAGGAGAAGAACTTCTGGCGGGTGATCAAGACCGATGCCGTCGACAACGCCGAACGTGTCTACCGCACATTCGCGCAGCAGTCCGAACAGCTGGCGCAGGTCTATATCGACACCACCCGGCTGGAAGCCGGCAAGCGCTACACCGAGCGCCTGGTGGCCTACAACGAAGAACGCCTGCGTACCCTGCAGCAGGAAATGGAACAGCAGCAGGCGCAGTCGGCGCAGGTCAGCGCAGCGCTGCAGCAGGCGCAGCAGCAGGCGGTCAGCCTGAGCACCGACGTGCAGAGCACCAACAGCCAGCTCGATGCGCTGCAGCGCCGGATCCAGATCCTGCAGGCCGAACAGGGCAACCCGGAGCTGAGCCTGCCCAAGCCGGATGCAGCCGCGGCGCCGGCCGCCGCCAGCGACGGACGCTGAGGCTTACCTGGCCTGTAGACCAGAACGGCACCTTCGGGTGCCGTTTTTCGTTGTGATCAACGACAGGCCTCGCGCACCGCGTCATCCAGCTGCCTGCGCTGCAGGTAATCGAGCCTGCGCGGCTTGGCCAGCGTTTTCACCTGCTGCTGGCGCGCCCGCTCGCAGGCTTGCGGGTCGGCCGTGATCGATATCAGCGCGCCCTGCGCGCGTCCGCGCCGTGGCGTCCGCCTGGTTGCGCTGCGGGCAGGTCGTATGACTGAAGGCGCCGGCCCACGCGCCTTCGACTCCACAGCAGGCACTTCCCAGCGCCATTCCGCCCGTCCCTGGCAGGGCGTCTGCTGGTAGACCGGATGCCCGCCATCGGTGCACTTGTAGACGTTGGTCTGCGCCGCCGCGACAGCCGCCCACAGCAGTCCAGGCAACACTCCCCACCTCGGCATCTTCATGACTGGCCCTCGCGCGTCCGATGGCCATGGTTGCCATCAGCACCGACCTGCCGCCAGAGCGAGTCGCGTCAGCGCAACGAACCCGTCAATCCGCCACAGCCGTGCAATGCACACGGCACATCGTGCGCTGTACTGCCGCAGGCGCCGGCGAACCCGCAGGCGTCTTCCCTCCCTTCCGCCAAGGAACCTGCAATGAGCAATTTCGTGACCGTCAATGATGGCGCCCGCATCTTCTACAAGGACTGGGGCACCGGCCAGCCTGTCGTATTCGCCCATGGCTGGCCACTGTCGTCCGATGCCTGGGACCCGCAGATGCTGTTCATGGGCCAGAACGGCTACCGCGTGATCGCCCACGATCGCCGCAGCCATGGCCGCTCCAGCCAGACCTGGGACGGCAACAACATGGACACCTACGCCGACGACCTCGCTGCGGTTCTGGATGCGCTGGACGTGAAGGACGCGATCCTGGTCGGCCATTCCACCGGCGGTGGCGAAGTGGCCCACTACATCGGCCGCCATGGCAGCGCGCGCGTGGCCAAGGTGGTGCTGGTCGGCGCCGTGCCGCCGTTGATGCTGAAGACCGCCGGCAATCCGGCCGGCACGCCGCTGGAGGTGTTCGACGGCATCCGCAAAGGCACCGGCGGCGACCGTTCGCAGTTCTTCAAGGACCTGGCCACGCCGTTCTTCGGCGCCAATCGTGATGGCAACAGCGTCACCGAAGGCATGCGTGATTCGTTCTGGCTGCAGGGCATGCTGGGCGGCGTGAAGGGCCAGTACGACTGCATCCACGAGTTCTCGGAAGTGGACTACACCGAAGACCTGAAGAAGATCGACGTTCCGGCCCTGGTGGTGCACGGCGATGATGACCAGATCGTGCCGTTCGACGCCTCCGCCAAGCTGTCCTCGCAGATCATCAAGGACGCCGAACTGAAGGTGTATGCCGGTGCACCGCACGGCCTCACCCTTACCCATGCGGATCAGTTCAACGCCGACCTGCTGGCGTTCGCACGTAAATGACGTATCGCGGCGGCGCTCCGGCGCCGCCGCGCCTGCGGTAGTGCCGGCCGCTGGCCGGCAACCCCATCAACCTCGATCAAAGTCGCGATCAGCCGGCCAGCGGCCGGCTCTACCACGGGGCCATCAGATGTCGCTGTGGTGATGGGGCGCTGCCGCCGGCAGCGGATCATGGCCGCCGACGAAATGACGCACCACCGGGGCGCGCTCACCGCGATGCAGCGCGCGTAGCGCCTCTTGGATCGCCTTGTCGTCGGCGGTGATGCGCTCGTGCTGGCGCAAGTGCTCCAACCACGACGCCGCCACGAAATATTCAAGATGGATGCCCGGGGTCGCCACATCCTCGACCACGCCCCAGACCACGGCGCCATCGCGTCGACGGATCGTCCCCAGCGTGCGCATCTGCGCCTGGAACGCGGCACGGTCGGCGGCATCGATGCGATATTCGATGGTCACCAGCACCGGTCCACGATCATTCGACACCGGCACCGACAGCTCCGGCGCTGGCCAGTGGCCGGCAGGACTCAGGTTCAGATCCTCGGCGCCGGCAATACGCACGCGCCACACCAGCAGGCCGCCGATGACCGCGCCTGCTGCGGCCACCAGCAATGCCAGTTCCGGCGATGTGCGTTGCGCCAGGGCGCCCCAGCTCAGGCCACCCGCTGCCATGCCGGCCGAGAACACCATGATGTACAGGGCAAGCGCCCGCGCCCTCACCCAGGCCGGCACCGCGGTCTGCGCCGCAATCTGCAACGAAGACAACACGGTGATCCACGCAAAGCCATTGACCAGCATCACCGGCGGCAACACGTACCAGCTGCGGGTCAGCGCCAGACCGGCCAGGCTTGCAGCCAGCGACAGGGTGGCCAGCAGCACCAGCAGGTCGCGGTCGAGCCTGGCCCGCAGCTTCGGCAGCAGCAGTGCACCGCCCACCGCGCCAATGCCGATGCAGCCCAGCAGCACGCCGTACTGCCCCGCCCCACCGTGCATCTGCCCGCGCACCACCACCGGCAGCATCGCGTTCATCGCTGCGGCAAAGAAGAAGAAGCCGGCCGATTTGATCAGTACCGCCTGGAGGCGTCCGGCGCGGCTTGCATAGCGCAGGCCGGCCTTCAGGCCAGCACCGAATCCTTCCGGAGGCAGGCTGGATGCCTTCGGATCGCGCTTCCAGCCCCACACCACGAACAGCATTGCTGCAAAAGTGATGGCGTTGAACCCGAAGGCCCACACCGCACCAAGCTGGGCCACGATCACGCCGCCGATGGCTGGACCGATCGAACGGGCGATGTTGATGCCGATGGAATTGAGTGCCACCGCCGACGCCAGCATCGGTTGCGGCACCAGCTCGGAGACGATCGCGGCCTGCGCCGGCATCGCCATCGCCGCGCCGCAGCCCATGCAGAAGGTCAGCAGCACCAGCAGCTGCGGCGTCAGCAGGTCCATCGCCGTAAGCACCGCCGTCACTGCAGCCACCAACAGCATCCAGCCCTGGGTGAACAGCAGGTACCTGCGGCGGTCGACGATGTCGGCCAGGGTGCCGGCAGCCAGCGCCAGCAGCACGATCGGCACGGTGGTGGCCGACTGCACCAGCGCCACCATCAGTGCCGAGCCGGTGCGTTCGGCCATCACCCAGGCCCCAGCCACGTCGTTGACCCAGGTGCCGATGTTGCTGGCCAGGATCGCCAGCCAGATCGAACGGAACATGCGGATCTTCAGTGGCGACCAGGCGCCATCGGCCTGTGGGGAGTGTTGTGACGCGGATGCGTTCACCATTGCCATGCTCCAACGATTGAGGCGAACAGCGTGTCCTGGCCACCGGCCTGCTTCAGTGCAGGGCCCGCGTCGACCCAGGCCAGCTGCAGCTGCCATTGCCAGCGGTCATTGACCTGCCAGCGGGTTTCGGATTTGTATTGGGTACCGATGCGGCGTGCGCCTCCGGCACTGCCGGGCAGCGCTGCCAACGGTGCCGGCGTGGTATAGACCGCATCGGCGCGCCGCTGCTTCCAGGCCAGCTGTACACCCAGCTCGGTGGTCACCGCGTCATGCAGGCGCAGCGCCAGTGTCGGCTGCAGATCCATCAGGTTGGCCGGTGCCAACAGGCTGGCTTCGCTGAAATAGGCGGACTTGGGAAACAGCGCATTGAACGTACCGAGTCGACCATCTCGCGGATCGCCATCGCCGCTGGCGATATCGGCCTTCAGGCCCACGCGTGGTTGCAGCGGCAGCGCTACCCAGCGCCAGCCGGTATCGGTGGCGAGGGTCCATGCGCGGATATCCAGATCGCCGGTCTCTGCCCGCAGCTCACCGCCCTGCACCACCAGCTCGGTGTTCCAGTCCAGCGCACCGGACTGGCCGAACCAGCGCGCGCCCAGGGTCTGCCGCCGCTCGGCACCGCTGCCTGCGGCGAAGCGCGCGCCCTCGCGACGATAGTCCAGCAGATAGAGATCCCACTGGCTGCCGCCTGTGCCCTTCGCCGTCGTCGCATACACGCCGATCAGGTGTGCACCGCGCTCACCGCGGTCATCGAACGCACCCGGGCGGTTCTCGACCGGACGCAGCGCCATCAGGTCCAGCGCGCCCAGCCGGCCCTGCCACCCCACCCGTGCACCATCAAAGGCCAGGCGGATGTTCGGCCCGTCGCGCACCGACAGCAGGCGCGAGCTGCCATAGCCCGCTTCCTGCCGGCCCAGCTGCACGTGCATGCCTCCAGCAGTCCAGCGCCAGTACGCCTGCTGCACGTCCAGCGCGCCGCGATCGGTTCGACCTGGGCCACCGGCCTTGCCGCGCTCGGCATGCGCGCTCAGCTGCAGCTTCGCCTGCCAGTCATTGCGGGCGAAGGTGGCTGATGCCAGCGCACGCAGCAGGCCATAGCCATCCTCGCCGCCACCAACGCCGAACCGGCTCGGGTCGTAGTACATGCCACGCAGGCGCAGCGATGCATCCCACTGCAACTGGCCATCGCCAACCGCGACACAGGCGCCACCGTCGCAGGCAAGTGCCAACGACGGCAACGCCAGTGAAGCCAGGGTCAGAACGCGAAGCACGAACATCCCATCGCGCCCCAGAACGCGGTCAGGTCATCGGTTGGCGCGGCATGGCGGGCCGCATGTCCATGCCCACCATGGGTGCTGCAGGCGGCGCCGTGATGGTGATGATGGGCCGCCGCCAGGCCAGTGGCGGCGCCGCCGACGTGGTAGCCGCCGAAGCGGTTCACCGGCGACCAGTCCGGCATCGCGGGAGGCAGCTGCGGCGCCAACCCGGCGTAGTCGCCGTCGGCATGCACGATGCGGCCCCCCACCACGGTCATCAGGCTGGTGATGTCGGCGATCTGCTGCTCATCGACACGGAAGAAATCGGCCGACAACAGGATGAAGTCGGCCAGCTGGCCTGCCTTCAGCGTGCCCTTCACCGCTTCGTCGCCGGAAAACCAGGCACTGCCCTGCGTCCACAGGCGCAGGGCCTGCTCGCGCTCCAGCAGGTTCTCATCGCCGTACAGGGCCAGGCCACCAACGGTGCGCCCGGTCACCAGCCACGACAGCGCCACCCACGGGTTGTAGCTGGCCACGCGGGTAGCGTCGGTACCGGCGCCGACCGGTACGCCCTCGGCCAGCATCCGCTTCACCGGTGGCGTGTGCCGCGCCGCCTGCACGCCATAGCGCTGCACGAATGCCTCGCCCTGGTAGGCCATGCGGTGCTGCACGGCGATGCCGCCGTTCAATGCGCGGATACGCTCGATGTTGCGCGGGGTGATGGTCTCGGCGTGGTCGATGAACCAGTGCAGGCCATCGAACGGCACCTCGCGGTTGACCTGCTCGTACACGTCGAGGATGCGGCTGATGCTCTCGTCGTAGGTCGCGTGGATGCGGAACGGCCAGCGCTTTTCCACCAGCAGCTTGACCACGTCGTGCAGTTCCGGTTCCAGCTCCGGCGGCAGCTCCGGGCGCGGCTCGTTGAACAGTTCAAAGTCGGCTGCGGAGAACACCAGCATCTCGCCGGCACCATTGTGGCGCAGCAGGTCATCGCCCTGGCGCGGTTGCAGCATCTCGCTCCAGCCACGGAAATCGCTGACCTCGCTGCCCTTGTTCTGGGTGAACAGGTTGTAGGCGATGCGCACGGTCAGCTGATCATCGCGATGCAGCTGCTCGATGACCTGGTAGTCCTCGGGGTAGTTCTGGAAACCGCCTCCGGCGTCGATCACCGAGGTGATGCCCAGGCGGTTCAGCTCGCGCATGAAATGGCGGGTTGAATTGGCCTGGTACTCGACCGGCAGCTTCGGCCCCTTGGCCAGGGTCGCATACAGGATCAATGCATTCGGCTTGGCCAGCAGCAGGCCGGTCGGGTTGCCCAGCGAATCGCGCACGATCTGCCCGCCGGGCGGGTCCGGCGTTTCCTTGGTATAGCCACAGGCACGCAACGCGGCGCGATTGAGCAGCGCGCGGTCGTACAGGTGCAGCAGGAACACCGGCGTATCCGGAGCGATATCGTTCAGCTCCTGCAGGCTCGGCAGGCGCTTTTCGGTGAACTGGGTCGCGGTGAATCCACCGACCACGCGCACCCACTGCGGCGCGGGCGTGCGGTCAACCTGCGCCTTCAGCATGGCCATCGCATCGGCCAGTGAACGCAGGCCATCCCAGCGCAGTTCCAGGTTGTAGTTCAGGCCACCGCGGATCAGGTGGGTGTGGCTGTCATTGAGGCCGGGCACGATGCGCCGCCCCTGCGCGTCGACGATCGTGGCTTCGCCGCCCCAACCGCGCATGATGTCCTCGTCGCTTCCCACGGCAACGATGCGGCCGTTCTGCACGGCCAGTGCCTGCGCATGCGGCTGTTGCGGATCAAGCGTGGTGATGCGTGCGTTGCGAATGACCAGTTTGCTCATGCGACGCTCCTTGGAAGGGGATTGGATGGCCGCGGCGGTACCGCCAGCCAGGCCCAGCGCCAGCGCGGCACCGGTGGCCATCACCACATTGCGGCGGCCAGGATCGAGAGGTTCGTTGTTCACGCGATGTCTCCAGAAAGAAGCAGACCATCCACCGCCCATGCACCCGGCCCGGCCAGGGCGATGGCCAGCAGTGCCAGCGTCCACAACAACGGATACTCGGCACCACCGCTCATCCAGAACCACCCGTTGCGCAGCGCCAGCAGGGCGGTGAAGGCGATGAAGGCGGCAGCGACAAGCGCGGCGATCCGGGCCTGCCAGCCCAGCATCACAGCGCTACCGGCCACCACCTGCAGCAGCGCCAGCAGCAGTGGCAGCGGCGCCGACGACGGCAGACCGAAGCCACGCAGTTCGCCGGCAAAACCTGCCAGGCCCGGCCCGTTGAACCAGCCGAACAACTTGCCCAGCGCATGCGGCAGCAGGAATCCTCCCGCCGCCACCCGCAGGATCAACAAGGCCAGGTCGAGGCCATGGCCATCGCGCACGCTCAGTGCCCGCCTTCCTGCGCGCCGAACATGGTCTTGGCGTACTGGATGCCGACGCCATAGCCACCCGCATGGTCACGGGCGATGCCGGTGGTCAGGTCGTAGGTTTCAGCACGCGCCCAGTCGCGCTGCAGTTCCAGCAGGTACTGCACGCTGGTGATCGGCACGGCACCGGCCTGCACCATGCGGGCGATCGCACGTTCGTGCGCCTCTTCGCTCACATCGCCGCAGGCATCGGTGATCACGTAGACCTCAAACCCCTGCTCCAGCGCCGACAGCGCCGGGCCGACGATGCACACACTGGTCCACAAGCCGGCGAGCACCAGCCGACGCTTGCCGATGCGGTTCACCTCATCGATCACCGGCTGGTCTTCCCAGGTGTTCATCGACGTGCGATCGAACACCGCCTGGCCGGGGAAGATCGCCGGCAGCTCCGGGAACATCGGGCCGGAGAACGACTTCTCGGCCACCGTGGTCAGCACCACCGGCACCTTGAAACCCTTGGCGCCCTTGCTGATCAACGACACGTTGTTGCGCAGCGCGGAGATGTCGATGGTGTGGGTGGCAAATGCCATCTGCGACTGGTAGTCGATCAGTATCAGGGCGTGGTCGGCCGGTGACAGCAGTGCTTTGGCGGGGGTGGCGGTGGCGAGGCTCATAGGTGGACTCCGGTGGAGGAAACAACAGGGGGCTGGGAACGTGCCGCGCCATCGGCCAGATACTGGCCGGGACTGCAGCCGGTCTCGGCGCGGAAGCTGCGGACGAAGTGGCTCTGGTCGAAGAAGCCAAGATGCTGGGCCAGGCAGGTCATCGACTGCGCGGCCGTCGGCAGCAACTGCGTGGCGCGTTCGATGCGCCGACGGCGCACGTAACGCAGCGGACTGGCGCCGGTACCCATGCGGAACAACCGCACCAGATGGAACCGGCTTACGCAGGCAACGGCAGCCAGCTCGGTCACCCGCAGCGGCTGCGACAGGTGCTCGTCGATGTAGCGCAGCGCACGCTGCAGGGCAGCCGACTGGTGCGGTGCCAACGTGGTTGCGGACAGGGCAGGAGGCTGGACGGTAGCCATGAAGGAGCGCCGCGACGGGAGTACCCATGGTGTGCCGCCGGCTGCGATCGCCCTACCCCCGTCGGTCGAGGCCGGCGCTCACCCATTCGGGGGAGGCCGGCGCTGCAGCAGGCGGCGGCCGAACAACCGCGCATCCAGCGAATACGCACCCGGCCCCAGCATGAGCAGGGCCAACGGCAGCAGCAGCCAGGGCAGCGCCGCGCCCTGTCCGTACAACCCCGGCACCGCCAGCAGCACCGCCAGCGGGGTCAGCAGCCCAGGCAGCAGCAGGCCGATCGCCGCCAGGCACATCAGTCCCGGCACACCGGCCGGGCTTCCGCCCGCCAACAGCCCTCCTGCCACGCACAGGCGCAGCCACAGCAATCCCAGTCCGGGGCCGCGATCAGGGAACATCACATACAAGCGCTGCATCGCCGGGCTCCGTCATCCATCACGGCGTGATAGCGGACACCGAAGCGGTACGCCTACCCCGAACGGGTCACCCCGGCCTGCCCCGCACCTGCCAGAATGACCGCATGCGTGGCCGCCCCTTCCCCTTCCTGCGTCGCCTGCCGGCGCTGCTGTCGTGCCTGCTGTTGTTGACTGCCCTGCCCGTCTTCGCCGTGCAGCAACCCGCAGTGAGCGATGGCATGCCCGGCTATCAGCACACCGCCTGGCGCGTCGGCGAGGGCGCCCCGGGGGATATCTGGGATATCGTCCAGGACCGCCAGGGCATGTTGTGGCTGGCGACGGGTTCGGGCCTGTACCGCTTCGACGGCCGGCGTTTCGAGCGGCAGGCCGCACCGGCGGGCACCCGTTTTCCCTCCACCAACATGGTCACCCTCGGCCTCGATGGCGACAATGGTGGCCTGTGGATCGGCTACTTCCAGGCAGGCATCAGCCAGTTCACGCAGGAACGCCTGCGCAGCTTCGGCCGCCCGCAGGGCGTGCCGGTGGGTGTGGTCCCCCGCTTCGCGCATGACCGCAACGGCCGCCTGTGGGCTGCCGTCAATGGCGGCCTGCGCTGGTTCGATGGACGTCGCTGGCAGCAGCCGCCGGCTTCCTTCGGCCTGCCGCAGAGACGCGTGCAATGGGTGCTGCAGGACCGCCACGGCACGTTCTGGGTGCTGGCGGACCTGCAGATATGGCGTCGCCCTCCTGGCGCGGCCCGCTTCGAAGCCACCGGCATCGCGGTCTCGCAGATGGCCTCGCTGGTCGAGAGCCCGCTCGGCGAAATCTGGCTGGCCGACCGCGTGCGCGGCACGTCGCCGCTGGCCAACGCGCATGGCCTGTTGCCCGCCGAGGAACGTGAAGCACGGCGGCTGCCCGGGCTGGTCGCCTCGCGTCTGCAGTTCACGGCCGACGGGGCCCTGTGGGCCACGCTCAGCCCGCACGGTGGCGTGGCCCGGGTCACCTTCGACGGCCAGCAGGCTGTGCGCATGGAGCGCTTCGATGCCGCGCAGGGCCTTACCGCGACGTCGGCAGTGCCGGTCCTTGCCGATCGCGAAGGCAACATCTGGGTAGGCACCAACCTCGGCCTCAACCGCTTCCGTGCGCACAGCGTGCAGACCTTGTCCGTGGGCCCTACCGATCCCTACCGGTCATTGGTACGCGCCAGTGATGGCCGAGTGTATGGCTATGGCGAAGACCTGAAGCTGTTCGACCTGCGGCGTCCGCTGCTGGGCGGCAGTGCTGCGCAGCTGCAGGCCGCGGCACGACAGGCACCCACTCCGGTGTGGCAGTTCGACTGGATCAATCTGGCGCGCACCGTCAGCGGCCACACCACCCTCATACCGCTGCCGGCACCGTTCACCGGGCAGCCACTGCACGCCATGCTGTTTGCCGATGCGGACCAGGCCTGGGCCTGCGCCGGCGAGCGCGCGGTGCTGCACTACACGGACAACCGCTGGCGTCGCGAAACCCGGCTTCCCGAGCAGGCCTGTTCGTCGCTGGCGCGTACCGATGACGGTGCGCTGCTGCTGGGCTACGCCGATGGCACCCTGCGCCGCCTGCACGGCGGCACGGTCAACACCTTCGGCGCCGCCGAAGGACTGTCGGTAGGCCCGGTAACCGCGTTGCTGCAGCACAAGGATCTGCTGCTGGTCGCCGGCGAGGCCGGCCTGGCCGCGCGTTTCGGCAACGGCCGCTTCCTGCCGGTGCGCACCGACATGGCCGGCGTGCTGGAAGGCATCACCGGCATGGTCGCCGATGCGAACGGGCTGCTATGGCTCAACGGCAGCCGCGGCCTGGTGCGGCTGCAGGTTGCCACCCTGCGCAGCGCACTGCGCAACGACCAGGCGATAGCCCCCCGCCTGTTCGACGCGGTTGACGGCATGCCGGGCATCGCCCTGCAGAGCGGCCCCATCCCCACTGCGGTACTGGCTGCTGATGGCCTGCTGTGGCTTGCCACCAATCAAGGCCTGGCGTGGCTGGACACGCGGCAGTCGCACATCAACACCATGGCGCCTGGCGTGCGCATCGGTGACGTGCTGTATGGCAGTACACAGGCCCCGTTGCAGGAGGGACTGCGCCTTCCGGCCGGCACTACCCAGCTGCAGATCGACTATGTCGCGCTGTCGCTGGCGCGGCCGGAGCGCAACCGCTATCGCTACCGACTGTCCGGCGTGGACGACGCTTGGCAGGAGGCCGGCGCGAGCACGCGCGCCTATTACACCAACCTCGCACCGGGCCATTACCGCTTCGAGGTGGAAGCAGCCAACGAAGATGGCATCTGGAGCAGCACGCCAGCCAGCCGCAGCTTCCACATCGCACCGACGTTCCTGCAGACCGCCTGGTTCAAACTGTTGTGCGTCTGCGTGGTGATGGCTGCGCTGGCGCTGGCCGTGCGGGTCCGCAGCCGGCAGCTGGCGGCATTGTTCCGCGCCCGCCTGCAGGAACGCAACGGCGAGCGCGAGCGCATTGCGCGCGATCTGCACGACACCCTGCTGCAGGGCAGCCAGGGGCTCATCCTGCGCCTGCACGCCATCAGCCAGTCGGCACAGACACCAGAGCCGGTACGCACCCAGCTGGAGTCGGCGATGCTGCTGGCCGAGCGCAATCTGGCCGAAGGCCGGGAACGGGTCAACGCGCTGCGCGACGCACCGTTTGCCGGCCGCGATCTCGCCTCTGCGCTGGCCGACGTGCATGCGGAATATGCAGGCCAAGGCACCAATCCACTGCGTTTGACCATGGAAGGCACACCGCCGCCGCTGCAGGCCGAAGCCGCCGAGGAAGTGTTCCTGATCGGGCGCGAGGCCATCCGCAACGCGCTGCGGCATGCGCAGGCCAGTGCCATCGAAGTGGAACTGTCCTACGGCGCCCGCTGCTTCCTGCTGCATGTGCGCGACGATGGCGTCGGCATCGCCAATGACAACGCCGGCGGCGGACACTGGGGCATGCAGGGCATGCGCGAGCGCGCACAACGGCTGGGTGCGGAGCTGCAGTTGTGGACACGCCCCGGCCTGGGTACCGAAGTCGCGCTGTCCGTGCCGGCCCGTCGCTTGTATCACCGACGTCCACCGCGCTGGCGTTGGCCCTGGAGCAGAACCTCCCATGACTGAATCCCTTCCTCCCATCGGCGTGCTGGTGGTTGATGACCATCCGCTGTTGCGCGATGGCCTGGCCGCACTGCTCGGCGCACATGCCGACCTGCGCCTGCTCGGCGAAGCAGCCGACGGCGAGGAGGCTCTTGCCTGCTACCAGCAGCTGCGCCCGGATGTGGTGCTGATGGACCTGCAGATGCCACGCATGGATGGCGTGGAAGCGATCGTGCGGATCCGTGCGATCGATCCCCGCGCACGCATCATCGTGCTGACAACCTACCGCGGCGACGTGCGCGCCGTGCGTGCGCTGCAGGCCGGTGCCAGCGCCTACCTGCTGAAGGACATGCTGCGCCACGAACTGGTGGCCACCATCCGCACCGTGGCCAGTGGCCGCCGCGCACCGATACCGGCGGAAGTGGCGGCCAGCATCGCCGCGCACGTGGTGGAAGACCGGCTGTCGCCACGCGAAACCGAAGTGCTGCGCCACGTGGCCGGCGGCCTGTCGAACAAGCGCATCGGCGAACGCATGCAGATTTCCGAGCAGACGGTGAAGGCACACATGAAGAGCCTGATGGAAAAACTGGGCGTTGGCGACCGGACGCACGCGGTAACGCAAGCACTGCGTCGCGGAATCATCAGCCTGGATGACACCGGTCAGGAGTGAAGGTGTTTCGGCCGGGCTGCGCCCGGCACCTGCCGAATCAACGGCCGAAGCAACGGCAACTGAAACAGCAACAGCGGGTTTTCTGCGGGATGGCGGGGTGGGTCCGGTGGCAGGGGCCGCTACAAGTACGTCCATGTAAGCTCGGTCGCCGCATCCATGCGGCTCACGCCCCTGCCACCGGACCCACCCCGCCTTCGACAGATCTCCGCAATCTGTCTGGATGACATGGCCTGCTTTTGGTAGGTGTCGACCTTGGTCGACACGTAGATCCACGCCATGCGTGGATGCTCTTCGTTCAATTATCGAAATATTGGATTTTGATGGAGATTCATCCAGCTTGGGATGGATCCATCAGACACCGGAAAACTGTCGAAGGTGGGGCGGTGTCGGATTGCGGGGTGTCAGCCGCATGGATGCGGCTGCCAAGCCTACAAGGACGTACTTGCGGCGTCCCCGCCATCCGACACCGCCCCGCCCCCCACGGAATACCCGCTGTTGCTGTTGCTGTTGCTGTTGCTGTTGAGATTGAGGTTGCCGGCCAGCGGCCGGCACTACAGCAGGTGCAGGGCGCAGCCCTGCCGAACCACCCTCAACGCAGACGGATCAGCAGGCTGCCACCGGCGCAGATCGTCGCCAGCCACGCCACGCCGTGCCAACTCCACTGAGCCAGCGCCAGGCTGCCCAACGCACCGCCGCCAGCCATGCCGATGAACATGCCGGTGAACAGCAGTGCATTGAGGCGACTGCGCGCCGGCGGCACCAGGCCATAGACCAGGGTCTGGTGCGCGACCAGCGCCGACTGGAAACCGAAGTCGAACAGCAGCGCGCTGACCACCAGCAACGGCAGCAGCGCCACGGCCGGCAGCCACGAATCGACCAGCAACAGCGCAAAGCCAACCAAGGCGACGGCAATCGCCAACCGCGCGACCGCGGGGCTGCCCAACCGATCTGCAAAACGACCGGCAACCGGTGCCGCCAATGCACCCGCAGCACCGGCAATGCCGAACGCACCCGCGGCGGCACTGCCCAGGCCCAGCCGTGCGTGCAGCATCAGCGCCAGCGTCGACCAGAACGCACTGAAGCCCACCGCCAGCAGCGACTGGCTGGCCACGGCGCGGCGCAGCTGCGGCTGTTCACGCCAGAGCGCCAGCAACGAACCCAGCAGCGCCGGATAACGCAGCGTACTGGTCGCAGCGAAGTGCGGCAGTGCGCGTGCCATCACCGCCCCCATCGCCATCACCGAAAGCGCTGCGAGGCCGAACTGCACGCGCCAGCCCCAGGCTTCGGCCACCACGCCGCTGACCACGCGCGACAGCAGGATGCCCAGCAGCAGACCGGTCATCACCCTGCCCACCACCTGCCCGCGCTGCGCATCCGGTGCCAGCACCGCGGCGGCCGGCACGATGTCCTGTGCCAGCGTGGCCATCAGCCCCACCAGCAGGCTGGCAACCAGAAGCCCCGGCAACTGGCCGGCCAAGGCGGCCGCCCCCAGGGCCAACGCCAGCAGCACCGACTTCAGCAGGATCAGGTTGCGCCGGTCGAAGCGGTCGCCCAACGGAGCCAGCAGCAGGATGCCCAGCGCATAGCCCAGCTGGGTCAGGGTCGGCACCAGGCCCACGGCACGCTCGCCCGTAGCCAGATCCTGCGCGATCAGGCCCAGCATCGGCTGGCTGTAATAGAGCGAGGCCACCGAAAAGCCCGCGCCGGCGGCCATGGCCAGTACCAGTGATGGGGCGGGCGCAGCGCGTGGCGCAGAGACGACGGCTGAGAGCGAGGGAGCGGGCATGGAAGGCACCAGGGAGAGAATTGGAGCCTAGCGTGCCTACATTCGCAAGGCGTCTGTAGTAGGCTCAACAACATACTTTACATACGCCATACGCATGAACGACCTTGCATCGGGCGGCGACCGCCTGGACCTGCTGCGTACCTTCCTGCGCATCGTCGACAGCGGCAGCCTTTCGGCCGCCGCCGTGCAGCTGGGCACCACCCAGCCCACCGTCAGCCGTCGGCTTCAAGCCCTGGAACGGCAGCTGGGCCTGCGCCTGCTGCAGCGCTCTACCCACGGCCTGCTGCTGACCGAGGACGGCCAGCGCTGCCAACGCCATGCGCAGCGGGTGGTGGACGAATGGGAAGCGCTGCAGGCCGAGCTGCACGGGCAGACACAGAGGCTCAGCGGTCGCCTGCGGGTGATGGTGCCGCATGCGTTCGGCCAGGCACAGCTGCTGCCCACCATGCTCGACTTCCTGGCCCAGCATCCACAACTGAGCCTGGAGTGGATCCTCGAGGACCGCCGCCCGGACTTCATCGCCGAAGGCATCGACTGCGCGGTGCGGGTCGGCGCGGTCGATGAACCGCGCGTGGTTGCCCTGCCGCTGGCCGAAGTACCTCGCATTGTCGTGGCCGCACCGTCGCTGGCCGATGCGGAGTCGATCACCAGCCCCGAACAGGCGCAGGCATTGCCGTGGATCTCGTTGGTCACCTACTACCGCGAACGTCTGCTGCTGCACGATGCGCAGGGCCGTGCGCACACGCTGTCGATCACGCCGCGCCTGCTGAGTGACAACCTGTTCGTGGTGCAGCAGGCCGCACGTGCGGGATTGGGGGCCGCAGTGGTGTCAGCCTGGCTGGTGGCCGAGGATCTGGCCGAAGGTCGGTTGGTGCAGCTTTTAGCGGACTGGCAGGCACCACCGCTGCCGGTGCATCTGGTGTTCCCCGCTGCGCGACAGCAACCGCTGCGCCTGCGCGCCTTCATCGATGCGATGAAAACCACGCTGCCGCAGCTGCATGGCATGCGGCCGGCACCGCGCTAGGCGCTACCGGCCGCATCACTGCGAAGCGTGGTCCTGCTTCGCCACGGCATTCCATGCAGCGACCTTTGCCTTGGTGTCGGCCAGCATCTTGTCCAGCGCCGCGCGATCGTACACATCACCGCGCAGGATCACGCTGTCGATCTTTTCGGTGGCAGCGATGTCCTGCAACGGGTTGGCGGTCAGCAACACCAGATCGGCCGCCTTGCCCGTGGCGACGCCGCCATAGCGCTGCATCTGGCCGAACCAGGCCGGGCCCGAACGGGTCGCGGCCGACAGCGCCTGCGGTGCGCTCAGGCCTTCCTTCACGAACAGCTGCAGTTCCTGGTGCAGGCCGATGCCGGGGTAGTTGAACGAATTGAGGAAGCCCGCGTCGGTACCGGCGATGATCGTCACCCCTGCTTCCTGCAGCAGCGGCAGCACTGCGGCCACCTGGTGGTACTGCGCATGGCGCGCCTCGATCTGCGCAGGTGTCGCCTTGGCAGCGCGCTCCACCCGCCAGGCGTACGTCGCGCGCAGGCCCGGGCCGATATAGGCCAGATACGGATCGTTGGCATGGTCGTCCTGGTCGAGGAAGTCGAGGATACGACCGCCGTTGAGGGTCGGCGTCACGAATACGCCGCGCTTGGCGAAATCACGATAAGCATGCAGCGCGGTTTCGCGATCGAAGCTGGCGTCAAGCCGGCGGTTGGCTTCGGCGCGGTCGATGCGCCCGGCGCCGAAATCGGCGGCGATCTGCGCTTCATCCTTGCTGCCCGCCTTGAAGGCATAGTCCAGATGTTCGATCGAGGCCAGGCCTGCATCCACTGCCTGCTCCACCGTCAACGCCATCGGAATATGGCCTGAAGCCTTGAAACCCGCCTTGCGGGCGGCGCTGGCCGAGTACAGGAACAGCTCCGGGGTCAGCGTGCTGTCGGTGATCTTCACGAAGTCGACCTTGTCGTGCTGCAGGCGCTCGATCGCCTTGTCCGCGTCGGCCTTGCTGCCCACCTCGATCGTGCCCTTCCAGACCGGCTTGATGCCTTCGATCTTCGCACCGGACGTCAGCAGGCGCGGACCGAACAGCGTGCCGTTGGCGATTTCGCCGCGCCACTGCAGTACCTGCTGCGGAAGGTCACCGGAGCAGTCTCGGATGGTGGTGATGCCGTGGGCGATGTACAGCGGCAGCAACGCCTTGTTCTCTTCCACCAGCGCCGGGCCGCCGCCGAAGTGCACGTGCATGTCCCACAGGCCCGGAATCAGGTACTTGCCCTTGGCGTCGATCTGGCGGCTGGTGCTCCACTGGCTGCGCACCTGCGCATCGGGGCCGACTGCGACGATGTCCTCGCCACGGATGACAACGCTCTGCCCCGGCACGCTGCGCGCGTGTTCGACATCGACCACCGTGGCGTTGCGGATCAGCAGATCGGCGCGTTCTGCCGCAGACGCCGACAGCGGTGCAACGGCAAGAAGGATGGCAAGGGACAACGGACGGGAACGGAACATGGACAGCATCCTGGTAGGCACGGCAGCGTGCGGGTGGAAGGGGCGGTTGTCAGCGCGTCGCGCCGTGTTGGCGCAGCAGGGTTTCGATGTTGGCGTAACCGCGTTGCCGAGCATGCGCCAGCGGCGTTACGCCGTCACCATCAGCAAGCTCGGGGTTGGCACCGGCGTCAAGCAGCAGCTGCACGATCTGTACGTGGCGCGGGCCGCCATCGCCGAGCAGGATCGCCTCCAGCAGCGCCGTCCAGTGCAGGCGATTGACATGGTCAACGGCCACGCCAGCGCGCAGCAGCGTGCGCACGGTGGCGACATGGCCGCGTTCGGCAGCAGGAATCAGCGCGGTACCACCATAGCGGTTGGTGCTGCGCAGGTCTGCGCCGTGCGCGAGCGTCAGCGCCAGGATCTCATCCAGGCCGCGCGCGCCGGCATACAGGTACGCGCTGTCCTGCATCGCGTCCTTGGCATTGACGTCTGCGCCGGCCTCGATCAGTTCGCGCGCCGCGTCCACGTTGTTGCCGTGGGTGGCCAGCAACAGGGCCGTGCGACCCTGGCCGTCACGGGCCTCCAGATCGGCACCCGCGTCCAGTGCCTCGCGCACGGCCTCGACATCGCCGCGGCTGGCGGCATCACGCAATTGCGCATCGGCGTCGCCTCGGGAAGTCGCCGTGCACGCCGGGATCACCATGACCAACAGGCACAGCAACAGCATGCGACCCAATGCCGAACGATGCTGCCGGGAGCGAGGGGGATGCATCGTGACTCTCCTCATGCGCGATGGCGCCGGCCATTGCCGGCCCCTGCCCTGCATGGTAGAAGTCGGCACGGGTATCCAGAAGTGAAATGTTCAAATGCAAGACAGTGCCAAATCGAATAGAACAGTGTTCGAACTGGACCTGCTGCGGGCCCTGGTGATGGTCGCCGACTGCGGCAGCTTCACCACGGCGGCCACCCGCCTGCACTCGACCCAGTCCACGGTCAGCCAGAAGGTCCGCCGCCTGGAGGAGCTCGCCGGTCACCGCCTGCTCGAGCGCGGCCACCGCGACGTGCATCCCACCGATTCCGGTCACACCCTGCTGGGCTATGCCCGGCGCATGCTGGATCTGAACGAGGAGCTGGCCCAGGCATTGGCCGGCGCCACCGTGGAGACCGCAGTGCGCATCGGTGTGCCGGAGGACTTCGTCAACGCACAGACCACGCGCATGCTCGCCGCCTTCAGCCGCCGCCACCCGCAGGTCAAGCTGGAAATCAGCAGCGGCCTCAGCCGTGATCTGGCCCACGGCTTCGACCATGGCGAGCTGGACCTGGTGCTGGTCAAGCAGCGTCGCAACACCCGCCAGGCCGTGCACTGCCGGCGCGAACCGATGCATTGGATCGACAGCCTGCGCAGCAGCAGCCTGCAGCAGGACCCGCTGCCACTGGTCACCTTCCCGCCGCGCGGGCTGTACCGCGACGAGATGATCCAGGCCGTGGAGGCGCTGGGCCTGCGTTGGCGCATCGCGTTCACCAGTTCCTCGCTGAGCGGCATCCAGGGCGCGGTGGCCGACGGCATCGGCATCAGCCTGCTGCCACGGCGCGCGGTCAACCGCGAACACCGCATCATCGATGGGCAGCGCGACCTGCCACTTGTCGACAACTACGAGATCGGCCTGCTGCATCGCGCCGATGCCGATGATGCGGTGCGTGCGCTGGCCAGCGAGTTGTGGCGACAGGTGCAGCGCGAGCCGGAATAGTCGGCAGGGCTGCGCCCTGCACCCCATGGGTAGTGCCGGCCGCTGGCCGGCAACCTCAACAGCAACAGCAGAAGCTGGCATTCCGTGGGACGGCGGGGTGGGGCCGGTTGCGGGGGGCGCTGCAAGTACATCCCTGTAAGCTCGGTCGCCGCATCCATGCGGCTCACGCCCCCGCAACCGGACCCACCCCGCCTTCGACAGATCTCCGCGAGCTGTCGGGACGGCGCTCTGTGATGCTGTTGGGAGGTGTCGACCTTGGTCGACCAGTAGATCCACGCCATGCGTGGATGCTCTTCGATCAGATATCGAAATATTCGATTTCGATGGAGATTCATCCACGCATGGCGTGGATGTGCCAGACAACGGGAAGCTGTCGAAGGTGGGGCGGTGTCGGATTGCGGGGCATCCGCGCCATGGATGGCGCGGCTGAGCCTACAGGGACGTACTTGCGGCGTCCCCGCAATCCGACACCGCACCGCCCTACCTCAGAATGCCGCTGTTGCTTCGGCTGTTGCTGTTGAAGTTGCCGGCCAGCGGCCGGCACTACCAGGTGCTACCGGGCACGGCCCGGCCGCTACAGCCAACGGCCGTCGACCACCACGCGTCGCTCGGCCGGCACTGCGGCCACCGCCGCCGGGCCATGGTCGGCACGCACCGCCACGAAGGTAGCCGGACGACCTTCTGCAATGCCGTACTGCGGCAACCCGATCACCTCCGCCGCATGGGTGGTGACCATGTCCAGCGCCAGCATCAGGTCCGCATCGGTGTAGAAGCCCGACCGATAGCCCAGCAGCATCGCCCGCTGCAGCAGGTCGCCATTGCCATAAGGCCACCAGCAGTCGCGGATGTTGTCGTTGCCGGCAAACACGCGCACACCAGCGTCGTGCAGAGCACGCAGCGGCGGGAACGGATGGTCGCCCGGCGCATTGCTCATGATCGCTACGCCTGCGGCAGCCAAGGCCTCACCCACCTGCAGCGCCCGCGCCAACCGCACCTCGCCCAGCGCATAGGCGTGACTGATCGCCACCCTGCCCTGCAGGCCCGCCGCGCGTGTGCGCGCGGCGATCCGCAGCAGCTGCGCCAGCCCGGTCTCGCCCGGCTCGTGCAGATGGATGTCCAGACGCACGCCATAGCGCTCGGCCAGCCCGAACAACAACGCAAGCTGGCCTTCGGCATCCCCGTCCAGCGTGCTCGGGTCGATGCCTCCAAGCACCTCCACCCCGGCAGCAATCGCCTGTTCCAGAATGGCCGCCGTACCCGGGCACGACATCACGCCGGCCTGTGGGAATGCCACCAACTGGATGCGCATGATGTCGGCACAACGCAGCGCCGCTTCACGCACCGCCTCCAGGTGACGCAGGCCGGTGCTGCCATCGATGTCGACGTGGCACCGCATCGCCACCGTACCGAATCCGCTGCACTGGCGGATCAGGGCCTCGGCACGATCGGCCATGGGTGCGGCGGTGGCAATCGCGGCCTTTTCCACCGCCAGACGCTCGCGCAGGCTGTTCACCGGCTGATGCGGATGCCAGCGGTCGCCGACGAAGCTCTTGTCCAGGTGGATATGGCCGTCGACCAGTCCAGGCAGCACGGTAAAGCCGGTCAGATCGACGCTTTCGGCTCCCTGTGCTGCTGCATTGTCGCCATTGATGCCGAAAAACCGGCCATCACGGATGTGGAAATGCAGCGGGGCACCGTCGCGATCGACGCCACCATGGACGAACTGCAGGGTCATCAGGTTCTCCCGGAAAGCCAACACTGGCGCCATCCTGCCCGCCGCCGCGTCCATCGGCCAACGAAATATCTGCATGCCATGCATTCACCGGCGCGATGAATCCCGTCCGCGACCGTGCGCCGCAGGGACGCCGGATACACGCCTGAACGGGTAACATGGGCACCTGTTTCCGCTGTGATGCCGCATGGGCCCGTCCGACCGCCACGATCGTCTTCGCCGCTGGCAGGCCGCGTCCCTGCTGGCCGCTGCCCCGATCGCCAGCCTGTCCGCCACCGATGCCAGCGCCAGCGCGCCCCTGCAGGCGCCGCCGGGCCAGCAGCGGATCGCCTCGGCTGCGCTGGTGGAGGTACTGCACCAGCGCGTGCTGGCCGGCCAGAGCGCCACCGCCACCCTGGAAAGCTGGTGCGCCGAGCACGGCCTGGCCGAGCAGGCCCGGGTCCGTGCCGTGCGTGTGCACGGCCAGGACAAGACCGCGCCGGCCGACGTACTGCAGGCCCTGGGCGCCACTGCCTCCACGCCCCTGCGTTACCGGCGCGTGCAGCTGGCCTGCGGCAGCCGCGTGCTGTCCGAGGCCGACAACTGGTACCTGCCCGACCATCTCAGCCCGGCCATGAACCAGGTGCTCGACACCACCGACGAGCCGTTCGGGCGCGTGGTCGGTCCGCTCGGCTTCCAGCGCCAGACCGTGACCGACCAGACGTTCTGGCCGCCGCGCGGCGAAGGCGACCATGGTGTGATCCTGGAAGTGCGCGCACTGCTGCGCGACCGCCAGCAGCAGCCTTTCAGCTACGTCATCGAGTCGTACCTGGTGCAGGCGCTGCCGTAACGTTTCATCCGCCCGGCATGTCCCGACCTACTGGGTGGTGATGCCGTTGGCAGCCGGATCGGTGGAGAACACGAAGCGTCCCGAATGCAGGTTCCGGCCCAGGGTGTACTCGGCCGTTGCGAATGCATAGACGGGAGGCGTGTTGCCCTTCCCGAAGGAGCGCGCCCAGGCGCTGAAACCGTCTTCGGTCCGGCTGCGGATCTCGCCGAGGCACAAGCTGTAGCCGCATGCGAACGAGACCACGTCCGTATTCCCGTCCAGCGCCGCAGTCACCGCTGACCTGTACAGCCCGGTCAGATCCTGTGCTTCCGGTTGGCGTGCGGCATCCTGCTCGAATTGGCTGACCGCCTGTGCGAATGCTCTGTTGGAACCGACCACCGCATGGAATCGTTCAACGGACATCGCCCCCTCACTCAACAGGCTGCGCTCGCCGGTGAGGAACGTTCCTTCCGCTGGCTTGGCCGCCGCAGCAATGACTGCAGACCCGGGCGAACCGGGAGCGGTGTGCAAGGATGTCGCAGCAGCGCGTATCGGTGTTGCTGCCTCAACCCGGTCAGCAGGCGCCATCGTGGCATTCTGGGCAGCGGCTGCCGGTGATTCTTCTTTGTTGCTGCAGCCTGCAACTGCGAGCACCACAACCATCAGATGACGAACGTCCATGCGTTGTTTCCTCCCTGCTGATTGGGTGAGCATGCCACTCCATGGCGCTGGAAGCGAAGTGCCACACAAAGAAAGGCCCGGCAATGCCGGGCCTTTCGTTTTTCACCGCTTCATCAACGGAACCGGTAATCCAGCTGCACCCAGAACTGACGGCCATACGGGTCGTAGTTGCCGACCGGATAGAACGGCCAACCGCCACCGTTCTTGTCCGCCGGCGGCCGGCTGTCGCGCAGGTTGTTGACGATCACACCCAGTGTCAGGTTCTCGCCGAACTGGCGGAACACACTGGCGTTGTAGGTCATGTACGGCGCGATGCGGCCACTGCCATCGCTCTTCGGCAACGAGCCATAGCGGTTGCCATAGATCGTTGCGGTCCAATCGCCCTGGTTCCAGGTGATGCTGCCATTGGCCTTGCTGCGCCACTGGTAGTCATCCAGCGAATTGCGGATGTCGCGCACTTCGTCATCGGCGAACTGCTTGTACTCATGCTCCAGCACCAGGGTGTAGGCCAGGCGCGTGGTGAAGCGCCCATAGCGGCCCCCATCGAAGCGCCAGTTGCCCTTCAGGTCGATGCCGCGCACCGACTCCGATGCCGCGTTGATCGGGTTGATCAGTACGCGGGTCACCTGGTCCGGCTGCACGGTGGCAGTGGAGGGGTTGCGGATCACCCGCGACAGCGCGTCCTGGCACAGCGACGAGCTGATGTCGCGCGTTTCGCCGCCGAGGGTGCGGCCCAGCCGGCAATCGGCCTCATCACGCAGGATGCGGCTGGTGTCGAGGCTGGTCACTTCGTTGTCGATGCGGATGTCGTAGTAGTCGGCGCTGAAATCCAGCCCGGACAGTGGCGACCAGACCACGCCGAAGCCGTACGATTTGGCCGACTCCGGCTGCAGCTGCGGGTTGGCGCGGTTGCTGTAGTCGATCGACAGGCCGTTGTAGTCGCAGTTGTCATACGACTGGCCGGCGGTGCGGCAGCGCCAGTAATCGGTCATGCCGGGGTTGTAGCCTCGGGTCTCGGTGGCGAACACATAGTTCATGTCCGGCGCACGGAAGCTGGTGGCCGCGGTGCCGCGGATCAACAGGCTTTCGATCGGACGGAATTCGACACCGAAGCTCCAGGTCGCCTTTCCGATATGCTCGCCGCCGGCGCGGTACTGGTCGTAGCGACCTGCCAGGGTGGTGGTCAGCGACTGCAGCAACGGCAGCTGCAGTTCAACACCGGCCGCATAGCGGTCACGTTCGCCACCAGCACCGATGCCGGCGCTGGTGTTCCAGAATTCGCCGGTGCCCAAGCGCGGGTCCGGGCGATTGCGGTAGCCCTGGCTGCCCGCTTCGACCACCGCGGCCAATGCGGCATCGCCACCGGGCAACGCGAACAGGCGGCCGTTGACCGTCGCGCTGAAGGTCTGCAGCCACGCGGCATTGCGGCTCTCCTGGTAGTCGGACAGGCGGCCGTACTCATCGGGCGTCAACGGCTGGAACAGGCGCGCAGGGTCTGGTGCATAGACCTCCACGCCGTTGCGCACGCCCAGCTGCGGGCCCAGCAGGTACTCGTTGATGCCGGCCAGCAGCACCGGGCGGCGCGTGTGGTTCTCGTAGCGCGAGCGGCTGTAGACCGCCTCGTAGTCCCAGCCGCTGTCGCCGATCTGGCCCCGCGCACCGACGTTGAACGACCACGAGTTTTCCAGGAAGCGGTTCGCATTGCGCGGCAGGCCCCCGATTTCCTCCGGCGCGAAGCGGCGGTACCAGCTCTCCAGGTTGCCCGTGTTCTGGTTGTAGAAGTAGTTGCGTGACGAGGTCCAGGTGGGCGCACGGGTATTGTTGTTGATCCGTGCGCTGCCCAGCGCGACATCCGCAAACAGGTCGGTGGTCTCGTTGACGTGGAAGGTCAGCAGGCCGTAACCGTTGAGGTTGCGCTTCTCGGTCTGCACGGTCCAGTAGCTGGCAGCGGCTTCGTTGCTGCCGCAGTACCAGCCCTGCCGCGGGTTGTTGGCGCGCAGCACGCTGCCACCGTAGATGGCCGAAGCCGCATCGCAGCCGGCGGTGCCCGGATCGATGTTGCGACCGGTGGCTGCATTGCGACGATAGGCGACGGCCGTCGGCTGCGGCGCCTTGCCGGTGGGGTCATCGTCCAGCGAATCCATGAAATCGCGCTGGCGCGCGTGGATCGCCTTGCGCACGTCCAGTTCGAAGCCGAACAGGCCTTCCCAGCGTTCGCCCGAGCTGCCTCCCACCACCTGCACGCGCTGGTTGTCACCACCGCCCTGCTGGGTGCCGCCGGCACGCACGTTGACGTCCACGCCGTCGAAGCGATCCTTGAGGATGATGTTGACTACGCCGGCGATGGCATCGGAGCCGTACACCGCCGATGCGCCAGCGGCCAGCACCTCGATGCGCTCGATCAGCGCGCTCGGAATGTTGGCCAGATTGACCACGTTCACCGAGCCTTCGTAGGCCAGCGGATAATCGGCCTGACGGCGGCCGTTGACCAGCACCAGCGTGCGGTTCGGGCCCAAGCCACGCAGGTTGATGGTGTTCGCCGCCGGGGTGAAGGTGTTGCCGAAGTCCTCGCCCTGCACGTTGCCGGTGTTTTCGGTGAGCGCGCTCAACGCATCGAATGCGTTGCGGTAGCCCTGCGCATCGATCTGCTCGCGGCTGATCACCGTGACCGGCGACGGCCCCTCGACGCCGGCACGCGGGATGCGCGAGCCGGTGACCTTCACTTCCTGCAATGAGGTGGGTGCGCTTTCCTGCGCGAAGGCCGGCAACGAGGCCAGCATCAGGGACGACAAGGCAAGCACCAGCGGACGCGGGCGCAGCGCCAGGGAAGAGGCGGACATGGGCTTCCTGGGGGAGTTGGGCGGGTGGTCCGGGGCGTTGGCGACGGTGCGCGCATAACGATCCCGTAACGAAAGTGTCCTGAACGGATGGTTGCAACGGAAATGACCAGGCTTGATGGCGTTATGCCTGAACCGAATCAGACCGCAGGCAGCGACCGCACTGCATTTGCAACTTCTTTCATTGTTCCCCCTCGGCGGCCTGCGGCATCGTCCCACCCCATGAATCGGTATTTCCCTACTTCCTTGCCACCGCTGCGACCGGTGCTGCGCCGCCACCTCCTGCTGCTCCAGCACGGGCCTGTGGTGCTGCGCCCGCTGCAGCGTTCAGACCTTTCCGCCTGGCGTCACCACTATCGTCAGGTAGAACGCAGCGGCAACCCGCCTGACCATTTCGATGCCGAAGCCCATTTCCTCTGCGGTGTGCAGCGTTCGCAGCTGCAACACGACAACGATCAGCTGCTGCTGGGCAGCTTCGACGCAGCGGGTGAGCTGCTGGACCAGTTGAACCTGCGCCTGCATTGCGCGCATGCGCGCAGCGTTGAACTGCGTTGGCTGCATGCCGCAGGCTGTCCCCAGCGGCGGCAGCTGCACGCTTCGTCGCAGGCGCTGTGCACGTTCCTGTTCGAACAGGTGGGGATCCGTCGCCTGTTCGTGCTGCTGCCGCCCGATGCAGGCAGCGCGCTGGTCGTTACCCTGCAGGCGATCGGCTTCGAGCGCGAAGGCCTGCTGCGCGACCACCATCTGGATATCGAGGGCTGGCAGGACCGCCAGCTCTACGCCCTGACAGCACCTGCCTGGCGGCAACGGCAGTCAGCAGAGAACTAGCGCACCCGCTCCAGCGAAGCATCCGCGCCGGTCAACACGCTGCAGGCATGGTCCTGCAGCTCCTCAGCACTGGCATCGTTGTCGCTGCCGGGATCCAGCTGCGTGGCAAGCAGGATGAAACCCGGCGCGCCATGCACGTCCTCGTGCCCCGCCACCAGCAGGCTCCATTGACCAACCCTGTCCACACCGCTCAGGCCATAGGCCAGCAGGTTGAGGGGATTGGCAGTCAATGCTTCGCCCGGCAGCAGCCGCGCCTGGTACTGATGGCCGCGCAGCCGTACCGGCAGCGGTGCCCACTGCGTGCCGAGGGCCACGCGATTGTCTTCCAGCGCCCGCAGCACGTCGGCGCGCAGGCAATCGACGTGGATGTGCAGCTGGTGCTGCGAACGTCCATGCGGCGAGTTCAATGCCAGGCTGGCGACGCTGCGCGGCAACCGCTGGCCAAGTGCCTGCTCGGTGCGAGTGCGGGCCTGCCAGGCGGCAGCAAAGTAATTGGGTGCCCCGCGCCGATACAACGCGGGACTCTCGATGCCACTGACCTTGTCCAGTGGCATCAGCAGGAACTGATAGCGGCCGTGCGCGTCCTTGACCAGCACGTCGCGGTGATCAACGGCCGGGCGCACCTGCAGGCAATCGCCGCGTGGCGACTGTGCGCCCTGGCAATCGCGTTCGATCAGGCGCCAAAGCGCATCCGAATGGGCCGGTGGCGGCGCAGGGGGCACGCTGGCACAACCGGCCAGCAACAGCAGGGGCAGCAACAGAAATCGCACGGCAACAACTCGCAGGATCAGGCGCGCAGGCAGCGCCGCGCGCCATTCTAGCCAGTGGAATGTGGCAATCAGTAGGTGCCGAACGGCACTTCAACCACGACCGGGGCGCCGGCAGGCAGCAACTGCAGGGTGTACCGGTCCAGTGCGCCGTCATCATCGGCCAGCGGCTGGCGCTGGAACTGCAGGCGATAATGGCCCTCGCCCACGCGCACTTCAGTGCCATCGGCAGCCAAGGCGGCGGCGTCGGGCAGCAGCAGCCCGCCCAGGTCGCTGTAGGCGCCGGCAACATCGGCGAAACCATAATCGGCCAGTTCATCCACCCGCTGCATCGCATAGACATGCGGCAGATACGGGCGCGCGGGGCTGCGGCCGTTGCTCAGATCGGTCACCCCGGCCTGCGGCAGGTGGTACTGCTCGCGCAGCGCGGCAACACCCAGCGACTCGCTGGCCACCTGCAGGCAGCACACCGTGCGCTTGCCTTCACGGTCGAGGATGGCGAAGCGATCACCACGGGTTGCGGCCTGCGGCAGCATCGCGAACGCCAGGTTGCGCTGCGCCGGCTGGTAACCAGCTTCGGTCTGCAGGTTGCGCCAGCCACCAAACACCGGCGCTTCGGCCGCGGGCGCTGGCGTCGGTTCGGCAGCCATGGCTGCCACTGCCATGCAGAGCAACGACAGTACTGCCATCGCCTTCACTGCGTTCTGCCTGCCACGGAAACTGCCTGACCTCATACCGGACCCAACACCTGCACCGGAGTGGCCCGGCCTGCCCGCCGGCACGTTGCCGGCAACGCCGGCCACTATGCAGTGCGGCGGCCGCGCGGGCAATGACCCGAACGCTGCCGGGTTTCGCGCGGTCAGTGCTATCGTGCCGCCAATCCCCTGCGCAGGAGCGCCCGCATGACCATCCGCCTGACTCTGTTGCTGCCCGCCTCGGCCTTGTTGCTGTCGGCCTGTGTCAGCACTCCCGGCCCGGAGGTCAAGGGCAGTGGCCGCTGCGATGCCAGCCAGCTGGGCTGGGCCATCGGCCAGCCGGCCAACGAGCCGAACATCCGCCGCCTGTCCAGCGAAAGCGGCGCCGGCATGGTCAACCCCATCGGCCCGGCCACCATCACCACCAAGGACATCCGCCAGGACCGCCTGCGCGTGTTCGTGGACAAGGACAACATCATCACCGCCACCCGCTGCGAGTAAGCGCGTCACGGCCGTTGCGCAGAGCCGGGCATGCGCCCGGCTCCATGGCTCAGGGCTCGGTGTAGGCCGAGCACTCCGGCAGCGGCTGGTCCGGTTGGTACGCCCCTGACGTGAAGCGGAAGGTGCGCGTGTAGCTGCATTGCGCATCCTGTTCGGTGCGCAGGTCCTTCTTCGTCAACCGCCCTTTGGCCAGCGAGTCCCGCTGCGGTGATACCCCGGCCGGATAGTTGGTGGCCCCGGTCTGGTAGCGCAGTACGGGCATGTCCTGCGCTTCGGCCGCCAGCGCAAGTTCCGCATCGAAGCTGTACTCGTCATGGCAGGCGCCGGCGCGCTGATCAAAATCGCGTTCGCTGAAACAGGCCCGGATCATCTTGTTGGCCGACCACGCAACGGACAGCACGTCGGCGTCCACCTGGATGCCATCGTCGAGATGACGGATGCGCGCCAGGTGCAGGGTCGATGCGCTGGCACCGCCACCGGAATACATCGCACGGGCCTCCACCAGACCGCCGACGAGCACGTTCTGCAATGCGGCCTGTTGTGGATCGGCCACGGCCTGAGCTGCCCCGGGACCGGGAGCCAGGCGCACGATGAAGGGCCAGACCCGCAGGTCGCCATCGTCAACCACGTCGATGGGCACGTAGCGCATCTGCGGCTCGCCTTCAGCATCCGCGCGCTCGGCAACTTCCAGCGAGGCTGGCCGGTCTTCGCCCGCTGAAGGCAGCGCCTGCACGCACCACTGGCCATCAGCAGTGCAGTAGCGCTCCGGGCCGTCCGGCCCCTGCCCGCCCTGCAGCAATAGCGCTTCAAGTCGGTTGCCTGCGGCATCGTGTTGAACGGGTGCGGCAGCCTCCGCAAGCAGCGGAGCGGACAGCAGCAGCGTGCTCAGCACGGTGCGAATAATCGTTCTCTGCATCGCAATTCCTGCGCATCGGTGCGTGCCTAGGGAACACGGATGGTAACGCAGAGAAGAACGGGCTCCCCGAATCAATTTCCGATCACGTCGCGAGCAATGCAGGGAGCCATCAAGAGAGCGAAATCCAAGGCTATCCGCTGATGCTACGCAGAATCGCAGGAGGAGCAAAACCATCATCGGCCATGGATTGCAGGTCGCCGTCATTCCAACGCGACTGTTGGATCCACCCCAAGGCCTTCGCCACAAAATCATCAAAAGTACGTGCGAGAAGATATTTCGTATCTTCGTCGGCGCCAAATGCAATCATCTGACCCTCAGCCCCTCCCGCATCCGGATCGAAGTCCAGGCCATATGATTTCCACCACCATCATGCGTGAGCGGTATCCAGCGCGCATTCGTGTACATGGCCTTCACCACCCCAGGAGGGCTAGCCCCCATGAACTCAGCGCAGTCTTCGTTCATCCCGTCAGCCTCGATCTCCCGCCATCCCTGCCACTGTCGCAGGATCTCCGCTATCGAGAGCATCTGATTTCCGAAAAGAAGCCCGAACCCATCCTGTCCGTCGTGAATCATCAGCATCTGCTTCAGCAGATCTGGCAGAACAACTCCCAACTGGGACTCCATCTCAATCAATTCACTTTCGGAAGCTCCTGGCCGTAGCTGCATCTCATCAAGACAGTTCTTCTCGAAAAGCGATACTTTGATGGAAAGCCATATTTCATTTGCGCTCTGCATCGATCCTGTATCCGTCTCAGGCAAGGGCTAAGGCTAATGCCAAGGCGATGAGTCTGGAATACAAAGAATCCGAATTTTCGACGCGTTTGCCATCAGTGCCCGTCACAGTCGCAGCCACCCCAGCCCTTCGCCTTCGATGTCTGGCCGATGCCGGGGTTGAAGGTATTGCTCGGGTCCAGCGTGCGGTAGAAGCCGGCCAGCGCCGGCTTGGCCGGATACAGATGACCGACATTGTGCTCGGCCGGGTACTCGGCACCGCGGCGGTCCAGCAACGCCCACATCGCGTGCTCGATGGCCATCGGGTCTTCGCCCTTGCGCGCGATGTAGTCCTGGTGGAACACGTGGCACAGGAAGTGGCCGTAGTACAGTTTGTGCAGCAGGCGGCCATCGATATCAGCCGGCAGCTGCTCGAACCAGTCGGCGTCATCGCGGCGCAGCGCGATGTCCAGCGCGACGATGTCCTGCACCTGCTCGCGGTGCACTTCGCGATAGCGCACGGCGGCACCGGCCACGGCGAAGCGATGCAGGAAGGCCTTGCGTCCTTCGTCCGCCGTGCAGTGGAAGTAACCACCTTCGTGATCGCTGAAGAAGCTGCGCAGCCACGTCTCGGTGGCGGCCGCATCCTGTGCGGAAACCTTCAGCAGCAGATGATGTTCGTAACGCTGGCGGAACTCGCCCATGCGCTTGGGCAGGTGCGAAGGCAGCAGACCGGTCAGCGCCTGCATCACCCGGTCGGTGACACCACGCAGGCCGAGCCGTTCGAACCAGCCATCGACCCGGCTCTTCAGCGCGAACGCGGCCGGCACGCGCGCGGTGCCGAGCTTGTCGATCAGCAGGAAACTGTCCTTGCCGTAGCGCTCACCGATGTCATAGGCATCACGGTGGATGTACTCGCCGGCGATAGGCAGGCGCTCGAAGCCGGTCAGCAGCTGGCGGCGGATCGCGGTCAGGCTGTCGGTGCGGTTGCTGCCGATATAGAAGACCTCGGCGGCCTCCTTCTCGAAGGTGTCCAGACGCACCGCGAACACGGCCAGCTTGCCGGCAGATCCGGCCGCCTCGAAATGACGGCTGGGATCGGCATTGAAGCGTGCCGGCGTATCTGCATCCACCTTGCGTACTTCCTCGGCGTAACGCGGATCGGAGGCGGCGCGGCCCTCCCCGTTGCTGACATCTGCGGCGCGGTAGTCGCCGTCCTGCAGGCGTTGCAGGATCTGCTCGGGCGTATCACCCAGCGCGATGCCCAGATGGTTGACCAGCTGCAGTTCGCCCTGTGCGTCGACCTGCGCATACAGTGCCAGCTCGGTATAGGCCGGGCCACGGCGTACCAGTGCGCCACCGGAGTTGTTGCAGATGCCGCCCAGCACCGAGGCGCCGATACACGACGAGCCGATCACCGAGTGCGGCTCGCGACCCAGCGGTGCCAGCGTCTGCTCCAGACGGTCCAGCGTCGCGCCGGGCAGGCACAGTACCTGGCGGCCTTCGTTCAACAGCTGGATGCCGGCCAGGCGCAGGGTGCTGACCAGCACGATCGGCCGGCCGTAGTCGTCGCCATCGGGGGTGGAGCCGCCGGTCAGGCCGGTATTGGCTGCCTGCAGGATGATCGCCGCGCCGCCCTGCACCGCCGCCTGCAGCACCTGCCACAGCTGCAGCAGCGTGCCCGGGCGGACTACCGCCAGCACCGGGCCGTCGCCGAAACGATAGCCGCGACGGAAGCGACGGGTGGACTTGTCGCCGGTCAGCACGTGGCGGTCCCCCACCGCGGCACGCAACTGCGCCAGCACCGCGTTGCGATCACTCATGGCAGGCGCACCAGCGAATCACGGCCGATATCGGCGATGCGGTGCGCGCCGGTCAGGGTCATCGCCACGCGCATTTCCTTGGCGATCAGGTCCAGCAGGTTGGCCACGCCGGCCTCGCCCTGCGCGGCAAGCGCATAGACGAAGGCGCGACCCAGCAGCACGGTATCGGCGCCCAGCGCCAGCATGCGCACCACGTCCAGGCCGGTGCGAATGCCCGAGTCGGCGAGGATCTTCAGGTCGCCCTGCACCGCATCGGCGATGGCAGGCAAGGCACGTGCAGTGGACAGCACACCATCGAGCTGGCGGCCGCCATGGTTGGAGACCACGATGCCATCGGCGCCGAAGGCGACTGCGTCACGCGCATCGTCCGGGTCGAGGATGCCCTTGATCACCATCGGGCCCTTCCAGAACTCGCGGATCCATTCCAGATCCTTCCACGAAATGGACGGATCGAAGTTGCTGCCCAGCCAACCGATGTAGTCCTCCAGGCCCGTAGGGTTGCCACGGTAGGTGGAGATGTTGCCAAGATCGTGCGGGCGTCCGCGCAGGCCCACGTCCCACGCCCAGCGCGGATGAGTGATCGCCTGGCGGATACGGCGCATTGCAGCATTCGGGCCACTCATGCCTGAGTGTGCGTCGCGATAGCGCGCCCCGGGTACAGGCATGTCCACGGTAAACACCAGTGTGGTCACACCCGCCGCCTGTGCGCGCTCCAGCGCGTTGCGCATGAAACCACGGTCGCGCAGCACATACAGCTGGAACCACATCGGGCGCTGGATCGCCGGCGCGACTTCTTCGATCGGGCACACCGACACCGTGGACAACGTGAACGGAATGCCACGGCTGTCGGCCGCGCGCGCCGCCTGCACTTCGCCACGGCGGGCATACATGCCGGTCAGACCGACCGGGGCCAGCGCCACCGGCATCGCCAGTTTCTCGCCGAACAGCTCGGTTTCCAGGCTCAGGTCGGACATGTTGCGCAGGATGCGCTGGCGCAGCGCGATGTCTGACAGATCGGACACGTTGCGCTTCAGCGTGTGCTCGGCATACGCGCCGCCATCGATGTAGTGGAACAGGAACGGCGGCAGCCGACGCTCGGCTGCTGCACGGTAATCGGTGGAGGCGGAAATGATCATGGGTTCAACCGTGTGGGGAAGGCAGGCGCGAAGCCCGCGTACGCCGGGCTTCGTTGTCATCAAGCGTGCGCAGCGTGGTGTGCACGAACTCGAGGTGGGCATGCGCGGCGGCGCGCGCACGTTCGGGGTCGCCGGCCAGCACCGCATCCATCATTTCGCGGTGCTGGTCGGACAGTGGCGAGAAGGTCCTGGCCGAGGTGTACAGCTTTTCACGGCTCTGCGAGATGTTGGTCTGCAGCAGCTCGAACAGACCGCGCATCACCTGCAGCAGCACCAGATTGTGCGATGCCTCGGCGATGGACAGGTGGAAGGCCGCATCGGCTTCGGCTTCACCGGTGGGGTCGTCCTTGCCATGCGCGTCCATCATGGTCTGGAACGCCTGGGCGATACGCGCACGATCTTCGTCGGTAGCGCGCAGCGCCGCGTGCCAGGCGGTGGCGCCTTCCAGCGCGTGGCGGATTTCCAGCACGTCGAAGCGATATTCCGGGTCGCCCTGGAACAACGGCAGGTACGGCACCAGGGGCTCATCCAGCGCCTGCCGCGCACGTGCGGCGGGCTCGCTCACATAGGTTCCACCACCCACGCGTGCGGTCAGCAGACCGTGGCTGGCCAACTGTGCAATGGCCTCGCGCAACGCGGTGCGCGAGACCCCCAGCTGAACCGCCAGCGTGCGTTCGGCCGGCAGCCTGTCGCCCGGCTGCAGCTGCCGTTCCTGCACCAGCGCACGCAGCTGCGCGGCCACCTTGTCCGAAACCCGTTGTGTGCTCATGGCGCCATTGTGGCCCGAAGCACGCCGCTGTTGGTCGGCCTGTTGTGCATGCTCAGGGAATCATCCAGGTCAGCCAGTAGGCCTGGGCCAGGGTGATCAGGCCGACCATCGTGGTGAAGATCAGACTGTGCTTGACGGTGAAGCGGAACAGGTCCGATTCCTTGCCGGCCAGGCCCACCGCTGCGCAGGCAATGGCAATGGACTGCGGCGAGATCATCTTGCCGGTGACGCCGCCGGTGGTGTTGGCCGCTACCAGCAGCACGTCGGACACGCCGATCTGCTGCGCGGTGGTGGCCTGCAGCGCCGAGAACAGTGCGTTGGACGAGGTATCCGAACCGGTCAGGAACACGCCCAGCCAGCCCAGGAACGGCGAGAAGAACGGGAACGCCTTGCCCGTGTGCGCCAATGCCAGCGCCAGTGTGGCCGACAGGCCCGAATAGTTGGCGATGAAGGCAAAGGCCAGCACCATGCCGATCGAGAAGATCGGCATGCGCAGTTCGCGCACGGTTTCACCGAAGGTCTGCAGCGCAGCCTTGGCCGGCATCCGCAGCGCGATGATCGCGATCACTGCCGCCAGGATGATCGACGTGCCGGTGGCCGAGAACCAGTCGAACTTGTAGACCGCCTCATAGCTCAGCGGCGCATCGACGATCGGCGGCATCTTCTGCACCATCTGGTCCAGGCCCGGCACCGGAATCTTCAGCACCCAGCCTTCAAGCGGGCCACCGGCTGCGAACAGCGACTTGAACGGCTTGATGCTCCACACGGTGACCATCGCAGTGAGGATCAGGAACGGCGACCACGCCTTGGCGATCTGGCCGACGCTGTGGCGCGGCGCCTCCATTGCCTGTGCGGCCGCCTCAGCGCTGGTTTCGGTATCGAAGCGGAAGATCCGTACCGGCTTCCAGCGGCGCAGGAACAGGGTCAGGCAGACCAGCGACGCCAGCGAGGCGGTGATGTCCGGCAGTTCCGGGCCGATGAAGTTGGAGGTCAGGTACTGGGCGATGGCGAACGAACCGCCTGCCACCAGCACCGCCGGCCAGGTTTCCTTGACGCCGCGCCAGCCGTCCATGATCGCCATGATCCAGAACAGCACGATGACAGTCAGGAACGGCAGCTGGCGGCCGGCCATCTGGCCGATCTCGAAGGCATCCAGGCCGGTCACCTGCCCTGCCACGATGATCGGGATGCCCATTGCGCCGAACGCTACTGGCGCGGTGTTGACGATCAGGCACAGGCCGGCCGCATACAGCGGCTTGAAGCCCAGCCCGACCAGCAGCGCGGCGGTGATTGCCACCGGCGCACCAAACCCGGCTGCACCTTCCAGGAAGGCGCCGAAGGCAAAGCCGACCATCAGCATCTGCAATCGCTGGTCCTCGGTGACCGACAGGATCGAGGCACGGATGATGTCGAACTGGCCGGTCTTGACCGAAACCTTGTACAGGAACACCGCGCCGATGATGATCCAGGCGATCGGCCACAGGCCATAGACGAAGCCGAAGCCGGCCGCGCCCAGCGCCTGCGCCACCGGCATGCGATAGAACAGCAGCGCCACGGCAAGCGCGATGGCCACCGTGATGGTACCGGCGATCCAGCCCTTCATGCGCAGCACGGCCAGGGCGATGAAGAAGAAGGCGATCGGCAGCAGCGCGATCAGGCTCGACAACCACAGGTTGCCGGCGGGGTCGTACACGTGTTGCCAGGGCTGCATAGGGCTCTCGACAGGAACAGGAGGTTCCCCACCGGGTGGGGGCGTCGGGCCCGCCATATATTGGTCGTACCACATTGACCAACAATCGGACCACAGGCGCGAATTGAACCTCCAATCCTGCCGACAGCCTATTAGACCATAGGGCTATACGGAATTATTGGTAGTACCATTTAGCGATTACAACTTCTTCTCCACCCGCCGTATCAACGCCAGCACCAGCACGCACAGTACGCTGACACCGAGCGCGATCACGTACTTGCCGATGCCCACGGCAATACCGATGGCCGCGGCCATCACCAGCGAACTGGCGGTGGTGAGCCCGCTGACCTGGTCTTCGCGATTGCCGCGCAGGATGGTGCCTGCGGCAACGAAGCCCACGCAGGCCACCACCGCTTCGATCAATCGCACCGGGTCGACCTGCAGCAGATCGCGGTAGCGTTCCTGCTGGAAGTGTTCGGCCACCGAATCACCGAGGCCGACGATCAGCGCAGCGGCACCGGCAATCAGCATGTGCGTGCGCAGGCCGGCAGCGTGCTTGCCCATCTCACGTTCAACGCCCAGCACGCCGCCAAATACCATGGCGGCGGCCACGCGCAGCAGAATGGACATGTCCTGGGTAAGTTCCATGGGGAGGCTCCGGAAGTTTCCCGGAGCGTTGCTCGGCGGCCGTGGGACGGGGGTGAAGGCGATGGCACGCCCTCTTCACCGGGCGATGCCGCCTTGTTCCATGCAACGGGAGTTGCCGGCCAGCGGCCGGCACTACTGCGCCAGATAACCACCGTCGATGGCGTAGTAGGCACCCGTCGCGAACGAGGCATCGTCGCTGGCCAGCCAGGCGACCAGCGCGGCCACTTCCTGCGGCGTTCCCAAACGCTTGAGTGCGTGCCGGCCCTCCAGGGTGGCACGCACTTTGGCGTCCATCTTTTCCAGCAACGGCGTGTTGATGAAGCCCGGGCCCACCGCATTGATGCGGATGCCATCGGCAGCGTGCTCCCATGCAGCCGTCTGGGTCAGGCCGACCACGCCGTGCTTGGCCGCCGCGTAGGCGGTCGAACCGGCATACCCGACCTGGCCCAGGATGGAGGCCATGTTGATGATGCTGCCGCCGCTGCCCGCCGTGCGCATCGCCTGGATCTGCGCCCGCTGGCACAGGAACACGCTGGTCAGGTTCACATCGACCACGCGCTTCCAGCCATCGATGGGATAGTCGCCGCTGCTTGCCGCTGGCCCGCCGATGCCAGCGTTATTCACTGCAACATGCACGCCGCCCAGTTCCTTCACCGTGCGCTGCACCGCCGCTTCCACCGCCGCCTCGTCGGTGACATCCAACGCGACACCGATGGCCTCGGCCCCCTGGTTGCGCAGCGTGGCCACCGTGGCATCCACCGCATCCTGCTTCAGGTCCCACACCGATATGCGCGCGCCCGATGCAGCGAGCGTTTCAGCTACCGCCAGGCCGATACCGGATACACCGCCGGTGACGATCGCGGTTTTTCCGTTGAGTCGGTAATCAATCATCTGTGGTCTCCATCTGTTGGGAAATCGATGCGGACAGAACCGTCCGACCTCACCGACACTACGCCCTTCGTCGTGACGAAAGCGCTGCATGCGTGATACTTGCGCGCGTGCCCGCCACCTGAGCTCCCATGCGTACAGCCTGCGTTCCACTTTCTGCCGATGCCGAACGGCGGCTGGATACCGATTCCTGCCTGCCTGGCCACCTGTACGAAGTGATGCTCAGCGATGCCACGGTCGATCTGCTGTTCGACAGCGGCTTCCTCACTACCCTCAATACCCGGTTCGGCCTGCTCTTTGACCACTACGAAGACGAATCGATCACCCGCCCCGAGCAGTTACAGTACGCACGCGCATTGCTGCGCGATCTTCAACTTGGCCGTAAATGCCAATCGATTGACCCGTTGGATATCGCATTCGGGCTGGCATTGGAGAAAATGACAGGAATCTATTTCCAACTCTGAAAGCGCAGGACCGATCCGCGCTGCAGGTGCACGATGGAACGTGCGGGCACATCGTCGCCGGCACCCATCATCTATGGTTGAGCGCCGAGCGATGTCCCGATATTTCACGTTTGCCGATTACCGCCGTTTTGGCCAGCGACACGGCTATGACTACCGTGCCGATCCAAGCCAGCTGCGCGAAGAACAGTGGGCCGGTCACGGCGACCTGCACGAACAGACCCTGCGCGGCGGCATGAGCCTGCTCGCATCGGATGTGCACAACCGCATCGCCTACACCGCCACAGCGCACGAACGGCCCGGCCTGGTCATCCGCGTGATGCTGCAGGGCCAGGTCGACGTGCAGGTTCCCAACCGCAGTGACTTCAGCCTGCGCGCAGGCACCGCAGTGACCACCAGCCACCGCGACCATGTGGCAATGGTCGGCGTCCATCCGGGCAATATGCGCCTGCGTGGCATCAGCCTGATGGTGCCAGCCGATCTGGACCCGGACCTGCTGCGGCAACCGCAATTGCAGCGGGCATTGGGTTCACACATGGAATGCAGGCACTGGGCCATTCCGCACGCGATGCTGCCGCCTCTCGCGCAGCTGTTCGACAGCCCCTGGCAGGACGGCCTGGATGCGCTGTGGCGCGAGGGCATTGCCCTGCAGTTGCTGTCCACCGGCCTGCAGGCCGATGATCTGCACGCCGAAGGTGCGCGTGCGCTGCGCAGTGGCCAGCGGGCGCGGCTGGAGCGCGTACGGACGTTCCCGCACGACGACCCTGGCCATGCGCACAGCCTGCTGGAACTTGCCCAACTGGCCTGCATGAGCCCCAGCGCACTGCGCCGGCACTTCGTCCAGGAGTATGGTTGCTCGGTGTTCGACTACCTGCACGAACAACGCATGCGACATGCCGAGCAGGGCCTTCGCGAATCTGGCTGGAGCGTGGAACAGGCGGCTGCGGAAACCGGCTATCGGCATCCCAGCAACTTCGCTGCCGCATTCCGCAAGCGCTTCGGGCTGGTGCCCAGCCGCTGGCGCACCGGCCCTTCGAAGGTTGGTTGAAGCGCATCTGCCCGGGCAGGTGTCGACCTTGGTCGACACGCTT
Organism: Stenotrophomonas sp. 01N47; assembly: GCF_056399165.1. Taxonomy (NCBI): domain Bacteria; kingdom Pseudomonadati; phylum Pseudomonadota; class Gammaproteobacteria; order Lysobacterales; family Lysobacteraceae; genus Stenotrophomonas; species Stenotrophomonas sp. 01N47. Next base: position 518,696 of record NZ_JBFTQU010000001.1, read on the forward strand.
TCGCACCATCGCGTTGCCGGCCAGCGGCCGGCACTACCCACCCGGCGCTACCGACATCGCGCGACCGGGGTAGCGCCGGGCCGTGCCCGGCGTCATCCCCTCTGTCTCAGTACACCGGCAGTTCGATGTAGCTGGCCTGCGCGGCGCTGTGCCATACCCGCTGCGTGGCCTTCTGGTAGTCACCCGGCTTGGCCAGGTAGATGTTCGGCACGTAGGTCTGTGGGTTGCGGTCGTACAGCGGGAACAGGCTGGACTGCACCTGCACCATCACCCGGTGGCCCTTCTGGAAGGTGTGGTTGGCGTTGGGCAGGTCGAAACGGTACGGCAGCACCTGGTTGGCCGCCAGCGCCTTGGGGTCGCTGAAGCTCTCGCGGTAGCGGCCGCGGAAGATCGCCAGCGACACCGGCAGCTCATAGCCGCCCATCTCCGGCGTCGATGCTTCCTGATCGGGATACACGTCGATCAGCTTCACCACCCAGTCGCTGTCGGTGCCACTGGTGGACGCCTGCAGGTTCACCACCGGCGTACCTCCGATACGCAGCGGTGCGGTCAACGGCTCGGTGATGAAGGTCAGCACGTCGGGGCGGCCATCGACGAAGCGCTGATCCTTGACCAGCCAGGTGGTCCACATGTCGCGGTCGCCAAAGCGCACCGGGCGCGGTACGAACGGCACCGGCTTGGACGGATCAGACACGTATTCCTCGAAGTCGCCCTCGCCTGCCGCCGGCGCCTGGAACGCCAGCTTGCCTCCGGCACGCAGGTACAGCGGCTTGCTGTTTGCCGCGCACGCCTTCTCGCAGCTGCGCGGCCAGCCCTGCAGGCGGTCCCAGTGGTTTTCACCGGTGTTGTAGATCAGCACCGGTGGCGTATCGGCCTTCGGCGCGCCATCCACCAGGTACTGGTCGAAGAACGGCTTGAGCACGTCGCGGCGGAACTGCAGCGCGGTATCGCCATCGAATTTCAGCGCCCCAAGCTGGCTGCCGTCATAGTTCACCTGGCTGTGCCGCCACGGGCCCATCACCAGGTAGTTGTGGGTGTTGCCGGTGTCGCGCCCTTCCATCGCCTGGTAGGCGTGGTTGGCACCCCACATGTCTTCCTGGTCCCACAGGCCCTGCAGCCACATGGTCGGCACCTTCAGCGGCGTCTTCGCCATCACCGCATCCAGCGCCTGGCCCTGCCAGAACGCATCGTATGCGGGGTGCTGTACCAGCTTTTTCCACCAGGTCAGCTGGTCCACACCGGTGAAGCGGGCGTAGTCGCCGGCCGAGCCGATGCGCAGGAAAGTGCTGTAATCGTCGTAGCCCAGCGACGGCAGCGGCGTGCCCTTGCCACGCTTCTCGGTCTGCATCGCAAAGTAGTTGAAATTGACCTGGCGGAAGGCGCCGTAGTTGAGCCAGTCGTCACCCATCCAGCCATCGACCATCGGGCTCTGCGGCGCGGCCACCTTCAGTGCCGGGTGCGGATCGGTCAGCGCCATCACCACGGTGAAGCCTTCGTACGATGAGCCGAGCATGCCGACCTTGCCGTTGGTCTCCGGCACATGCTTGACCAGCCAATCGATGGTGTCCCACGCATCGGTGGAATGATCGACCTTGGTACCGTTCAGTGGCCCACGCAGCGGCCGGGTCATCACGTAATCGCCTTCGGAACCGTACTTGCCACGGATGTCCTGGAACACGCGGATGTAGCCGCCATCGACGAACACTTCATCGCCCTGCGGCAGCAGATCGCGCATGCGCGGCGAATCGCTGCGGCTGGCGCGGCCGGCGGCGTCGTACGGCGTGCGGGTCAGCAGGATCGGTGCATTGCGGGCGCCCTTGGGCACCACGATCACCGTGTACAGCTTGGTGCCATCACGCATCGGCACCATCACCACGCGCTTGTCGTAGTCGCGGCCCACATCGGGGGCGACGAAGGGTTTTCCGCTGATGTCCGGGGTCATCGGCGGCGTGTCGGCGGCCAGCACGGCGCTGGACAGGCTCAGGGCTACGGCAACAGCAACGGCACGCACACGCATGGACATCACCTCCCGGCAGGAAAGGCCCCAGCCTACTCCCGTAGACCCCGGCAAAGCGTGTGCCTGCTTTGCATTCTGCGGCGTTTACAGGCAGGACTGATGGCACATGTGCGGTCTGCCGCCGCTGCGCTCGCCGGGCCATGCCCGGCGGATCCATCACGCCACCGGTACTTCATGCAGGGCCAGCCAGCGCCAGCGCCCTCCTTCCTGCCGCAGCACTGCCAGCGATTCCCGCCACGCGGTTTCTCCCTCACCCACGGCATGTCCCTCGCGATAACGCAGCGCCGCCAGCGGCGACGGCGCTTCCACCGCCTGTACGGCCTCGATGGCGATCCGCAGTCCCGGCCGGGCGCCGTGTCCGCCCACGAACAGCGCCTGCACGGCGGCGCGGTCCAACCTGCGACCGGAGATGCCGACCATGCTGAAGTCCGCGCAGAAATGTCCCATCAGATCAGCCAGTGCATCGGCCTCGATCTCTGCCCGGAACCAGGCCTGCAGCTTGTCGTGCAGCAGGTGGATTTCGTGTTCGGCGGTCATGTCCATCAAGCAGTCTCCGGAGTGGAAAGGGAATGCAGCTGCGACCGGCGCAGCAGCACCAGCGGCAACAGGGTGAGTACGGCCGCCAGGCCCAGCGCCGCGCTGGTGGCATGCGCCGGCCACCACTGCATGGCCAAGGCCAGCAGCAGGGCGATGGCGGCGGTGCCCAGGCAGAAGCTGAGCTGGCGGTTGAGGTTCCACAGTGCACTGGCATCGCCCAGCGCCTCGGCGTCCACACCATGGAACGCCAGCGTCTGCGCGGTGCTGCTGCACAGGCTGCCGCCAGCACCCATCAGGGCGAACAGCATGGCGGCCAGCGCGAAGGGGGGCTGCGATTGCAGCGCCATCAGCAGCAGACCGCTGGCCTGCAGGACCATGCCCAGCCGCAGCACCGAGCCCGGCCCGAAGCGCGCCAGCAAGCGCCGGCTGCCGGTGATCGCCAGTGCCGAGGCCAACGCCCACGGCAGCATCAGGGCGCCGATCTGCGCGGCACTGTAACCGGCGTGGTTCAGCTGCAGGGTACTGGCCAGCTGGCTGCCGATGAACACACCCGGCACCGCCAGATAGACCAGCATCGCCATGCGCAGGCCTCGATGGGACAGCAGCGACCAGCGCAGCAGCGGCTGCGGCTGCCGGCGTGCATTACGCAGGTGGGCGACGGCCAGCACTGCTGCCAGCAGCAGCAACCCTGCGCCGGCGAAGCGATGGCCGGGCTCACCCAGCCAGGTCAATGCCAGCAGCAACGCGCCCAGCGCAGACATCGCGGTGGCCAGTGCATAGCCCTGCAGGCGTGGCGCACTGCGCAGGCCATCGGCCGGCATCCACGCCAGCACCAGGGCGATCGCCAGCACCGCCAGCGGCAGGCTGGCCCACAGCACGCCGCGCCAGGACAGCCACTTCACCAGCAGGCCGCCAAGAGCCGGTGCAAGTGCCGGCACCAGCAACGCCACCAGCAGGATGCGCCGGGTCAGCGCACCGCGTTGCTCAGGCGTGCACTGCCGGTACGCCGCCGCCTGCGCCACCGGAATCAGCAGCCCGCCAGCCAACCCCTGCAGCAGCCGCCAGCCCAGCAGCCAGCCGATGGACGGCGCGGCGCCGGCCAGGCCCGCAGCCACCGCGAACAGCACCAAGGCAGCCAGCAGCAGGCGACGCTCGCCGCAGCGCGCGGCCAGCCACGGGGCCAGCGGAATCACCACGCTCAGGCCCAGCATGTAGGCCGTGCCCACCCAGGCCAGGGTGCCGATGTCCGCATGCAGCTCGGCCGCCAGCGCCGGGTAGGCCACGGTGGCGATGAACATGTTGACCAGGTCCAGGGCGAACACCAGCAGGAAGATCGCCTCATGGCGCAGGCGTGGGGAAGGCATCAGCAGGCTCCAGCAACGAAGGCGACAGCATCGCGGACCAGCGTTGTTGGAAAAACACGACGGCAGCTGCAACACTGTCAAACCTGTTTTGACAATCACCCACCATGGTCAGCCTCGATCGCTTCGATATCTTCCGTGCCGTGGTCGAGGCCGGCAGCCTGACCGCCGCCGCCGAGCGCCTGGGCCTGAGCCGGGCCGTGGTCAGCTTCAACCTGAAGCGGCTGGAGCAGGAGCTGGGGGTAACCCTGCTGCTGCGCAGTACCCGCCATCTGGCGCTGACCGAGGCCGGCGAACAGTTCCTGCAGCACTGCGTGCAGGCACTGGATGCCGCGCAGGCCGCCATCGATGCCGCGCGCCGCGACCAGCACCAGCTGCAGGGCGTGCTGCGCCTGACCACCACCCCGGAGTACGCGCAGCTGCGGCTGATTCCAGCACTGGAAGCCTTCCGCGCGCAGCATCCAGCGCTGGTGCTGCATCTATCGACCTCGCCGGCACCGGCTGACCTGATTCCCGAGCGCTTCGACCTGGCGATCCGCCTCGGTCGCCTGCCCGATTCGCAACTGCATGCCACCGAGCTGGAACGTCACCCGCTGTGCGCGGTGGCCGCTCCGGCATTGCTGGCGCGACTGGGATCCGCCGAGGCGGCGGATGATCCGGTACTGCTGGGCACCCTGCCCCGCCTCGGCTATCCGCGCCTGGCCGATGTGCCAGTGGTCGCGCCGGATGGCAGCGATGCATTGTTCGCCACCAATCCGGGCAACGCGGTGATACGCGTGGATGGGGCCAGCAGCTTGCGCGCGTTCGCCGTGGCCGGTGCAGGAGTGACCGTGCTGCCACGCTGGCTGATCGAGGACGATCTCGCCCACGGCCGCCTGCGGCCGGTGCTGCGCCAGCATCGTTTCCCGCAGCAGAGCGTGTACGCGGTGTACCCGCACAGCAGCCAGCCCTCACCGAAGGTGCGGCAGCTGATCGATTTCCTGCGCGGGTGGTTTGGTGACGACGCCAGCTGAATCCTTCGCCCGCCGGGCATGGCCCGGCGAGCGCAGCGGCACCCCGCAAACAGACACGGCCCCTTGCGGGGCCGTGTCTTCAACCATCAGTACCGCGGCGGATCAGCGCAACACCTGCTCCACCAGCTGCACGTCCACCGTCTGCAGCGGCTCGGCGGCGTTGCGCGACAACTGCACCTGGTAGGTGCCGCCAGCGATCTTCCACTGGCGTGCCTGCGCATCGTAATGCGCCAGGGTCTTCGGCTCGGCTTCGATGCGGATGCGGCGCTGTTCGCCCGGCTGCAGCTCGACCTTGTCGTAGCCGATCAGGCGGATCGGCGTGGCGCTGCCGGCCGGCAGCTTCAGGTACAGCTGGGCGACGTCGGCACCGGCGCGCTTGCCGGTGTTGCGGATGTCGACGCTGGCAACCAGGCGCGAACCCTCCACGCTCACCTTCAGGTTTTCATAGGCGAACGAGGTATAGGACAGGCCGTGGCCGAAGGCGAAGGTCGGGGTCAGGCCCTTGGCCGCCATCCACTTGTAGCCGACGTTGGCGCCTTCGATATCGAAATCGAACACATCGCCGAACGGCTTGGCCGGCTTGAAGCCAAGGCCATCGATGTGCGGGCGCGGCAACTGCGATTCGTCCACCACCCAGGTCACCGGCAGGCGGCCGGACGGATTGGCCTGGCCGGTCAGCAGTGCGGCAATGCCTTCACCGCCACGGATACCCGGGTACCAGGCCTGCAGCACCGCCGGCACCTGCGCCAGCCACGGCGTACGCACCGGGCCGTTGGTTTCCAGCACCAGCACGGTCTTCGGGTTGGCCTTGGCCACCGCCGAAATCAACGCATCCTGGTTGTCCGGCAGCTGCATGTCCGGCAGGTCCACCGATTCAGCCGCCCACTGGGTGGCGAACACGATGGCCACATCCGCCTGTGCAGCAGCCTTGGCCGCAGCGGCGGCATTGGTGCCGTCCACATAGGTGATGGTGGCATCCGGACGCGCGGCACGCAGCGACTCCAACGGCGAGGACGGGTGGAAGATCACCGGGCCCGGCCAGGTGGTCGGCAGCACGCCCGGCACCGCGTTGGTCCCCTTGGCCGTGACGCCCACCATCGACGAACCACCGCCACCGATCACGCCCTTGTCGGCATGGCCACCGATGATGACGATGCGCTTGGCGCTGTCGGCCAGCGGCAGCAGGCTGCCTTCATTGCGCAGCAGCACGCTGCCTTCTTCCACCGTGCGCTGGGCCACGGCGAAACCGGCTTCAGCGTCGACCTTCTGGTGCTGCGGCGGGTTGTCGAAGTTGCCGTGCAGGAACATCGTGCGCAGGATGCGCGCGACCATGTCGTTCAGGCGCGCCTGCGGTACCACGCCGCCGTGCACGGCCAGGCGCAGCGGCTCATCGAAGAACACCGCCGCATCGAACACTTCACCGGCGGACTGCTGGTCCAGGCCGGCCAGCGCCGCCTTCGAACCGCTGTGCACGCCGCCCCAGTCGGACATCACGAAACCGGGGAATTTCCACTCCTGCTTCAGCACCTGGTTCATCAGGTAGCCGTTTTCGCAGCCGTAGGTACCGTTGATCTTGTTGTACGAGCACATCGCCACGCCCGGACGGCCGGCTTCCAGCGCGATCTCGAACGCCAGCAAATCCGACTCGTGCATGGCCTGCTCGCCAATGCGCACGTCGTGGAAGTTGCGGCGGGTCTCCATGTCGTTCAGCGCAAAGTGCTTCATCGAGGAGATCACGTGCTGGCTCTGCACGCCCTGGATCACTGCGCCGACCATCGAACCGGCCAGCAGCGGGTCTTCACCGGCGTATTCGAAGTTACGGCCATTGCGCGGGTCACGCTGCAGGTTGACGCTGCCGGACAGCAGGATGTTGAAGCGCTGCTGCCAGGCTTCGCGGCCCATCGTCGCGCCACCGGCAAAGGCAACACCGCGGTTCCAGGTGGACGCCGTGGACGGGCCCGACGGCATGGCGGTGGCGAAATCGCCCGGGCGGATGCCACCGGGATTGGTCACGCCCACGCCGGCGTCGGCCGACTGCTGCGACGGAATGCCCAGGCGCGCTACGCCCGGCACGAAACCGGCCGAACCCACCGCACCTTCCGGCAGCTTGCCACCGTCCTTGCCCAGCCCGAAGTAGCTGTGCAGCATCTGGAACTTCTCGTCCTCGGTCATCGCCTTCAGCAGCAGCGCAGCGCGCGCATCGGCGGTGAGCGTGGTATCCATCCACGGCTGCTCGCCGCCCTTGTCAGCCGCATAGGCCAGGGTCAGCAGGGTTGCACGCAGCGCGCTGCCTTCAACCTTGAACGGCGCACTGCTGGCGGCCTGGAAGCCATCGCTGAAATAGCTGGCATCGGCCTCCAGGGCCACGCGTGCCGGATCGAAGCCGGCCGCTTTGGCCGATTCACCGGCCACCGCGCCGAGCAGCACCGCCGGCGCGCCCAGTCGCGAACGCGACACCAGTGCCGGCAACTGCGAAGCACCGGCGCCAGCGTCGGTGTACACCGCCACTGCATGGCGGCCGTCATCCAGGCGCAGGTAGTTCAGGCCCGGCTGGTCGGGGCCGGATTCGGCGGCGATCGGCAGCCGGGTCAGCACGGCTTGGCCGTGCTGGGTCTGGCCGTCATCCTTGCCGGCGGCGATGAAGCGGTACTGGTAGCCCAGGCCATCGGCCAGCAGCTGCAGCGGATCGACCTGGCCGATGCCGCGCTGTACCTGGCGAACGCTGACCGCATCCACCTGCAGGGTCTTCAACTGGGCAGCCAGGGCCGGCATCGCGTCCGCGGTCGGCGCCTGTTCCAGGGTCAGCACGGTGAAGGCGGCGGAGTCGGCCCAGGCCGGGGTGGCCAGTGCGGCAGACAGGGCCAGGGACAGGGCGAGCGGCTTTGTAAACGTTTTCATCGGCGGGCGTAATTCCGTTGCCAAGGCAATCGGTCCAGGGAAAGTGCCGCCGAAGGGTGCAGCGTCATGCCGGGCATGCGTTGCCGGGCAACGCCTTGCAGGCCAGAGGACGGGCCGGTCTGCGCGCGGGACCCTCCTCCCGTGCGTGACAACCTGCCTGTCCGGGCCGCGCAGGGCGACCCATCATGTGAAGAGTGTGCGAGGGCGTTCATCGCTGTCAACAGGACCTAAGTCACAGGCGCGATGTGCGGACTGGTTATCAGCCCATCACCGGCGGTCATCAACGGGCTGCACGGCGCTGCCGATAATGGTTCTCCCCGGCGACGAATCGAGCCCATGACCGTACATCGCGACTTCGACCATCTCTGGCGCGACCGCTGTGACACCTCCAGCCAGCGCAGCCCGCGCGTGCTGATCCGGGTGTTCGTCGCCCCCGGCGAACTGGAACGCAGCGTGGCCTTCTACGAGCAGCTGCAGGGTGTGGTCGCCGATGCCGGCTTTCCGTTTCCCGATGCGGGCCTGCGGCTGGCGATGGTCGGTGCGTTCCTGCTGATCGAAGGCTGCGACGAGGCGCTGGCGCCGTTCACTTCGACCACGGGCACGTTGCTGGTCGACGACGTTCGGCCTTATCACGACAAGCTGGTGGCCGCTGGCGCCGAGATCATCTTTCCACTGCAGGTGGTACCCACCGGCGCGGCGTTCAATGCGGTGCATCCCGATGGAACCGTGGTCGAGTACGTGCACCACCGGCCGGACCCGCAGGGGCGGTGAGGTGGCGGCCGGGCTGCGCCCGGCACCCGCAGAGGCAACGGCAACAGCAAAAGCGGACATTCCGTGGGATGGCGGGGCGCTGTGGGTGTGCGGGGACGCCGTGAACCCGTCCCTGGGGGCTTGGTCGCCGCATCCATGCGGCTCACACCCCGCAAACCCACAACGCCCCGCCTTCGACAGATTCCCGCGAGCAGTAGATCCACGCCATGCGTGGATGCTCTTCCAGCAATTGTCGAAATATCGATCTCGATGGGGTCATCCACGCATGGCGTGGATCTACAATTCCTCCATGTCCTCCCCCGCTCTACCCTGGAATGGCACCCTGCTGCTGGATGCACACGTGGCTGTGCTGCAGGGCCACGCCGGTGACAGCGCCGCGCACGCGCACTACGCCCATCAGCTGCTGCTGAGCGGGGGTGACCCTTGGCAGATCGAGATCGATGGCGTGCAGCAGCAGGGCCAACGGCTGTGGCTGCGCTCCTTCCAATCGCACGCGATCCTGTCGGCGCCCGCTGACGGCTGCACGGTGTTCCTCGAACCGGCACATGCCGACCTCGAACAGATCCAGCAGCATCTGCAGTCGTTGCCCGGCAATGCTGCGCAGCTGCACGAGTGGCTGCCGCGACTGAGCCGCCCACAGCCCCTGGACCGCCGTGTGCAGGCGGCGCTGGCCCGCATCACCCAGCACCTGCCCGGCCCGGTGCCGGCCGCCGATATCGCCGAGGCCGCGCATCTGTCGACCAGCCAGCTGCATCGGCGCTTCCAGTCCGAGCTGGCAGTGACCCTGCGCGGTTGGGTGCTGTGGCAACGGCTGCGCAGTGCGCTGGCGCATCATCTGCGCGGGCACAGCCTGACGGACAGCGCGCATGCCGCCGGTTTCGCCGATCTTCCCCACCTCTCGCGCAGCCTGCGCCGCATGTTCGGCATTGGTGCCGCGCAACTGCAGGGCCTGCAGCTGCGCGCGGCCTGACGCATCGATCACCCGCGCCTGCGCAGTCCTTCCGGAAGCTTCGGCACCTCGCCATGGGGCAGCGCGCGGAAGGGCGCCAGCAGTTGTGCGGAATACGCCTGCGGATAGTCCGGCTGGCTGCCGATGCCCAGATCACGCTGCCGCAACCGATAGCCCGGTGCATCAAACGCGGTCCCCAGCAGGTGGTCCCACACGGTGAAGAACAAACCGAAATTGACATCACCTGCAGTGCCATATCGGATGTGGTGGAAGCGGTGCAGCGGTGCCCATGCCATCACCCGGCCCCACACACCCGGGCGCATGTCCACGTTGGAATGCTGCAGCAGCAGCTGGATCGCGATGGCGAACGCCAGCACCGCGGCCACGGGCATCGGCATGCCCAACAGCAGCAGCGGCAGTACGCCGCCCACCGCTTCGGCGGCCTGGTGCAGTGGGTGTTTCATCAAACCATTGAAGCCATACATGCGGGTCACGCTGTGATGCACCGCATGCAACCGCCACAACCAGCCGATGCGATGGCTGGCGTAGTGCACCAGGGTGATGCCAAGGTCAGCCGCGATGATCGCCACCAGCACCTGCAGCGCGAATGGCCACTGCGTCGGCCAGACGTGCCAGGGCACGATTGCCGCCAGCAGCGGCACCGTGGTGATCGACAGCAGGTTCAGGCTTTCATTGACCAGCGCATGCAGGACATCGCGCAGGCGGTCACCCTGGTCATGGTTGAACGCCGGATCGTATGGCCACAGCCGCTCGGCAGCGAACGACACCGCGATGGCGACAGCCAGCAAGGCAAGCAGCCACAATGGGTCACCGTGATGGTGACCCACCCATACGATGGCGGCAGTGACAAAACCCAGCAGGAACAACGGGGCATACAGGCGGAGCATCCAGTGCTTCATGGGCAACCCGGGAAGTGAGAGGCCTGCATGTTGGCGGGGCGTACAGACTGTCGGCTTGAACAAACGGCGCAACACCCCGCGTCGTCCATCCACGCATGGCGTGGATCTACAATGACGACCTCATCGCGTCCGGGACCGGCATGGATTCCTTCACCTTGATGCGCGCCTTCCGCCGCATCGTCGAACGCGGCAGCCTCGCCCGTGCTGCCGAAGACCTGGGCCTGTCGCCAGCCGGGCTGAGCAAGCAGCTGCGCACGCTGGAAACGCACCTGGGCGTAGTGCTGCTGCAGCGGACCACCCGCCGCATGAGCCTGACCGAAACCGGCCATGCCTATTACCGCGAATGCTGCCGCCTGCTCGATGAGCTGGACGCACTGGAGCGCGGCATCGCCCAGCAGCGCGGCGAAGTAAGCGGACGTCTGCGCGTCAATGCACCGCAGTCATTCGCGCTGAGCACGCTGTCGCCATTGCTGCCACGCTTCCTTCAGCAGCATCCGCAACTTGCACTGGACCTGGTGATGGAAGACCGTCTGCTCGATGCGGTTGGCGAAGGGTTCGATGTATCCCTGCGCATCCGCGCCGAGCTGGAAGATTCGCGGCTGGTCGCCCGCCGCCTGGCTTCACTGCAGCAGGTGCTGTGCGCAGCACCGCCCTATCTGCAGCAGCATCCGGCACCGCAGGTGGTGGAAGAACTGCAGGCGCACAGCGTGCTTGGCTACAGCCTGTCCGATTCACCCGGCAGCTGGCCGCTGCTCGGCCCAGATGGCCAGGTCACGGTGACCCTGCCGACACGGGTCACCGCCAACAACAGTCTGCTGCTGCGTGACCTGCTGGTCGCCGGCCTCGGTATCGGTGCGCTGCCCTCGTTCCTGGCCGCACCGGCACTGGCCAGCGGCGAACTGCAGCAGGTGCTGCCCGACCATCGCTATCCGCCGCGGTTCGTCTACGCGGTCTACCCCACCGCGCGCCACCTGCAAGCGAAGGTACGCGCCTTCATCGATTTCCTGCACGCCGAACTGCCCGCCTGCGCCGGGTTGGATTCGTAACCGCCAGCGAAAACTGAGCTGCCCGCCGCGTGCTGTTTCGGCCCGGCGCCACGGCCTACTCTGCCGCCTCCCCTCTCACGGACGGCAGGCCGATGATCGCCTCTCCTTCGCTGACCACCACTACACCGGTGGTCGATTTCTTTCATGACGTGGTCTGCGGCTGGTGCTTCGTGCTGGCCCCGCGCCTGCAGCAGGTCTCGGTCGAACTTGGCATCCAGGTCCGCCACCGCAGCTTCGTGCTGCAGGACTCGCGCGAACAGATGATCGAGGTGTTCGGCTCGATGCCGCGCGCCAAGGCCATCATCCTGCGCCACTGGGCCGACTGCGCCGCGCATGACGACAGCGCGCGCATCGACATCGAAGGCATGCGTGCCCAGGACTTCGAATACCCTTCCGGTTGGCTGGGTGCACTGGCCTGCCAGGCCGCCGGCATGCTCGGCGGCAACGCCGCACACGGCGCGATGTTCGATGCCGTGCAGTGGGCGCACCTGCACCAGCACCGAAACATCGGTGACGTCGAGGCGCTGCTGGACATCGCCGAACAGCTGGGGCATCGGCGTGGCGTCTTCGCCGACCGGATGCGCAGCGATGAGGTGCGCCAGCGCGTGCAGGCCGACCGCGCTGAAGCTGCCGCGCTCGGCATCCGCTCCATCCCCACCGTCATCACCGGCAACGGCCTGCGCCTGCAGACCCTGCCGCTGCCGCAACTGCGCCAGGCCCTGGCGCCGCTGGTCGCGGCCTGAGCCGCACCGTTCCCCCACCCTCAAGGAGATTCCCATGACCCCACGTACCCTGGGCACCGCACTGGCCCTGCTGTTGGCCGGCGCCGCGGCTTCCACCACCGTGTCCGCGCACGAACGCGCTCCCTCCGGCCAGCAGGTCGGCACCAGCCCCTGGGGGCCGAAGGACGAGATCGGCCGCCTCAACCTGATCACCGAGGCCTCGCGCGCGGCGATCCTGTCGCGGGTCAGCGGCGGCAAGGCCTATGACCTGGCTACCGAGTACTACGTTGGCATGCCCAGCTGGCAGGACGCCGGCGACCCGCACTACCAGTTCTGGATGACCCACACCCCGCGCGGCACGGTGATGGACGACCCGATGGGCGTGGGCGAGACCATGAACCTCACCCGCAGCTACACCGGCACCGCGTTCTCGATGTACAGCCACACCGGCACCCATATCGATGCGCTGAACCACTTCGGCATCCACGGAAAGATCTGGAACGGCTTCGAGGCCGACAAGCACCTCGGCGATCGCGGCTGGAATGTCACCGGCATCGAGAAATTCCCGCCGCTGATCGCGCGTGGCGTGCTGATCGACGTGGCCGGTGCCAAGGGCGTGGACATGCTGCCGGACAGCTACCGCGTCACCCGCCAGGACCTGAAGGATGCATTGACACGCCAGCAGGTGAAGCTGCAGCAGGGCGACATCGTACTGATCCGCACCGGTCGCATGCGCCTGTTCGAACAGCCCAAGGCCTACATGGCCAACCCGCCGGGCATGGGCCTGGATGCGGCGCGCTTCCTGGTCGAGGACAGCGGCGCGATGATCGTCGGCGCCGACAACCTCAGCTTCGAGACCTTCCCTTCCGAAGTGTCCGACGACTACGTGCCGCTGCACACCTACCTGCTGGCGCAGCAGGGCGCGCCGATCATCGAGCTGGTGGCGCTGGATGAACTGGCGCGCGACAAGGTCTATGAGTTCGCCTTCATCGGTGGCCCGCTGAAGATCCGCGGCGGCGACGCCGCGCCGCTGCGCCCGGTGGCCCTGCCGGTCCGCCCGTGACCCGATAGCCCGGCCAGGGTGGGCGGTGCCGACCTTGGCCGGCACCGCTTTTCCCGCATCCAGGCCCCCCGTTCCCCAGCAGATCCACGCCATGCGTGGATGCTCTACCCCCTTCAGCAAGCTGAAACCCCACCCTTCGATTTCATTAGTAATATTACTCACAAGCCGAGTAGCATGTCCGGTCTCAGCCCCTGATACCGGCCTGTCGATACTCGCTCCATGCCTGCCGTTTCCGCCCTCTCCTGCCGCTTCCAGCCCGCCCGGCGCCTCACTCGGAGGACCGGCTGATGGGCGCCGTCGTCGCCCTCGACCGCCTGCTGGACGGCCGCCAGGTCTGGCGCGGGCCGGCACGCCAGGGGCAGGCCAGTGACCATCTGGCCAGTGGCCACCCGGCGCTGGACGCGCGCCTGCCCGGCGGTGGCTGGCCGGCCAGCGGGCTGTGCGAAGTGCTGCAGGCCGCGCCCGGGGTCGGCGAACTGGCCCTGGTCTGGCCGGCGCTGGCGAAACTGAGCCAGCGCGAACGGCAGATCGTGCTGGTCGCCCCGCCCTACCGCCCGCATGCCCCGGCATGGGCTGCCGCCGGACTCGACCTGGCCCAGCTGCAGATCATCCACGCCGCACCGAAGCAGGCGCTGTGGGCGGCCGAGCAGTGCCTGCGCTCTGCTGCCTGCGCCGCCGTGCTGTGCTGGCCGCAGCAGGCCGACGATCGCGCCCTGCGCCGCCTGCAGGTCGCCGCCGACAGCGGCCAGTGCCTGGGTTTCGTGTTCCGCGAGGCCCGCGCCGCCCGCAATCCCTCCCCGGCCAGCCTGCGCCTGCAGCTCGACCACGGCCAGGTGCGGGTGTTGAAGTGCCGCGGCGGGCTGCCACCGGCGCAGCCGTTGCCGCTGGCCATCGCCCACTGAGGCCGCGCCATGCACTGGGCCTGCCTGTTGTTGCCGCAGCTGGCGCTGGACAGCGTGCTGCGCCTGCAGCCGGATCCGCAGCGGCCGCTGGTACTGCTGCAGGGGCCGGCGCAGCGTCGTGTGCTGCGTGCGGTCAGCCCTGCCGCGCGGGCAGCGGGGCTGCGCCCGGGCATGCTGCTGTCGGCCGCGCAGGTGCTGGTGCAGGACCTGCAGCTGCATGACTACGATCCCAGCGCCGAACAGCACACCCGGCAGTTGCTGGCCAGCTGGCTGTATGGCACCAGCTCGCTGGTCAGCCTCGATTTTCCGCATGCGCTGGTGCTGGAAATCGGTGCCAGCCGTGCCCTTTTCGGCGATTGGCTGACGATCGAACAACGCCTGCGCAACGGCCTGCACGACCTGGGCTTCCGCCATCGCCTGGTCGCTGCCCCCAACCCGCATGCCGCGCGCGTGCTGGCCAATGTGCACGATGGCCTTGGCATCGATGCGCAGCAGCTGCCCGCCGCACTGGCACAGCTGCCGCTGGCGCGTAGTGGCCTGCCCGTTGATGCGGTGACCGTGCTGGCACGCTCCGGCCTGCGCACGCTGGGGGCGGCCTTCGACCTGCCGCGCGAAAGCCTGGCCCGCCGCTTCGCCCCCGAGGTACTGCAGCAGCTGGATGCCGTGCGCGGTTTGGGCAACGCGCCGCTGCGCTATTACCAGCCGCCGGACCGGTTCGATGCGCGCATCGAATTCGAATACGAGATCGAATCCAGCCAGGCCCTGCTGTTCCCGCTGCGGCGCCTGCTGCTGGATCTGGCCACATTCCTGTGTTCGCGCGATGGTGGCGTGCAGCGTTTCGATCTGCATTTCGAGCACGACCTGCTGCCGGCCAGCGTGCTGACCATCGGCCTGCTGGCCCCCGAACGCGATGCGGCGCTGCTGTTCGAGATCGCACGCAACCGCATGGAAGCCTTCGCCCTGCCCGCCGGCAGCCGTGCGCTGCGCCTGCAGGCCGAGCAGCTGCCGCCGTTCGTGCCGGCCGCACGTGACCTGTTCGATACCCGCCCGGCGCAGGCGATGCCATGGACCCAGCTGCGCGAGCGCCTGCGTGCCCGCCTCGGCGATGACGCCGTGCAGCCACTGGCCGTGCAGGCCGACCACCGCCCCGAACGCGCCAGTGGCACCCAGCCACCGGCCAAGCCACCCGCTTGGTGGCCGCTGCGCCCCGGCTGGCTGCTGGAGACGCCACAGCCGCTGCGCGATCCGCGCCTGCGTATCGTCGCCGGGCCGGAACGTATCGAATCGGGTTGGTGGGACCAGGCCGATGCACGCCGCGACTATTACGTGGTGGAAACCGCGCAGGGCCAGCGGGGCTGGGCCTTCCGCACGCGCAATGATCCGCATGCGCCGTGGATGCTGCACGGCTGGTTCGGTTGAGCCCCATGCACACCGATCTGCCCGGATACGCCGAACTGCACTGCCTGTCGGCCTTCAGCTTCCAGCGTGGCGCGTCCACCGCCGAGGAACTGTTCGCACGCGCTGCCGGCCAGGGTTACCGCGCGTTGGCCATCACCGACGAATGCTCGTTGGCTGGCATCGTGCGCGCATGGCAGGCGGCGAAGACGCACGGCGTGGCGCTGATCGTCGGTGCCGAATTCCAGGTTGAAGACGGGCCCAAGCTGGCCCTGCTGTGCACCAACCAGGCCGCTTATGCCGGGCTGTGCCAGCTGATCACCACCTGTCGCCGGCGGGCAGCCAAGGGCGGATACCGCTGCCTGCGCGAGGATCTGCAGGGACTGCCCGAGGGCCTGCTGTGCCTGTGGCTGGACCGGCAACCGGCGGCCACCGAACTGGAACTGCTGCGCCGTTGTTTTCCGCTGCGCCTGTGGCTGGCCGTGGAGCTGCACCACGAACACGACGACACGCGCCGGCTGCAGCAGCTGCAGGCCTTCGGCGAGCGCCACCAGTTGCCGCTGGTCGCCAGTGGCGACGTGCACATGCACGTGCGCCGGCGTCGTGCCTTGCAGGACACGCTGACCGCGATCCGCCACCGCTGCAGCGTGGCCGAGGCTGGCTGGCGCCTGTTTGCCAACGGCGAGCGCCATCTGCGCCCGCGCACTGCACTGGCCCAGCTGTATCCGCCCGGCCTGCTGGCAGAAACCCTGCGCATCGCCGAACGCTGCCACTTCTCCCTGGACCAGCTGAAATACACCTACCCGCGCGAACTGGTGCCCGAAGGCCACGACCCGGACAGTTGGCTGCGCGTGCTGGTCGAGCGCGGCATTCCCTGGCGTTGGAAAAAGGGCATCGAGCCAGCCCAGCGCAAGCAGATCGAGCACGAACTGGCACTGATCAAGCAGAAGCAGTACGCCTCCTATTTCCTCACCGTGCAGGACATCGTGCGCTTCGCCCGCAGCCAGGACATCCTCTGCCAGGGCCGTGGCTCGGCCGCTAATTCAGCGGTGTGCTTCGTGCTGGGTGTGACCGAGATCGACCCGGCGCGCAGCAACCTGCTGTTCGAGCGCTTCATCTCCGCCGAGCGTGATGAGCCACCGGACATCGACATCGACTTCGAGCACGAGCGCCGCGAGGAAGTACTGCAGTACGTGTTCAACCGCTATGGCCGCGAGCGTGCCGCGTTGACGGCGGTGGCGATCAGCTACCGTGGCCGCAGCGCGATCCGCGATGTCGCCCGCGCGCTGGGCCTGCCGATGGACCAGGTCAACGAACTGGGCGCGGCGATGGACCATTGGGGCGGCAACATTCCGTTGCCGGAAACCCTGCGCGAGCGCGGCTTCGATCCGGAAACACCGTTGATGCGCCGGCTGCTGGCATTGACCGCCGAGCTGATCGATTTTCCGCGCCATCTGTCGCAGCATCCGGGCGGCTTCGTGATTTCCGAGCATCCGCTGTCGACGCTGGTGCCGGTGGAGAACGCGGCGATGGCCGACCGCACCGTCATCCAGTGGGACAAGGATGACCTGGACGCCACCGGCCTGATGAAGGTCGACTGCCTGGCACTGGGCATGCTCACCGCCATCCGCAAATGCCTGGCCCTGCTGCACCAGCACGGCCTGCACAGTGGCCGCATGGATGCAATCGAGGACGATGACAAGCCGACCTACGACATGATCTGCGCCGCCGACACCATCGGCGTGTTCCAGATCGAGTCGCGCGCGCAGATGGCGATGCTGCCACGCATGCAGCCGCGTAATTTCTATGACCTGGTGATCGAGGTGGCGATCGTGCGCCCTGGCCCGATCCAGGGCGACATGGTCCATCCCTACCTGGAACGTCGGCGGATCCTGCGCGAACAAGGCCCGGATGCGTTGAACGATCCGGACAACCCGCTGTATCCAGCGCGACTGGAACGCGTGTTCGCGCGCACTCTGGGCGTGCCCTTGTTCCAGGAGCAGGTGATGCAGCTGGCGGTAGATGCGGCCAACTACACCGCCGGTGAAGCCGATGCCCTGCGCCGCTCGATGGCTGCCTGGAAGCGTCGTGGCGGCCTGGAGCCCCATCGCGAAAAGCTGCTGACCGGCATGCTGAAAAACGGCTTCAGCCTGGAATACGGCGAGCACCTGTTCGAACAGATCAAGGGCTTCGGCGATTACGGTTTCCCGGAAAGCCACGCGGCCAGTTTCGCCCTGCTCACCTATGCCAGCTGCTGGCTGAAGTGCCATCACCCGGCCGCGTTCGCCGCCAGCCTGATCAACAGCCAGCCGCTGGGCTTCTACAGCCCCGACCAGCTGCTGCAGGATGCTCGCCGGCATGGCATCACGGTACTGGCGGTGGACGTGCGCCACAGCGACTGGGACTGCACGCTGGACTTCAGCAAAGGCGCGGCGGCAATCCGCCTCGGCCTGCGCCTGGTCGATGGCTGCAGCGAACCGGCCGCGCAGGCCATCATGCGCGAACGCGCGCGGCGCCCCTTCGACGATGTTGGCGACCTCTGCCAGCGCACCGCACTGGATCGCCGCCAGCAGGGCCTGCTTGCCGATGCCGGCGCGCTGCGCGGCCTCAGCGGCCATCGCCACCGCGCACGCTGGGATATCTCCGGCGTGGAGAACCGCCTGCCGTTGTTCGACCAGGCCCGCGCCACCGCCGAAGCGCGCGTGGCCCTGCCCCTGCCCAGCGCCTGGGAAGACATGCAGGCCGATTACCGCAGCACCGGCACCACCCTCGGCCGCCATCCGATGTCGTTCCTGCGTGCGCAGCTGCGAACCCGTGGCTGCTTGGATGCCGCGCAGCTGGCCAACCATGGTCATGGCCGGCGCGTACGCATCGCCGGCCTGGTACGCATGCGCCAGCGCCCGCAGACCGCCAGCGGTGTCACCTTCCTTACCCTGGAAGATGAAACCGGCATGGTCAACGCCGTAGTCTGGCGACATCTGGCCGACCGCCAGCACCACATCCTGGTAGATACGCAGCTGATGCAGATCGACGGCCGGCTGGAACGCGTGGATGGCGTGCAGCATGTGATCGTGCAGCGCATGCACTGCCTGGACGAACTGCTGCAGGGACTGCGCAGCCACAGCCGCGACTTCCATTGACGATACACACCGTCACACACCGAACTGGCCACGGCCGACCGGATTCCGCTATCGTCGGCCACGTCCAAGGAAGGAATACACAATGGCTCGTGCCCTGACCCTGACCACCCTGGTGGTCGCCATGCTCGCGTTGCTCGTTTCCGGCTGGACCGCCTGGAACCTGCATCGCAGCCAGTCACCGCACCGCGTGATCGAAGCGCGCGGCCTGATCATCCACGATGCCAGCGGCCAGCCGCGGGTGATCCTCGGCGCCCCGGTTCCCGACCCCCTCAGCCGGGGCCGCCCGCAGGGGCCGCGTGCCACCGCCCTGTCCGGCCTGATCCTGCTCGGCCCCGATGGCTCCGAGCGCGGCGGCTACGGCACCAGCGACCGGGGTGGCGAAGCCCTGCTGACCCTTGACGACGCCACCGGCACCACCGAAGTCTTCAAGGTGGTCGCCAACCCGGACCGCGGCGCCAGCCTGATGGTCAAGCACCAGAACAACACCGGCGCCATGCTGAGTTCCTGGCAGGGCAAGCCGGAGCTGGTGTTCCTCGACGACAGCGGCCAGTCCTACTACGTGCGCCCCGGCGCCAGCGCCGCGCCCTGAGTACGCACGCTCAGCGCATCACCGCCGCCAGGTCATCGGCCAACCGACGTTGCTGCGGCGGGCCGAGTGCCGCACAGGTGATGCGCAACCCATGCGCCGGTGCAGACACCGCAAAGACTTCACCCCCACGCACATGCCAGCCACGTGCCGCCAGTGCCAGCACCTGCGGCGTGCTGTCGGCCGGCAGTGGCAGCCACAGATTCAAGCCTTCCATCGGCATCGGTGTCGGCAGCCCGCGCGCCTGCAGCAGGTCCTGCAGACCCTGCAGCCGCTGCTGGTAGCGCTCACCGGCGGCAGCCACCTTCGCCCGTTGCTGCGCCGACTCCAATACCGAACTGGCTGCATCCTGCAGCAGATGGCTGACCCAGCCGGTGCCCGCCGCCAGGCGCAGGCGCAGGCGCACCGCGGTCTGCCCATCGCAGGCCAACCAGGCCACGCGCAGGTCCGGGCCCAATGCCTTGGACAACGAACGCAGCAGCGCCCAACGCCGACCGTCCATCGGCAGCACCGAGTGATAGCTCTGCTGCGAGAGCAGCGCGTAGTGATCGTCGATCAGCACCGCCACCTGCGGATAGCCGGCCAGCAACTGGCGCAGCGCACGCGCACGCTTCGCATCCAGGCTGGCACCGGTGGGATTGTGCGCGCGTGGGGTCAGCAGCACCGCGCGTGCACCCGCATCCAACGCCTGCCGCAGTGATTCCACCTGCATGCCGTGCGTATCCACCGCCACCGGCAACGGCACGTGCCCGGCCGCACCGAGGACATTGAGGCTGCCCAGGAAACAGGGATCCTCCACCGCGATGCGGTCGCCCGGCAGCAGCCACGCCGACAGCAGGCGCTCGATGCCATCGACCGCGCCATGGGTCAGTTCCAGCGCATAGCCCGGCGGGCAATCGGCATCCAGCGAGGCCCGTGCCAGGCGTTGCATGCGTGGATCAACCGTCTCCACCCCATACAGGCGCGAGGACGTCGCAGCCACCCGCAGGCTGGGCAGGCAGCGCGGATCCGGATTGCCGCCGGCCAGATCGTGCAGGGCCAATCCCGGTGCACTGCCCTCGCGTGCCATCGTCGCCGGCAGGCCGCGCACCACAGTGCCGCGACGTCCCGCCGTACTGGCCAGGCCCGCCGCGTCCAGCCGCTTGTAGGCAGCGGCTACGGTATTGCGGTTGACCCCCAGTTGATCGGCCAGATCCCGCACCGGCGGCAGCACGCTGCCGGCCGCCAGATGGCCGCTACCGATGCCCTCGCGGATGCTGTCGAAGATCGCTTCGGCGCTGTTCCCGGTGATTTTCATTTTGTCCTATGCCAAACTATCTCTTGTCCTGTGCCAGTGTATCCCACCCTGGCGACCCCGCACCGGAGGTGCCCCATGTCCCTCGCCGCCGCCGACTGGCCCGTCGCCCAGTCCGTCGAACAGATCGCCGCCAATCTCGCCACCGTGCACCAGCGCATCGCCAGCGCCTGTGCCCGCGCCGGTCGTGATCCGGCCAGCGTGCGCCTGCTACCGGTCAGCAAGACCGTCGATGAAGCACGCATCCGCATGGCCGTAGCCGCCGGTTGCCACCAGCTGGGGGAAAACAAGGTGCAGGAGGCGCAGCGCAAGGCCGAGGCCATGGCTGACCTTGGCGTGCACTGGTCGGTCATTGGCCACCTGCAGACCAACAAGGCCCGGTACGTCGCACGCTTCGCCAGCGAGTTCCAGGCGCTGGACAGCCTGCGCGTGGCCGAGGCGCTGCAGCAGCGGCTGCTGCTGGAGGACCGTACGCTGGATGTGTTCGTACAGGTCAACACCTCGGCCGAGCCCAGCAAATACGGCCTGGAGCCGGCGGCGGTGGCCGACTTCGTGCAACAGCTGCCCGCCTTCGACCGCCTGCGCGTGCGTGGCCTGATGACCCTCGCCATCTTCACCCCCGAGGTGGAACGCGTACGCGCCTGCTTCGTGCGCCTGCGCGAGCTGCGCGACCAGCTTCAGCAGACGGCGCCGGCAGGCCTGGACCTGTCGCAGCTGTCGATGGGCATGTCCGGTGATTTTGAAGTCGCCATCGAGGAAGGTGCCACCGTCGTCCGCGTTGGCCAGGCGATCTTCGGTGCACGCTCCACGCCCGACAGCTTCTACTGGCCCACCCCGGGAGCACCGGCATGAAGCGCGCCGTTGCCCTGCAGCACGTGGCCTTTGAAGATCTCGGCACCCTGCAGCCGCTGCTGCTCGCGCAAGGATGGCAGGTCAAGGTCGTGCAGGCAGGCGTGGATGCACTCGATGCTGCCGAAGATGCCGATCTGCTGGTGGTGCTGGGTGGCCCGATCAGCGTCAACGATGGAGCGGCCTACCCGTTCCTCGCCGACAGCATCGCGTTGCTGCAGCGTCGCCTGCAGCAACAGCGGCCGACGCTGGGCATCTGCCTGGGCGCCCAGTTGATGGCGCGCGCACTGCATGCTGTCGTTGCCCCCACCGGCGGCAAGGAAATTGGTTTCGCACCGCTGCTGCTCACCGATGAAGGCCAGCGCTCACCTTTGCAGGCATTGCAGGGCATCCCGGTGCTGCACTGGCATGGTGAAGCCTTCGAACTGCCGGAGGGCGCACGCCGCCTCGCCAGTACGCCCGCCTGTCGCCACCAGGCCTTCGCCATCGGCCACCATGCGCTCGCCCTGCAATGCCATCCCGAACTGGATGCGCGCCAGTTCGAGCGCTGGCTGATCGGCCACGCGCTGGAACTGGCCGCGGCCGGCATCGATCCCATCGACCTGCGCGCGCAGGCGCGCCGCTACGGCGGGCCTCTCGCCGCCGCGGCGACCGCGATGTTCCAACAGTGGCTGCACGACCTGCCGGAGACCCGCCCATGCACTACCGCCTGACCATCCAGCACAACGGCATCCATTGGGGCCATTTCGACTGTGACGGTCCCAATGCGCTGCAACGCATCGACGCCATCGCCGCACGCCTGCCCGCTGCCGAAGGCTTCAGCCTGCAACGGCAGAAGGGCATCGGCGAGGAGCGCATCCTCTCCAGCACTGCCGATGGCCTGCGCGTGCTGGCCGCGCAGATCCAATACCGCGATCTCTGATCCCCAGGTGATGCGGCATTGACTCAACGCATGCTGCGCAACGTCCTGTAGAGTCGTTCCCGCTCGATGCCGCAGGAACGCCCCCATGCCAGACCACCTCCCGCCAACCTCCAGACTGTCCCTGTCACGCGGCACCATCGACGGCCTGCGCATTGCCCCGCGCTGGCCCGCGTCACAGGTCATCCTCGAGGCCGAGGTCCTGCAGTGCCTGCTTGATGCGCAGGCACTGCTGCCATCCACGCTGCGCCTGCTGGTCACCCGCGGCTTCGAATGCAGCCAGGGAAAGCTGGGAGGCTTCCGGCGTCTGGTACGGCGCCTCGGCATCGCCGTGTTCCGCTGCTGCTATCGGCATCGCCACGATGAGATCGACGCCATTTTCGGCGCCAACGGCCATGATCTGGACGGTCGCCATGTGGATGTCTCACTGGTCCTGCACGGCCGGCGCGTACGCCTGCTTCCGCTGGGCGTGTTCACTCCACTGCGCTGGCAGCAGCACCGCGTCAGCCGTCATGCAGACGCCGTTGCAGCGGCCAAGGATGCACTGCAGCGGTGCGGCTTCGATCTGCACCCCAACGCCACGGAAAGCCTGCAGATCCACTGCGACCATCGCGGCACCACGCTGGCGGAACCGTCGCGTTGATCGACGTTCCCCGCGCGTTGCAGGCAACCTGCACCGACCTCCAGCAACGGCTGGGCCGGATCGATAATCTGTCGGGCAATGGTGAACGCAGCCTCATCCTCGGGGGAGAGCTGCTGCGGTTCCCCTATCGCATCTACGCCGACGCCACGGACCTGTTCCGGCTCGCATCCCATCTGCAGGGCGATGCGCGCGCCCTCTGCCTCTGCCTGCTTTCGCGTCACTGTGACGGACATGTACGGCAACGTGTGGTCGAGACGCTGGGTCCCTCGCCGATGCCCTGGGTGCATGCCTTCCAGCTGGCCTTGCTGGGTGAGTACGTGGACGAGATCGCATCGGCCGTGGCGATCCAGGCGCAACAGACCGGCCTGCAGCGCTATGCCGCGCTCATCGGCGAGAACCGCGCATTCTTCGACCTCTGCCGACAACGCGCCGCCAGCTACTGGAATGCCTACTACCGCGCCCGCTACCCCAGCCTGCGCATGTTCCCGGCCCACCGACTGCTGCTGCAGATGGCGCACGCCGCGCGCTCGCCGTAGCGCTCTCTGTACCGCCAGCGCACGTCCGCTCGGTACTCCAGCAAGACAGGCACAGCCTGCGTCCCCGCACCTGGATGCAAATGATTCTTCTTTACTGTAAGGTAATGCCGCTGCCCTTGCCGCCGCGGGCTGTTCCCTTCCCCAGCCTTCGCCCGCCCCGTGCCCACACCTGTCGAATCGACGGATGTCGCGCAGCTGTGCGCCGCCCACTATCGGCCGCTGCACGCCCACGTCCGTCGCAAACTCCCACAACGCAGTGACGCCGATGATGTCGTCCAGGAAACCTGGCTGCGTGTCGTCAAAGTCGCCGCCAGCGGCCTGCTCAGCAATGGCCGCGCCTATCTGTATCGCGTTGCCCACAACCTGATCGCCGACCACTATCGCCTGATCCAGCGCCGTCGCGAAGAGGCCTTGGACGACGCGCAACTGCAGGCCATCGCCGATCCCTCCCCGTTGCCCGAGCAACGCCTGCTCGATGCCGAACAACTGCGTCACCTCGATGCGATCATCGCGGCCCTGCCGCCGCGCTCGCGCGAGGTGTTCCTGCTGGCACGCGTCGAGCAGTGCAGCCTGGCCGACATCGGCCGCCAGCTCGGCATCAGCCGGCAGACCGCGCATGGCCATCTGCTGCGCGCACTGGTGGCCCTGCAGCAGGTGCCGACCGCATGAGCCAGGATCCGATCGCCCGCGAAGCAGCGCGTTGGTGGCTGCATGCGCACGACGAACAGCGCGACGAAGCCGCCTTCACCCAGTGGTATGAGGCCGATCCGCGCCACGCGGCGCAGTACCAGCACCTGTTGCAGCTGTGGCAGGCCGGTGCAGCACTGCCGAGCCTGCAGCGGCAGCAGCAGCGTCGCCAGCGCCGACGACTGCGCGAAGCCGGCATCGCCGTGCTGCTGCTGTGTGCGCTCGGCCTCTACAGCCGGCACAACGCCCCCCTGCCGGAACAGATACTGCGCACGGCATCGGGCAAGATCGAGGAGGTGCGCCTGCAGGACGGTTCACGCCTGCAGCTCTCGCCGAACAGCGAACTGGGCGTGCGCATCGATGCCAACCGGCGTGCGTTGCAGCTGCGGCACGGCCAGGCCTGGTTCCAGGTCGTACCTGATCGCGACCGTCCGTTCCAGGTGCATACGCCGCACGGTACGGTCACGGCGCTGGGTACTGCCTTCGACATTGCGGTCAGTGGCGATGCCAGCGTAGTGACCGTCACCGAGCACCAGGTGCGCGTGGACAGTGGATTGGGCAGCAGCGAAGCGGCCGCCGGCCAGCAGCTGCGCTTCGACGGCACTGCGCCCTCGCCCGCGCTTGCAGCAGACCCGGCGCAGCTGGCATGGCGCGAACGCCGGCTGGCCTGGGTCTCCGCGCCATTGGCTGACGTCGTCCAGGATCTGGATCGCTGGCATGGTGGCCATACCTGGATCGCCGGCGACGCACTGCGGCAGCAACCGGTCACGGTACTGGCCGACGCGGATACGGCCGCGCGCAGCCGCGACCAGCTGGCCGCCGAGCTGCACGTGCGCGTTGTCCGTATCGGGCCCAACCTGCAGGTGTGGCTGCCGGCGAAGGCATCGTCCGATGCGCGCTGAACGCATCGACCCTGACATCCGGGCTGCCGCTGCGTCTTCCCAGGGTGACGACGCACTGCGTCACCCCCTGGAGCCCATGATGCTGTCCCACCGCCCCCTTGTTCTTGCGCTGTCCCTTGCCTGCGCCGGTATCGCCCCCGAGCTTGCTGCCAACACCCAGGCACAGACCAGCGCAACCCGCCGCTACGACATTCCCGCCCAGCCGCTGGTCACCGCGCTGGACGCCTACAGCCGCCTCAGCGGTGTCGATCTGGTGATCGGCCGTGCCCTGCCGGGCAACCAGAGCGCACCTGCGCTGCAGGGTGACTTCGACGACACTCAGGCATTGGCACGGCTGCTGACCGGTAGCGGCCTGCGTGCGCGCTTCATCGATGCACGCCGTGCCACTCTCGAACCGGCCCCGGCCAGCACCGACGATGGCAGCCGCCAGACCGGCCCGTTGCGCGTGCAGGGGCGCACCGCCCATGCCATTGCACCGGGTGCCGGGGCGAGCCAGTACGTTCCGGCCGCGCAGGATGGCTTCGCGCCGAAGATCGGCAGCGAACGGGTCGCCATGGCCGAGCGCCAGGACGGCAACAGTCTGCTGCGCTCGATGCCCGGCACCCACACCTTCCACTCGCGTAGCCAGCCAGGCCTGCAGGTCAAAATCCGCGGCATGGCCGGCGCAGGCCGGGTCAACACCATGATCGACGGCGTCACCCAGACCTTCCGCAACAACGCCGGCCATGGCTCGGGCGGCCCGTTCGCCTACGTCGACCCGTTCCTGCTGGCAGGCGTCGACGTACAGCGCGGCGCAGTCAGTGGTGGCGATGGTGCCGGTACGCTGGCCGGCAGTGCCAACTTCCGCACCCTGGACATCGAAGACCTGATCTCCGACGACCACGACTGGGGCCTGCGCGCAGGCTACCGGCACGGCAACAATGGCTATGGCAGCGGACGCACCTTCGCCGGCGCCTGGCGCCACAGCGAAGACGGCGGCGATCGCCAGTTCGGCCTGTTGGCAGCAGCCAGCAGCAGCCGCAGCAGTGAATACGCAACGTCCCATGGCCAGAAGAACAGTGCCGACCCCGGCAGCCAGCAGCCCAGCAGCTGGCTGCTGAAGGCGCGCCTGCAGCCCAGCGACCAGCACCGCCTGGACCTGAGCCACATGCGCTATGAAAACGACTTCTACCACAACTATCCCTGGCAGATTTCCGCTCGCAACCAGCGCGCCAGCTACCACTACACGCCCTACTCGCCGTGGATCGACCTGCGCGCCGGCTTCGCCGCCAACAAGACCCGGCTGTTCTATCCGCCCGTGGAAGATTCCAGCTACATCGGCCGGCGTACCCACAGCAGCCTGAGCAGCTGGAACGTGGACAACACCAGCCGCTTCGACATCGGCGCCGTACAGGCGCGCTGGAACACCGGCATCAAGCATCAATCGGACGTCTTCATTGCCGATACCCCGACCCTGCGTGGCGCCAACCCACAAGGGCGCAGCCAACTCGACAGCGTGTTCACCTCGCTGGAGCTGCAGTACGACATCTATGCGCTGTCGGCGGGCCTGCGCCAGGACCGCTATGGCATCCGTGGCCACGTCCCCACCTGTTCGGATGTGCCTGGGCAATGCCTGGAGATCGGGGGCGGTGGCATCGACGTCGATCGCACCCAGCATGCGCTCAGCCCCAGCCTCTCGCTGTCGGTGCAGGCCACTGACTGGCTGCAGCTGTTTGCCGAGGTCTCGCGTACCTCGCGGCCGCCGCGCGTGCAGGAAATGTTCTTCGAGAAGATCCCGCTGGAAGGGATGAGCGATGCCGACGGCGTCGGCGCCAACCCCTTCCTGCGCCGCGAGCGTTCGCGCAACCTGCAGTTTGGCGCCAACCTCAGCACCAGCTCGCTGCTGGTCGACGGCGACCTGGCGCAGCTGCGCCTGACCCGCTTCGACAACCGAATCCGCGACTACATCAAGCCGCAGTATCTGCTGATCGTGCATCCGCCGGAAGTCGAACCGTTCGTGGTGCCGATCGACAGCGACCCGCAGCTCAACGCGTGGACCGACAACCTGGACGTGGACGACTTCAGCACCACCACGCGATGGATGAATCATACCGGCGTGGTGCGCATGCGTGGCCTCGAGCTGGAAGCGCACTACGCCAGCGAGCACTACCACGCCACCCTCAGCTGGACGCGCTCGCGTACCAGCGCGCCGGCCATCGAATTCGTCAACCTGGAAGACATCACCGCCCTGCCCGACCGCTACTGGACGCTGGATGTCGGCGGCCGCTGGTGGCAGCAGCTCCTGCAGGCGGGTGTGCGCGCCGAGTACTCCGGCCCCACCGAAGAAGGCTATGACTTCTTCCAGACCCGCAAGACCGGCGGCACCGGCGTGCTACTGGACTTCTATGCCAGCTTCAAGCCACAGGCCAACACCACGCTGTGGCTGAACATCGAAAACCTGCAGAACAAGGCCTATGACAACAACGCCTCCATCGACAGCATCTTCAGCCCGATCCTGGACCGCGGCAACGGCCGCGGCCGTACCGTCTCGGTGGGCGTCAATGTGGCGTTCTAGCCAGCGCTGGCTGGCGCTGGGGCTGATCGCGCTTGCATCAGTGACCAACGCGCAGCCGATGCCCGGCAAGGTGATCGATCTTGCCAGTGGCAAGGAACTGGATCAGGCGGCCTTCGTGCAGCGGGTTGCCGCCGCTGAGCGCGTGCTGCTCGGCGAACGTCACGATATCGATGCCGACCATGCAGCCCAACGCTGGCTGTTGCAGGCATTGCAGCAGCAGCGTCCACAGGGTGCGCTGGTGCTGGAGATGATCGCCAGCGACCGCCAGCCACGGCTGCAGCGCGTGCAGCGCTGGCTGGACAGGGGCCATCAGGTCGAACCGCAACGCCTGGCCGAACTGCTGGACTGGGATCCCCGCTGGCCTTGGCCACGCTATGGCGGACTGGTGCAGATCGCCACCGACAGCGGCATTCGCCTGCAGGGCGGCAACCTGTCACGCGCTGACGTAAACACGCTGCTGGCGTCATCGCCCGAGGTGATGTTCCCGACCACCGGCGCGCGGCAGCGGTTGTCAGCAGTGGTGCTGGCGCAGCACGCCGACGCTGCGCCCATGCTCGATGGCATGCTCACCGTTCAGCACGCACGCGACACTCGGATGGCACGGGTGCTGATGCAGTCGCCGGCACCCGCCCTGCTCGTCGCCGGCCGCTGGCATGTGCTGCGTGGCACCGGCGTGCCCGGCTATCTGCCAGCATCTGCGCCAGCGCTGGTGATCACGCTGGCATCAACCGACGAAGATGTGGCGGGCGATGACGCCGACCTGTTGTGGGTAGTCAGCGATGAGTGAGCGTCGGCAGCACTGGCAAGCGGTGACGATCAGCATCGGGCTGCACCTGCTGCCGTTGCTGCTGTTCGTCCATTGGGTGTCCACCCCGCCGCTGCTGCCGCCGCCGGAACAGGACGTGCGCATCAGCCTGCGCCTGCTGGCACCGGCCACGCCACCGCAGCCGGTGGAAGAACTGCAGTCCGAGCGCCCCAGCCAAGCGCAGCAATCACGGGCGGCCGAAACGCGGAAAGCCCCCCCGCCACCGCGCGCCACGGCGGCACCCGAAGGCAACCTCGCCGCCAGCCAGAAGAATGGCGACGGCCACCAGCCCTTGCCTGTGGCCCCGCCTGCGGCCGCGACCGATGCCCGTTCCGCACCGGCATCGATCACGGCCGCACCGCCCACCCCGGACGCACCACCGGCGGACTTCCAGGCCGGCGCCGCCAGCGACCAGTGGGAAGCCCGCCTGATGGCGCGGCTGGAGCGTTACCGCTACTACCCCGCCGTAGCGAGGTCGCGGCGCCAGCAGGGCACCGCATGGGTCAGGGCCAGCATCGACCGCGACGGCCAACTGCGGGCATTGCGCCTGGAACAGTCCAGTGGACAGCCGATGCTGGATGAAAGCGCGCTGCAGACATTCCGCCGCGCGCAGCCTCTGCCCCGGATTCCAGAAGAACTGCCAGCTCCGCAGGAACTGGTGGTGCCGGTGGAGTACTACCTGCGCTAAGCGCTGTAGGCCTCTGCCTCGATCTCGAACAGCATTCCGTCCAACGCCAGCCGCGGCACCGGAATCAACGTGCAGGTCGGCGCTGCGCGATTAGCCCAACGTCGCCGCACCTGGCGGGCGATGATGCCCAGGCGATCTTCGTCGTGGTCGACCACCAGGATCCGCAGTCGTGCAACATCGGCCAGATCCGCATGCGCCGACCGCAGCGCGGTCTGCAGATTGTCCAGTGCCTGCGACACCTGCTCCTCGAAGCTCGGCGACAGGCTTCCCTGGTCGTCCTCGCCCCCCTGTCCGGCGATATGGATCACACGCGCTGGCAGTCGCACCACCGCCACGTGCGAATATCCGTTGGCACTGGGATCGTGCAGGCCAGGCGGATCGAACAGATCCAGCAGGCCATGGCTGAAGTCCGGGGTGGTCAGCAGGTTCATACCGCATGCCTCGTGGGGAATGCGACGCAGTCTGCGACCTCAACTGCTGTTGAGGTCAAACCGCCTGCATGCAACAAAGCGGTCCACCACACGCAACGATCGGCAGGAACAACATCAGGTCCACGCCGGGTCCGCGGTGAAATCGATCGTCAGCCAGAACGTGCTGCTTCGCGCGTCCAACCGCACTGCAATCTCATCGCGCATCGCGTCCACCTCACCCACCGTGCCCAGCGGCGTCGACGGCGACGTCAGGATGTGGATCTCGATGAAGCGCATCCGCCCCATCTTCGCCACATGGCTGGTGAAGCCGGCATAGTCATGCTCGGCCACGAACGCCTGCATCACCTGCTGCACGCGTTCGTCCAGATCATCGGGTGCCACCTGCAGCACTTCTCGCATGGCCTTCCACGCACTGCGCGCCGGCACCGGCAGCACCGCCAGGCTGATCAGCGCCAGTACGATCGAGTCCAGATAGGGCACCCAGTGGTGCCACTTACCGCCATGCAGCACCAGCGCCAACACGAAGGCCAGCACCACCGCCAGGCTCATCAATCCGCCCAGCATCCAGCCACGTACATCCAGCCACAGCAATGCCGACTGCAGCCTGCGGGCCCGCTGGGCCACGAACGCGGCCATGCCCAGGTTGCTGGCACTCAGCAGCGCCGCCCACCACAGCGCCGGCCCGAACTTCACTTCGTGCCCGCCGGTGGTCAATCCAATCACCGCGTTGGCCAGTGCGTAGACGCAGGCCAACGACAGGATCACTCCGCCCAGCGCCTCGACCATCGGCTCCAGGTGCCAATAACCGTACTGGAAGCGCGGGCTATGCTCCCGCGCCACCAGCCGCAGCACTGACAACGACACCAGGGTCAGGGCTACGTCGACCAGGCTGTAGATGCCGTCGAACAGGATGGCCTGCGATCCCACCAGCAGACCACCGATGAAGCCGACCGCGCTGACCGCCACGGTGACCCCGATCGAGAACTTCAGGATGCGTTGCTCGCGCGCGGTATCCATCGTTCGCCGAAGGGCCGACCGTACCGGCTCAGGCCTTCAGCACCTCCACCTTGTAGGACGGCACGTCGCCATCGCGCTCGATGATAAGGCCATGCACATCCGACTCGAAGCCCGGGAAGCGCGCATTCTGCTCGCGGGCAATGCGCAGCGACTGGATGATCGGTTCGTCGCGGTCGCCGAAGCGCTCGCCCGGCATGATTGTCGGGATGCCCGGCGGATACGGCACCAGCATCGTTGCAGCGATGCGGCCGCTGATCTGCTCGATGTCGACCCGCTCGATCTCGCCCTTCACCAGGTGGTTGTAGGCATCGGCCGGGGTCATGACCGGTGTCGGCAGGTCCACGTACATCTCACGCATCACCTTGGCCACCGCGAACTCCTGGTTGAACGCATGCAGTGCGTCGCACAGGTCACGCAGGCCCCAGCCGGCATAAGCATGGGGATAGTCGGCAGCCAGCGACGGCAGCGCCTGGGTCAGCGGCGCGTTGCGGTCGTACAGCTCCTTG
Source organism: Stenotrophomonas sp. 01N47 (assembly GCF_056399165.1). NCBI lineage: Bacteria > Pseudomonadati > Pseudomonadota > Gammaproteobacteria > Lysobacterales > Lysobacteraceae > Stenotrophomonas > Stenotrophomonas sp. 01N47. The sequence goes on from NZ_JBFTQU010000001.1 coordinate 549,847, forward strand.
AACGCCATCAGCTCGGTAACCAGGGTGCTCCACTTGCCCTTGGTGATGCCCATCGAGAACAGGAACAGCACCGAGTACAGGTTGGTCTTCTCCACGGTGATGCCGCGGCCCCACAGGAACTTGCTCAGCACCGCAGCCGGGATGCCCAGCTTGCCCATGCTGCCGTCCATCGACAGCCCCGGTGTCAACAGGGTCACCTTGATCGGATCGATCAGCACATAGTCATCGACCAGGTTCTCGAACCCGTGCCAATGCGCATCGGGCTGCAGGTACCACTCCTCGCGCTTGGCGACCAGCGGCGCCGGTGTATCGCCCTTGTCCAGGCTGCGCTCGACCTTTGTCGGTTGCCACACGCTGAACCACCAGTCATCGCGGCCCAGATCGTCGCGTACATGCAGCATCGCCCGGCGGAAGGCGATCGCCTCGTCATGCATTTCCTGCACCAGCGAACGCCCCGCATCCCCTTCCATCATCTTCGAGGCAACATCACACGCCGCGATCACGCCGTAATGCGGGCTGGTCGAGGTATGCATCATGAACGATTCGTTGAAGCGTTCGGCATCCAGGTCGCGGCTGGCCGAATTGCGCACGTGGATCATCGATGCCTGCGAGAACGCGGCCAACAGCTTGTGCGTGGAATGGGTGGTGAAGATGATCGCGTCCTGCTCGCGCGGCTTGCCCTTGGCCATGCCGTAGTGGTTCTCGTAGAACGGATGGAACGCGGCATAGGCGTACCAGGCCTCATCGAAATGCAGGAAGTCGACCGCACTGCCGATCTCCTCGGCAATCTTCTCGGCGTTGTAGCACAAGCCATCGTAGGTCGAGTTGGTCACCACCGCGATACGTGGCTTGGAGCCGGCCTGATAGGCCTTGCTGGCCAGCGGATTGGCCGCGATGCTCTGCTGCAGGGCTTCCGGGGTGAACTGGTCCAGGCTGATCGGGCCGATAATGCCGTGCGCATTGCGGCTGGGCGTGAAGTACACCGGCACCGCGCCGGTCATGATCAGCGAATGCAGCAGCGACTTGTGGCAGTTGCGGTCGACGAACACCACGTCGCCACGGGCCACGGTGCCGTGCCACACGATCTTGTTGGCCGTCGACGTACCGTTGGTGACGAAGAAGGTGTGGTCGGCGCCGAAGTTGCGCGCGGCCTCGTCCTCGGCCTCCTTGATCGGGCCGGTGTGGTCCAGCAGCGAGCCCAGCTCCGGCACCGAAATCGACAGATCGCTGCGCAGCGTGTTCTCACCATAGAACTGGTGGAAGGCGCGCCCGACCGGTGACTTGGTGAAGGCCACGCCGCCGGCATGGCCCGGTGTATGCCAGGAATAGTTCGACTCGGCCGCGTGGTGGATCAGCGCCTTGAAGAACGGCGGCAGCAGGTTCTGCATGTAGTCTTCGGCCGCACGCATCACCTGCCGCGAGATGAAGCTCTTGGTGTCTTCGAACAGGAAGATGAAGCCGTGGATGTACTTGAGCAGCTTGCTCGGTACCTTCTCGATGGTGCGTCGCTCGCCGTACAGGAACACCGGCAGGTTGGCCCGGCGCGCACTCTGCTCGCGCAGGAAGGCGGTCAGGCGCTGGAACTCGCCATCGACCTCCTCGCTGCCGTCGATCGAGATCAGCACCGCCGAAGCGGCCACGTAGGTACGGGCGCCGGCGCGCGCGTCATCCAGGTTCAGACCGCACAGCACGCGCTGGTCATTGCTGCGCAGCTCTTCCACCAGTGCACGGATGAGGATGCCGCCGATACGCGGCGAATCGTAGTCGCCGTCAATGACGATGACCGGATAGTCCAGGGACTTGAAATACACGTTGATTCTCCTTGTCTAACTCAGGAACGCTGGGCGCCGGCAGAGATCGCCGCCGCCTCGCGGGAACGCTGCCGCTGCTGGCGACGCTCCTCGCTGAAGAAGGGATAGAACACAGTGATGAACAGCACGAACAGGAAGGCGTACTGCACGATCGTTCCCGACGAGCCGTAGATCGCCCACAGGCAGTACACGACCGTCAGGCTGGTCAGGGTCCAGAACGCACCGGTGTGCACCAGCGTGTGCGAACGCTCCACCACGAAATAGCAGGCCACGCACGAGTAGATGTACGGCAGCAGCGTCAACACCACCGCCGCCGAGGTGATCACGTCGAACTGGGCCGAAGCGGTCTTCGAGGTGGAGGTCACCAGCACCGCCAGCGTCATCAGCACGGCCACGATCAGCACGCCCTTGACCGGCACGTCGTCCTTGTTGGTCTTGCTGAAGATGCTCGGGAACAGGCCATCATCGGAAGCCGCCTTGGCACTCTGCGCGGTCAGCAGGATCCAGCCGCCCAGCGAACCGGCCGCGCCGACGAAGGCACACAGGCTGACCAGCGCACCACCCCAGCCTCCGACGGCCTTGGCCGCTGCCAGCGCGAACGGTGCGTCAGAGGTCTGCAGTTCGCCGTTGGGCACCATGCCCATGATCACCGACGAGCTGGCGATGTAGGCGATGGCGGCCAGGAACACACCCGCCAGGGTGGCGCGGGCGACGTTCTTCTCCGGGTTTTCAACCACGCCGGCCGTGACCGAGGCCGACTCGACGCCGATGAAGGCCCACAGGGTCAGTGCCGCCGCACTGGAGATCGCACCGAAGTTCGATTCGCCGGACACGTTGTACGCGCCCTTGAAGATGTCGGCATCGAAGAAGAACCAGCCGAAGATGGCGATGCCCAGGATCGGCACCAGCGCGAAGCTGGTGGTGACCGTCTGCACGCGGCTGACGAACGCCGGTCCGATCATGTTGGCAAAGCTCAACGCCCACACCAGGATCAGCACCGCGATGCAGCGCACCAGCGGCTCGGACAGGATCGGGAAGAAGTAGCTGAAGTAGCCCACCGCCGCGATGGGAATGGCAACGTTGCCGATCCAGTTGGCGAACCAGTAGATGGTGTTGGTCTGGAAGCCCATGTAGGGACCGAACCAATCGCGTGCATACGCATACGGGCCACCCGCTTTGGGCGCCAGCTTGCCGAGTTTGGCGAACACGAAAGCCAGCAGCAGCGCACCGGCCGTGGTGATCAGCCACCCCCATATCGAGGCGGTACCGATCTTGGCCAGGCTGGAGGGCAGCAGGAACACCCCTGAGCCCATCATGTTGCCGGCGACGAGGAAGGTGGCTCCGACCACCCCGATTTTCTTTGCTTCTGCCATGACAATCTCCTGTACCTGGCATGGGCCCGGTGAACCCGGGCGTGGGGAATGGCTACGCTGGCGTGCTGCCGCTGGCGCTTACTTGATGAAGTTGTATTGCAGGCTGCCCTGCACCCGGACCGTGTCGCCGCGCGCTCCGCTCTGCTGCTGCAGGCGGCCGTACAGCAGTTCCATGCCCATCGTCCACGACGGTGCCGGGCTCCAGATCAGGTTGAACACGCCGTAGCGGCTTTGCCGGAATGCATCGGTGGGCAGCGCCGCATTGCGTTCCAGGGTCAGCTGGCCGTAGATCAGGTTCGAGCGCCACAGATCCGACCAGTAATGGGTGTAACCGACGAAGCCACCGTGCAGGTCCAGCGCATCGATGCGTCCATCGGCACCTACCACCGCGTCAAGACCGGAACCGGTGAGATCGGCGGTATAGCGGCTCAGGCCGCGGCCGCCCAGCGCGCCGAACAGCAACAGATCGCGTTCCCCCACCGAGGCCGAGCCACTGAGCTGCGCGCCACCGGCAAAGACGCGGTCACGGCGGGCATCGCCGTCGTAGGCCAGACTGCGCGCCACGACGCCCAGTTGCAGGTGGCCCCAGTCACGCTCCATGCGCGCGATGGCACTCACATCCGGCAGTCGATTGACTGCCGCCATCGCATCGCTGGCGCCGGCCAGCTCGGTGTCCGGGTCTTCGGCGGCCAGCGTCAGGGTGTTGCCCTTGCCCAGTGCAAAGCTGTGATGGATGCCGGCCACAAGCAGGTAGCCGGCACCGCCGGGCCCAGCAAAATCCAGCGTGTCGGGCAAACTGTCCGGATCCATGAAGCTGGAATAGCCATAGCCTGCGTAGGTGTTGCCAAGCTGACCGTAGGCATGGCGCAGGCGGAATTCATAGCCATCGCTGCTGCCGAAGAAATCATTCTCCAGATAGAAGCGCAGGTTGCCGTGCGTGGTTGGACGCCGCGCCTCGAAGCTGAAACGCGTCTGCTTGGCGTGGATATTGAAGTTCGAGACGTCGCGATGGCTGCCGCCCACCGGCATCGACGAGGGAATGAACTGATCCTCGTCCCCGGCGCCGCGCGAATCCGCGATCGCATCGAGCTTGGCATAGCCACCGATGCGGATCACGGTGTCGGTGCCGGGAATGGCGAAGAAGCCTTTCAGGTCCGGATCGGTCGGGCCGGCGGCGCTGTCCGGGCGCGAGGCCGCCGTTGACGGATCGGCCACCGATTCACGCTGGGGCAGCACGGTCGGCGACACGCCGGGAACCTGGGTCGGGTGCAGGATGCCGCTGGCGGTTGACACCGTCGTGGTCGCCTGCGGTGCAGTGGGCGACGGCAGTACAACGGGAGCCGCAGCCGCGTGCTCTTCTCGTCGTTCAAGCTGGTCCAGACGCTGCTGCATGCCCTGCAGCGTCTGCCGCATCGCGTCGATCTCCCGACGCAATGCCTGCGCATCATCCTGTGCGTGCAACGGCATCGCTGCCATCGCCGTCAGACACCCCAGACTCAGTACCGCCAAGCGCATTGCATCCTCCCTGGACTGAAACTGCGGCGGTCCGGCCGTGCAGCGCGCGTGCGCCGCCCCGACCTCAACGAGCCGTTGCTGGAAATGCGGGTACTGCGTGGACGACCGTCGCCAGCCTGCGCGATGCAGGCAACAGGGCGATGACATTGCCCCACCTGCCCGGACAGCGCCGGAGTCGCTTCCACTGCGGCAGCGCTGCCTAAGGGGTGGCGACCGCAGGGGTCTGGGTAACAAGCGCTGGGTGAGAGTGTCGTGAATGGCATTGCGCGCACGCCCTCTCGAGGGCATGACGTGTGCGGCATCCATAGCGCAGTGACGCTGTATTCCATGCGCCAAGGCTAGTTCGACTGTCGTTTTTGGCCTTGATTGGGATCAAAGCGAAATGCTTGATGTCAGTCACGATTCAGACGTGACATCTGTTCGTGACGTGCGCAGCCCTCTTCGCCGGGACTGTCGCAGAAAGCAACAGGCCCACATGTCGCCATGTGGGCCTGTCACTCGGTTCCGCAGCCCGGGGGCCTCAGCGCGGGCCGAGTACCGCCTGCAGATCATTGCCCTGCGGAAGGCCGGCACGTCGCTGCACCTGGCCCTGTGCATCCTGGAACAGGATGCCCGGCGTGCCCTGGAAGCCCATCTCCACCATCAGCACCTGGTTGGCATCCAGCTTGGCCGCGATCTCCCGGCTGATGCTGGGCAGCGGCTTGATGCCACCACGATCGAACTGATGCTCGTTCTCCAGCAGTGCGGCACTGGGATCGCGTGCGGCCATGATCGCCGCCGCCTTGGCCGGACTGTCCTCACGGATCACGCCGACCATGATGTGGCGCAACTGCACCTTTCCTGCGTCGACCCAGGGCCGTGCCGCCTCCCAGAATTTGTGGCAATAAGGACAGTTGGCATCACTGAAGGTGTACACCACGCGCGGCGCTTCGGCCCTGCCATCGCGTACCCAGGCACTGGTCTCCAGCTTGCTCCACATCTTGGCCGACATCGGCGCGGCAACCAGCTTCTCCAGCGTCTCGGCTGCAACTTCGTTGCCCTCGGCGTCGAACAGGCTGCCCACCAGCACATGCTTGCCATCGGCGGTCACGTAAGCCGCCGCCGGCTGCTGGCCGCCAACCATGCCGGCAAAGCCGCGCAGGCCGCCCGGCGCGTCGAACTCGGAGACCACCTCGAAGCCATGCTTCTCGATGCCCTTCAGGACAGCCGGCAACTCACCCTTCCTGGCGGCTGCCGTTGCCGAAGCCGTTGCCGGTGCAGCGGCACCCTTGCCCGGTGGGGTCTGTGCCTGGCTGCAGGCAGCCAGCGCCAGCATGGCCGGCAGCATCAGCGTATGCGCGATGCGCGGGGAAATCGACAACATGGAAACTCCGTAGTGGGATGCCAGCGCAGGCTACCGTAGCCGGCGCAGTTTGTGTTCAAGACCGGCCTGGGTCAGTTCGCCGAGATGCAGTTCCCGCAACCGCCCCTGCGCATCGAAGAAGAGCGTGGAAGGAAAAGCCCGGACGTCCAGCGTGGTCGACGCAGCCGATGACTCATCCAGCAGGACGTTGCCCAGCGCGATGTGTTCAGCGGCAAGAAAGGTCTGGACCTCCACAAGAGTCTCGCCCTGGTTGAGGAAGACGAACTGGATATCGGCATGTTTCTGTTGCGCCGTCGCAAGCACCGGCATCTCCCGGCGGCACGGGCCACACCAGCTGGCCCACAGATTCAGCACCAGCGGCTTGCCATGAAACTGCTTCAGGTCAATCGCCCTGCCCTGCAGGTCGACCACCTGCAATGTGGGCAGCGGCATCTGCTGTGCCTGCCAGTACGCGAGCCCCTGGCTTGCGCCGCCCCACAACAGCAATCCAGCCAGGGCACCTGCCAGCACCGGCGCCCTCAACGGGCGCTGCCCGCGCAGCCGCCACAGCGCCCAGGCAAATCCAGTGCCAACGACGACGGGCAGGTGGTACCCGCCATCGGCAATCTGCAGCACGCTCCAGGGAGCTTCACGGTAGAGGCTGAAATGCGCTGCGACAAAGGACAGTCGGCCACACAGCAGACCCACCAGCAACATGTCCAGCACCATTCCAGCCACGGGCGGCCGAACCTGCCCTGGCTCACCACGCGACCAGATCCGCGCAATGGCCATTGCCAGAAACAGGAAGATCAGGATCAACACCACCGGCATCGGCACCGGCCCAATACTCGACATCAATTCACCCGCTCTCGCCTGCAGAGACCTGCATGGTCAAATCGTCGTGCCCGCGATGCAAGCACGACGCATCCAACATCGTTCATCAAGCGGCGTTGCGCCCCAGTTGCGTGCCCGGTGAGGCGCTCAACCCACGCAGGCTGCCGGCCACGGCAGACGTCAGCGGTCGATCGCGGCGTTTGCTGCTGACGTGGCGACGATAGTTGGCGGGCGTCATGCCGACGATGCGCAGGAACAGCCGGCGGAATGCGCTCTGATCAGCGTAGCCCACCCCCCAGGCAACTTCGTCGATGCTGGCGCCCTGCTGGAGCAACGTCTGCGCCTTGGCCACGCGCAGTCGCTGGCAGTACTCGATGGGCCGCAGCCCGGTCGCCTTCAGGAAACGGCGTTGCAGGGTGCGCGGTTCCAGGCCGGCGATCTCACAGATTGCCCCCAGCGTCGCCCCACGTGCAGCCGTGGTATGCAGCCAGCGCTGCGCCTTCAGCACGTCACGGTCACCATGGGCGAAGTTGGCACTGAATCGCTCGAGATCCTGCTGGATCCCCACTGGCACCACTATCCCCAACTGCTGTGCCACCGCGCTGGCCACGCCCTGGCCGTGCAGCCGGTACAGCAGGCGCAGACCGAGGAAGCGCCAGGCCTGGGCCCCGCCCACGGTGAGCAGATCGCCATCATCGACGAGTGCCCGCTCACTGGGTGCCCAGCTGCCGACCTGCACCTGCAGCGCCGGATGACGGTTGAGGTCAGGGCCGGATACCGTGCGCCCGGTCAGCAGACCGGCCCGCGCCAGCACACTCACCCCGTCACCTGCGGCGGCCAGCAGGCTGCCGCCGTCGTAGTGGGCCCGCAACCAATCCAGCAGGACATCCTCGGCGCGCAGCGACGCACCGGAACTGACCTGGCCCGGCAAGGCGATCACTGCGGGAATTGCCGCGTCCAGCATTTCGGCACCGGCAATGCGATGCACGCCGGTATTGCTGGCAGGCACAATCCAGCGGGTGACCAGCACCCGCTTGCAGGGCCGTCGTTGCTGCTGCGCCAGACGATTGGCGACGTGCGCCATTTCGGCAAGCACCGATGCAGCCGACGGGTCGCCTCCGGGGTATTCAACCACCGCAACCTCGACGAATCCTTCGTTGCTGATTCCCTCCACTCCCCACCTCCTCTTCCGGTTCAGGCCGTCGAGCGGCCGGTTCAGGTTGAGGGTAGGAACTGCTTTGCCCCGGGGGCTATGAAGAAAGTTGCAAAGTGTGCTGAATGGGCGACGCAGGCAAAGCCTTGACTCTTGACCAGAGTCCAGGGATGACTATGCACGGCAGGTCCAGAGGAGTCCGCCGTGAACATTGGTCAGTTGGCACGCCAAGCCGGCGTCCCCATCGACACCGTCCGCTACTACGAACGTCAGCAGCTTCTGCCCACCGCGGCACGTACGGCAGGTGGCTATCGCATCTTCGGCGAGCAGGATCTACGACGCCTGCGCTTCATCCGCCGGGCAAAGACTCTGGGCTTCAGCCTGGAGGAGATCGGTGAACTGCTTTCCCTCAGCGATCATCCTCCGCAGGACATGGGCAGCGTGCGTGACACCGCGCGGATTCGACTGCAGGACATCGAACTGCGGATGGCCGAACTGCAGCGCATGCATGGCGCCCTCTCGCAACTGGTCGATGCCTGCCCCGGACATGGCGCGCTCGACCAGTGCCCGATCCTGGCAGCGCTCACCGGGGAAGACCGCTGAACCCTTCGCTTGTGCATCGACACATGTGCCGCCCGGCAGGCGGAAAACGCAGCTGCGCCATCGCGCGCGTTACGTGAAGAAAAGTGCAACAAAGCGCTTGCCAACCCCCGGGGGCACAGCTATTATTTCGCTCCTCAGCGACGTGGGGCCATAGCTCAGCTGGGAGAGCGCCTGCATGGCATGCAGGAGGTCAGCGGTTCGATCCCGCTTGGCTCCACCATACTTTCGGCATTAGGCCGTCGAAAGGTCGCAAAGAACATTGATGAGATCTGCGTCCCCATCGTCTAGAGGCCTAGGACATCACCCTTTCACGGTGGCGACCGGGGTTCGAATCCCCGTGGGGACGCCACTCATCATGAACAACGAGGACCCGGCCGATAACCGGGTCTTTTTTGTTCACCGCCCACCGGCATTCAGGTTGTGGCGTCGGAACGCTCCTGCCCTTGTGGCAATGAACGATTCGATGAAAAAGCTTCAAAAAAAGCTTCCACAAATGTGAACAGGCAGGTATGATAGGCGGCTCGGTAACACGGGGCCATAGCTCAGCTGGGAGAGCGCCTGCATGGCATGCAGGAGGTCAGCGGTTCGATCCCGCTTGGCTCCACCACTTTCGACATTAGGCCGTCGAGAGTTCTACAACTTGAAGTTTTTCGTGCGTCCCCATCGTCTAGAGGCCTAGGACATCACCCTTTCACGGTGGCGACCGGGGTTCGAATCCCCGTGGGGACGCCAGTTTCAAAGAGGACCCTGCTCCCAGCAGGAATCCTGGTTTCATGGGGCCATAGCTCAGCTGGGAGAGCGCCTGCATGGCATGCAGGAGGTCAGCGGTTCGATCCCGCTTGGCTCCACCACTTTCGGCATTAGGCCGTCGAAAGTTCTACAACTCAAAGTTTTTCGTGCGTCCCCATCGTCTAGAGGCCTAGGACATCACCCTTTCACGGTGGCGACCGGGGTTCGAATCCCCGTGGGGACGCCAATCTTTGAAACCCCGGCTTCGGCCGGGGTTTTTCTTTGCCTGCGATTCCCTGGTGACCGCGTTTCAGAACCGGCGATACATGCCGATCGAGGCTGGCGCGGTCGCCGCAAAGCCAAACTGCGCATACAGCCGATGTGCCTCGCCATCGGCCAACAGACTCACATACGCCGACGGCGGCAGGTTGCCCTGCATCCAGTCGCTCAGACGCTGCATCACCGCCTTGCCCAGACCCTGCCCCTGCAGGCGCGGCAGCACGGCGATATCGCAGACCTGCAGGTGGCAACCACCATCGCCGATGATCCGGCCCATCGCTACCAGCTCGCTGCCCTGGTAGGCACAGACACCGAAAACGGTATTGGGCAATGCCCGCGTCGCCGCCTCATGGGTCCTTGCACTGAGCCCGGCCAGCGCACGCAGCTGGCAGTAGTCCTCAACCGTCGGCACCGCCTCGCGGAACTGGATCGTCTCTGGATCATTCATGCAACGTCTCCTGGAAGGTCGAGCTATCCTGCCGCATCCACGTCGCAGCCGCTGCGACCCATCTTCCGGCAGAGTCCCATGTGCTATTCCGCCCTGATCCGCGCCGACTACGCCAAACTGGTGCGCGAGTTCGGCGCCGTCCTCTCCCTGGAGGAGTTCGCCGAACTCTATGCGCATGATCCCGGCAAGAAACGACCGAAAACGCCGAAAGCGATGGACGACGGATTTGCCGGTGCGCGCACCGAACTGGGCCGCGACATCGTGGCGAAGATCCGGCAATGGCATGCACAGGAGCGGCAGCAGCTGCAGGCTGAGCTGGAGCGGCAGCTTGAGCGTCGCGACATCGCCAATGCGACCCTGGCCACCCGACCCACGCAGAAGGCGCGCAATGACCTGCGCGTTGCCGGCAACCGCATCGACCGCGCGCAGGCACGTCTGGACGACCTGCATCGGGAACAGCTGCTGCCACGCGACAACCGTATTTTTCCCGGCACCTACGCGCCGGTGATGGTCAGCGAGAATGGCCGGCGCGTGATCAAGCCGATGCGCTATCAATGCCGGCTTCCGGACAAGCCCGCGCGCAACGATGTCCTCTATCCCGGCACCTACAATGCGCGGCGGGACAGCCTGGAAGGCTATTGGCGCGGAGCCTTCGGGCTGCGCCACGGCGTGGTGGTGGTACAGGCCTTCTACGAGCACGTTCCTCGCCACGCCATTGCCGGCCGCACCCTGCACAACGACGAGAAGGAACAGGACGTGGTGCTGGAGTTCCGCCCTGATCCGCCGCGCGACTTGTTGCTGGCCTGCCTGTGGGCGGAATGGGAGGGCCCGGACGGACGCCTGCTGTCGTTCGCCACCATCACCGATGGACCGTCAATCGATGTTGCCGCTGCCGGCCATGACCGGGGTGTACTCCCGATCCGCGCCGAGCATCTGGACGCCTGGCTCAACCCGGACCCGGACAACCTGGCGGCGCAGTACGCCATCCTCGACGACCGCGAGGAGATCCGTTATGTCTACGAAGAAGCCGCCTGAGCGGTCGGATCAGGCGTTTGCGCTGGAGCGCCCCACTGCGCGGACCAATGCCTTGGACAGTTCCGCCGACAGATAGGGCTTGATCAACAGCACACCCGATCGCATCGCGACCGGCAGTTGTTCGGCGGTCATGCCGGTGGCGAGAACGAACGGCACCCCGCGCGCGGCCAGCGCCGCAGCGACCGGTTCACTGGTCTCGTTGTGGGCCAACCGGTAATCCAGCAGGGCCACGTCAGGGCTGGCCTCTTCCAGCAGGCGCAGTGCCTCGGCAACGGACGCGGCAAGACCAACGACCAGAGCACCGGAATGCACCAGCTGCATCTGCAGCAGCGCCGCACTCATCTCGTCGTTCTCCACTACCAGCACCCGCAGGTCCTGCAACGCTGACATAAGCTATCGCTCCGTGCCTGTTAAGCCTTGCCAGTATAGCCAGCAGTCGGCCGATACCGACAGTTGAATGCCATTTCGACTCCGTTCGTCCGCACCTCTATGAACGCCCGCCCGGCTCGGGTACACTAGCCCGCTGCTGCCGGTGTGGCGGAATGGTATACGCAGCTGACTCAAAATCAGCCGGGGGTGACCCCATGAAGGTTCGAGTCCTTTCACCGGCACCACGATCAAAGGCCAGGTCTACGACCTGGCCTTTGTCGTTTCCGGCCTTGCCCTGCCCGACCAACGCCGTCGACACTGGAGCGATGGCATCGCACTCCGCTCCCTCCCTTCCCCCAGCGTTCCAGGCTCACCTGCGCGAACTGGTCCTTCCAGACGCGGTCGCCTGGTCGAACTACCTGTCGCTGCCGGGCGTGATCGAGCACACCAGCTGGGGCGATGTCTCTGCAGAGGCTCTGCAGCGGCAGATCGTCGATCATGCGCGCAACACACGATGCCGCCGCTGGGCGATCCTCGACAGTGTCGATCAGTTGCTGGGCACTGTCGGCCTCAACGACATCGACATCGAGCACCACCGGGCTGAACTGGCCTACGACCTGTCCCCAGCCCATCAGGGACGCGGGCTGGCGACCGGGGCGGCGCGCGCGGTCATTGCCTGGGCGCATACCGCACTGGGTTGCGTGCGCGTCCAGGCCACGGTGCTCGACAGCAATCTGCGATCGATTGCCGTGCTCGAACGCGCAGGCATGCAACGCGAGGGATTGCTGCGTTCCTATCGCCATGTCCGCGGGCAACCGCGCGACTTCTGGATGTATGCGCACACTCCCCCGCAGTTGCATGGCGGCCAGGGCGAAAGCCGCGCCGCCCCATAGGCCGGCGCGGTTCTACGCGCTACACCACCCGCAGCGCCGGCGCATGCACGCCATGGCCATGTCCTGCACCGGCCCCCGCGTGCACACGGAACCCTGCCACCGTCTGCAACAGCTGAGAGGACTGCTCCTCCATGCTGCGCGCGGCCGCTGAGGCCTCTTCCACCAGCGCCGCATTCTGCTGCGTGCCCTGGTCGATCAGATCCACCGCGTGGTTCATCTGCTGGATGTCGTCGCTCTGCTGTTGCGCAGCGGCACTGATCTCGGTCATCAGGTCACTGACCCGACGCACGTCGACCACGATCTCGTCCATGGTCCGCCCTGCGCTCTCGACCTGCGCCGTTCCGGCGCCGACGTTGGCAACCGACGCATCGATCAGCTGCTTGATTTCCTTTGCCGCACCCGCCGAGCGATGCGAGAGCTCGCGGATCTCGGTGGCAACCACGGCGAAACCACGACCATGCTCACCGGCACGCGCCGCTTCCACCGCCGCGTTCAATGCCAGGATGTTGGTCTGGAAGGCAATGCCATCGATCACACCAATGATGTCGACGATACGACGCGAGGACGCGTTGATCAGCTCCATCGTCGAGACCACTTCATGTACCACCTGGCCACCCCGTGCGGCCACATCGGCGGCGCCGCCGGCCAGTTGGCTGGCCTGGCGCGCGTTGGTCGCGGTGCGCTGCACGGTCTCGGCCAGCCCCTTCATCGACACGGCGGTTTCTTCCAGCGACGCCGCCTGCTGCTCGGTGCGCTGGGACAGGTCATTGTTGCCTTCGGCGATCTCGCTCGCACCGACCGCAATGGTGTCTGCGGCGAACTTGATCTGACCGATGATGGCCGCCATCGCTTCGACCAGCGCGTTGACGCCGCCACAGAGTTCGGCGATCGGGCCGCTCTTGTCAGCCATGGCAATGCTTCGGGTCAGGTCGCCCTCCTTTGCCGACGCCACCACCTCGCGTGTCTGCGCCACGGCGCGCTGCATGGCCTGGCTGTCATGCACCTGTGCGGTGATGTCGGTGGCGTATTTGACGACCTTGAACGGTCGCCCGCCGGCGTCGAGAATCGGGTTGTACGACGCCTGGATCCACACTTCACGGCCACCTTTGCCCAGCCGACGGTACTGGCCTGCGTCGTACTCGCCGGAGCCGAGCTTCTCCCAGAAGCGCCGATACTCGACACTGGCCCGGTAGTCGGGCTCGACGAACAGCGAATGATGCTGGCCACGCACCTCTTCCAGCGTATAGCCGGTGGCGGCCAGGAAGTTCGCATTGGCCGCCAGGATGCGGCCATCCATGCTGAACTCGATCACCGCCTGCGATTTGTCGATGGCCGCCAGTTGCCCCGCCGACTCGGCCGCCTGCTGCTTCTGCACCGTGATATCGGTCGCGAACTTGACCACCTTGTATGGCCGCCCGTGCTGGTCAAGCACCGGGTTGTAGGACGCCTGGATCCAGATCTCGCGCCCACCCTTGCCGAAGCGCCGGTACTGCCCTGCATCGAATTCACCGCGACCCAGTCGCGCCCAGAAGTCGCGGTATCCACTACTGCGCGCGTCCTCGGAATCGACGAACAGGGAATGATGCCTGCCCTGGATCTCATCCAGGCGATATCCCACTGCCTGCAGGAAGTTGTCATTGGCCTGCAGGATCGTGCCGTCGAGGGCGAACTCGATGACCGCCTGCACCCGGTGCAGTGCGGCCACCTGGGCCTCAAGCTCGACGTGCCGCCGATGCTGATCGGCCACCTCCGTGGCGCGGCGCTGCCTGCCCAACACCCCCCGCAGCGCGCGCAGGGGAGACCAACGGGTGAGCACTTCGGCCGGCGCCTGAGCACCTTCCATGGAGCCTGAAATAAGCATCGTCTGATCCTCGGTGTCCGGGTAGCGGTTGCGACCCGCCGGGCGGGATGCCCGGCGGCAACTTCGATTGCCTGGGACTGCAGACGCCGGAAGGCGTCACTCGAGCGACTGGCAGAAACAGTAAGGCAGCTGCGATCGTCATCAAACAGCGGCAAAGCACACGGCACGGGCCGCCCATCGGAGGCAGCCTCGGGTCCGGCAGCGGGAGCCAGCAGCGGGCTCCAGAGAAGGTATCGGCGGGGCGGCCAACTACTTTAGGGGGCCAGCCCCTGGTCGGCAGCGCGCCGCAGAATCCAGCGCAGCAGCATCGTTGCCAGCACGCCCGGCAGGTAGCCCAGACTGCCGCAGACGACCAGCAGGGAGGGTTCCACCAGTGGCCCGCCGCCACCTAGGAACCAGTTGCGGGTGGAAAGGATGTACAACGCGAACGGCACCAGCAGCAACGGTGCCAGCCGCAACAGCTGCCACCGCCATCTGCCCGGCCCGATCCAGCCGGCCAGTGCACCCAGCACGGCACCTGCGGCTACGATGGTGGCGATTTCATCCATGACGCGCTTCCGGAAGTCTTCCAGCCACCATTCTGGACCAGCGCCGACGGAAAGGGGATGCGGCAAGCACGCATAAGGTTGCAATGACCATCGGGACATCCCTTGCCTGCGCACTGCCGGCAGCATGCGCCCACTGACTGGATCTTTCCTGGGAGGCAGCATGCTTCGACGCTTGAGCGCCATCATCATCCTCAGCCTGTGCAGTGCCGGCGCATTGGCCAGTGACGCGGGGTTCCGGCCCAGCTTCCATCCTGACCAGCTGAAGGGGCCACCCGCCGGTCGCCACAACGAAGTACTGGTGCTTGGGACAGCACATCTGTCGGAACTGCCAAAGACCTTCGAGCCGGCCCTGCTGGAGCCCTTGCTGCAGCGCCTGGCACGTTGGCGCCCGGAGGCGATTGCCACCGAAAACCTGTCCGGCCTGCAGTGCGACTTCATGCGTCGCAATCCCGGCCGCTATGCCGAAAGCGTTGAAACCTACTGCTTCGACACCGACGCGGCCCGCGTCGCCACCGGCCTCGACGTGCCCGACGCCAACGTCGAGATGGGACGCCTGCTGTCGGCGTGGCCGGCAAGCCCCACAGCAGCGCAGCGTCGGCATCTGGCCGCGGTGTTCCTGGCCGCTGGCGAGCGCGGATCGGCGCAGGTGCAATGGCTGCGCCTGCCTGTGCAGGAGCGCGTCGCCGGCGACGGGCTGGATGCTGCGCTGGTCGAGATTCTCGACAAGAGCCTGACCCGCCGCAATGAAACCAACCTGGTGGCGGCAGTCCTCGCTGCCCGCCTGGGCCTGGAACGCCTGTGGGCAGTGGACGACCACACCGCCGATTCGCCAACCGCGCCCAAGGACGAGAAGGCAGCACGCGAAGCGATCATGTCGGCCTGGGACAATCCACATGCAAACGCACGGCGGGACGCCGACGAACCGCTGTATGCAAATGTCGGCAAGGTCGGAGGCGTGCTGGAGCTGTACCGTGCCTACAATCGCCCCGGCGTCGGCTTGCAGGCCTACCAGGCGGACTTCGGAGCCGCGCTGGTCGAACCCTCTCCCCAGGGCTTTGGTCGCAACTATGTGGGCTACTGGGAAACCCGCAACCTGCGCATGGTCGCCAACATCCGCGAAGTGCTGGGCCAGCGGCCGGGAACGCGCCTGCTGGCCATCGTTGGCGCTTCGCACAAAGGCTACTACGAGGCCTACCTCAACATGATGCACGACGTGCATCTGGTGGATGCCGAAGAGGTGCTGCGCTGAGGCCCGCACCTGATCAACGCAGCAGATCCGCTACCCACGTTGCTGCGCATCGCGACGCCCGGCGCGCCAGATCATCACGCTGGCAGCGACGATGCAGCCCAGCGTGACCAGCAGCATCAGCGCCACGCCCCACTGGACTACGGGGACCAGCATCCGGGCCTGCTGGTCGTTGCGCAGCTGCTCCAGCCGGAGCCAGCCGGAAAGAGCCAGGGACCAGCCGACAATGGCCGGCGCATAGGCACGGACTGCACTCAGGTTCCAGGACGTCATGTTGTTTTCCTGCAAAGGTGGGGCGTTGGCGCAGTATTCGCCGCGCCCCTCTCACAGGTTGAGATCAGCCGTCGCTGAGGTCGCCGCCGTCCGCCGGCGAGCCCCCGGGCAGTTCGCCGATTTCGCCCTGCACCTGCACATTGTTGCGGCCCATCGCCTTGGCCCGGTAGCACTGGGCATCGGCGGCGGCGACGGCCTGGTCCACGCTCATGCCGGCAGCAAGCGGTGCGATGCCGATGCTGGCGCCGATCCGCAGCTGGTGCTGGTCCCACGGAATGGACAGGTTGGCCAGGGTATGCAGCAGCTCGCCGCCGATGCGCGCCGCTCGCCGCGGGCTGCACCCGGACAGGATCACCGCGAATTCGTCACCGCCCAGGCGCGCCACCACATCCGAGTCGCGTACACCATGGCGCAATACGCTGGCCACAGCCCACAACACGGCGTCGCCGGCCAGATGACCAAAGGTATCGTTGACCGGCTTGAACCGGTCCAGATCGATGTACATCAGTGACGCCGCCTGCCCGGTCCGCTCGACCCGTGTGATCGCCTGCTGCAGATGTACTTCGAAGCCGCGGCGATTACCCAGTTCGGTCAGCGGGTCCATCTCCGCCAGGTGCCGTGCCTCGCGCTCGCGTGCACGCTGCTGGGTGTCATCGCGCAGGACCCACACTGCACCACGCACCTGGCCCTCGTCGTCGCGAAGCCAGGCCCGGGTGAGGTCAACCGGCACCACGGCGGTGCCCATCTGCAGCAGCAGATCGGCATGCAGATCCACGGCGTTGCTTTCCGGGTCCAACAGCACGCTGACGTCGAGCTGCGATTGCGGTGCGTACTCGGTGGTCAAGGACAGCACGTCCTGCACGAGATGCCCGGCCAGCGACAGCGCTCCATCGCCGGCAAGCATTCGCACGGCGGCCGCATTGGCATATTCGATGTGGCCATCCAGGGCCACGCTGAGTACCAGGTCGGCAACCGCATCCAGGGTGATGCGGCTGCGCTGCTCGCTTTCGAACAGGCGCTGCTCGCTGCTGCGCTGGGCGCTGACATCCTGGATCTGCGACACGAAATGCAACGGTTCACCGCGCTCATTGCGTACCAGCGATACCGACAGCCGTGCCCAGATGGTGTTGCCCTCACGGCCCAGGTAACGCTTTTCAAGGTGATAGTGCGTGCGTCGCCCCGCCAGCAGGTCCTGCACCAGGGCCAGGTCGGTCTGCAGATCGGCCGGATGGGTCAACCGCTGGAAATCGACCTGCAGCAGTTCCTCCCGCGTGTAGCCGAGAATGCGGCACAGCGCATCGTTGACATCCAGCCAGCGCCCTTCCAGCGACACCAGCGCCATGCCCAGTGCCGCCGACGTAAACGCACCGGCGAATTTTTCCGCCGCAAGACGAGCCTCGGCGCGCGCCTGCAGGATCTCGGTGATGTCGATGGCCATGCCGACATAGCCGATGCGCTCGCCATGGGCGCCATCCATGCGGCTGATTGACAGGCGTACCTGGCGACGCTGACCGTCCTTGCGCAGCAGTGTCCACTGCCGCGAATACGTCTGGCCGTCGGCACGTGCACTGAGTGCCTCGAACACACCTGGAACCTGTCCATCGGCGGTCGCCAGCGGTCGCAGCCACGCCTGCAGTTCAACCGGGTCGTGGAAGGCATCCAGGCGGCGCGCACCCACTACTTCAGCGGCGGTGTAGCCGAGCAGACGCTGCGCGCCGGTATTGAAAATGGTGATGATGCCATCGGTGTCGGTCGCGATCACCGCGACTTCGTCGGAAGCATCCACCATCGCCTGCAGGCGCTGCCGCATTTCGGCCGCGTCCTGGCGCGCCTGCTGCAGTTCGGTGACGTCGGCATGGGCGCCGGCCATCCACAGTGGCCTGCCCTGCCCGTCCCATTCGAATACCCGTCCGCGATCGTGGATCCAGATCCATTGGCCATTCCTGTGGCGCATCCGCAACAGGCAGACATAATGGTCGGTGCGGCCATCGAAGTGGTCCTGCAGGGCCGCATCGGACAGCGCCAGATCATCCGGATGGACCAGCGCGATGAAGGTCTTCTGGCAGATCGGTTCAAGTTCGTCCAACCGGTAGCCGACGATCTCGGCCCACCGTTCGTTGACCCGCATCTGTCCGCTCTGGACGTTCCATTCCCAGGTGCCAGCCGCAGTGCCCTCGATGATCATCGCCAGGCGACGGCGCTCTTCGGCCAGTTCCTGCAGCCGGCGCTCCAGCAGTGCGTTGCCGCTGTTGCCCTGATCGGCCATCAGCCGCCTCCCCTGCCGACGCAGCTGCCCGCAGGCCGTGGCGAGCCACAGCGGTCACGGAACAGCGCGGATGGTGCTGACGGCATGGACTCCCCAGCGACAGCAGGGGCCCAAGCGCCCCTTCCGGCGCAAGTGTGCGCATTGCCGGGGAACATCGACAAGTCCCCCGCCCGGATCGCGCCAGGAGGGGGACGGCGGACTCAGCTGCGCTTGGCCCGGGCGAACGCCTCGGCCAGGGCATTGTTGGCTGGCGGCGCGGCCTGTGCCGGGCGTCCGCCATTGCCCGGGTTGCGCCCCTGGCCACGTCCCTGCCCGGGGTTGGCGGCGTCGCGGCGCGGCGCCTGCCCCTGGCTGCGTTCGTCACGGCTGCCCGGGCGGCTGGTGGCCTGGCCAGGCGTGTCCTCCAGACGACGGGTCAGGGCGATGCGCTTGCGCGGCACGTCCACCTCCAGCACCTTCACCTTGACGATGTCGCCGGCCTTGACCACGTCACGCGGATCCTTCACGTAGGTATCAGACAGCGCCGAGATATGGATCAGGCCGTCCTGGTGCACGCCGATATCGACGAACGCACCGAACGCGGCCACGTTGCTGACCACGCCTTCCAGCACCATGCCCTCGCGCAGGTCCTTGATGTCCTCGACGCCATCGGCGAAACGGGCCGCCTTGAATTCCGGGCGCGGATCACGGCCCGGCTTTTCCAGTTCCTTGAGGATGTCGCGCACCGTCGGCACACCGAATGTCTCGTCGGTGAACTGCTCGGCCTTCAAGCCGCGCAGGAAACTGCCGTCGCCGATCAGCGCCTTGATCGGGCGCGCGGTGCTGGCCACGATGCGCTCGACCACTGGATAGGCTTCCGGGTGCACCGACGATGCATCCAGCGGCTCATCGCCATCGGCGATACGCAGGAAACCTGCGCATTGCTCGAACGTCTTCTCGCCCAAGCGCGACACCTTCAGCAGGTCCTTGCGACGCTTGAACGGACCGTTGTCATCGCGATGGCGCACGATGTTCTCGGCTACCGTCGACGACAGACCCGAAACGCGCGACAGCAGTGCAGCCGACGCCGTGTTGACGTACACGCCAACGGCATTCACGCAGTCCTCCACGCGCGCATCCAGCGCACGCGCCAGGCGGTACTGATCCACGTCGTGCTGGTACTGCCCCACGCCGATCGCCTTCGGCTCGATCTTCACCAGTTCGGCAAGCGGATCCTGCAGGCGGCGCGCGATCGATACCGCACCACGGATCGACACGTCCAGGTCCGGGAATTCCTTGGCCGCCGTTTCCGACGCCGAATACACCGAAGCCCCGGCTTCACTGACCACGATCTTCTGCGGCGCGTTGTCACCCAGCGCCTTGATGGCTTCACCGGCCAGCTTGTCGGTCTCGCGGCTGGCGGTGCCGTTGCCGATCGCGATCAGCTGCACGTTGTGCTTGGCACACAGCTGCTTGATCGTCTGCAGCGACTGCTCCCACTGCCGGCGGGGCTCGTGCGGATAGATGGTGTCGGTGGCGACCAGCTTGCCGGTAGCGTCTACCACGGCGATCTTGCAGCCGGTGCGGATGCCCGGGTCCAGGCCCAGCACGCTTTTCGGGCCGGCCGGTGCGGCCAGCAGCAGGTCCTTGAGGTTGTCACCGAACACCGCGATGGCTTCGGCCTCGGCTTTCTCACGGGCCTGGTTGAACAGGTCCAGCAGCAGGTGCATGTGCAGCTTGGCCCGCCAGGTCAGGCGGCAGGCGTCCAGCAGCCAGCGATCAGCGGGGCGTCCCGCATCGCGGATACCGGCGTTGTGCGCCACGCGCCCTTCGGCGTACTGATGTCCGGCCTCGGCATCCTTGCCTGGGTCCAGCTCCAGGAACAGGATCTCCTCGCGGCGCGCACGGAACAACGCCAGCAACCGGTGCGAGGGAATCTTCGCCAACGACTCGGCGTGCTCGAAATAATCGCGGTACTTGGCGCCCTCGGTTTCCTTGCCCTCGGCAACGCGGGCACGGATCACGCCCTGCTCGCTCAACCAGCTGCGCAGCTCGCCAACCAGCGTGGCGTCCTCGCCCCAGCGCTCCATCAGGATCGCGCGGGCCCCTTCCAGCGCGGCCTTGGTGTCGGCTACGCCCTTGTCGGCATCCACGAACGTGGCGGCAAAGACCTGCGGGTCCTGTGTCGGGTCGCCCAACAGGCCGTCGGCCAACGGCTCCAGTCCTGCTTCGCGGGCGATCTGCGCGCGGGTGCGACGCTTGGGCTTGTACGGCAGGTACAGATCTTCCAACCGGCTCTTGGTGTCGGCGGCGAGGATCTCGTTGCGCAGCTCATCGCTGAGCTTGCCCTGCTCGCCGATGCTGGCCAGCACCGCCGCACGGCGGTCTTCCAGTTCACGCAGGTAGGTCAGGCGGGTTTCCAGGTTGCGCAGCTGGGTGTCGTCCAGGCCGCCGGTGACTTCCTTGCGGTAGCGGGCGATGAACGGAACGCTGGCGCCTTCATCGAGCAGGCCGACGGCGGCGCTGACCTGTGCGGTCTGGGCACCGATTTCATCGGCGATGGTCTGGGCGATCTGCTGGGCGAGCTGGCGCTGGGCGTGCTTGGCGTCGTGCATTGTTTCCGGCCTGGGCCGCATTGCGGGAAAGGCCCATTCTTGCAATGCGCGGGCGGCAGGGACAAGGCGTTGACAGAGCGGCGGTTCAGGCGGTGGGTCCGGATTGGACGCCGGCATCTTGGCAAAAGGGGCTAGGACTGGCCCCGGGGCTGGGATGCCGGCGCGGACGCGCGATGGTGGGGCGCGTCCTGCCGCGTACTGCGAAGGTCAGCGGTAGTGGCGGGCGGCACGCTGCATGACGATGTCGTCACGCAGGCTCTCCAGCGCCATCAGGCGGACCTTGCCGACACCCTGCAGTTCCATGAACCGCTCCGTGTAGAACTCCGGCCCCAGCGCGGTATCGGCGCGGGATTTGCTGAAGCCGTAGGGCACCACGCCCTTCTCGCCATCCTTGCTACCACCGACATAAAGAACGATTGCCATGTGATGTCTTCCTCCAAATTGCTACTGCGTACTGCACACGATGAGCGGTACTTGTTGGCTCATCGGGATAGAGCTTACCGCGACCAAGCTGACTGGAACGTCACGAAGACTAATGACGATCGGTTGCATGCAGATGACTGCGGGATAGCAGCAGAATGCTTACGGATCTTTAACTTCCGGCTAACGAATACGGGGGTTTCAGCCAACGGCGCAGCCCCTCGTGGGTGGGGTTGCTTGGTCGCGGAATGCAAAAGCCAGATTACTGGGGCTGGCCGGGTGGGTAGGCATTGCGGGGACGCCGTAAACCCATCCCTGGGGGCTTGGCCGCGGCATCCATGCCGCGGACACCCCGCAATGCCTACCCACCCGGCCGCTGACAAGTTCCTGGTGCCTGCCGCCACCCACGGAAAAGAAAAAGAAGATCAAAAGCAAAAGCGGCCTGGTTGGCCGCTTTCTGTAGAGCCGAGCCCACGCTCGGCTCTGCACGAGCAAGCGCAGCGCGCGACCCGCTTCTGCTGTTCTTTTTCTTCTCCGTGGCTGGACGCACCCGGAAACTGTCAGGGGTCGGGCAGGTGGGTTGCGCAGGGGCGTGAGCCGCATGGGCCCGAGGCATGCCTCGGGCGGGTTGGGCAGGACGCCCAACCCCGGTCTTGCCGTGTGCGCAGGACAGCGCACACGAGCAAGCGGCGACCGAGCTTACAGGGACGTACTTGCAGCGGCCCCTGCGCAACCCACCTGCCCGGCCCAATCACATGAATCGCTCTACGCGACCACCCACGAGGGGCTGCGCCGTTGGCTGGAAACTACGGCCACCAGCCGTGCCCGAACCGCGCGTAATGATCTGCCGCACGCTCGAACGGATTACGCGCGCTGACACCACCACACAGCAGATACACCGGTAGGTACAGCGGCCCCAGCACCAGATACTGGTACACGTGCGCACGCTCATGGTCATCCAGCCGGATCAATGGCTCCACGCCCCATCCCGCCTGATGGGCGTAGGTACGGCAACACATGCCGAGGTCGTGGCCGGTGTGCAGGATCACGTTGCCCAGGGTGATCGCTCCGCCAGGGCCCCACGGCCAATGGTCGAAAACCACCGCGCAATCGCGACCGCTCCAGCGCATCTTCGCACCACCCAGCAACCCGGCCAGACCGCCAAGCAGGCCGATCAGGCTATTGGGCACGGTCCACAGCGCGCCCAGCAGCTGCAGCGCGCGCAGCCAGATCGGCCAGGGCCGGGACGCGGTGTTCAATCGGCCTCGTTGGGGATCAGCAGCCACAGCAGCAGGTAGATCAGGATGCCGGGGAAGGCGGCCGACGCCAGCGAGACCACCACGTACAGCACCCGTACCAGGGTCGGGTTCCAGCCGAAACGATGGGCGATGCCGCCCATCACCCCGGCAATCATGCGGTCGTTCAGCGAGCGCGACAGGGTGCGCGGCACAGCGTTCATGGCGAGGTCTCCCGGCTGACTGGCTGCTGCCACTGTAGCGCCTGCCGTGTCTACGGCGTGCGTTGGCGCAAGGCCTGCAGGCGCGCGCCGAACCACGCCGCGGAGGTCTGTTCGGGCTGGCCGGGGCAGCGGATCCGGTACGCCTTGCCACTCATGCTGCTCTGGCTCGCGGCACGCTCGATGAACTGCTCGGCGGTGTCGACCATGTCTTTCTTCAGCAGGTAGTCATACTTGCGCTGAAGGTGCGAACGCGCATCGGCGGGACCGTACCAGCTGCCATTGCGCTGGAACTGGCACTGGGAGCCGTCCAGGCTTCCGATCAACTGCGCGATCTCGCGGCGCGCATCGGCGCTCGGCGCAGCACTGGCGACGCCGGGCGCAAGGGCCAGAGCAAGCGCGAGCAGAGGGGAATGTTTCATGGCGTGCGTTCCTTCAGCCAGTTGTCGATGGTCGCTGGCACTTCGCGCTGTGCGCGGCCGGAGACGTAGATGCCGATATGCCCACCGCGGAAACTGGATTCGGTGTAGTCCTGCGTGCCCAGCCGGCCACGCATCGCGCGCGATGCATCCGGTGGCACCAGATGATCCTGTTCGGCGTAGATGTTCAGCACCGGCAGGGTCACCTGCGACAGATCCACCGCCTCTTCGCCGATGCGCACGGTGCCATTGACCAGGCCGTTGCCCTGGTAGAACTGCTTGATGAACTCACGGAAGGCTTCACCCGCCAGGTCCGGCGAGTCGAAGATCCACTTTTCCATGCGCAGGAAATCCTCCAGCGCCGCCTTGTCATCGAGGATGTCGAGCAGGCCCACGTACTTCTGCACGTTCAGGCGGAATGGCTTGAGCATCAGGTAGCTGGCATTCATCAGATCGGCCGGGATGTTGCCCAGCGTATCCACCAGCAGATCCACATCCACCTGCTGGGCCCAGTGCGACAACATGTTGTCGGCGGTCTGGAAGTCGACCGGGGTGACCATGGTGATCAGGTTGCCCAGCTTCTGCCGCCGCAGTGCGGCGTAGCACAGGGCGAACACGCCGCCCTGGCAGATGCCGAGCATGTCGACCGTTCCACCACTGCGCGCGCGCAGCGCATCCACCGCGCCATCGATGTAGCGCAGCAGATAGTCCTCAAGCGTCTGGTAGCGTTCGGAACGGTCCGGATAACCCCAGTCCAGCACATATACGTCCTGGCCCAAGGCCAGCAGCTTCTGCACCAGCGACCGATCGGCCTGCAGGTCCACCATGTACGGTCGGTTGACCAGTGCGTACACGATCAGCAGCGGTGTGCGGCGCACCGGCGCGTTCTCGCCGACGAAGCGATACAGCACAACTTTGCCATCGCGCCAGACTTCCTCGCGGGCGGTGGCGCCATAGTCGACATCCTCCACCTGCGGCAACAGCTTCAACCCTTCCATCAGCTTGCGCTGCATGGCCAGGGTCTCCTGCATCAGGTCATCGGCATTGAAGCCCAGCGGTCCTTTCATGGCTTACGACTTCCGCGTGGTCGCGCGGGTGGTGGACTTCTTCGCTGACGCTTTCTTCGCTGCAGCCTTCTTCGCTGCAGGCTTCTTCACCGGCGCGGCCCTGCTCGCCGCCTTCTTCGCCGCAGGCTTGCGCGCGGCGGGCTTGACCCTGGCAGGCGCCGGCTGGGCCACCGGATCGACCGTATCGGTACCGGCAAGCACCGCCACCTGTGCCTGCACCCGGCGCAGGCTGCGCTCGAGCTCGGCGATGCGACGGTGGGCGGCATCCATCTCGCTGCGGGTGGGCAGGCCGATGCGTTCACTCATCTGTTCAACCTCGCGCTGCAGGCCTGCGCGCAGGCGCATCTGTGCGTTGCCCAGCGAGGCATACACCTGTTGGAACGGCTCGGACATGGCCACCTTGGCGTAGGCCTCCTCGGCCACTTCAATCCACAGATCGAACATCGCCCGGGCGCTGGTCAGCTGGCTGCCGGGCTGCTCGTGTTCGGCCAGGCGCTGCTCGAACAGGTCGAACGCCTCTTCCAGTGCCTGCTTGATCTGCTCGACATAGGCCTGCGAATGCTGCTGGTACTCCTCCTGCGCGCGCAGCAGGGCCTGCCACCGTGCCTGGTGCTCGCGGCCGGGCCCGAACGCCGGGCTCTGCAGCCAAGGGCCAGCCAGCGTCTGCAACTGCTGGAACCACGCCGTAAACTCGGGCGGAGCAGCGTCCACATGGGTGCTGCCGCGGGCCCCCTGCAGCATCCATTGCAGCATGCCGTCGCCCTGCCCCTTCACCGCTTCACGCCAGGCCTGGGCGACCTCGGCACTGCTGGCATCGCGGCCGGCAAAGCGTGCAGCGACTTCCTGCATGGTGCCGTACCAGCTGCCAGCCTGCTCGCGGAACCGCCGCACCGCCTCTTCGGGCGCGGCAGCACCGGTCCCGGGCAGCAGTTGGCCCCACCAGTCGAACAGGCGCTTCCAGCTGCCCGGGTCGTCGCCAGCCGGGGTTCCCGGCACGGCTGCATGGCGCAAGGCATCACCCCAGGCGCCGAAGTACTGCCGGGCGAGGTTCTCGAAATCGCTGCTGCCGGCGTCATTGGCCGAGCTGGTCATCGCGCTCCTCCGCAGGGCTGGGTCATGGCTTGGGAATGCGCAGGGTCTTGCTGATCATCAGCGACCCGGACAACGCGAACAGCAGCACCAACGGATGCAGCTGCCAGGGGCCGATCTGCCACTGGCCCAGCCACAGGTCGTGGCCGATGGCATCGGTGCCGGCGGCGATCGCCAGCACGATCACCAGCGCCAGGCTGGTGGGAATCGGCGTTCCTTCGAAGTACTTCACCTTGCCTTCGTCACCGCTCATTGCCTCGGCGGTCACGTTGTAACGGGCCAGGCGGCTGACGCCGCAGCAGACGAAGTAGCTCAGCACCAGCCAGTCCCAGCCCCCCTGCATGCCACAGGCATAGGCCAGCGCTGCGGGCGCGACACCGAAGGAAATGACGTCCGACAGCGAGTCGAGCTCGCGGCCCAGGGTCGAACTGGATTTGCGCCAGCGCGCGATGCGGCCGTCCAGTGCGTCGAAAATGAAAGCCAGCGGGATCAGCGCCATGCCGAACAGCAGGTAGCCGCGCTCGCCATCCTGCAGGAAACGCATTGCGGCAAACACCGCGCCGGTGCCGCAGAAAGCGTTGGCGAGGGTGAACCAGTCCGCCAGATGGAACTCGCGCAGCATCGAGAAGTGACGTTTCATGAAGTCTCACGGGGCATCAAGGCCCACAGGGTACCGCGAGCGCCGCCACCGGCAACAGCGTGGGCTGCCCCTGTCCTTCACCCTTCACTCACCGATCCTCACCAGCGGTGAATTTTTCGCCACCCATCTTGACAGCCTAGGGGGGTGGCGCCTGTCAGCGCTTATCCACAAAGTTGCCCACGCGTAATCCACACCCCCTGTGGACAACTGGTTCTCACCGACTGCGACGCTGGACATTTCCTCATCACCACAAGCCGGGGTTTCCCTACTTCCCAAGCCGATCCGCCAGCGCTATGGTCTGCGGCGGACCCGCCGCCGCCACGTCCGACTCCTTACCGACGGACGATGTTGATGCTGGATGCACGCACCCTGGCCGCGCAGTTGCGGCAGCCCCATGGCGAGGCCGCGCTGGCCGTGGGCGAATCGATGAACCGCAGCAACGGCGCCCTCAACCAGGCGGCTATCGCATTGCTGGCCGTCGCTGCCGGAGAGCAGGTGCTGGAAATCGGTCCAGGCAACGCCGCCTTTGCGCCGCTGCTGCTGCAGGCCAGTGGCAGTCGCTACGTGGGTGTCGAGCTGTCCAGTGCCATGGTCGACGCCGGCAACCAGCACCTTGCCGCCAGCGGCCTGGCTGGCCGTGCCGCGCTGCGCGAGGGTGATGCCCATGCCCTGCCCCTGGCTGATGCCAGCGTCGATGCTGCGCTGGCGGTCAACACCCTGTACTTCTGGCCGAACCTGGCCCCGGTACTGGATGAACTGGCACGGGTGCTGCATCGCGGCGGCCGGCTATGCCTGGCCTTCGGCGATGCCGGATTCATGCGTAGCCTGCCCTTTGCCGCCGACTTTGAGCTGCATGAGCTGGACGCAGTGGAGCTGGCGCTGCGGGTGTCCGGCTTCACCGTCACGGCATGGCGCTCGCATCGCGAATGCACGGCCGGCAATGACGGCCAGCAGCGGGAAAAGCACTTCCACCTGCTGCTGGCGCGCCGGCGGTAGTGCCCGCCGGGCACGGCGCTACCGGGGAGCACGGTAGTGCCGGTTGTGTCAAAGCCGGCTGAAGGACCAGCTCTGCATGCGTCCATCCCGGTATGGCATCACTCCGTGGAACGGCCGCGGATCGGCATCGAACACCAGCGGCAGGAAGTTGCGGTCGCCCTCCCACATCGGCAGCTGGTCGAGCTTGTCCACGTCCACCCACTCCAGGGTGCCCTCGTGATTGCCCCCGTGCGGGGCACCCTGGAAGCTGTCGATGACGAACACGAAACCGAACCAGTCTTCACCGTGCTTGCCGAAACCCGGCCAGCTGATAGTGCCGCGCAGGCGCATGGCCGTGCAGTCGATACCGGCTTCCTCGGCGATTTCGCGGCGCATGCCGGCGGCGATGTCCTCGGTCGGCTCGACCTTGCCGCCCAGGCCGTTGTACTTGCCCAGATGGTGGTCGCCCGGCCGGGTATTGCGGTGGATCATCAGCACCTGGCGGCGATCGGGCGAGAGCACGTAGCCAAGGGTGGCGACGATCGGGGTATACGGCATGTGCGGGTCCGGCGGCGGGTCAGCCGTGGATTATGGCCGATCAACGCACCAGCGACAGGCGACGGTCGCCGGCACCCACGGCGTTGCCGTCAGGGTCACGACGCAGGGTGGCCACGCCATGGCCGCGTTCGGCCAGGTATTCCAGCCATTTGCCGAGGAAGGTGTTCATCCGCATGCGATAGCTGATCAGCTCGGCCGGCGGTGGGTACAGGCCCATCGTGTCCTGCCAGCGGCGGCCGACGTAGCAGTGGGTGGTCTCGGCCTGGCGCGCGTCCCGGTACAGGCGGACAAAGGCCGATGGGTCCGGTTCACCGGTCACCGGGTCGGCCAGGTCATAGGTCAGGCGCAGCTCGACCGTGTAGCGGTGGCACTCGATCACGTCCAGGCGCACGTCCAGGCCATCGCCCACCGAAGAGACATAGCTTCCCGCCACCAGCTCGGCCGGCGCGAACAGGCGCACCAGGTGACGGTAGTTCTCTGCGTACAGCCCCATGAGCCAGCTCAGCCGGCTCAGGCGGGGAATGCGCTCGGTACGGGGCAATGCTCGGGCCATGGGTTGATCCTACACGTTGGCCCTTCAACGTGGGGACTGATCGGCCCCGGCCAAAGGGGCCCTGTATCGACCAACGGTCGATACCCACCGCGCAGGTAGGCCACGACCGTGGGTCGTAGCGCACCCGTCAACCGCGCAGGTGGGCCACGACCGTTGGTCGTGGCCCCCCCGTCAATACAGTTCGCGCTGCAGCCCCAGCGTGCCGAGCACCTTGCTGGAGATCTCCTCGATCGAGGTATGGGTGGTGCTGAGGGTCGGGATGCGTTCCATCTGGAACATGACCTCCGCCGCAGCCACCTCGCGCTTGCAGGTGTCCAGGTTGGCGTAGCGCGAATTGGGCCGGCGCTCCTGGCGGATCTGCTGCAGGCGGTCCGGGTCGATGGTCAGGCCGAACAGCTTGCGCCGGTAGTTGCGCAGGCGGGGCGGCAGGCGGTCGCTCTCCAGATCCTCGTCGGTCAACGGGTAGTTGGCCGCGCGCACCCCGTAATGCAGGGCCAGGTAGATGCAGGTAGGCGTCTTGCCCGCCCGCGACACCGCCACCAGGATCACGTCGGCGTCGTCGTAATTGACCGCGATGCCATCGTCATGGGTCAGCGCGAAGTTCATCGCGTTGATGCGCCGGTGGTAGGTGTCGAAGTCGACCATGCCGTGGGCCTGGCCGACCCGGTTCAGGCGCGAGCTGGACAGTTCGCGCTCCAGTGGCTCGATGAACGGGGCGAACACATCCAGCATCAGCGCCCCGCTTTCGGACAGGATCACGCTCAGGCTCTGGTCCACGCAGGAGTTCACCACGATCGGCCGGACCTGGTAGCGCTCCCCCGCCGCCTGGATCCGGACACAGGCTTCCCGAGCTTTTTCGGGGTCATCGACAAATGACATCCGGTCGGTAATGAAGCTGAACCCGGAGAACTGGGTCAGCAGGCTATGCCCAATGGTTTCAGCGGTGATACCGGTTCCATCGGAAACGTAGAACACCGGACGGATGGTCGACATGCGCGCATTTACCCCCTACGAAGCCTAAAAGGGCCGCCAACACAAGCTTGTGCCGACGGTGGTCTGCCCGGCATCATATCGGCTTCTTCCTACGGACGCGGCCATCAAAGCCCGCCTCGGGCGATGGCCAAACGGAGCATCGCGCTTGAACGAGAACATCCTGTGGTTGCACGAACTGCGTCTGGCCGACCTGGCCCGCGTAGGCGGCAAGAATTCCTCGCTGGGCGAGATGATCGGCAACCTTGCCGGTCTGGGCGTCTCCGTTCCGGGGGGCTACGCGACCACGTCTGAAGCCTTCAAGGACTTCATCGCGCACAACGACCTGTCCAAGCGCATCTTCGACAAGCTGGCCACGCTGGACGTCGAGGACGTCAACGCGCTGACCGCAGCCGGCAAGGAAATCCGCGGCTGGGTGATCGATGCACCGCTGCAGCCGCAGCTGGACCAGGACATCCGCACTGCCTACGCCAAGCTGAGCGCCGACAACGGCGGCGGCGACGTGGCCGTGGCCGTGCGCTCCTCGGCCACCGCCGAAGATCTGCCCGATGCCTCCTTCGCCGGCCAGCAGGAAACCTTCCTCAATGTCACCGGTGCCGACGATGTCGTGCACAAGGTCAAGGAAGTGTTCGCCTCGCTGTACAACGACCGTGCCATCGCTTACCGCGTGCACCATGGCTTCAAGCACGAGGATGTGTTCCTGTCCGCAGGCGTGCAGCTGATGGTGCGTTCGGGCGTGGGCGCGTCCGGCGTGCTGTTCACCCTGGACACCGAGTCCGGCTTCCGCGACGTGGTGTTCGTCACCTCCTCGTTCGGCCTGGGCGAAATGGTCGTGCAGGGCGCGGTCAACCCCGACGAGTTCTACGTCTACAAGCCCACCCTGCAGGCCGGCAAGCCGGCGATCCTGCGCCGCTCGCTCGGCAGCAAGGCGATCCGCATGGTGTACTCGGATGTCCCCGGCGAGCGCGTCAGGATCGAGGACACCCCGGCCGAACTGCGCACCACCTTCTCGATCAACGATGAAGACGTGGCCGAACTGTCGCGCCAGGCGCTGACCATCGAAAAGCACTACGGCCGCCCGATGGACATCGAGTGGGCCAAGGACGGTGTCAGCGGCAAGCTGTTCATCGTGCAGGCGCGCCCGGAGACCGTGAAGTCGCGCAGCCATGCCACCCAGATCGAGCGTTTCGCGCTGACCGAGAAGGGCGGCAACGTTCTCGCCGAAGGCCGTGCCGTGGGCGCCAAGATCGGTGCCGGCGTGGCGCGTGTGGTGAAGACGCTGGAAGACATGAACCGCGTACAGCCGGGCGACGTGCTGATCGCCGACATGACCGATCCCGATTGGGAGCCGGTGATGAAGCGTGCCTCGGCGATCGTCACCAACCGCGGCGGCCGTACCTGCCACGCGGCGATCATCGCGCGCGAGCTGGGCGTGCCGGCCGTGGTCGGTTCGGGCAACGCCACCAAGGTCATCGAGGATGGCCAGCTGGTCACCGTCAGCTGCGCTGAAGGCGATACCGGCTTCATCTACGAAGGCAAGCTCGGCTTCGAGCGCACCACCACCGATCTGGGCAACATGCCGCCGGCACCGTTGAAGATCATGATGAACGTGGCCAACCCGGAACGTGCCTTCGATTTCGGCCAGCTGCCGAACGCGGGCATCGGCCTGGCGCGCCTGGAAATGATCATCGCCAGCCACATCGGCATCCACCCCAACGCGCTGCTGGAATACGACCGCCAGGATGCGGCGACGAAGAAGAAGATCGACGAGAAGATCGCCGGTTATTCCGACCCGGTCGGCTTCTACGTGGACCGTCTGGCCGAAGGCATCGCCACCCTGACCGCTTCGGTCGCGCCGAACCCGGTGATCGTGCGACTGTCGGACTTCAAGTCCAACGAGTACGCCAACCTGATCGGCGGCAGCAACTACGAGCCGCACGAAGAGAACCCGATGATCGGCTTCCGCGGCGCCAGCCGTTACGTCGATCCGAGCTTCTCGGCCGCCTTCGCACTGGAGTGCAAGGCCGTGCTGCGCGTGCGCAACGAGATGGGCCTGGACAACCTGTGGGTCATGATCCCGTTCGTGCGCACCCTGGAAGAAGGCCGCAAGGTCGTCCAGGTGCTCGAACAGAATGGCCTGAAGCAGGGCGAGAACGGCCTGAAGATCATCATGATGTGCGAAGTGCCGTCCAACGCACTGCTCGCCGATGAGTTCCTGGAGATCTTCGATGGCTTCTCGATCGGGTCCAACGACCTGACCCAGCTGACCCTCGGCCTGGACCGCGATTCGTCGATCGTGGCGCACCTGTTCGATGAGCGGAACCCGGCGGTGAAGAAGCTGCTGTCGATGGCGATCAAGTCGGCACGTGCCAAGGGCAAGTACGTCGGCATCTGCGGCCAGGGCCCGTCCGATCATCCGGATCTGGCCGAATGGCTGATGCAGGAAGGCATCGAGTCGGTGTCGTTGAATCCGGATACCGTGGTCGATACCTGGTTGCGCTTGGCCAAGTTGAAGGCCAAAGGTTGACCTGTTGACGTGTGATGGCTGACGTCGCTTTCATCGACGTCTGCCCATACTGAAGCTGCACGCAAGCCCCGCCTCTGCGGGGCTTGCTGTTTCTGGCGTCCGCGTACGCCATGTTTCCGTCGCACCTGTTCCCGTTGCAAAGGAGTCCGCATGATCGCCGCTGCCCCACCCTCCCCCGCCACGACCTCCTGGTTCCGCTCACTCGACTGGGAACGCCTGCTGGAGACCTACGGCGTGCCGTTGCTGGCCGCGATCGTGGTGCTGCTGGTCGGCATGTGGCTGGCACGACGACTGTCCAATGCCATGCCGCGCGCCACCTCGCGCATGGGCGTGGACCCGATGCTGGGCAGCTTCCTGCGCAACGTGGTCTACGCGGCCTCGCTGGTGATCGTGGTGATCCTGGCCATCGGCACGCTGGGCGTGCAGATCACTCCGCTGCTGGCCGTGCTCGGTACCGCCGGCTTGGCCGTTGGCCTGGCGCTGAAGGATTCGCTGTCGAACATTGCTTCGGGCGTGATGCTGGTGACCCTGCGTCCGTTCCGCGTGGGTGATGTGGTGACCATCGCCGGGCAGACCGGCACGGTTCGCGAGGTACGCATTTTCCAGACCGTGATCACCGGCGCGGACAACCAGCACACCACCATTCCGAACACGCTGATCACCGCCGCACCGATCATCAACCTCACCGCAGAGCCCACCCGCCGCGTCGAGCTGGTGGTGGGCATCGGTTACGAAGACAACATCCAGTTGGCGCGTTATACCGCACTGGCGCTGATGAAGGCCGACCCGCGCGTGCTGCAGACGCCGGCACCGGACGTGGTGGTGTACGAGCTGGGTGCGCACGCGATCAACCTGGGCATCCGCTGTTACGTGAAGTCGGCCGATCACTTCGGCACCAAGGTCACCCTGCTCGAACAGATCAAACTGGGCTACGACAAGGCCGGTATCAACATTCCGTATCCGCAGCAGGACATGCACCTGTACCTGCATGGCAAGGATGGTGGAGTGGTCGAGGCCGACGCACTGGTGCGCGACAAGCCCTGATCGGGAGTGCCGACCAACGGTCGGCACCCACCCACCAGCATCGGTAGCGCCGGGCCATGCCCGGCGGGCGCGGAATCAGGCCTCCACGGCCTCCTCCAGCACCGGGTAGTCGGTGAACCCGACCGCGCCACCGCCGAAGTACGTCGCGCGATCAGGAAGATTCAGCTCCGCGCCCACGCGCAGGCGCTCAGGCAGATCCGGGTTGGCGATGAACGGCCGGCCGAAGCCGATCAGATCAGCCCAGCCCTCCGCAAGCGCCTGCGCGGCACGCTCGGCGGTGTACTTGCCGGCGTAGATCAACGTGCCCGGATAGATCATCCGCAGCGCCTGCTTGAACGCGACGGGCATCAACGGGGCATCCTCCCAGTCGGCCTCGGCGATGTGCAGGTAACCCACACCCAGCTCGCCCAGCAGGTGTGCGGCAGCCAGATAGGTCGCCTGCGGCGTGTCATCCACCGCCCCCTGCAGCGTGGTCAGCGGCGCCAGACGCACGCCGACACGCTCGCCGCCAGCGACATCGACCACCGCCTGCACCACCTCGCGCAGAAAGCGCAGGCGATTCTGCAGCTCGCCACCGTATCCATCGGTACGCTGATTGGCCTGCGAGTCGATGAACTGGTTGATCAGATAACCGTTGGCGCCGTGCAGCTCGACGCCATCAAAGCCGGCGGCCAGTGCATTGCGGGTGGCCTGCGCATAGTCGGCGACGATGCCCGGAATCTCCCCCTCGGCCAGCGCGCGCGGCATCGAGTGCTGGATCATCTCGCCCACGCCGGATTCCGGACCGGCGCCGGTGGGGTCGACGAAGACCTTCACCCCTTCGGCCAGCAGTGCCGAGGAAGAGACCGGGGCCGCGCCGTCCGGCTGCAGGGCGACATGGGACACCCGTCCTACATGCCAGAGCTGGGCATAGATGCGACCACCGGTCGCGTGTACGGCATCGGTGACCCTGCGCCAGCCTTGCACCTGCGCTTCGCTGTGGATGCCCGGGGTCCACGCGTAACCCTGGCCCTGCGGGCTGATCTGGGTGCCTTCGCTGACAATCAGCCCGGCACCAGCACGCTGGGCGTAGTACTCGGCCATCTGTGCGGTGGCCACATTGCCGGCAGCCGCGCGCGAGCGGGTCATCGGCGGCATCACGATGCGGTTGGGCAGCGTCAGCGCGCCCAGGCGATGGGAAGTGAACAACATGACGGCATTCTCTTGCGGGGGATTGCCAGCAAGGATGGGGATCGCGCTGCGCGCGCAACAGGCGCGTTTGTGCAAAACAGTTGTGCCTGCCAGGMAAGGGTCAGAGCCCTTTCCTGCGGAAAGGGATCCGACCCTGTGCGAGGTCGGGGTCGGATCCCTTTCCGCAGGAAAGGGCTCTGACCCCATCGTTACAACGTCGGCTCGATCAACGCCCCGCCGTGCGCGATGCGGTCATAGCAGCTGCGAACCACTTCCTCGCCGTATTTCAGCTCCAGCCGGCGCACGATGAAATGGCCGCGGGCCATGTCCTGGTAGTAGTCGGTGAACATGGTATTGAGCGTTGCGCCGGCTGCCGCACCAACGATCGGCACCGCCTGCGCGGCAAACTTCTCGGTGATCACCACACCGAAGCGCGCGGCGACCTTTTCCACCAGCTTGGCCAACAGCTTGCCGGCTTCCTTCGGCGCCACGCCCAGGGTCAGGTCGCGCCCCGTGACCACGCGCCCGGCCAGTTCGGCCGACAGGTGACGCATCACATCAGTGGTGAAGCCACGGGCCAGGTAGTAGCCGGTCTCGCTGGCATCGTCGCGCGGCGAATTGCCGCCCAGTGCGAACACCTCCAGGCAGGCCTGGCGAGTACTGAACTGCGATAGATCGAAGCCTTCGCTGCGGGCGACATCGGCCACCGCACGCATCATGATCGTGGTCGACACCGGCAGCTCGATGAACAGCGCGGCGAAGCCGAACGCACCACCGACCGCACCGGATGTCGCTGCCGCCAGCTTGTGCCAGCGTGTCGAGGCTCCCTTGCCCGGGGTGTTGTCCATGCTCCACAGCGCGGCCTGCACCGATTTTGACAACGCCGCCTGCACCGCACCGTGGATGCGGTTGGATACCGAGGTGGGAAGCGCCTTCACCGCGAACTCCAGCGGCGTCCCGACCAGGTTGGCCATGCGCGCGGTGATCGTGGGCGCTTCCAGCAGGGCGACCGCCCGCTGCAGGTCGGACCAGTCGCCAGCGTCGTGGGCGATATCACGGGGCAGCAGGATGGGCTCGTTCATACGGCCGATCTTAGCGCTGGAGAGTTGAACGGTTCGTGGTGGCCCGGTCGGAAGCGGCTATGATTCCTCCAGCCGCCCCGTATGCCGGGCGGCATGGATGAATCACTACAAGGACGCGCCATGTACGCACGAATGCTGCTGATCGGAACCCTCATCCTTGCCAGCCTCGGCTGGGCAGGCCAGGTGAACGCCGAAGGCCGCTGCCCGCCCGGCTCCTACCCCATCGGCAGCGAGACGGGGGTGATGGGGTGCGCGCCGATTCCTGGCGCTGGTGGTGAAAGCAGCGCTGGCATCGGACCTCCCACTCAGGGCAACAGAGTCAAAATGGTTCCTCAGTGGGTCGCATTTGCCCGTTCGCCGAACGGTCAGGTCATTGGCTGGAGTGTTCGCCAGCACAAGCAGAAGGCAGCCGACAAACAGGCGCTGAAGACCTGCAACAAGCGCAGCGGGGAGCAATGCGAAGTCATTGCCTCATTCACCGAAAGGTGCGCCTATGCGCTGCAGCACTACGAAACCGGTCAGTTCGAGGTGGTGTTCCGCAACGACAACGAAGTGGCAATGGGCAGCGAGATCGCTCGCCAGACCTGCCCGAACGGCTGCCGACCTGTCCATTTCGAGTGCGCCAGGGCGTTCAACCTGTATGGCAGTGGCCCAGACCAAGGGCCGAATTGGTCTCCTTGACGGAAAGAGGAACGCATCGCTGCGCGGCGCGTGGCTGACGATTTTCTCGTCAGCGCCCGCGTGCCGCTGGCCGGGCATGGCCCGGCGCTACCGCGATCATCAGGCGTCCGGCAGCCCCGACAGCGCGCCCATGAACTGGCGGTAGTGGCGCAGTTCGTTGATCGAATCGTGCACATCGCTCAGCGCGGTATGGTTGCTGTTCTTGCCCACGCCAGCGGCCACGGTCGGCGCCCAGCGCTTGGCCAGTTCCTTCACCGTGGACACGTCCAGGTTTCGGTAGTGGAAGTACTTCTCCAGCCGCGGCATCTGCCGGTGCAGGAAGCGACGGTCCTGGCAGATGGAGTTGCCCGACATCGGCGACACGCCAGCCGGAATCCACTGTGCCAGGAAGGCCACGGTCTGCGCCTCGGCCTGGCCAAGCGTCGTGGTGCTGTCGATGACACGCTGCCACAGGCCCGAACGACGATGCTGGTTGCGGTTCCACTCGTCCATCGCTTCCAGTGTTTCCAGCGGATGGTGGATGGCAAACTCCGGGCCCTCGGCCAGCACGTTGAGCTGGGCATCGGTGACCACGGTGGCGATCTCGATGATCGAATCGTTGTCGGTATCCAACCCGGTCATTTCCAGGTCGATCCAGATCAGTCGCTCGTTGGCCGCGCCGTTCTCTGCCATCGTGTCGCCTCGTTGCTGGGCAGGCACGAGGCCGGCCGGTAAAGGAAAGTGGCGGCCATCATACCCTTTCGCCACTCAGCCCTCGCCAGCGTGGTCCTCCAGCAGCAGCGGCGGCTTGCCGCGCTTGGCCCGGAAATAGTTGGTCAGGCGGTTGCCCGCCTCCTTGGCCAGCACGCCGGCATGGACCTCGACCCGATGGTTATGGCGGGCATCACCGACCAGATCGAACACGCTGCCACAGGCGCCGGTCTTCGGATCGCTGGCGCCGTAGACCAGGCGCGCCACACGTGCATGCACGATCGCCATCGCGCACATCGCGCACGGCTCCAGGGTGACATACAGCGTGCTGCCGATCAGGCGGTGATTGGCCAGCAACCGCCCGCCCTCGCGCATGGCCACGATCTCGGCATGCGCGCTGGGATCGTGCGAGGCAATGTTGAGGTTCCAGCCCTCGCCCAGCAGCTGACCGTCGGCACCCACCAGCACCGCACCGACCGGGATCTCGTCAAACTCGCGTTGCGCACGTTCGGCCAATGCCAATGCGTGACGCATCCAGCTCTCGTCGACGTCGTGCACCGGCACGCCCAAGGTATCAGTCATGGCGTTTCTCGGATTCAAGGAGTGAGCGCGTGGCTAGTGTAACGCAGGACTTTTGGAGCTTCCGCCGACTGGATGCGATGAGCCTTGGCCCGGCCAACGGTGCAGCGCCGCTTGATCTGCCGTGAAGACTCCTTCACGCTACGACCGCGCTTTCGTCATCTGACGATTGTGCACTGCCGCTTGCCGGCAACGATTTCACCTTTCGATCTCTACAGGGGGTAGTTTTGAACGCAGTTGCAGATACCACCGTGCAGGCAAGCCCTGCCGGAAAAGCCGCATGGATCACGCTGGCGATCGCTTGGTTGTGCTTCCTCGTACCGTTCCCCGGCCTGGGCCTGTTCCTGGGCTGGCCACTGAACCTGGTGGCCTTCATCCTCGCCATCGTCGCGATGGCCAAGGGCGGCGCCATGAAGGGCCTGTTCCAGCTGCTGGGCTCGATCATCGTTTCGCCGATCGTGTACTTCGTCGGCCTGGCGATCTTTGCCGGCACCGTGAGCGGCATCAGCGCGCAGAGCAAGGGCCAGTACGATGCGGCCGTTGCTGAAGCCAGCGTCTCGTCCGCCGCTGCGGAGGCAGATGCTGCCGCCAAGGCTGCAGAGCCTGCAGCCACCGCCGTCACCAACGATGCCGCTGCGGCCTCCGCCTCGGCTGTGGAAGTGACCGCCACCACGATGTTCAGCGACTACCAGGACAACGAGATCGCTGCCGATGGCAAGTACAAGGGCAAGGCGCTGCTGGTTTCCGGCACGGTCGACTCGATCAGCTCGGACTTCATGGACAAGCCGGTCGTGCAGCTGAGCGCCAAGCCGTTCGGCTTCGTACAGGCCAGCGACCTGCCCAAGGACGTGGCTGCCACCCTGAAGAAGGGCCAGAAGGTCACGCTGGCCTGCACCGGCAATGGCGAAGTCGTCGGCTTCCCGGCACTGTCCGGCTGCACCGTGCAGTAAGGCGCAGCGAACGGTGACATCCAAAGCCCCGCTTCGGCGGGGCTTTCTGTTTGCGGGCATCGCACCGGTACAATCCGGGTACTGCAAAGCACCTTGGCCGATCCCATGACCACCCTGCGCCCTTCCCGCGCCACCGATGGTGACGCTCTCGTCGATCTCTGGCGTCGCGCCGTCGATGCTACACATGATTTCCTCAGTACCGATGACCGCCAGGCGATCGATACTGAAGTTGCTGGCTTCCTGCCGCAGGCCCCGCTGGTCGTGGCCGTCGGCGACCAGGACCAGCCGCAGGGCTTCATGCTGATCGACGGCTCGCACATGGAAGCGTTGTTCATCGATCCCGACGTGCGCGGGACTGGTATCGGCCGCCAGCTGCTGCAGCATGCGTTGGCACTGCAGCCGCAACTGACCACAGACGTCAACGCGCAGAATGCGCAGGCCGTGGGCTTCTATCGGCGCATGGGTTTCATCGAAACCGGACGCTCGCCGGTGGATTCGCAGGGTCGTCCGTATCCCCTCATCCACCTGCGCCATCCAGGCTGACCGGCGGTTGGAACGCCGGCCGTTCCCCGGTCAGGCAACCACGTCGAACGCCGGCGAGTAACGCACCTCCCCCTGTGCCATCGGTGGCTGCAGGCACAGAGCCTGGAAATACTCCGCCGGTACGCCGGGCAGTACCAGATCCGGCACGGCACGGAGGCCGAAACGCCCGTAGTAGGCCGGCTCGCCCAACAGCACGCAGCCCCGCGCGCCCCTCTTGCGCAGAGCCTCGATCGCGGCCCGCATCAATGCCGTGCCCACGCCGCGCCCCTGCTGCTGCGGCAGCACCGAAATCGGCCCGAGCCCGAACCAGTTCTGGCTGCCGTCCTGCACGCTGACCGGGGACAGCGCGACATGACCCACCAGTTGGCCCGCATCCTCTGCCACCAGCGAGATGCTCAACTCGCCGCGCTCACGCAATGCGTCGACGATGTGCTGTTCGGTGCGGCTGCTGTGCGGCGCATTGCGGAAGGCCGCCTCGGTCAGGAAGTGGATTCCAGCAGCGTCTGCGGGCAGTTCAGGGCGGATGGAGAGCATCGTCGGCACGTCGTCGGAACGGAGTAAGCACCTTGATCATGCCGCATCGAGGACGCAACGGCCCGCGCCTGATGCCCGTACCCCACGCGTGAAATCCGGATACGAATCACAGTTCGCTGCATCCAATCCAGTTTGATAGCGTCAAAATTTCGACTATTTCACTTTTCTGCCGCGAGAATCGCGCAATCTAGCCTTCCCGGGTCCGGGATCGTGGTCACCAAGGAAAGGAGACATGCCGTGATTGCCCGTCTTTCCTCGCCAGTGCGGCGCGCACCTTCGTCGCCTGCAGCGTGCCCCGTCGCGAACGCGCTCACTCCTCCGACCGGAGGCTGACGGTGCGCCGCACATCCCTCCCGTGTCTTGCCTTGCTTCTACTGATTGCCTGCAGCCCGGAGACCGCCATGAACCAGGAACTTGCTTCCGCCGAGTCCGACGTCGCCCAGGGAGGACGTGGCCTGGCCAAGCTCAACCCCTCACCGCGCAAGGCCTATGAACTGGTACTGCGCCTGCAGAACCCGCCGGGCAGCTTTGCCGTGGTCGAAGGCGTTGCCCAGTACGATGTCAGCAACGAAGCGCAGTGCGGCTACATCGAGCCCGCCACCGGCGCTCCCGCACGCATCACCAGCCAAGAGCCGGTGACGCTGCGCAGGGTCACCGACAACGAGTACCGCGGCACCGTCTACCTCGACCGCATGCTTGACGAGGACTACTACGGCCGCGGCGTCTGCCATTGGGCCTTCAGTGGCGCCGGCGCAATGCTGAAGGCGACCGGCGCCGATGGCGAAACGCGCTTCCTGTCCTTCATCGAGGCTGATCCGTTCCTCAAGGGCCAGAGTGAGACGCGCCATTATCCGCAGGGCGACTATCCGCGCGTTGCGGACCTGCCCGACTACGGCGCTACCGGCCAGAAGGACGCCAGCCGGTTCCGCCCGGAACTGCAGGACACGCTGTTCTCTGCCACCTTGACGGCCGATGAGGTACAGCCGTGACCCTCGGCAGCCAGGACTACGCCGCGCTGTCCAACGATGCCTACCGCGACCTGAAAGTTGGTCGACGCGCACCCGGACAGGAAGAGCATGTTTCCCTCAACGGGCATGACTACAAGGTGCTCGAGCACGTCAGCAATCGCTTCAATGGCTATCAAGGCACGATCTACCAGCGCGTGGACACGCAGGAGATCGTGGTGTCACATCGCGGCACCGAGCAGATCGCCCGCGATGGCCTCCTCGCCGATGGCGGCATGGTGGTCGCCCGCTACAACGTGCAGGCCGCCGATGCACTTGCACTGACCCAGCGCGCCCTCGCCTACGCTGCCAAGGAAGGGCGGGACCTCGGCCAGGCACCTGAGGTCACCGTCACTGGCCATTCGCTCGGCGGCGCGCTGGCCCAGATCAGCGCACACCACTACAACCTGAAGGGCGAGACCTTCAACGCCTATGGCGCGGCCAGTCTTGGCTACCGCATTCCCGAAGGCGGCACCAGCGTTGTCAACCACGTCATGGCAGCAGACCCGGTCAGCGCCGCTTCGCCGCACTTCGGCCAGGTGCGCGTCTACGCCACGCCCCGGGAGATCGACACGCTGGGCGACTGGGGCTTCAGCAACAGCCGTCTGCGCATCCTGATTCCCGACAGTGCACTTGGCGCGGCCGCCAACTCCTTTGGTTCGCACAAGCTGGTCAATTTCCTCGGCGAAGACTCGGTGCTGGGCAGGCCGGAGACGCAGGCCTTGGCCCGCGACAACGTCAAGATGATCGACGAGTACCGGGACAAGATGGAGTTGCTGCGCAGTGGCGTCACCACCGGTACGCGCGGCCTGCCGGGCGGCGTCAAGGATCTCTTCGACCATCTGCGTGGCCCCCTGGAACCGGGCGAACCCGCGCGCCGTGAAGCCGAACGGCCGGGACGCCCGATCGGCATGCTGCGCATCGACGATGCCGGCCACGTCGGCAACCCCTTGTTCAATGATGCCCTGCGCGGCGTGCACGCACAGGACGCCCGCGTCGGCCGCACACCCGATGGCATGAGCGCGCAACTGGCAGGCTCGCTGGCTGCGGAAATGCATGCCGCCGGCGGACAGCGGATCGATGAGGTACTGATGAGTGCCGACGCGTCACGCAGCTTCGCCCTGCAGGGTGAGGGCGGCGACCCCGGCCATCTGCGCGTGTCCGTCGACACCACCCGCGCGATGAACACGCCGCTGGAGCAGAGCAGCCAGCGCATCGAGCAGCAGGCTGCCGGCCAAGCCCTTGCACGCGAGCAGCAGCTGGAACAGACCCAAGCGACCCAGCGCAACCTGCACGCCTGAGACGCTTGCTGGAATGAAAACGGGAGCCGGCACTGCCGGCTCCCGTCATTTCTCCGGTCGATCAGGGGCTGGAGACCGCCGAGTTCGCCGCCGGCCCTGCCAGCACGTACGCATCCGGGCCCGAGTCCGGGAAGCCGCCGCAGGCCTTGTCGCCCGGCGCCACCGGATCACACGGCCACTGCGCGCGCGTCACGGTATCGCGCAGCTCGAAGCGGTTGCCGTTCCACACCACGAAGGCCAGATGTTCGCGGTTCCAGTCACTGAAGCTGTGCGGACCGGTCTTCTGCGGTGATTCCGGGTACTGCACGAACCAGCGCATGGCCGGCCCGTACTGCAACTTGCTGTGGTCCAGGCTGATCTTGCCTTCGCGGGTGCGGTGACGGGCACGATCGGCCTCGGCGATCGACGGTGCCGCCGGCATTGCCATTGCAGTGATGTCCTGCGGGACGCCATCGCTGCCCACCTGGTACACGCGCTGGCGTACGTAGGCCTGCCCGCAGCTGCCGGCTGCGAGTCGGACGGGCTCTGCGGTGTTCTCGTTTGGCAGTGCGCCATCGGCACAGTCGAACGGCGCCGAGACCAGGTAGGTGGTCGTCGACGCATCGGCGCCTTCAAACGAACGCACCCAGATGTCTCCCAGGCGGCCGATGAAGTCTGGGCGCTGGCCCATGCCGGCCACGGCCTTGAACCACGCCTTCTGGCGCACTTCGCGCTCGCGCCAGCTGCGCGGCAGGTGGATGTCCTGCTCAGGCAATGCCACCAGCAGCGCCGCCAGGTGCGGCGGCAACGCGCCCTGGCAGGCGCCGATCATCAGATCACCCTGCGGCGCCAGGCGACCGGCCAGATCGACCGGGCAGCGCGCACCGAGCTGGCGCTCGGCGGCCAGGTCTGGTGCGAGCGGGATGATCGGCGGTGCGACGGGGGCCGGGACGGACGGCGGGACCGGGGCAGAGGCTGGTGCGGTGTCGGGCGCCGGTGCGATGGCGGCAACGGGGGCCGGCACCTGCGCGGGAGCCGGCGGGGCTGCGACAGGAGCCGTTGCGGCAGGCGCAGCATTGGTGGAGGCAACGTCGGCCGCCGGCGCCATCGGCGCTGCCGCAGGTGCTGGTGCAGGTGCTGGTGCTGGTTCAGCGGCGACGGCTTCCGGAGCGACGCCCGTCGCCGGTTGCGGCTGCGGTGCGGGTTCGGGTGCGGGCGGCAT
Source organism: Stenotrophomonas sp. 01N47 (assembly GCF_056399165.1). Lineage (NCBI taxonomy): Bacteria > Pseudomonadati > Pseudomonadota > Gammaproteobacteria > Lysobacterales > Lysobacteraceae > Stenotrophomonas > Stenotrophomonas sp. 01N47. The sequence continues at coordinate 592,492 of NZ_JBFTQU010000001.1, forward strand.
GGACGGCACAGGTGCAGCAACCAGGGCAGGCACCGGCTCAGCTGCGGCGACGGGAGCCGGTGCAGCTACGGCATCAGTTGCGGTGTTAGCGGGCGTCTGCGCGTCCGCCGCGGCCACTACCGGTGCTGGCACCGCCTCCTTGACGGCGGGAGCCGCCGGGGCGTCCGGTGCCTGCTGTGCGTGGGCCATGGCGGCAGCCAGTCCCAGCGGCAGCAACCACAATGCCGAAGCGCGACCACGCTGGGCCACGTTGGAACGCAGGAAAGTGTTTCGCATGTTGTGTCCTTACAAAGAGATCCATGTAGGCACCCGAGGGTGCTCGGTGTCGTGCGATGGGCCCGCCGGTCTCCGACCTGCAGGCGGTGCCCAGATTACAGCGATCGCGGGCGGTTCTGCTCCTGCTCGCGGGTAACCGAAGCAGCTTGTTCCAGGCGGGAAGGGGCTTCGGCCGCCAACTGCTGACTGCTCTGCTCCAAAGGCAGCTGGGCGGCGGCCTCACGCTCCACCATCGAGCGCTGCATCGCCGGGTCCCCCATGGCGCCCTGCACCGCAAACAGTGCCCTGCCATCGGTGCCCGCCACCACGTGGTCGATGCGGCTCATGCCGGCCTTCTGCGCGCTCAGCGCCAGGGCGCCGGCCGCATTGTCCAGTTCCTGCTGGCTGCGCAGGCCGCTCTGCGGCCCCATCTGCTGCAGATGGCCGCGAGCGTCGGTGAACAGCCGGTTGCCAGCATGGGCCGGATCGGTCATATCACGCGCGGGCTCCGGCAACTGTGCGCGCTCACCCACTTCGCCGCGGGCAAGCCGGTCCATCACATCCGGGGTCAGCTTCTGCTGCCACGCTTCGAAACGCTTGAGCCGGTCCTCCACCCCGTTGACGGCACCGTTGATGGCGTAGGTCGCCTCACGCACGTCCTCGCGCGCCTGTTCCGGCACACGGTTCTGCCATTGCCACACGGCGATGCGCCCAGCGTGTTCGGGCTGCGACGCCAGCTCTGGCTGATTGACCAGGTCCAGATCCAGCGCACTGCCGGCACGCTCGTAGCTTTCCTTGCCGGTCAGCGGCAGATAACCGCGCCCGTGGTACTTCAGCGCATCACCGGGCGCATCGTTGCCCATCCGGCCGCCATACATCAGCTCGGCCAGGTCATCCGGACGCCCTCGCAGGGCTTCCTGGCGCGCGGACTCCAGCGCCTCGGTGCCATTGCGCCACGCCGCCTCGACCGGGATCTGCGAGATGCCCCGGGTGTAGTTGAAGCTCTCGTTGAGCCGGCTCAGGCCGCGCGACTCGTGCCCTGCCTGCGCCATGAAATTGGCCAGTTCAAGGGGGGAGTCGATGCCGGCGTTGGTCGCCTGCCGCAGCAGTTGCGACTCTCTATCGGTCGACACAGTGCAACTCCTGAATGTTCATCAGCGCGGATTCCTTTCCGCCGGTTGGAGCTTGGCTCATGGAAGCGACACCTCGGCGACACTGGACGGGTCGAAGTCCTCGAACCGCACCCTGCCCAGTTCCGCCACCGAGAAGTCCCGGATGTTGGTCGCTTCAGTCTCGATATCCACGACCTTGCGTCTCACCCCATCCACCCAGCAGGCCTTGTCCGCCGATGCATAGCGGAACCGGTACGTGCTGCTCCAGCGCTCGCGGCTGCCGCCGTTGGTGATCACGCTGAAGGTGTCTTCCTCAACCATTGCATACGCAAAAGGGTCGCCAGCCAGGCCACCACGGGTAGAACACGGCACCAGCTTGTCGTTGCGCGCAGCCAGCTGCCAGCGCCCGCGCCCGTCACCGCGCAGCAACAGCAGCACCCGGTTTGGTCCGTGCTGGCCGGCCACCAGCCCTTCCGGCGTTGGTTGGTCGATGACCAGAAGCTGGTACTCGATGCCATCGCCGTTGAGCTCGCCCCTGACGGCTTCCAGCAGGTTCGCACCGGACGGAACAAATGCCAGGGCATCGTCCATATGTGCGCCAAACCTGTCTTCCATCCCCTCCCACTCCTTCAATGTCGTCTTGCCGATGCTCGCGTCGATGACGGGCATGCTGGCGTTGCCCGGCCGCGCCGGTCACCCTGCAGATGCGGATGATAGCTCCGGGAGCACCGTGGCAGCGATGGTGGCAAGCGTCACCCGTCGGACGGGCAGACAGGGTCCTCATGGACGGAAAAGCTCCTGCAATCGGTAGCGCCGAAGCGTCATTTTTCTGACGCCAAGAGAGCTTAGCGCGAGGAGGTCTATTGCGTCGAAGAGCGCAAGCTTGAAATGGAGCCACCAGTCACAAAATCCGGGCCCACATCCACGAAGCAAGAGGGACGCGGGCGGCACAGCGCCCCCAAATCGCCCGTAGCCTCACATGCAGTTGTTGAATACCAGAGGACAGGCTTTCGCATCGGCATCGATACATTCTCCCACTGCCTTTTCCTCCGCTTCGGGCAGCGTCCCGGCCACGGCAGAATAGGTCTGCAACGTCACTGCCCCTGCTGCGGGCACGGACCACTGCGGCGCACTGGCCAAGCGTGAACGCAGCCACCACTTTGCAGTCACCTGCCCCGCACTGGCTGACCGCGGTGTCACGTGCATCACGCTCGTTCAACCCCATATGGATCGCGTAGGCCTTGGGCGCACTGCCTGCAGCGATCGCGCTCCAAGACTGGGCCATGTTGGCCACCATGCGGCCATCCTTTGCGGTTCCCGGGGACGCACCTCGCTTGTCGAGCGGCTTTGCGATGAACTCCGTGGCCCCCGGAAAAGGAACGATAAGGAAACTACGTGATGTTGAAGCTTCATTCTCCAACGTCCTCCAATCTCTCGACCGCCATCATCCGATACAGGCTGCGCACGTATCAGCGTCAACTTCGGCGCTAGAGGCCCGAGGCCCGTTGCACGCGTTCCGGGTCAACGTGCAGTTTCACGCGCCACCCTCAAGGCCACAATGCCTTACCAAAACCAGTTGGTTACGACGTTGGGATACCCCTCTGGCGAGAGGCCAATGGGACTCAAGCACTCCCATTGGGGGGCTTGGGATTCACGACTGTCCTTGTTCCCTGAGACCTGCTCGCGCCAGGAGTGATGCACTCGGCGTCCGGTTCAGCACACCCGGCGAGTCAGACGCGTAGCCTGCCTGGCCTCTGCCTCGTGTGCGCCATTGCGCTGACCTGCCTTGCCGTACGCCCTCTGTCAGAACTCATCAAATAATGGCTTGGTACAGTTCGAGTAGAACACCTCACATTGTCCTGCACGATCATTGCGGCACATGGATTGCGAAGCGACCTGCGCCAACTCAGGGGTAGCCCCTGTCCCAAGTCCCGCACGCCCTGCACCGGATCGCCCGCTTGGAATGACCCAGGAAATACACTGATTGAAATAGCTCATGCTGACTGTGCAGTCTCGGGCACCTGACGCTCCACACTTTGAAACTGCTTCGCGCTCGGCCTCATTCTTGGATCGCAACCCCGTTGAAACCCCAGCATCCTGAGTGCTCTTCGACTCCGCAACTGCGCCCCAGGTTTTGGTCCACTTACCGGTCGGAGTTGCGAGACGGATCTCCGAGGAGCCAGTGCTTCCAGCGCCACCTCCGGGAATCGGCGCACATCCCCGTGCACCTTGCCCGCCAATAGGGTAATACCCAGGCGGGCAGTTTCCTTCCGCCCACGCGCGATCAATACCGCCCAGCAGGAGAAGACACGAGACAAGCAGCACCCAATATGCAATCAACTTCATAGCTAACGTACCTCCAACATCTCCACCCAAGTAATCGGACTAGGCAGTTCCTGAATTGGCGTTCCCCCTGACGCCAGAAGACGGCTGCTGAGGCTCATACCCGCCTTGCAATCTTGGCATTACCCCCTGCCCTCCGCCCAACTGCGATCCCGCAGCCGACGATGGCGCTTCCGGTCTGTAACTCTGACCTCCGCCCGTCGAACCCGGCGGCTGACCATTCGGGCCCGGCGATGCCGGTACTGCACTACCGCCTATCTGCGAATATGCCATGAAGCTGCCCAATGTTCCCTGGAAGAACATTGCCGCCATTGGGGGCGCAGTCAGGATCAGAGTGGTCAGGATCAGGCCCATGCCACCCTGCTGCAGTGCCATGCTCGACATACCTTCGCTGAAATTTTCACCCATCAGCGTACCCGTTAACGTGCTCCCCCAGAAGGCGAGCGCAACCTTGGACACCATCTTCATCGCGATGCCGGTCATAGCCGCTAGAACCGCCATGGAAAACATCGTGCCTATGCCGTAGAGCAGCCATTTCTGGAACAGCTGCTTGGTCTGGTCAAACAGCAAGCATAGGATGAACAATGGCCCTAGGCCGATGAACAACGCCAGCGCGACCTCGTATAGCAAGAGCATTGAGCCAGCCGTGACTGCCGGCCCCCCCGTGCCCATGCCAATAAACCACATGGCGCGGGTCTTTGCGTTGTCCAGCGTCACATCGCTCATCACGTCCAGCGCGTCAACACTGGATAGCGCCAGCTGCATGTAACCCAGGTTCTCATCGATCAGATCTTCCGGTGAGTCTTTCTTCCCGGTCACGACGTAAGTGATCTCGTTCTTCACGTCATTGATGAGAAAGCCATGCATCTCGCGACCGAACATGCCCATGGTCGTGGCAACCGACACGATCAGCGCAGCCTTGGCCATGTTGGTCACGAGCACCATCATCGAGTCGCGGCTGCGACCGGTGGCGATACGGAAGCCCTGAATCAGTACCCAGAGCGTCATGAGAGTCAGTGCGATGCCACCGACCCATGCCATCATCCGTCCCAATAGCTTGACGCCATACTCCGCGATTTCCTTATGCAGGTAATCGAGAATAAGTCGGAAAAATACAAAGTCACCAATTGAGGATGACGCGTGCAGATTCTGCAGCATGTGCAGCGGGCCTTGCCCCAACATGCCATCCATCAGCCCAAGATCCATAACTTCACCTAGTATGTGATTGCAGCTCGACCGGAGCAGCGTCTAATCAGTTGGAGAGCGCTGCCTTCAGTGCCGCCGCCTTCACTACGGTGCCGAGAGGTGACTGGCCGGTACCCTTCAATGCACGCTGCGCAAGTATCTGCTGCATTTTGGTCAGCGCTTGGATCTGCTTGTCATAGCCTTCAGTCTGCTTTTCCCATGTGGCAAAGTCAGCCTGCATATACGCGTCAGACACGACTGCGTTGGCGGACGCCTCTGCCATCGCGCCCTCACCGCTCCACAAGGTGCGGATATCCTTGATCTTGTCGAGCACTCGCCGCATATCTGGCATTGTCTTCTGCACAACCTCGACGGTCTCGTTGTATTTTTGGTTCTCCAGCACCTGAATTGCCGCACATATATTGCGCTGCTGGGCAATGATGTCGCCGCCCGGACTGAGATCCAATGCCGTCAGGATCCCACTCAGACTCATGATATTTCCCGCACCGCATCGCTCCGCAACGTTCCACTCAAGCGGTACCGGCTCTAGCTTCACACCCTTAGGCATCAATGGCGATGCAATAATCTGATTGAATTTAGCGAGCTTTTGCAGCCAATTCTGCGTCGTATCGTAGAAGCGCTGATACTGCAGGCCGTATTCTGCAAATGCCTCCGCTTGGCTAGCCAGTGTGTTTACTTCGGTCAGCGTACTGTTAAAAGTGTTCAAGCCGACTTCGACCACTGGAAACGTGTAGCCCCTCACAGGAAAACTGAGCATTGCGGCAATAGAAATCGCCACTATCGTGCAGCGGACCCGTGAGACTGCGCATGACGTTTTGGTGATACGGGCAATGGTTTCCATGTTCTTCTCCATCGAATTCAAGGGGCTTGCTGCGTTCACGTCCGTTGCGACAGTCATGCTGCAACCTCCTTATTGTTGGATGCGGGCTTTCCGGAGCCCTTGCGGTTCTTGTAGAAATCTTCCAGCCACTGTTCCGGCGTCAGTTCATCCACCGTTACCCGCGCGCGCACCGCTGCGGTCTGCAGCACGCGGTGCATGATGTCGATGTTGTCGGTCGAGGCCGAGATCACCGACAGAATGTCGTCCATCCCGCGCAGATTCAGCTGGCACACGCTTGACGCGTGCCCCTGCTTGACCAGGAAGCAGCGCGAGCGCTCATCCAAGGCGGTGACCACCTTGAACTCGGCCTCGGTCAGCTTCAGGCCGTCCATGTAATCGCTCTTGCTGGCATTGGGGTTGGGCAGCAGGATCAGCGTGGCGGTCTGCTCGATAAGCGCCGCGGAGATATCGCTCTTCAGCGCGTCCTCTGGACTCTGCGTCGCGAAGATGCCCATACCGTTCTGCTTACGGATGGTCTTCTGCTTGTTCTTGGCGAATTCCTTCAGACCCCCCTCACCGTCAAGGATCTTCCAGAACTCGTCCATCACGTAGATCAGCGGGCGACCGTCGATCAGCGACTCCAGACGGTGCAGCAGGTAATTGATGACCGGCACACGCACTTCGGGGTTGTCGATGATGTCGGTGTAGTCGAAACCGATGATGTTGGCCTTGCTCAAATCCACGGTATCGACCGGGTTGTCGAACACCCACCCCAGCGAATTCCCTGAAGTCCAGCGCCGCATGCGCGCGTACAGGCCGTCATCGCCCATGTTGGGCAGGCTCTTCTGGAAATTGGTCATGCTGCGCAGATGCATCGGCGTATCGAGCATGCTCTCGACCGCGCGGTAGATATCCTCTTCTTCGCGGGAGCTGTACTCGCGCTTGCCTGCCAGCACCTTGATCAGGTCGGCCAGGAACTGCACATTGCTTTCGTTGTTCTCGCACTGGAACGGATTGAAGCCGGTCGGCGCACCGTTCTCGAGGGCCAAGTAGTTGCCGCCACAGGCACGCACGAAGATCTCCGCGCCGCGGTCTTTGTCGAAGAAGAAGATGGTCGGCGACGGCTCGTACTTCTGCACCTGGCTGAGCAGGAAGTTGATCAGCGCGGTCTTACCGGTACCCGACTTACCGATCACCATGGTGTTGGCAATCGCCTTTTCACCCAGCGAATTCTCCGAGGGGTGTGTGGCATGGAAGTTGAAGTAGTACGGCTGGCCGTTGGTCGTCTGCAACGTGGTGACGCAGTCGCCCCACGGGTTGTTGTGCTGCTTGCCGGTGGCAAAGTTGTGCAGCGGCGACAGGCCGAGGAAATTTAGCGAGCTGACATTGGCCAGGCGAGTACGGAAGCGCCAATTTGCCGGCAGCTGAGAATAGAACGACGAGGTGACCGCCAGATCTTCCTTGGTGGATACGAAGCCGGCGTTGGACAACTCGGCACGAGTCGTAGCCACATTCTGCGAGAGTTTGGCCTGGCTGTCGCCATACACCGCCATGATGAAGTGGTACTCGCCAAGTACGAAGTTGCCTGAGGACAGCTGGTCCATCGCCTGGTCGAGCTCAACGATCTGACTGACCGCCTTGTCGCCAGAGGAAATCATCATGCCCTTGGTTCGGTCAAGCACTTTGAGCGCGTCTTGACGTCCCATAGGGCTGAACGAATGGGTGATGACGTACTCGAAGTCGAGATACTTCAGACCATTAAGAATGCCGGGATACGTGCCTTCGGCATACTCCTTGATGTTCAGAATGGCGCCGAAGTGATTTACACCGCTTGGTGTATTGATGACGAAGTCGCCAGTTTTGGCCGAGAACATGTGCCGACTGACCGGCAGATAGTCCTTGACCGGCGCCGACAGCACCGGGACCGGCTCGTCGATACGGTTGATCAGGTAGCCAAACAGCTCCAACGTTTCGGAGAACACCACGCCGTTCTTGGCCTCATACATACCAAGGCGATACGGCGCATAGTCACGGATGACCGCCTCAACATTACCTGCCAGTTCCATCAGCTTTTCGACAGCCTGTTCCTGCTCGGCACGGAGCTTGTCGACGTTGGCCGACTTCTCCACGAAACGCTTACCGGCCACGACAGGACGGTAGATCATCGTCAGGTACAACTCGTTCTGCATGATGCGCTGCGAGGACAGCATGCCCATATACTGGTCGGACACGTCCTGGTTGAATCGCTGCCTGTAGCTACTCTTGCCCTTCAGCGTGCGGCGACGACGGATGTCATGCACCCAGAAGGCGACGTTGACGAAATCCGGCGCGCGCAGCGTCTGCAGCAACCGATTGAACGTGTTGTGCCGGTGCTCCAGCTCCCACTCCTCGCGCCCCACGAACGGTAATCCTTCCAGGTGCCAGGTCAGCATATAGTCGCCGCCCGTGGTCTTCACCACGTTCGGAGATACATGCGACGACAAAGGAATGAATTCGCTGATGGACGTATCTGGGCTGAACATACGACTGCTTCCAAAGGGTACTGCCGACGAAAATTCGGAGTAGACCAGGTGGGCGTCTGAACCCACCTGGTCCGATCCAGCCCTCAATCCATTCGGGCTGGTTTGTTGCGATAGTGATTCGGGTTGAACACCCACATGCCTTCGTGTTCCTGCACGTTGCGGACCCGCAGCTTGAACAGTAGTCGCAGACCCAGCAAACGGAAGATCATCTCGTCACGCTTGGCCATCTGGCGCATGATGAAAATAGCCACCGGAATAGTCAGCAGGAACCAGAAGTTGGTATACATGCTCAGGAGCAACAACCCACCCGCCACCATGAAGAATGGCAGGTAGGGAACGCCCAGAAACATTGCTGGGCGTGTGCAACCACGGAACAGGACGTTCTTATGCACGGTAGTACTGAATGGCGTTCTGGATGTGATATGCCATGCCACCAGCACCGCCACCGGAGCCCGCGCTGTCGCAGTTGCCGAACTCGTCACCCAGCAGCATGCGCGCGATCTGGCCAGCGGCGCCAATCAGCACGCCACCGATGATGATCGGAGCAACGTCGCCGATGCGCTTGTGCGCGAATGCGATCTGATAGCCGGCGAAAATAACGGCGATGGTCACCACCGCGATCGAGGCCATGTTCAGCAGACCATTGACGCTGGAGAAGAAGCCGCAGACCTTGCCGTCAGTGCCGCCATAGTTGGTACCTCCACTGGTGGCAAAGGCTTGCGGAGCAAACACCGCACCCACGAACACAACGGCCATCAGCATGGTCTTCAGCGTGCGCTGGGCCTGGACGAGGTCGAGATTGGATCGCTTCATGGATTGATTTCCTTGTTGATGGACTAACACAACTGAATCGACCAGCCGGGGGACTGGCCGCACCACGACTTCGTCAGAATACGAAGGCCGCATCCCCTGCGGGAATCTGCTGCGCAGGCATTGGCTGTGCCGGCGCGTTGTACATGTTGTCGGTCGCAGCGGCGGGCGTGCTCTGCTCACCCCACGGCTGCAGCATGACCGGGCTTTCGCCGCTGCCGACCGTCGCGCCAGGCAGCTGCTGCGGCAGCATCGGCGGCTGACCCACCTGCCCTGCAGCAACCTGCTGCGGATAGCCCTGCTGCGGCGGGTAGCCACTCTCCGGCTGCGCCTGCGGCTGCATCATGCGGTCGACTGAGCCCAGCACGACCCGCGACAATGCCTGGTCAGCGAGGTTGACCAGGCTCCCGCGCGCCATCGCTCCCGTGGAGGGATAGACGGTGTAGGCTCGAGCTGGATCATTGGACGGCACATAAATCGGGCCATTTGCCTGGGCCACTATCCGCGCCTGTGCCGGGGAGGCGAGCTGCGGATGATGCTCGATCTTGACGGTACGCCGCTCGCCGCGGGCTACGACGTCGATGGGTACAACGCCATTGGAAGCAACCTGCTGCCCACGACGGATCGAGTCATAGACCTTCTGCACATAACCGTGGCGGAACCCGGTTTCGAAGTTGCCCGAGTAATAGCAGCTGAAAGATTTTCCCCAATCCTTTCCCGAGCGCTTGTAGCACTCGGCAAGAATACGCGAGCCCGCCTGCAGGTTCGGGCACTGCTGAAATGCTTTTTCGTATGAATCCAGACCGTACTTGGCCAGGTTGTAGCGATTGACCTGAGCCAGTCCGATGGAGAAGTTGTAGCCCTTCTCTTCGAGCATGCGGACTGTTGCCAACGCCTCATCCAAGGCCTTGGGCTGGCGCACCAGTGCTCCACCGACCACGCCGATGGCGTACGGATTACGGGAGGATTCGACGTTGATGACGTGTTGCATCACATCCATCGAGACGGCCATCTCCGGGCACGCCATCATTTCCAGTCCTGGCAACATTACTCAACCCTCCTGCCCCTGGGCACGCCCAGGATTGAAATCGATGCCGGTGATATAGCGCGAACCCGCATGCGCCTTGATATGCACGACGATATCGATGGTCATCATCAGCAACCGCTTGATGACGTTGAATTCCAGACCCGATCCTTCGGTCGATGCCTTCACCATCAGCGCCAACTGGTCCCACGTCTGCTCCGGGCTGCCTGCATGGCAACTGGTGATCGAGCCAGGGTGACCAGACGCGCAGTTACGGATGAAGTAGAACGCCTCATCGCCACGCAGCTCTGCCAGAATGATGCGCTCAGGCTTCATGCGCAGGCAGGCTTCCATGCAGCTCTTGGCCGTCACGCTGCTCGCGCTCTGCCCGCCCTTGGAGTACAGCAGGTGCACCACGTTGGGTTGGGTCAGGAACAGCTCGCGCGCATCTTCAATGGTGACCAGCCGCTCACTGTCCGGAATATGGTTGACCAGCGCCTTCATGAAAGTCGTCTTGCCGCTACCGGTGGCGCCGGATACGACGATGTTCTTGCGGTACATCACCGCACGCCGGAAAAATTCGGCGTACTCACGCTGCTGCCGCAGCTCCATCAGCTCACGATCCTGCTCACTCAGGCTGCCATCCTGCTCGAGGATCTGGTTGAAGAACCCATCCTCGTGATACTGGGTAAGCGACTTGGTGTGCTTGGACGGCAGGCGGATGGTGATCGACACCTTGCCAGCGTCGCAGGCAGGCGGGATCACGAACTGCGCGCGTTGCCCGGTCGGGAAGGTCAACGACACCACCGGGTCTGCATCGGTGATGCGCTGGCCTGTGTTGCTTTCGTTGACCACCGCGGTACAGAACTGCCGCGCACGTTCGAACGTCAGACTTGGCACATCCACGCGCTGCCACCCTGCCCGCGTCTCCAGATACAGCTCACCCGGACGGTTGATGCAGATTTCCGTCACTTCGGGCGAAGTCATGTACTCGGCGATGCCCAGCACTTCGTACTGATAGCGCAGGAAATCGCTGGAGACGAGGGCGAGGGGTGACACTTCGGCGTCCATGGTGGCTCTTGGATTACCTACGGGTGTTCAGCACGCTGGTGAAGTCAACGTCCTTTGCGACGTAGACATTCACGATGGTGCCTTGGTTGATGGTGACCGTCGGCGGACGGCGGCTGCTGCTGAGCGCTTCGTTGGCCAGACGCTCCATGGTGCGGGCAGTGGCGCTTTCATACGGCGACTGGATCGTCATGCCGTTGTTGGCGACCGTGGTGGTCTCGGGCCCGTGTTCGGCGGCGGCGTATTTGAAGGCATCGGCGATCAGGCTGATCATCAGTGCCGAGGCAATGCGTGCGCCCCAGTGCGCACTGTACTGACCCGGGTGACCGGCGCCACCCAGGCCGTCCACGCCAGGGCTGGACATCGCCACGTCGAGACCATTCGGGGTCGTGATGCGATCCCAGATCACTTCCACGCGCTTGCCGGCGGGACCGCCGCCATAGGCGCCATAGATCTTCGAACCCTTGGGCAGCAGCAGGGTGCGGCCATTGATCGAATAGACCGGCTCGGTGAGCAGGCACGAGGTATACCCGGCCAGATCGGTGATGATGCGGGTCTCCAATACGCAGCGCAGGTAGGTACCACGCACCAGCAGGGCATCGGGGCTGCGGATGAAGGACGCCGTGGAGATGTCTTCGACATCCGGGCCGCGACGGACCTTCTGCGTTCCCTGCTGGTTCGGCATCATATTCGCGAGCAGCGCTTGGCGGGTCTGTTCGTCCAACGCGCTGCGCTGGGACTGCGGCGCACCACCAGGGCGGTTACCTGCCCCGACGGCGGCGTCGTCGACACCGGCGATCCGGCGCTCCAGCAAGGTCGGACCACGCGGCACCATTGCTTCCTGACGCGGCGCGACCGGCACCAGTTGCGGGCCGTCGTCCTGCGGCAGCGTCGGCAGCATGGGAATGGGCGCTGCTGCTGCAGGCGGTGCCTGCGGCGGTGGTTCCACGTTCGGAAGATCAGGCGTGGTGACGCGGGCCACTTCACGCGGCGTGTCCTGCGCCCCCTTGTCGTCCTGCCCCTTGCGGAACAGCAGGAAACCCATGGCCACCAGCAGAACAACAATGCCGCCAAGGAACAGAAGCGCCTTGCGATTCAGGCGCTGCTCCTCAGCCGAACGCAGTTGCGGTGCGCCGGCGTCCAAGTCGGGTGCCGGCTCAGCCTGGGCGGTTCCGAAGTAAGGATTGGACGATGCCTCGGGAGCGGCACCAGAGCTGCCGCCGTAAGGGCTGTTGGCCTGGTCCCGCTCGTTGTTCGGATCGTTTCCGGGAGTGTTCTGCTGGCTCATTTCTTCACGTTCCTTCGCAGACCAACGACGTAATCGCCGTGGCGGATGACCAGGTACGGGTAGGTCCCGTGGACGATCAAGGTGTTGCCTTCAACGGTGGTGTTAACTACGAAGTCCTCACCGTACTCTTTCTCGCGCCCAAACACGGCCGGGAAAATGCCCGTCTTGTACTCGGGCGAATTCGGCAGTTTCAGATAGGTGAAGCTACCGTCGTCGTAGGCATTGACCGGGATCAGCCACCCCATCTTCTTCGCCTTGCTGGTCGAGTAAGAGTAGTTGAAGTTGTACTGGCGATCCTTGGCCAGCTCGGTGCTCAGGAGCGGCTTGGCCTCCTCCTCGACCGCCTCCTGTGCCAACCCGAATTCGGTGTCGCTCGGGTAGGTGAAGGCGATCTTGTACTGCACACCGGCGCGACGGGCCTGTTCCAGCTGACGCCAGTCCGTTGCCACGACCTTCAATTCGAAGATGTAGGAATGAGTCTCGGTGCGCACCATCATGTTGGTGTCGACGTCGACATTCTTCGGTTTGATGTAGAACACGTTCTCGCGACGTGTCAGCTCCCAGCCGTTGCTGAAACCAGTGCTGTAGTCGAGGATCTTTTCGTTCGGGCTCAGTTCGATCTGGGTGGTCAAGCCCAGGCCGGTGCGAACCGGATAGATGCGATCCTTCTCATACTCGTAATGGTCTACCGCCTGTGCCATCGCCGCGGTGGAAAACACCAGCGACAGCAACGACAGCAGCGCCAATGCGCTCCCCCTGACTTTTCGACTACTCATCGGTTGCTTGCTCCATCAGCATTTCCGGTGGAATTGTTCGGTGCCGGCGGCATCGCCGGCTGCCCGGGCATGGCCTGCCCTGGCATCGCTTGACCCTGCATCGGCTGGCCTTGCACCGGCTGCCCCTGCATCTGTTGCATCTGGCCATTGACCGGTGCCGCCACGGGCTGCCCGGTAGTCGGATCGATCATGGTCGCAGCGGCCGGATTGTTCGGATCGTAGATCCCTTGTGCCTGCTGCGCGGCCAACTGCGCCTGCTGTGCGGCCTGCTGTGCCTGCTCCTGCATGGCGCTGTCGTCCGGCACCGGCACGCCACGGGCGTAATCGTTGTCGACGCGATACTCGGTAACCTGGAAAGCCAGCGGATTGAGCACGCGATCCTGCTCGGATAGCGCGAGGTTCTGGTTGTACTCGAAGCGCATCGTCACCAGCTGGTTGTCCAGATAGGCCGCGGCACCGGTGCGCTTGTCGAGCAGACTGCGCTGGATGCGCACAGAGGCGCCACGGAAGCTGCCGTTTGCCTGTGCACCGAGCGGGGTGATGCTGAGGATCTTGACCCGGATCGCCTTTCCGCGCCCGTACATTACGAACGGGTTCTGCGGATTGTTGCCGGCATAGCGCAACTTCATGCTCTGCGCCACCGGATCGCTGGACATCACAAACACCAGCTCCCAGTCGCGCAGGCCCATCACCGCCGAGTCATACGACTCACGTGCCAGCACGTACTGGGCGACGTTGCTGCGATTGACCGCTTCGTTGCTGGTGATGGTTTCGCCCTGGAACGTGCCGCGCAGGCGCGCAACCGTTGCCGTGCCCGTATAGGCATCAGCCATCACCAGGAACGGCACCTTCTCCTTCAACGGCAGCATGTAGTAGTAGCCACCGGCCAACGCCAGCGACATCAGCAACGAACCGGTGGCGACCCACCAGGCACGACGCTCGCTGCGCCGGGCCATGTCGGCCACGGTGATCTCGTAGCTGACCGCCTTGGCGACCGACTGCTCGACCTTGGGGCTGTTGCCTGCATCCTTCTTGCGGAACATGGATTCTTCCGTACTGCTGAAACATCAATGGGCGCGACGCCCCTGCGCCAGGCGCGGGGTGCGGCACGTTCGATGATTTCGACGCGGTCTCAGCTGCCGCTGCTGGCTTCGGGATCCTGGGCCGACGCGGTTGGCGTCGATCCAGCGCTCTGCACGACGATCTGGTTGCCGACGATGGAGACGGAAACGCCCTGCGCCGCATAGGCCGCCGTGAGATCGATCACGGCCTGCTGTGCGTTGGTGGTGTCGATCTCCGACACCGCGCCATACAGGGTGAAATCCGAACTGAGGCGATAGTCCAGCGTGCGACCGGAATCCTTGGCCCAGCGCTCGAGCATCGCCTTCAGCGTACGATCCATCGGCGACGCCTGATAGACGTAACTGGAGTACAGCGGAATCTCGGTCGGAGCCGTCGCGAAACGGTTGACCGGCTTCCAGCGCCCTCCGAAGTCGGGTGCGGGCTTGGTAGCACAACCTGCCACCATCAACGCCGCCACTGCGGCGATGGACATTTTTGCAATAAACGCCTGATTCATACGGGCTTCACTTTGACGTACGAAAAAGCAGTCCCGATGTTGGTCCCTTGGTCGTTCGGCACTGCGCGATGCACGCCGAAAACGTAACGAATGCACTGCTTAACAGCACATGGGCACGGTTCCCCTGCAGCTCGAAAGCTGCCAACCAAGTCGCGTGAAGCAACCTCATCCGAGGCCCCTTTCACGCACCCTCACCAACGTCGGAACCATCCCTGTTCCCATGGCTGAAACTCCTGGCCACTCTGAAAGCATGACGAATCACACAGATTCGCAAGCCACGCATAGAGTCGCACAACTACGCGTCAATTCGATGTCAGACAAATCTGAATTTTGACCAACGTATGGCGTTTCTTTGACGCGCTTCACTAATTCACATCAATGAATGCGTGCATCCATCACACTTTCAAGTCTGCAACTTAGACATCAAGCATCGGCACGTCAACCTTTGGCAGTAGACGTGACGTGAAATAGCGATCCTTGTAATAGCGAATCTTGTCGCACTTGACCGGATGCGGGATGCCTTCGTACAGGAAGACTTCCTTGTCCGGCCCCATCGCCTTGAGCTCCTGCGGCAGCATCAGCGCGCGGCGCTCCTCGGTGAAGCTATGGGTCTTTTCACGCGCGTGGGTGACATTCTTCTTGCGGATGGTGGTGTAACCCAACATGTCCGAATAGTCGTTGGCATCCTGCTGTTCGCGCGGGGCGTACAGAATCTGCAGCGCATGGTTGGTGATGATCGTGCGTGAGACTTCGCGGCCATAGGTGGCATCGAGCTGCGACATGCTCTGGATGATCGGCAGCAGGCGCACGTTGTAACCGGCCATGTAGGACACCGCCGAGGCGATGATTTCGACCTTGCCGATCGAGGTGAATTCGTCCATCAACAACAGGCACTGGTACTTCAGGTCCGGATTGGACTTGGGCAGTTCCTTGGTGTTGAGGTTGATCAGCTGGCTGAAGAACAGGTTGATGATCAATCGGCTTTCGGCCAGCTTGTTGGGCTGGATGCCGATGTAGATGGTCATCTTCTTCTTGCGCACGTCGGTGAGCAGGAAGTCGTTGGTGCTGGTGGCCTTGTCCAGCACGGGGTTGATCCAGGGATTCAACGGTTCCTTGAAGGTGCCCAGAATCGAGGCGAAGGTCTCGTCGGCCTGGGACAGCATGTTGGCAAACGCCGAACGCGCGTTGCTGCTCAGGAATGGACGCTCGGACAGGCCCTTGAGGAACTTCTTCAGGTCGCTGCCATCGCCGGAGGACAGGCGGTAGACCGCGCCCAGGGTTGGCGTGCCCTGCCCGCCCGGGAAGCCGCTGTTGCGCTCGTCATCCCAGTTCTCGAACAGATAAAGGGTGAAGGCGATGAAGGCATTGCGCGCCTGGCTGATCCAGAACTTCTGGTCTTCCGAGCCATCGGGATAGAGCATCGCACCGATGCTCATCAGGTCCGAGACACGGAACGCCGGGTCGTCGGAGACGTAGCTGAGCGGGTTCCAGCGATGGGTACGGCGATCTTCGGCGAACGGATTGAACAGGTAGATTTCCTGGCCCTGGCTGGCGCGCCAACCACTGGTCAGGTCGAAGTTCTCCTGTTTGATGTCCAGCACCACCAGTGATTCGCCGTACTCCAGCAGGTTCGGGATGACCACGCCGACGCCCTTGCCCGAACGGGTCGGGGCGGCCAGGATGACGAACTGCTGGCCATCCAGCCGCACCAGCTTGCCGCCATGGCTGCCGACCACGATGCTCTGGCCGCTCTTCTTGAACATGCCATGCTTGGCCAGATCGGCGCTGGTGGCAAAGCGCGCGTCACCGTGCAGCGAGCGCTTGTCCTTCTTCAACAGCACGACCAGGCCGACGATGGCCAGCACCAGCAGCGGCAGGCCAAAGCCGAGGTAACCGGCCCATTTGATCTTCCCCACGAACGGGGCAACCTGCGGCTGGCCGATGGCGTGGAAATACTGGTAATAGGTATTCCAGGTGAGCAGCTTGGTATCCAGACCAAGCAACAGCAGCGTCAGGTAACCGGAAAGCACGAACCCGAGCAGCAGGGTCGCCAGCGTGATGATGGCGATGAGCAGATACTTCTTACTGGACAACACCCGAATCCTCCATGATGCGCCCGAGGGCGCGACGGCTTAGCGGCGGCGTCGCTGCGACGCCTTCCTCCGCAGGTTGACTTCATTCTCCAGCCCGGGCTCCACGCCCTCTTCCCGCACCAGTTCCTCAAGGTACCGGCGCGCATCGGCCAACGACATCAGGTCGGTCAGACGTTCCCCACCGTCGACGATGACCGCATGGCCGACCACATCGCCGGGAGCGTACACCGGCTCGTGGGTCACCGCTACCAGACGGAAGCGGCCGCGCAGTTCCAGCTGATGGGTGTATTCCTGCATGTCTCATCTCCCTGATGGAATCCAGATGCCATTCCTGCAGCGTCCGATGATGCCTGCACGGCCGTGGTGGCGGCATGTAGACGACCCGTACGACAATACACGCTTGGACCGGGGAGATCGCAATGGACTGGGTGGCACGCGCACGCACGCTGGCAATGGAGGCCCATGCGGGCCAGGTCGACAAGGCAGGACATCCTTACATCGGCCACGTCGGCCGCGTGGCCGCTGCAGTGCGCGGCGATGATGAAGCCGAGGTGGTGGCCTGGCTGCATGATGTGGTCGAGGACTGCCCCGCCTTCGCTGGGCAGGTGCGGGCCTTTCCCGCCCCGTTGCAGGACGCGGTCCGGCTGCTGAGCCGGACGTCTGCGGCGGATTCCGACGCGTACTACGCACGAATTTCGGCGGATCCGCTGGCACTGAAGGTCAAGCTGGCCGACATCGCCGACAATGCCGATGAAGCGCGGCTGGAATCGCTGGATGCCGCCACCGCCGAGCGCCTGCGTGACAAATACCGACGGGCCTTGGCGGCGCTTGGCCAGCCGGCCACGCCGGCAGCACCACCCATCGAACACTGATTTACCCCCAGCCCGGCTGATGCCTGTTGCGGTGCAGCAGTACAATGGGGCGCTTCCCCGCCCCTTTGCGCCCCCGAATGAGCCCCAACTCCCCTCTGGCCGCTCGGCTGACGCCGCGCCAGCGCACCCTGATCATCCTCGCCCTGTCTTTGGGTGGCTTTGCCATCGGCACCAGCGAATTCGCCAGCATGGGCCTGATGCTGGAGATCAGCCGCGGCCTGTCGATCAGCGAAACACAGGTCGGCCACCTGATCAGCGCATACGCCATCGGCGTGGTGGTGGGCGCACCAATCCTGGCGTTCGTTGGCGCCAGCTTCCCGCGCCGCAAGCTGCTGCTGGCACTGATGGGGTTCTATGCCGTCGGCAATCTGGCCAGCGCATTGGCCCCGAACTACGGCACGATGCTGGTGGCGCGCTTCGTCGCTGGCCTGCCGCATGGCGCCTACTTCGGCGTGGCGATGCTGGTGGCGGCTGCGATCAGCCCGGCCGGCCAGCGCGGCCAAGCAATGTCGCGCGTGCTGCTCGGCCTGTCCGTGGCCATCCTCATCGGCAATCCGCTGACCACCTGGCTGGGCCAGCAGCTGAGCTGGCGCACCGCCTTCGCCTTGGTCAGCGTGCTGGCCATCGCCACGGTGGCGATGATCGCGCGCTTCCTGCTGCCCGACCCGGATGAGGTGCGGACCTCGCCGATGCGCGAGCTGCGCGCATTCAACACCACCCAGGTATGGCTGGCGCTGTCGATCGGCGCGGTGGGCTTTGCCGGCATGTTCTGCGTGTTCACCTACCTGGCACCGACCCTGGTGCAGGTGACCGGCGTGGCCGAGTCGTGGATGCCGCTGGCGGTGGGCGTGTTCGGCATCGGCGCGATCATCGGCAACATCGCCGGCGGCTGGCTGGTCGACAAGTTCCACTTCAAGGCCGCCGCCGTGGTGCTGGTGTGGTCGATCGTGATGCTGCTGCTGTACCCGCTTGCTGCAGAATCGGTGTGGACCATCGGCCCGATGATCATCACCGTGGGCACGATGGGCGCCCTGGCTGCGGTACTGCAGACGCGCCTGATGGACGTGGCGGGCGAAGCGCAGACCTTGGCCGCCGCCTCCAACCATGCGGCGTTCAACACCGCCAATGCACTCGGCCCGTGGCTGGGCGGCATGGCGATCAGCGCCGGCTTCAGCCCGGCCACCACCGGTTACGTAGGTGCGGCGACGGCGGTCGGCGGCCTGCTGCTGTGGTGCGTGTCGGTGATGCTGGAGAAGCGCAGGATTGCCATCGCCGGCAGCCGCTGAACTGCGCACGGTTCGTCAGCGGTCGCCCAGGCGACGGTGTTGCCCTGGAGGCAACAGGCAGCACCGCGCTGGCACCGGCTGCACACCGAACCTACCGCAGGCAATAGCTGAAGCGTTCGCCCAGTCCCATGGCCTCATCCTGGCGCTGCACCCGCTCAAGCACGTCGACGATCTGCTGGAAGCGAGGCCCCAGCGCCTCTCTGGAAACCTGATGGCCGTTCCAGGTCAGCTGCAGCGGGCGCTCGACGCTGGCACTCAGCAGATCCCAGAGGGCGTCGAGATTGTTCCCATAACCGCGCTCGACACCCAGTGCGAGCGCCAGCGTCTCGTGGAATGCCCGCTCGCTGTGGATGCGGTTGCCGTCCAGTTCGATGTCCATTGCGGGCTACTCCGTTGCCAGCGGCGAGTGGAAATTCAACCTGCATGCTATCCCAGCCGCATGCGCAGTCCTGAAGCGTAGCAGCGGACCTCGTTGACTTCGCCACCGCGCTGGCCTGACAGCCTCATCACGGTGGGAAAACGAGGATGGAGACATCTCTCTGCAACCGAGAACACCATGCCGGACACCGGCCACTTCGCCATCCATGCCTTCGAGGCCGCGTTCACTATTTCCGGCGATGTGGAGCGAATCATTTCGCTTACCGTGTCATGCCGTCATTGTGCGGAAATCACCTGCGCCCAGGATGCAAACCTGTTGCACCTGCCGGGCGGTACGCTGTTCCGTTGTGATGCCTGTGGCTGCCATCAGGCCATCAGCAATGCGCGCCTTTCGGACTGGCAACTGCCGCCCCTGCTGGGCGTATGAGGACGTACCATGCCGTTGACTGAAGAACAGTTCACCATCCTGCGCGCCATTGCCGATGCGCACCCTGTGGGAAGCGATGCGGCAACGTGGGCCGTGAAGGAAGGCCTGGCCGTGCAGGCGGAAGATGCGGATATCGACCTGACCCCACACGGGCGCGACATGCTGGCCTCCCAACCGGCGCGCTGACCGGGCAGCACTGGCATGCAGCATGCACATGCCGTGGTGAGCTCATCACGGCATTTGCGCGCTGGCGGTGCGACGAACACGCGGCGTAGATCCGCCTTGCTGCAGAGTTGCGTACGCCAGCTTCCCACGCGCGACACAGCCCTCATGCACCGCCAGCTTTCCCCCACCTGCCACGATGCTATTGCCCTGCGGGCCGGCGCGCTGGGCAGTGTGCTGGGCGTGGCGCTGTTCAAGGCCTTTGCGTTGTCCGCCGCAGCGGCCGGCTCGATGATGACGGTCGGGCTGTGGTTGCTGGGATGTATGCTGCTGGCGGCATGGGCGT
This sequence comes from Stenotrophomonas sp. 01N47, assembly GCF_056399165.1. Classification (NCBI taxonomy): domain Bacteria; kingdom Pseudomonadati; phylum Pseudomonadota; class Gammaproteobacteria; order Lysobacterales; family Lysobacteraceae; genus Stenotrophomonas; species Stenotrophomonas sp. 01N47. Next base: position 612,859 of record NZ_JBFTQU010000001.1, read on the forward strand.
TGGCGGCCTGCCTGACCTGCCTGGCCTTGAGCCGGCGCGTGTTCGTGTTGATGCTGGCGCTGTCGACGGTGTTCCTGATCTGCATTGCCTGATCGGCGGTCGGCAGCTCCCGAGTATCCCCATAATTGTTACTCAATAACAAGTGCTGCCAGTCGGGTTGCGCGTGTGCCGGGTCACGGATTGAATTCGATGACCAGACCGCCCACCTTTCGAGCCCCCCATGCGCCTCCTGCAGCCTCTGCTCCGCTCCGCCCTCGGCGTTCTTGCACTTGCCTCGATCGGCGCCTGTGCCACCTATGATGACTCCGCCATGCATGCCGCCTGCCAGGACTCGCCGCATGTGAAGGACCTGCCGCCTGAGGTTGCCGCCCGCGAAAGCCGATGCAGCAAGAGCGTCGAGGTCTGGTCGAGCGAGCGCAAAGGCAGTGACCAACCGCTGGACCTGAGCGGCAAGAAGAAGGACCTCTGAAAGAGGGCGGCGCAGCCCTGCATGGGCTGCGCCGGAACTCAGGCAATCGCTTCCCTGCCAGCTGAGCTCGTCCATTCCTGTACCGCCTGCGCCAGTCCTGCCGCATCGGCGCCATCACTGGCCCAGGCAACAATGCCGTCCGGACGAACCAGCAGCGCCGACAGGCCCAGCGAATCGACGGCGGGCTGCGCGATGGACAGGATGCGGGCCCGTTCAACATCAACCGCCTCGCACAACGAGGCAGCAGCATCGAACACCAGCAGCACCGCCTGCCCTGCCCGCAGTAGTTCACCCATGCGGCGACCATCGACCAGCAGGAAATCCGGCGTGCTGCGGCCCACCAGCGGATGGGTATGGCCGAGGTCCAGCTGCTGGCCCACACCCCACACGCGCTCGGCGAGATACGTGGCGCCATCACGTGTTTCTGCCAGATCGGCCACGATGGCAGCCAGTGCACGTGAGCCCGCGCTTGGGCGCATCAATGCGACCTGCGCGCGCGACCATTCCAGCACGCGCGCGCCGATCGGATGGCGTTCGGCCTGATAGGTATCCAACAGCGCATCAGCTGCCTCGCCGCGCACGACGGCGGCGAGCTTCCAGCCAAGGTTCATCGCATCGCCCAGGCCCAGATTCAGACCCTGCCCACCCAGCGGCGAATGCACATGTGCGGCATCGCCGGCCAGCAGCACGCGGCCACGACGATAGGCGGTGGCCTGCCGTGCGCCGTCGGTCCAGGTGGTGGCCAGATGCAGCGCGGTGATCGTTGCTTCGCGGCCGGAGATGCGGCGCAGCAGCGCCTGTGCCGATTCGCGATCAAGTGGCTGGCGGTGGCCCGCGCCGCCGTCGAAGTCGGCCAGGGCGATCGTGCCCGGCGGATTGAAGTTGCACATGCCCTGCGCGGTGGTGTGACGCCCCGGGCTGAGTGCCGTCGGATCTTCCAGTTCAACACTGAGCGAGTGGCCTGTGAACTCTGGATCGGTACCAGCAAAGCTGAAACCACACTGCTTGCGCACGGTGCTGCGGCCTCCATCGCAGCCGACCAGCCAGCGCCCGCGGAAGGTCTGCCCACCCGCCTCGATCTGGACCTCGTCGGCCCCCATCCGCACGCTCTGCACGCCCGCACCACGCAGGATCACTGCGCCCAGCGCCTGCGCGCGCTCGGCCAGCACGGCCTCCAGCGCCTGCAGTTCCACCGCCATCTGCGTGCCGACCGGGCTGGGCAGGCGCCAGGGCCAGCGACCGCTGTCGACGTTGTCCAGTGCAAACGGAATACCCGCGAAGTGCCCACCCAGCTTGCGTGGCTGCGAGAGCCAGTGCGCGGTTCCCGGCGGCGGCGGGCCTTTCTCCGGCTTCAGCACCTGGCCGGCTGCCACCGCGTCCAGCAGACCGCGCCGGTCGAGCGCCTCCAGCGTCGGGGCATTCAAACCGCGCAGCCCGAACGGCAGGCGCTTCAGCGGCGAATCCGGCGAGGCCGCCTGCTCCAGTACCAGCACCGCGCTTCCTGCCTGACACAGTTCACAGGCGAGCAGCAGTCCCACCGGGCCAGCCCCGGCAATGACGACGTCGTACCGCATTGGCAATCCTCGTGAGCACCGGGTCGGCGCTCTGGCGGTCGCAATGTTACACTCGGTGTACTTTTCCACAAGTGACCCGCCCATGCCCCCGCCACCCGGCCGCCGCGAGCAGCGCAAAGCCGAGACCCGACAGGCGATTTCCGACGTCGCTACCCGGCTGATCATCGATCGCGGCTTCGAAGCGGTGTCGATGAGCGAGATCGCTGATGCCGCCGGGGTTTCGCGCAAGACGGTGTTCAACTACTTCGCCAGCAAGGAACAGCTGGTGTTCGACCGTGATGAGGAGGCGCGCCAGCTGCTGCGCGAAGGCATGGCCGCGCGCACATCCATGACGCCGCTGGCCGCCTTCCAGGCGCTGGTGCGGGAATTGCTGGACACTGGCCATCCGCTGCTGCGGATCAACGCCGGTGCGGCGTCGTTCTGGAAAACCGTGGCCCAAAGCACCGTACTGGCGGCCCATGCGCGGCAGCTGCAGGCGCTGCTGACCGATGACCTGGCACAGCTGATGGCCGCGTCGGCGCGGCGGCCCGCGGATGATGCCGAGGCACGACTGGGCGCCTCGATGCTGATGGCATCGATGGTGGCCGCCTATGAACAGGGACTGCGCGTCCTGTCGCTCGGCGGCGATCCGCGGCAGGCGATGCTGCCGCTGATCGTGCGCGGCGCCACCGGCGTGCTGGTGGCTTTGGCCGGTACGCCGTATACGGATCCGTCCGCGCGTCCATAGCGCAATCGGGGGATGGGCACCCGTTCATTGCAAATGCTAATCTTTCTCATTTACAGAAAAGCCCGATACACCGATGCCCCACTTCCTGCCCCGCCGCAGCATTCTGTGCCTGGCGACGACACTGGCTTTTGCCATCCCCGGATACGCCGCCGACGCCCCGCCCAGCCGCGTGCAGGAGCTGGACAAGGTGGAGGTGCGTGGCCGCGCACAGACGTTGTACCGGGTGGATGACGCGGCTGTCGGCACCCGCACCGATACACCGCTGGAACTGGTGCCGCAGTCCATCCAGGTATTGCCGCGCGAGCTGATCGACGACCAGGCTGCACGCCAGGTGACCGATCTCTATCGCAGCATCAGCGGCATCAGCTACTTCAGCTATGCCGGGGTGACCCTACGCGGTTTCCGCCAGGAGAACGTGCTGTATGACGGGCTGCGGGGCGACCCCTATGCGGGATTCTCGGTACCGCAGTTGTTCAACATCGAGCGGGTGGAAGTGCTGAAGGGGCCGGCCGGCGCACTGTACGGGGGTGGCGACGCTGGCGGCGTCATCAACTACGTGACCCGCAAGCCGAAGGCCACTGCCGAACGCCGCGTTGAACTGCAGATGGGAAACAAGGATTTCCGCGCCGGCTCGATCGAAGGTACCGGCCCATTGAATGCCGCCGGCACGGTGCGCTACCGCGCCGGCCTGTATGGCGACAGCGAGCAGGGCGTACGCTGGAACACCGACAGTGAAAGCGTGATCGGCGATGCCTCGCTGGCTTTCGACGTGGGCGACACCGGCGAGTTGACGCTGCAATTCACCGACATCACCCAGAACCTTGGCGGCAACCGCCTACGCGGTGTGCCGGTCGATGACAACGGCAATTTCCTGACTGACCGCCGCTGGAACCACAACGAAGCCAGCGATTTCCTGGACATGCGTGCCAAGGTGGCGCTGGCGCAGTACCGCTTCGCGCCGCGCGACGACCTGGACGTGGACGTCGCCGCACGCTGGTTCAGCAACAACGAACACCAGATGTACCACGAGCCGATGGGCCTGATCGACCGCGACCGTGATGGCGTGGCCGAATGGATGACGCGCCAGCTGCGCAACCAGATCCGCGACAACGAGGCGTTCACCGCCAACACGAATGCGGTGTGGCGGGTAAGTACCGGTGCTGTCGAACACAAGGTGCTGTTCGGTGCGGACGTGTACCAACTGGATGCGGACTTCACCGCGCAGACCGCCAACAGCGCCGACCTCGCGCGCGGCGCCGGCCCGGTGCGTGGCATCGACCTGTTCAATCCGGTGTACGGCGCCAGTACCTGGCACGATTACAACCTGTCCACCCTGCCTTGGCGCAGCACCAGCACGCGCAGCAGGCGTTATGGCGGTTACCTGCAGGACGAGCTGGCCCTGACCCCGCGCTGGCACGTGCTGGCCGGCCTGCGCTGGGACGGTTTCAAGGACGACGACCGCCTTGCCGGCAGCAGCGTGGATGGCAATGACATCAGCTGGCGGCTGGGCAGTACGTTCACCGTGCGCGATGGTCTGAACCTGTATGCCAACGTGGCCAGCGGCTTCGTGCCGCAGTCGGCGGCCAACCAGAATTCCGCCGCAGGCGGCCCGTTCGATGCCGAGCGCAGCAGGCAGTGGGAAGTGGGCATGAAATCGCTGCTTGCCGAGCGCCTGAGCCTGAACCTGGCGGCCTACCGTATCGACCGCAGCAACATCGTGCAGGCCACTGGCGAGGTCATCAATGGAGTGAACCAGCTGGCGGCGTTGGGCCTGGTGCGCAGCACCGGCATGGAACTGGATCTTCTGGCCGACGTGACCGAGCGCTGGGTGCTGAACCTGACCTACGCCTACAACGACGCGCGGGTGAAGGACGCGGGCCCCAATGGCATCACCAATGCCTCCGGCGATCGCTTCGCCAATGCACCGCGCAACAAGCTGGGCCTGTGGACGCGCTACGACCTGCCGGCGATCAACTCGGCCGTTGGCTTCGGTGCCGACTACGTGGATGAGCGCATCAGCCTGGATGGCCAGCGCGTGAAGCCGTACACCGTGTTCGACATGAGCTGGAAAACCACGTGGAAGCAGTGGCAGTTCCAGGCCAACGTCAAGAACCTGTTCGACAAGGTCTATGCCGCCAGCGGATTCATCGAGCGCAACGGCCATTTCCCGGGCGAGCCGCGTCGGGTGTATGTGCAGGCCGGTTACAGCTTCTAGGCCAGCGCTGCAGAGCAACGCGACGGGGAAGTGGCATGGCCACTTCCCCGACCGGCGTCAGCCCGAGCAGGACACCAGCATCGAGCGGGTGGCCATCTGGGTGGAGGTGAACCCGTTCTTGTTGCCCACCGCGATGGCATTGCCCTCATCGCCATCCTTGCTGAAGACCACGTAGCCGCCCGGGCACATCTGCCCGGCCTTCTCGTAGCAACCGCTCCAGGAACTGGAGCCGCTGCAGTCGATGGAAACGCCGCGGCGGCCATCCGGGGTGACGGTCATCTTGGCGGTGGTGCAGCCGGTCAGCGTGGCGAGGAACAGCAGCGGAACGAACAATTTCATGGTGACTCCAGGGATGGGAACTGCGAAGGGCGCCAAGGCTGGAGCGCCTGGATTGCGTGAACCTTGCGCCGGACCTTCGGCTTCACCACCTGCCGCCATGGCCTTCCGGCAGATGCGGAGGCACGCCATGTTCACGCAATGTTCCTGTAATACGGTGCCGGCGCGTGCCGAACCGCCCTTCTGCGGCCTCTCCCTGCCCAAGCCCTGCTGATGCACATCCTGCTGATCGAAGACGAAGCCGAACTGGCCGCCACCCTCAAGTCCGCCCTGCAGCGCGAGCGCTATGTGGTGGACGTGGCCAATACCCTGGCACTGGCGCGGGAGGCGGCCCTGTGCGGCCTGCACGATCTGGTGCTGCTGGACCGCACCCTGCCCGATGGCGATGGCCTGGCGTTGATTTCCCTGCTGCGTGAGCGCAATCCCGGGGTGCCGATCATCGTGCTGAGCGCGCTGGGCCAGTTGCCGGACCGGATTGCCGGCCTGGATGAAGGCGCCGATGACTACCTGGCCAAGCCCTTCGCGCTGGAGGAGCTGTTCGCGCGGATCCGTGCTGCGGGCCGTCGCCCAAGCGGATTGCAGGTGGAGTCCATCAGCATCGGCCGATTGGTGTTCGACCCCGCCTCGGGCGAGGCCAGTGTGGGCGGCCAGCGGCTGGAGCTGCCGCGGCGCGAGATCCGGGTGCTGGCCGCCCTCGCACGGCGCCTGGGCCGCACCGTGCTGCGTGAATCCATCGAGATGGCGGTGTATGGCTTCGACGACGGCATCCATTCCAACACCCTGGATTCGCACGTCTCGCGCCTGCGCAGAAAACTCGCTGACGCCGATGCGGGCGTGGAGATCCACGCCATTCGCGGGGTTGGCTATCTGATGCGGGAAAGCAAGTGATGGCGCGTCGCCCGTCGTTGAAGCGCCCGCTGATCGTCAAGACGCTGATCTACCAGTTGCTGGCCCTGCTGGTGGCGTTCTTCGCCCTGCTGATGGTGCTGGTTCGTGCCGACAGCGGTGGCTACTACACCATCCAGACCTTCGCACCGGTGGCCGCCGAGGCGGTGCACCGCGACCGCGCCGGCGAACTGTACGTAGTGCACACGCCAGAGCTGGCGGAACTGCTGAAGATCGTCCCGGGTGCTTGGTTCATCGCCGAGGACGAGCATGGGCACCACGTCACCTTCGGCCATGTGCCTCCGGCCTATGCCTCGCTGGTCGGCGCCCTTGATGGCATCCCCTATGGCGACCTGCGCGGCCGTGATCGCAGCGATGGCCTGGCGGTCGTGGTACGCCAGCACAGCGGCCCGGCCGGCAGACTGACCATCATGGCCCATGGCGAAACCGATTCGCTGACCATGCAGATGGCGTTGGCCGCGCACATCATCACCCTGCCGATCTTCCTGCTGCTGGCGCTGGCCACCATCATCCTGACGCCGATCATCGTGCGGCGGGCACTGGCCGGTGTTGAGCGCATCGCGCAGGAAGCCCGCAACATCTCGGCCAGCCGTCGCGGCATCCGCCTGACCGAGACCGCAGTGCCGGTGGAGATCGCGCCGCTGGTGACCGCCGTCAACGATGCGTTGGGCCGGTTGGATGAAGGACACGAGCGGCAACGCCGTTTCATCGCCGCAGCGGCGCATGAGTTGCGCACGCCGATCGCGATCCTGCGGGTAAAGATCGATGCCGCGGATGATTCGACTTCGCGCAGCCTGGCCGTGGAAGTCGCGCGTCTGGCGACGCTGGCCGAGCAGCTGCTGGACCTGCATCGCATGGAAGAGGACGGTCCGAAGGAAACCCTCAACCTGGCCCGGGTGGCAAAACGGGTAGCTGCCGATCTGGCGCCACTGCTGATCCAGTCGGACAAGACGGTGGCAGTGGCGGTGGAGCCCCACTTCCCGGTGCTGGGCGAAGCCGGTGCGGTCGAGCGGGTGATCTCCAACCTGGTGTTGAATGCCGCCGAGCACGGTGGCCGCCATATCATCGTGCGGGTGCAGGGCAGCTGCCTGGAAGTGGAAGACGATGGCCCCGGCATTCCGGTGGACCAGCGCGAGCGCGTGTTCGAACCTTTCCAGCGGCTGCGTCCCCGCCAGACCGGCGCAGGCCTGGGACTGAACCTGGTGCGGCAGGTGATCGACCGTCACGGCGGCCACGTCACGATTCTGGATGCCCCAGGTGGCGGCGCGCTGATCCGCGTCGATTTCCCGCTGCATCCGGGCGTTGCCTCTGCGCCACCGGTAGAGCACTGAAGACGTCCACACATCCGTGACTGTCGCCTGTCCATGCGCGGCAGACAGCGATGACAGGCAAGGTTGCGGCAATGTTCGCTGCGCAGCATCGGATCGATGGCGTCTGCGGTGCCATCGCGTTCCGTCCTGACAGGAAGCCTGCACGTGACCGAAGGAGTTCCTCCCCCCTCCTCTTCTGCCCGATCCCGCGCGACACCGGCCACATCCGGCCTGACCGCGGCTGCGTGGAATAGACGCTCGCATGCCGATCGCGCGCGCGGAATGCCGCATTGGCCTCAGTGGCTGCGCGCGATCCCTGCGGCGAAGCGTCCGAACGCACTGATGCGCCTTTTTGCCGCGCTGTTCCTGTTGCTGCCAGGCGGTGCACTGGTGGTTTCAACGCACCGCCATGCACACGCAGCCCTGACCAGCGCGGTGCTGCTCTTCGTCGTCGCACATGCCGCGCTGCACGCGCTGTCCGCATGGCGATCAACCACAGAGCGAACCCTCCCCGCTCCTCTGCGCACCGTCGACAGGCATGCAGCCTGGATGATGCTGGCCGGTGCATGGGTCCCGCTGGCGATACAACGCGTGCACGTGCAGCCGACCAGCACACTCGCTGCCGCAGGCCTGGTGATCGGCACGCTGTGCCAGCTCTGCAGCCTGCGCATGACATCCGACCGTCTGCGCAGCGCGTTGCTGGTGCTGGGCAGTGCCTTGCAGTTCGTCGCCGTGGCGCTGGTCATCGCCATGGAAGTGACCTGACAACCACGACAGCGCCGCAAGGTTCACGCAATCCATCACCTTGAGACTCGACGGCCATCCACGCCCGGTACCCGGCGCGTGCATCTCTCCTGCCGCGAGGACCACCGATGACCTGCCCTTTCCGGATGCTGTGCGAATGAGCACCGCGCCACGCAACCACCGCCGACTGCTGCTCATCGCTGCTGCAGTACTGTGCACTGCCATTGCCGCCTGGCTCTGGCTCCGACCGGCGCCACCGCCATCGCTGCAACTCGCGCCGGTGGTACGTGGGAACATCGCACAGGTGGTGGAGGCCACCGGCACCCTGAAGCCATCGCGATTGGTGAGCGTGGGTGCGCAGGTCTCCGGTCGTATCGAAACACTGCACGTGCAGCTGGGCGACAAGGTGAAGGCCGGTGACCCGATTGCCGACATCGATTCACGCACGCAACGCAATGCACTGCTGAGTGCGCAGGCGGCACAGCGCGCCGCACGCGCCAACCGCGATGCACTGGCCACCGATCTACGCCAGTTCGAACTGACCCTGCGGCGGCAGCAACGGCTGGTCGCATCGCAGCTGGTTGCTCGTGCCGACTTCGACGCGGCCAACGCCAAGGTGGAGGCAACCCGCGAACAGATCAAAGCGCTGGAGGGTGAGATCGTGCAGCGGCAGACCGACGTGGACATCGCGCAGACCAATCTGGAATACACCCGCATCACCGCACCTACCGACGGCACGGTGCTGGCGGTGGTCGCTCGCGAAGGGCAGACGGTGAACGCGGTACAGAGCGCACCCACCATCGTGATGCTGGGCAACCAGGACGTGATGACCGTCTATGCCGAGATCTCGGAGGCCGATGTTGTGCACACCACGGTCGGCCAGGAGGTCTTCTTCACCATCCTGGGCGACGCAGGCCGCCGCTACAGCAGCACCCTGCGCGACATCGCGCCAGCGCCCGAATCGATCACCAACGAAGATACGTCCAGCCTCGCGTCGCCAGCGCTTTCCGGTGGCAGTCGTACCGCCATGTACTACAACGGCCAGTTCGACGTGGACAACGCCGACGGCCGCCTGCGCAGCTACATGACCGCGCAGGTGCGGATTGTGCTCGGCCGTGCCCGCAACGTGCTGACCATCCCCTCCGCCGCGCTGGGTGCGCGGGCCGGCGATGGCAGCTACAGCGTGCAGGTTCGCGGTGAAGACGGGCGCGCCGTGGCGCGGCGTATCACCATCGGACTGGACGACCAGATCCAGGTGGAAGTGCGCAGCGGCTTGAAGGAAGGCGAGCAGGTCGTGTTGGCTCAAGCCAGCGACGAAGCCGCCACCGCGCCCACGCAGCCCCGATGAGCGCAGCCATGAGCGAGCCACTGCTGAGCGTGCGTGGGGTGCGCCGTGAATTCGCCGCCGGTGAACAGACCCTGGTGGTACTGGACGGTGTGGACCTGGACATCCATGCCGGTGAACTGGTGGCCATAGTCGGCCAGTCCGGCTCTGGCAAGTCCACGCTGATGAACATCCTCGGCTGCCTTGATCGGCCCTCTGCGGGCGCGTACGAGATTGCGGGACGCCAGACCGCGCAGATGTCGCCCGACGAGCTGGCAGAGCTGCGCCGCGAACACTTCGGCTTCATCTTCCAGCGCTACCACCTGCTGACCGACCTGACCGCGTTGAGCAATGTGGAAGTGCCAGCGATCTACGCCGGCATGCCCGCCGCTGAGCGTCACGCACGGGCCGCCGAGCTGCTGGCGCGGCTTGGCCTGGGTGAACGCATGCAGCATCTGCCCGGCGAGCTGTCGGGTGGCCAGCAGCAGCGCGTGTCGATTGCCCGCGCACTGATGAATGGTGGTGCGGTGATCTTCGCTGACGAACCTACCGGCGCACTGGATACACAGTCGGGCAAGGAAGTGATGAAGATCCTCGGCGAACTGCATGCCGAAGGCCACACGGTGGTGCTGGTGACCCACGACATGGCCGTGGCCGAGCACGCCCAGCGCATCATCGAGATCCGCGATGGGCGGATTGTCGATGACCGTGCCACGGCTACTGCGTCGGCAGCGCGCGTGGCGCCGACCGCTCTGCCGCAACGCGGCGATGGCAGCGGCTGGCAGGCCGTGCGTGATCGCTTCTCCGAGGCTTTCCGCATGGCCCTGCGCGCCATGAATGCACACCGCATGCGTACCTTCCTGACCATGCTCGGCATCATCATCGGCATCGCCTCGGTGGTGTCGGTGGTCGCGCTGGGTACGGGCGCGCGTCAGGCCATCCTGTCCAACATCTCTTCGCTGGGTACCAGCACCATCGAGATCTATCCAGGCTCCGGCTTTGGCGACCTGCACGCGGCGCGGGTGGAGACCCTTACCCCAGGTGACAGCGTGGCCCTGGCCGGGCAACCGTTCGTGGACAGTGCCACCCCCGGCGTAGCCACCACGGGTACCGCGATGCGTGGCAACCGCTCCGCCAGCGTGCAGGTGCAGGGCGTCAGCGAACAGTACTTCCGCGTGCATGGATTGAAACTGGGCGAAGGCACCTTCTTCAACGCGCGGGGTGTGGCTGGCTATCAGCAGGTGGCGATCATCGACGCCAACACCCGCGCGCGCTTCTTCGCCGCAGCCGAGAACCCCATCGGGCAGACCCTGCTGCTGGGCACCGTGCCGGTGCGCGTGGTGGGTGTGGTGAAGAAAGATGCCGGCGCCGCCGGCGACGCCTCGCTGCTACGGGTGTGGATGCCCTACACCACCGCCATGGCGCGGGTGTTGGGCCAGAGCCATGTATCCAGCATCACCGTGCGCGTATCCGATGCGATCAGCATGGAAGCGGCCGAGCAGGCCATCGCACGATTGCTGACCCGCCGCCACGGCAGTACCGACTTCTACATGAGCAACAACGCGCAGATCCGCCTCTCGATTGAACAGACCACCGGCATCCTCACCATGATGATCAGCTCCATTGCCGCCATCGCGCTGGTGGTGGGTGGTATAGGAGTGATGAACATCATGCTGGTATCAGTGACCGAGCGCACCCGTGAGATCGGCGTACGCATGGCCGTGGGCGCGCGCCGCAGCGACATCCTGCAGCAGTTCCTGATCGAGTCGGTACTGGTGTGCCTGCTTGGTGGTGTGCTGGGCATTGGTGTGGCGTTGCTGCTGGGCGCAGTGCTGGCACTGGCCGACGTGGGCTTCAGCCTGGTGTTTTCAGCGAATTCAATCATCGCGGCGTTCGCGTGTTCCAGCCTGATCGGCATCGGCTTCGGTTTCCTGCCTGCACGTCGTGCGGCGCAGCTGGACCCGGTGGAGGCGCTGGTCCGGTAGGCGCTGCAATTACCTGTCGTGACGGCAGGTTCGCGCAATGTCTGCGGTGTGTACTGCAGCTACCGACTATGTCCGCACAGGAGCTGGACGATGTTTCTGAAAACAGGAAGGACTGCGCTGCTGCTGGCAGCAGCCACACAACTGCTGGTGCTGATGCCGTATTCCGGCGATGCCCATGCGCAGCGTAGTGACCGCTACAACCCGCAGTGGAACCAGGACTATCGTGATCGTGATCGCGATGACTGGCAGCGCCGAGAACGGGAGCGGGAGCGTGACCGCGAACGTGAGCGCCGACACGACGCCAAGGCCACAGGCGTAGTGGTCGGCGTCGTGGGTGCGGCCGTGGTGGCGGGCGTGATTGCGGCAGCGGCGAAGCGCGAGCGGGAAACACGTGAGCGCGCCGATTACTGCATGAACCGCTACGGCAACTACGACCGTCGTACCGACAGCTATCGCGACCGCGATGGCTACACCTACCCCTGCCGCTGACTCCCTCGCTCAAGGACTACATGCAATGCATATGAACAAAACCGCCCTGCTGATCGCGCTGTGCGCCGCCCCGCTGCTTGCACAGGCCGCGCCCGCCGACCCGAAACAGGCCTATGTCGATTCCACCTTCACCGCGATGGACAGCAACAAGGACGGTCGCGTCGACAAGGCCGAGTTTGCTACGTATCAGCAGGCGCGCTTCAGCAAGCAGGCTGACTCGATCGATGCCGCGTTCGCTGCGATGGACAAGAACAAGGACGGAAAGATCAGCAAGGAAGAAGCGACCGTGGTGCCGGAAATCGCGAAGTACTTCACGGGGCTGGATACCGACGGCGATGGCTACCTGTCGCTGAAGGAAATGCAGCAGGCGATGGTGGCTGCCCAGACAGCCGACGCACCGGGCAAGTGACGGGTGCGGGGGCAATGGGAATACCCCACTGCCCCCTTGCTGCGCACTATGCCTGCCGCATTGCCGGATGCTCGCGCACTTGGTTGTCCAATTCCTGCTGCTGACGCTGGGACAGGGCCTGTTGTCGTTCCGCGCTGGCCAGTTCCAGCCGCTGCAACGACTGCTCTACCGGTGTCTGCACGGCCACATCGGTGGGCATGGACGCCCTCAGGTGCGCCGGGTCGTTCATATCACCCTGCACCACGAACACGTTGCGGCCGGCAGGGCTGTCCGCGGTCTGCACACTGAGCAGCACATGGTCGGCACGGTCCAGGTTGTTCTGCCGAGCAAGGGCCATCACGCTGGCCGTCAGTCGTTCACTGTTTTCGTCCGGCGTGCGCCCCGCTCTCGCGTCGATGCCGGCGACATGTCCGCTGACCTGCTGCAACAGACCGTAATCGGCGTGGCCCGGTCCGATGTCTGCCAGACGCATCGGGCCGCGCTGGAGGTCGGGCATGCCGTCGACCGATGCAGTAAGCGGGCTGCGTGTGATGGTTCGATACGGGTCTTCCGGGTGGAACTGGGTGGCCTTCTGCTGGCGTTCCAGGCGGACTTCGCGGGCATCATCGAGTTCGGCGATGCGGGCCGGATTGGTGATCTCGCGCAGCGAACTGTGGCCGCCGCCGGAGGTGACACTGGCCCACTTGCCGTCCTTTTCAAAGTAGAGCGCGTAGGAATTGAGGCCGCCGATGACGTTGGGGTCGACCGAGGAGTGGCCACCCAGGGCCTGGGTGACTTCATGGAACGTCAGCGTGCCGAGGTACTGGCTCCCCTTGCTCAATCCCATCTGGGTGATCGCATCGCGGCTGGTACTTCCCACCCGAGGCAATCCGGCCCCATCGTTGTCGAGCATGTTGCTCCAGATCTGCTCGAGCTTCTGCGGGCCACTCTTTTCCAGTGCGGCCTGAAGCAGCACGCGGGGTGTCCAGCAATTGGGATCCATGCGATGCTGCTCGAACGCGCGGTCGTGCGCGGTCATCACATCCTTGCCGGGCAGGTTCAAGGCAAGATCCGGGCGCTGCTGCTGCGACCAGTACTGCCGCAACACGAGGTCCTGCTTGAGCAGACTCTGTCCGAAGGCTTCCCATTGCCGTTCACTCAACACCGCATTGGGGAAGCGTGAACCATCGTCGTGCTGCGTTCTCGCATGTTCCTGGGCGTAGCTGTTTGCCACCCGCCCGGGCAGGCTGTCGTTGCGCACAACACCCAACGCCAGCGTTCCATAACCGTCTGCACCGGGAAGTTGCGAGAGATAGTTCCAGTAGAGCTCCCGGTTGCCCGAATCCGCATAGGCAGTGAGGATCCTGATGTCCTTCTGGGTCAGTCCACCCATGACTTACTCCTTGAATTGTCTTCGGATCACCTGGCCTTGGTGCGTGCCAAGGCATCCCGTACCGCGTCTTCCATGCGCTTCCAGTCCTTCAGGAATGCCCGCTTGTAGTTCAAGGTGATCGAGAGCTTGTTCTCGACATCCACGAAATAGTGCGTACATCCTGCCGCCACCGGGTCGTCGAGGTCGATGACCTGATCGCCTTCCAGGCGCACGCCATCACCCCGGAACGAGATGGTCTCGCACTTTATGAATGTGGTGAGCTGACCATCTTCGTTGCGCGCAACATACCAGTCATCTTCATAGGCCGGGTTTCGAACAGGAGGCTTGCCGTAGCGGGCCTCGTAGTCCTTTGAATAGCGGGCCATCTTCTCTTCATCGATGGCATAAGGGACCAGCCCCAGCGTCGCTGGCCGGGCAATCCGCAGGTCCAGGCGTGCCCGTGGATCACCACGTTCCACCGATCCCTCCTCGGTGATGGCCTCGTTGGACGACAGTCGCGCAAGCGACGTTTCGATTGGAATCCTGTCGATGTAGTTCACCGCCACCGCGATCTCCTTGCGGAAATCATTGGTCCTCGGATTCGCCCGTGCGCCCGGCGCCGTCGGCTTCATGTCAGGCCATTCGATAACCAGCGTCACCCCCTCCCCCGGCCAAGGCGCAATCTGGCTGTCCAGATAATTGGCGGGGATGCGGAAGGTATTCGGCCCCAGCTTCACATCCACGGGCGCGTCGGTGTAGGTGTGGCCGTTTAGGGTGCGGCCGGTCTGCGTTGCGCCAGGCATGGTGGGATTCCTTTCGTGTTCGGTGGATGGCGGTCGTGCGCAGGCACTGGCGCTCACAGCGACGGCGATTGCGAGTGCCAGGCACCGGCCGGAGGACATCGGGTGCATCGGGCCATTCCATTGCGGGGTTTGGCTCCACTATAGGCAAAGGCCGATCAACGGGACAGGAACGTCATCACTACCCGCCCACGATCAGATTTTTCCTACGCACCTCCATCGCCGTGCCAGTTGGCACCTTCAACGCCACTGCAGATCGACGCGGCACTGCGGGCAGGAGTGGTAGGCAGATGCCGGGCGGACCGCGAGTGCACCCACAATGCCGATCAGTATCGACATGGCCAGCATCCCGATGACGCCCATCAATACGAAACCAACTGCACCGCCAAGCAGCGCGAGAAGCGTGAATGCCCACCCCGAGCCAGACCAATGCACGCGGCCATTGCGGATGGCCATCGGGCCGCGGTATCCGCAGGCAAGGCAGATTGTCGATGTTGTGCTGCCAGGCGGCGCTGGCCGCGAAGACGGCTTCATACGCTACTCCGACCCACGATGCTACACATAATGTAGCATACGAATTGTGGGGCGATTGCCATCCTGTAGACCGTTACAGAATGCGCCCAGGCGGGTAATGTCGCCCACACCTCTCCGCGACCAGTTCACCAAGCGCCTCAAAGAAGCGCGCTTGGCGATGGGCATCTCCCAGCGCGAGCTGGGCCGGCGCATTGGCTTGTCTGAGGACGTGGTGTCCAGCCGGGTGACACGTTACGAACAGGGCACGTCGGAGCCGGACTTTGCCACTGCCGGAAAGATGGCTGCCGAACTGGGTGTTCCGCTGGCCTATCTTCTGGCCGATAGCGACGCACTGGCCAATGTCATTCTCGCCGCCGCCAAAATGCCGCACGCAGAACAGCGACGCCTGGTCGCTGAATTAAAAGAGCGCGCGAAGCGGTCGAGCGGCGCAGATCAAGCAGAAAGCGATAACGAGTAGCACGGCGCTTGAACCGCAGGCATGGGGACCAGGTTGGAGGTCCCCACCCTGCCCGCGCACCGGTGAATCAAGGGTCAAGACAGCGCTCTACCTGTAGTGACAGCGCCTCGCAGGCATCGAACAGACCATCGACCATGGCCGCCGACGGATAGAAGCCCGGATCATCGTTCTCCCGAGCTACGTGTGCGGCGTGCAACATGGCAGTGAGCGCGGTGATGCCCGAGGCACTGCGGGTGGCCAAGGCCAAGTCGAAAGCGCGACCGGGCGTGAGGCGGTTTTCGGACCACGGTGTGCCGTCCGCACGATGGCCTTTGCCGTGGCCTCGCAGGAACGTGAAGAACGCAGAGGGAGGCGCGGACTCGGCGACATCACTGAGTGCGTCTTCCATCTTTTCGGCGAGAGCATTGGGAAGATCGCGCACGGCATCGCCGAGCAGCGCGTGCAGACGAGGATAGTCGGGAAGCAGGTCAGACATGGTGGCAACCTCGCGGTGTAGCCACCTGCAGATGCAAGGTGGCGGACGGTGCGGGTTGGCGTGCCGGATACGTACCACTAAAGCCGGCGGATCGAGAGATCCCCACGCACCGCCCGCCATGGACTGGCAGACGGTGCATTGTCGTGATTGCAGTTGCGGCTGCAACACGATCCGTAGTGATACGTAAGTTCGGGACGCCAATCCCGGCCTAGGCAGGTGCCTTGGCGAGGCCATGATTCGCGTGCCGTCCGGCGCTGAAAAGAGGCAGAAACAGCATTGTGTGCAGCCTGCGACAGCCGGGGCCTTCTGCGAAGTGGAGCCGTGACGAAGCGCACGCACCGGAGCAGTCGACCGTCGCCCACGGCATGGCCGATTACGACGATCGGATTACCCAAAGCGCCGCCATCATGCAGATCACGACCCGCCTACAGGTTCGACGCGTTCCGCCACAGACTGCTACGGGCGCGCATGGGGCATGACCACGGTCACTACTGCCCCATCATGATGGGCGCCTTGCATTCACTGCGGAAGTTCGCCGCCTTGCGGTCCAGCGCTAGGCGCAGTTGCGGAACCCGCGCCATCTTGCCGCGCATCGCTAACACGGGCAGCGCGCCCGCAAACTCGGACTCGGTCACACCCAGCGGATCGGGACCACGACGGATGTTCCAGACAAGTGCATCCAAGTCCGTACCAAATGCCAGCACCGTGTCCAGCGACAACAACGCTCGTCCATACAGGCTTCCATCCTGCAGGCGCGTCCAGTCCATGGTGTTGGTCAGGCTGGTGGAGTGAACCGAGAACCGTCTGGCCGGATCGGCGAAGCGGTACAGATGAATCCACGTATGCCCCGGGTCTTTCAGTGGCTGGCCGATCTCCTTTGCGTTGAACCGGAACTCCATGCCCACAACCACGTCGCGCTCGGGAACGGTCTTCTGACGGGTCGCATCACTCGGCCAGTGGTAGATCAGATTCCAACTGAACGAGGCACCGGTGCCGAAAGAGACCTGCTTCGATGTCCATTGATAAGTGTCGCGCGATTCCGTAGCCCCGGTGGCTCCATCCACATAGCGCAGGGCGTCCCAAGTCCCGTCAGCCTCTTCCGACCAGAGACCACACGCCAATGATTGGACGGCTGCCTGCGCAGCGGCGGGCAGTGCTGCGGCCAACAGCGCGACGGCCAACACACGGATTCGGCGCGGGAAATGCTGCATCAGCTTCGACATTGGAATCCTTCCTGGATTGCAACCATTGAACGACGGCGAGCTCGGGTTGCGGGCCCCATGGTAACCCGGTGCAAGCCTGCGTTCGCCCAGACGGAGGCGGTACAAGCCACAAGCGACACCAAGCCCGCTTATCATTGGCTCGTAAGGGCACTTTACGCCCATTGACGTATGCAAGGCAGTTTCTGGATGTCTATGGAATGGCGCCCCTCGGGCTGGGGCCAGCGTTTGACCCGTTCAGCACACTGGTTGCTGCGGCTGGAAGGCGAATACGTCGAGATTCGCATGGGTGGCAAGCACTACCGCCAGCACGTGGACGATGATGCGCGCGTGCGGATCATTCCGGGCCTGTTCTGGGCCCGGGTCGAGCTGCAGACTGAAGACCATCACACGGTGTCCGTCGATGGCCTGCCCAACCGCCAAGCATCCCAGCTTTCGGCCGCCGTGCAGCAGGTCCTGTTTACCTGCACGACCCGCGGTCGCAAAGCGCTCTTTGCAGACATCCTCGCGCAGATCCACTGCTGGCTGGCCAAGGCAGACACCCTGACAGACCGCGGCAGCGCCGACCGCCGCTGGATCACCCACGAACAGCAGCAAGCACTGCTGGCCGAGCGCCCCGCCCTGCCCCTGCAGCCGTCCGAGCTGCAGCAGCTGTTCCTCGATGACGCCGTACACGAAGACCTGCACGCGCACAGCCACCGTGCCGCGCTGGACGCCCTGCGCGACTGGGAACTGGATTGGCCATCCGTCTGGGCCGAGGCCAACGCGTCCATGGCAACGCGCGAACTGGTGCTGGCCAGGAACTTCCTGCAACGGGTGGAGAGCAAGCCGCTTACCGAAGAACAAGCCCGCGCGGTCATCTGTTTCGACAACCGCGTGCAGGTGGTCGCCTCAGCCGGCTCCGGCAAGACCTCCACTATGGTGGCCAAGGCTGCTTACGCTATCGACCGTGGCTTTGTGACCCCCGAGCGCATCGTGATGCTGGCCTTCAACAAGGATGCCGCCAAAGAGCTGGAAGATCGGGCACAGCGATCCTTCGAGCGGCTAGGCATGGGCGATACCGTGGTGGAGGCGCGCACTTTCCATGCACTTGGCCTGTCCATCATCGCCAAGGCGACGGGGCGCAAGCCCGATATTCCCGAATGGGCCATCGATGCAACGCTGGGCTTCAACAAGCTGGCCGAGCTGGTGGACAACCTGAAGGACCGCTCGACCCACTTCCGCACCCAGTGGGACATGTTCCGGCTGGTATTCGGGCGCGATCTGCCGCCACTGGGCGCGCAGATGCTGGCCGATGGCTACGACCGAGATGGCACCCCCTACATCCGCACCCTGCAGGGCGAACGGGTGAAGAGCCTGGAAGAGTGCGTGATTGCCGATTGGCTGTTCTACAACGGCGTGGCGTACGACTACGAGCGGCGCTACGAGTTCGACACCGCCACGGATACCCATCGCCAGTATCACCCGGACTTCTATTACCCGGACGCCGAGCTGTACCACGAGCACCTCGCGCTGGATGCCGACGGCCAGCCGCCGCAGCAGTTTGTCAACTACGCCGATGGCGTGCGCTGGAAACGCGAGCAGCATGCCGCACGCGGTACCGCGCTGGTCGAGACCACCTCGTTCGGGCTACGCAGTGGCGAGGCCCTGCACCACCTATCGGAACGGCTGGGCGAATCACGCATCGAGCTGGACCCCAACCCGGACCGCGAACTGCCCGATACCGGCGCCAAGCCCATGCCCGATGCCGATCTGATCGGGCTGATGCGCACTTTCATTGCACACGCCAAGAGCAACTGCCTGAGCCTGGAAGACATGTCCGAGCGTCTGCGGCAGATGCCCGAGGATCAGTTCAAGGAACGTTACCGGCGCTTCCTTGAAATCGCGGGGCCTGTGTTCCAGGCGTGGGATGACGCGCTGGCCGATGAGCGCAGCATCGACTTCGAAGACATGTTGAACATGGCCGCCGAGCTGCTGGAACAAGGCCACTATGAATCGCCCTACGAACTGGTGATGGCCGACGAATTCCAGGACGCCTCGCGCGCCCGCGCCCGCCTGTGCCGCGCCTTGGTCAACCGCCCGGGCCGCTATCTGTTTGCCGTGGGCGACGACTGGCAGTCGATCAACCGCTTCGCCGGCGCCGATGTTTCAGTGATGACCGATTTCCGCGAATGGGTGGGGCACGGGCAAGTGCTGAAACTGGAGCAGACTTTCCGCTGTCCGCAGGAGCTGTGCGACATCTCCAGTCGCTTCATCAGCCGCAATCCGACGCAGATTGCCAAGACGGTTCGTTCTGCTACGCCGGCAATGGGCCCGGTGCTGCAGGCGTTCCAGATGAACCGGCGTGAGGAGGTGCAGGATGGTGTTCGCCAGTACCTTGCCAAGCTGCACCAGCAGCTGTTGTCAGGTGCGGTTCCGCAGGGACGCGACGGGCGCGTTAGCGTTTTTGTTCTGGGGCGCTACCGCGCGGATCGCGGTGCAGTGCCTTCGGATTGGAAGACGACCTTCGGCAGCACGATGGATGTCGAGTTCCTCACAGCACATCGATCGAAGGGGCGCGAGGCGGACTACGTGATCCTGCCGGGCATGATCAATCGCAGCTTCCCGAGCCTACGCTCGGATGACCCGGTGCTTTCCCTGGCAATGCCGGATGGTGATACTTATCCACTGAGCGAAGAACGACGGTTGTTCTATGTCGCGCTGACGCGTGCGCGACGGTCGGTTGCGATGTTCACTCTGCAGGGGAAGCACTCACCGTTCCTGGACGAGCTGGTGAACGAAGGTGCCGTAGAGGTCACCGGGATTTCAGGGACGGCTATCAACGACGAGCGCTGCCCCGTATGCAAGGTGGGGGTGTTTGTCGACAGAACGGGACCGCATGGGCCTTTCAGGTCATGCTCCAGTTACCCGTTGTGCCATAGCAAGCCGAAAGGTGGTTTTCGTGGGTAAGCGCACCCGGCCTCATCCACGCGCGCGTGCATACATCAGGGGCGCATGCTGATCTGACGGTCCGATGGGCGCGCAGCTGCGGCGACAACAAAAACCCCTGTTTCCAGGGGCTTTTTGAAAAAGCTGGCGGAGAGAGTGGGATTCGAACCCACGGAAGGTTTAACCCTTCGCCGGTTTTCAAGACCGGTGCCTTAAACCGCTCGGCCATCTCTCCGTATCGGCCCAGCCTGCTGGCCGGGCACGCATTCTCGCACGGCCGGGCGATTTGCCCAAGACCGTTGTTCCTTAGGAGGCAACCCTCAGCCCGCGTCCACCGCCAACGCACCCAGCGCACTGGCCTTGATCCGCTCCTTGGCCTTCTCGCAGGCGCCACCGCAATCCAGGCGCGAGGCCTCCAGCTGCGGCGGCAGATGTTCGGCCAGGAAGTCGATGAATACCCGCACCGCCGGCAGCAGGCCGCGACGCGAGGCGAACACGGCATGGCACACGCCCTGCGGCAGCGACCAGTCCGGCAGCACCACTTCCAGCTCGCCGTTGCGCACGGCATCGGCGCAGACGGTTTCCGGCAGCATGGTGATGCCGAAGCCGTCCTTCACCATGCTCTGCAGCAGCGGGAAGTCGAAACCGGCCACGCGCGGCTGCAGGTCCACCCGGCGCACCGCGCCTTCCGGCCCATGCAGTTCCCAGCGCTGGCGCGCTTCGTCCTCGCTGATGCTCAAGGTGACATGGTTCGCCAGCTCTTCCGGGTCCTTCGGGCGGCCCGCACGGTCCAGGTATTTCGGGCTGGCCACCAGCAGTTCCTGCACCTGGCCGAAGCTGCGCATCACCAGGCTGCCGTCGTCATCCAGCCGCGAGCGCACGCGCAGGGCCACGTCGTAGCCTTCGTTGATGATGTCCACGCGGCGGTTGCTGATGTTCAGCTGCAGCCGCACCTTCGGGTACTGCTCGAGGAACTTGGGCAGCAGCTTGGGCAGCTGCATCTGCGCCAGCGACACCGGCACGCTGGCGCGCACCAGGCCGCGCGGCTCGGCGCTTAGGCGGTCCACCACCTCGCGCGCGGCCTGCGCCTCGGCCAGCATGGTCTGGGCGTGGCGGTGCACGCTGGTACCGACGTCGGTGACGGCAAAGCGGCGCGTGGAGCGCTGCAGCAGGCGCACGCCCAGGTCCGTTTCCAGCTGGCTGATACGGCGGCTCAGGCGCGACTTGGGGATGCCCAGTGCGCGCTCGGCGGCGGCGAAACCGCCGTGGTCGACCACCATCGCGAAGTAGTACAGATCATTCAGGTCATGCATACCCGAGTTCCATTGATAGAACAATACGTGGCATTCAACCACCTTTATCCCGTCGATGCAACAACCTATCGTTCTCTCCGTCGGCGGCAAGCCCGCCACCTCTCCCGAACATAGGTACTGCCATGAAGCTTCTGCACATCGACGCCAGCGTGCTTGGCGACAACTCCGTCTCCCGCCACCTGACCGCCGCCGTGGTGGCTCAGTTCAAGCAGCAGATCGACGGCCTGCAGGTTGATTATCGCGATCTTGACGCCAATCCGGTACCGCATCTGCGCAGCGGTTCGCTGGCCAAGACCGACCCGGCCGAGGCCGCTGATGCTGAACAGGTGCTCGAGCAGTTCCTGGCCGCAGACATCGTGGTGATCGGTGCGCCGATGTACAACTTCAGCGTGCCCTCCACCCTGAAGGCCTGGATCGACCGCGTGGCGGTGGCCGGGCGCACGTTCAAGTACACCGAGAACGGCCCGGTGGGCCTGGCCGGTGGCAAGCGGGTGATCGTGGTCAGCAGCCGTGGCGGCATCTACACCGATTCGCCGGCGGACTTCCAGGAGCCCTTCCTGCGCCAGACGTTCGCCTTCTGGGGCATCAACGACATCGAGTTCGTGCGTGCCGAGGGCATTGCCTATTCGCCGCAGCACCGCGAAGACGCGATTGCCGGTGCGCTGGCAGCGCTGCCGTCGCATGAGGCGGCGGAAGTGGCAGCGGCTTAACGCGTTCCAGCGTTCGGCGCCTCTCTCCCTCGTCTGGGCGCTGAACGCGGGCCGGGATTCCCTCCCCCATCCCGGCCCACCCTGGCGGTCCTGCTTTTGCGGGGCCGCTTTTTTTTGCCATCATGGGGCGATGGACTACATCGTGATGGCTGCGCACCGCAGCGAATTTCCGCACCCGATCACCCTGCACCGTGGCCAGGCACTGGTGGTGGGCGAACGTTATGAGGGACCCGAGGGTTGGGAGGACTGGTTTCTGTGCGAGGCCGAGGGGCAGCAGCCGGGGTTCGTGCCGGCGCCGGTGATCGGTCGCGATTCGCAGGGTGGCGCGTTTGCCACGGAGGATTACTGCGCGCGGGAGCTTGATGTGGACCCGGGGCAGCACCTGCGCGGCGTGCGCACGCTCAATGGGTGGGCGTGGTGTGTGCCGCAGGCGGGGGAAGCGGGCTGGGTGCCGCTGGAAAAGCTGCGCGCAGCGGGTTGATGGATTGCGCTATCCACGCATGGCGTGGATCTACTGCAAAGCCCTAAGCCCCCAGCGCATGGATGCCGCACCGCCTCAGTAGATCCACGCCATGCGTGGATGCCACACCGCCCAGTAGATCCACGCCATGCGTGGATGAGGTGCCATGCAAGCATGGCACCCACCAAAGCCAGAGCAGTGCCATGCAAGCATGGCATCTACCGGGTTCAGCCAATGGTTTCGATACCGCCCATGTACGGGCGCAGGGCTTCAGGCACGGTGATGCTGCCGTCGGCGTTCTGGTAATTCTCCATCACCGCGATCATCGCGCGGCCGACGGCCACGCCCGAGCCGTTCAGGGTGTGCGCCAGCTCCGGCTTGCCGGTGGCCGGGTTGCGCCAGCGGGCCTGCATGCGGCGGGCCTGGAAGTCACCACAGTTCGAGCACGAGGAAATCTCGCGGTAGGTCTCCTGCGACGGCAGCCAGACTTCCAGGTCGTAGGTCTTGATGGCCGAGAAGCCCATGTCGCCGGTGCACAGCAGCACCTTGCGGTACGGCAGGCCCAGCTTTTCCAGCACCACTTCGGCGCAGCGGGTCATGCGCTGGTGTTCGGCGTCGCTGTCTTCCGGGCGGCAGATCGAAACCAGCTCGACCTTCTCGAACTGATGCTGGCGGATCATGCCGCGCACGTCGCGGCCACCGCTGCCGGCTTCGGAACGGAAGCACAGCGAATGGGCGGTCATGCGCAGCGGCAGGCGCTCGGCGTCGAGGATCTCGTCGCGGGCAATATTGGTCAGCGAGATTTCCGAGGTCGAGATGAGGTAACGCTTCTGCTCACCCAGCTGGGTGATGAACATGTCCTCTTCGAACTTGGGCAGCTGGCCGGTGCCGTACAGGCTGTCGGCGTTGACGATCACCGGCACGTTGGTTTCCTGGTACTCGTGCTCGCCGCTGTGCAGGTCGAGCATGAACTGGGCCAGGGCGCGATGCAGGCGGGCGATCGGGCCACGCAGCACGGTGAAGCGCGAACCGGACAGCTTGGCGGCGGTCTCGCCGTCCAGCCACTTGTTGCGGGCGCCCAGTTCGACGTGGTCGAGCACCTTGAAATCGAACTGGCGCGGGGTACCCCAGCGCGACTGCTCGACGTTCTCGCTCTCGTCGGCGCCGGCCGGCACGTCATCGGCGGGAATGTTCGGGATACCCATGGAGATCGTGTCGATCTTCTCGCGCAGCTCGTCCAGGGCCACTTCCGAGGCCTTCAGCTCATCGGCGAACGCGGCGACCTCGGCCATGATGGCCGAAACGTCTTCGCCCTTGGCCTTGGCCTGGCCGATAGCCTTGGAACGGCTGTTGCGCAGGCTCTGCAGCTCCTGGGTCCGCACCTGGATGCGCTTGCGATCGGCCTCCAGTGACTCCAGGGCAGACACGTCGAGCTCGAAGCCGCGGCTGGTGCGCAGGCGTTCGGCGAGGTCGGCGGGCTGGTGGCGGAGCAGGGCTGGATCAAGCATGGCAGGCGTCGTGGTGGGTAACAGGAACGGGATTATCGCCTGTTATACGGAATTCTGCCGCCCGGTTCATTCCGGCCGTGGCAGAATCGAGGCATTCCGTACTGGTCTGGTCCATGTCTGCTCCCCGTCCGTCGCCTGCCAAGTCGTTCACCGTGCATATCCCGCGCAACGCCCTGAAGATCGCCGGCATCGCCTTCGGCGT
The DNA here is from genome assembly GCF_056399165.1 of Stenotrophomonas sp. 01N47. Taxonomy (NCBI): domain Bacteria; kingdom Pseudomonadati; phylum Pseudomonadota; class Gammaproteobacteria; order Lysobacterales; family Lysobacteraceae; genus Stenotrophomonas; species Stenotrophomonas sp. 01N47. Next base: position 637,305 of record NZ_JBFTQU010000001.1, read on the forward strand.
GGGCATCCTGCTGTTCGTGCTGGTCTGGCTGACCGGACGCGACAAGGAATTCTTCCGTGCCGACCCGGCCGCGCAGACGCCGCAGGAAACCGCCCAGGTGGAACCGCTGCCCGAACCACTGGCCGCGGCGGCAGGTTCCAGCGACATGCCAGACGCCAAGCCGGCCCCGGTGCCGGACGAGGGAGATGCGCCGAAGCTGGTGGAAACCGCCCCGCCCCCGCCACCGGCCACGGTTGAACCCGCTCCGGCCGCGCCGGGTACTGCGGCACCGGCAACCGCCAATGCGCAGCCGATGCCGATTGCCGGCCAGTCGCCGCCGCCGGCCTACCCGGCCGCCGCCCTGCGACGCGGTGAAGCGGGCAGCGTGGTGGTGCGGGTGGAGGTGGACGCCACCGGCTACCCGAACAACGTGACGGTGATCCAGCGCAGCGGTTCGCGCGAACTGGACCGTGCAGCGACGGACGCGGTGCGTCGCTGGCGCTTCAGCCCCGCAGTCAGCAATGGCCAGCCGGTACCCGGCAGCATTGAAGTGCCGTTCGACTTCAAGCCGCAGTAACTGAACGCTTCCCCGCAGAAAAGCTGAACCTTGCAGGTCGCGTTGACGCAATGCTGACACGCTGCGACGCCGCCTCGGGCAACACTCTGGGCGTCGTTACTGACGTGAGGAGTTTGCGATGACTGCCACCACCCACGAGAACCTTCATTCGCCGCAACTGCAGCAGGACGGTGCGCTCGAGCCGCGCTCCGCCTCCCCTTGGCTTTGGCTGGCCCTGATCGTGGCAATGTTCGCCGCGGCACTGGTCTGGCTGCGATTCTCCAGCCATGACGACGTTGCGCCTGCGCCGGTAAGCGAGCGCATGCTGCCGGCCACGGAAACGCCGGTTGCTACCGCGCCTGTCCCGGCTGCACGACAGGCCGCACCCACGCAGAGTGAGCGCAAGGCGGCCCCGGCCGTTCGCAACCGTGAGGCGCGTCCGCTGGCCAGCAACAGCAAGCCGAACTATCCGGCTGCTGCGCTGCGTAGCGGCGTGCAGGGCAGCGTGGTTGCCAGCTTGAACGTGGATACCCGCGGCAACGTGACCGACGCTGCGATCGTGTCGCGCAGTGGTGAGCGCAGCCGCGACCTGGACCGTGCCGTGCTGAACACCGTGCAGGGCTGGAAGTTCGAGCCGGCCATGCATCAGGGCCGTGCGGTGGCCAGCGTGGTACGCGTGCCGGTGGATTTCCGTACCGAGCAGCGTTGATCACCGATTGACGCCTGAAATGAAAACGGAGGCCTGGGCCTCCGTTTTTTTTGCGCCTGCCGGAGACCGGTAGTGCCGGCCGCTGGCCGGCAACCCCATGAACCTTTGGCGGGACGCGCGAGATGCCGGCCAGCGGCCGGCACTCCCCCCGATCAGGCCAGGTTGAAGCCGGCGCTGCGAGCCAGTCCGTCGAAATCCGGGAAGGACGTTGCGACATTGGCGATGTCGTTGATGCGCACTTCGCCGTGGCTGATCTGGCCGGCAATGGCGAAGGCCATCGCGATGCGATGATCACCGTGGCTTTCGATGGTGCCACTGCCCAGCGATACGCCGCCGTGCAGGGTGGCGCCATCTTCGGTTTCGTCCACCTGCATGCCCAGCGCCCGCAGGCCGGTCGCCATCGCGGCCAGGCGATCGGATTCCTTCACCCGCAGCTCGGCGGCGCCGGTCACCACGGTCTGGCCTTCGGCGGCAGCAGCGGCCACGAACAATGCCGGGAACTCGTCGATCATGTCCGGCACCAGCTCTTCGGGAATACGCGCACCTTTCAGCGGCGCGTAGCGCACCACCAGATCGGCCACAGGTTCACCGCCCTGCTCTGCCGGGTTCTCTTCGGTGATGTCCGCGCCCATCAGGCGCAGCGCGTGCAGCAGGCCGGTACGGCGCGGATTGAGGCCGACCTGCTTCAGGCGCAGTTCGGAGCCGGGAATGATGCTGGCCGCGACCAGGAAAAACGCGGCCGAGGAGAAGTCGGCCGGCACCACGATATCGGTCGCGCGCAGGCGCTGGCCACCACGCAGGCGGGCGTTGCCCGGCGAGAACGCGATGTCCACGCCGAACGCGGACAGCATGCGCTCGGTGTAGTCGCGGGTCGGGTGCGGTTCGGTCACGCTGGTTTCGCCGTGCGCGTACAGGGCGGCCAGCAGCACGGCGGACTTGATCTGCGCACTGGCCACCGGCGAGGCAAAGTCGATGCCGTGCAGCGTCTGCCCGCCATGCACGTGCAGCGGCGGCGTGCCGTCTTCCTCGGTGTCGATCTTCGCGCCCATCTGCGACAGCGGACCGGTGACGCGGCGCATCGGACGGCCGGACAACGATTCGTCGCCGACCAGCGTGCAGTCGAATGCCTGACCGGCCAGCAGGCCGGCCAGCAGGCGCATGCCGGTGCCGGCATTGCCACAGTCGAGCGGTGCGCTGGGTGCCTGCAGGCCATCGATGCCGACGCCGTGCACGATGCGCTGCGACGCACTGGGGGTTTCGATGCGCACGCCCAGCTGGCTGAAGATGCGCGCGGTGGCGCGGGTGTCTTCGCCTTCCAGGAAGCCTTCGATATGCGAGGTGCCATCGGCCAGCGCGGCGAACATCACCGAGCGGTGCGAGACCGACTTGTCGCCGGGAATGGTCAGGCTGCCCTGCAGGGGCTGGCCCTTGCGGGCGATCCAGTGCTGCGCGTTGCTCATCGTTGAATGGTTCCGTAAACGCCGGATCGCCGGCGGTGCATCAGGGGCGGCGGCCGCAGCCGCCGCAGCAGGGATCAGGGCACGGCTACCGGATAGGAGCCAAGCACCTTGATCTGCGCCGAGTGCGCTTCCAGTTCGGCAAGTGCGGCCTGCATCGGCGCGTCGTCGATGTGACCGGCCAGGTCGATGAAGAAGCCGTATTCCCACTTGCCGTGGTGCGAGGGGCGCGACTCGATGCGGTTCATGCTGATGCCATGGCGCGCGAACGGGCTGAGCACATCGAACAGCGCGCCGGGCTTGTCATGGATGAACACCAGCACCGAGGTGCGGTCATGGCCGGAGGTCGGGAAGATGTTGCGCCCCACCACCAGGAAACGGGTGGTGTTGTCGGCATCGTTCTGGATCGGCTTGGTGACGACCTTCTTCAGGCCGTACACATGGCCGGCGCTCTCGCCGCCAATGGCCGCGGCATCGTCGGCGTTGCGCGCACGGCGCGCACCTTCGGCGTTGCTGGCCACCGGGATCTTCTCGGCCTTGGGCAGGTTGGCGCGCATCCATGCCGAGGTCTGCATGAACGACTGCGGATGGCCGTAGACGCGTTCGATGTCCTCGATGCGGCCACTGCGCGACATCAGGTACTGCTGCACGCGCAGTTCCACTTCGCCGCAGATCTTCAGGTTGGAAGTGAGGAACATGTCCAGGGTGATCTGGATGGTGCCCTGCCCCGAGTTTTCCACCGGCACCACGCCGAAATCAGCGTTGCCCGCTTCCACTTCCTGGAACACTTCTTCGATGCTGGCCATCGGCAGGCCCAGCGCCGAGCGGCCGAAGTGCTTGAGCACGGCCTGCTGGCTGAAGGTACCTTCCGGACCGAGGTAGCCGATCTTCAACGGCTCCTGCTGGGCCAGGCAGGCCGACATGATTTCGCGGTAGACGTGCACCAGCAGCTCATCGCTGAGCGGGCCTTCGTTGCGATCCACCACCATGCGCAGCACCTGCGCCTCGCGCTCGGGGCGGTAGTAGTCGACGGCGGCGGCGAGCTTGCCCTTGGCCTTGCCGACCTGGTGGGCGAACTGTGCGCGTTCGGCGATCAGGCTCTGGATGTCACGGTCGATCTGGTCGATCTTCGAACGCACATCGGCCAGTGCCAGTGGCGCCAGGGTCGGCACCGCGGTTGCCTTCGACTTGCCCTTGGGCTTGGAAGTGGCGCTGTCCTTGGCCGGCTCGGCCTTCTTCGACGCCTTCTTGCTGGGTTTGCTTGCCATCGGAATTCCTTGTTGCGGGGCGCGCACCCGACGATGCGCGCCGTTCATTGCTCAGCCGTGACGCTGCTGGAAATCGGCCATGAAGGCGACCAGCGCCTCGGCCCCGGCCAGCGGCATGGCGTTGTAGAGCGAGGCGCGGATGCCACCGACCACCTTGTGACCCTTCAGCGCCAGCAGGCCGGCGGCCTTGGCATCGGCGACGAAACGGGCATCGAGGTCGGTGCTGGGCAGGAAGAACGGGATGTTCATCCGCGAGCGAGCCGAATGGGCGACCTCGTTGCGATAGAAGCCGCCGGAGGCATCGATGGCGCCGTACACCAGCGCGGCCTTGGCGGCGTTGCGCTTGGCGAACTCGACCACGCCACCTTCGGCCAGCATCCACTTGAACACCAGACCGGCCAGGTACCAGTTCCAGGTGGGCGGGGTGTTGAGCATGGAATCGCGGGCGACGTGCGAGCGGTAATCGAAGATGTCCGCGCGTGGCTGGCCACTACGCTCCAGCAGGTCGCGACGGATGATCATCACCGCGATGCCGACCGGGCCCAGGTTCTTCTGCGCACCGGCATAGATGACACCGTAGCGGCGCACGTCCAGCGGCTCGCTGGCGATGGACGAACTGAAGTCGGCCACCAGCGGCACGTTGCCGGTCTCGGGCACATCACGGAACTCAACGCCGTGGATGGTCTCGTTGGCAGTAATGTGCACGTACGCGGCGTCGGGAGAGAGCTGCCAACCGGCGCGCTCGGGCAGCTGGCGATAACCTTCGGCCTCGCTGCTGGCGGCGATGTTGACGTCCACGTAGGGGCTGGCCTGCTTGACTGCGGTCTTGCCCCAGTGGCCGGTGACCACGTAGTCGGCACGCTGGCCGGGGCTGGCGAAGTTGAGCGGGATCAACGCCTGCTGGGTGGTGGCGCCACCGGGCAGGAACAGCACCGCATAGTCCTCGGGAATGTCGAGCAGGCGACGCAGGTCGGCCTCGGCCTCGGCGGCCACGGACATGAACTCCGGACCGCGATGGCTCATTTCCACGATGGAGGCACCGCTACCGTGCCAGTCCAGCATTTCCGCCTGCGCCTGGCGCAGGACCGATTCCGGCAACGTTGCAGGGCCGGCACTGAAGTTGAACGCGCGCGTCATGGCACACCTGTGGGGCAAGACCCCTAGTATGCCGCACTGCACCAGCCTTGCGGCCTTGTGGCGCAAGGGAAATTTGGTTGCATCCGTATCCATTGCCGCGGCGGCACTACCCAAAGCGGGTTGGTCCGGGCGGTAGCGCCGGGCCATGCCCGGCGGAACGAATTCAGCGCGCGCCGAACCAGAGCAGCAGGCTGAGCACGGCTGCCAGCAGCAACGCACTGCCCAGCAGCCACGGCCAGCGCCGCACCCGACGCGGGGCGACCGGCACCACCGGTGCCTGTTCGGCTTCGTCGCTGCCTTCGTCATCGGCCAGTGGCGGTCGCCGGCGCGGGTCGTGCGGCACTTCCAGCACGAACCGGTGCTGGCCGTCGAACACGACCTGGTCGCCGGCCTGCAGCCAGCAGTGGCGTACGGCAACGCCGTTGACCCGGGTGCCATCGGCACTGCCCAGGTCGCGCAGCAGTACCCGCTCGCCGTGGACTTCCACCCGCGCGTGCTGTTCGGCGAAGGCGGGCTCATCGATCTCGATGTCGACATCGCTGCCACGGCCGATCACCCGCGCGCGCGACAGGGGGTAGCTGCGGCCGTGGTGCAGGCCGCCCACACCGCGCAGCAGGCGCTGCTCGTCACCGCTGCCTTCGACGCTGGCTGCCGGCGCCGGTGCCTGCAGCAGGGTGTCGACCTCGCCCTGCAGGACCATTTCCACGCCATCGACGTAGACCGCGTCGCCCGCCCTCAGCAGGGCCATGCGCCGCACCGGGCGACCATTCACATGGATGCCACGGATACCGTTGCCGACCTGCAGCCAGAGGCCGCGGTCGTCCATGCAGAACTGCGCAAGCAGCAGCGCGCCGTTGCCGGCATCACCGAGGCGCACGCTGCCGTTTGCCTGGCGCACGATGCGCTGCACCCCGGGCCGCAGCGGCTGGTCGGGCTGTTGTTGTTGACTGAAGTGAACTAGCAGGTTCTGCACGCGGCGCAGACTAGCAGGTTGGCCGCCCACGAAGAAGAACCTGCGATGAGCGCTTGGCGTGGGCGCCGTCGATGCGCACAATGCTCGCCCTCTCAATTGATCCCCGCCCTGCGCCAGGAGCCTGCATGTCCACCATCGATGTCCGCCACGCCCACACCCTGCCCGACACCCAGGCACGTGAAGCGATCGAGCAGGTTGCCGCCAAGCTGGGCGAACGCTTCGGCCTGAAGTCGTCGTGGGCCGCCGACGTGCTGAATTTCTCCGGCAGTGGCGTGGACGGTGCGATCGAACTGCAGCCGGGCGCGGTGCGGGTCACGGCCAAGCTGGGCTTCCTGCTGTCGGCAATGAAGGGCATGGTCGAAAGCGAGATCCAGCGCGTGTTGAAGGAAAAGCTGGGCTGAATCTGCGCTGCGGCCATCACGGCCCAGCAACGGCGCGCCGCGCTACTCTCGGGATAGGCCCAACTCCCACGGGGAATGCAATGAACCGTTACGAGAATGACGATCGCCGCGACGACGATGCCGGCTTCGGCGACCAGGCAGAGCGCTTTTCGCGCAAGCTGAGCGATTCGGCACAGCAGGTCTGGCTGGCTGGTTTGGGCGCCCTGGGGCGCGCGCAGGCAGAGGGAGGCCGGTTCTTCGATGGCCTGGTGAAGGAAGGCGAAGCCTGGGAAGCCCGCCGCCGTGAACGCAGCGGCGAGCAGGAACCGGGCTGGCGCGACAACGTCGAGCACTCGCTGGACGAAGCCCGCGAGAAGGCGTCCGGAACCTGGGACAAGGTCAACAAGGCCTTCGATGACCAGGTGCAGGGCGTACTCAAGCGACTGCACGTGCCGACCGCCGATCAGGTGACCGCGCTGGAAGCCCGCATCGATGCCCTGACCGCACGCCTGGCCAAGCTCGAACACCGTGCCTCCACCGACGTGGATGCTCCCTCGCCGGGCAGCCACCAGTCGCCGGGCAGCACGCCCTGAACCGCCTTTGTTGCAACGCAATAAATTTTCGTTGACAATCGCGTAGAACCCGCCAATCGCTTCGGCTGCCGTTTGTTCCCTCCCCTCACGGCTTCAGGATTGGCGGGTTTTTTCGTGTCTGGCGCATGCAGATCTGCGGGCTGCATCACGGTTGTTGTCGGGAACACCCTGACGCAATCAACCGGTCGGCCCTTTACACTGTGGGCTTCCGTTTTCGCCCCTTCCGTCGTCGCCCTGCATGCTTCCCTGGATTCTGGCCCTGCTGTCGGCCCTGCTTACCTGCACCCTGGCCACCGTCTATCTCTGGTGGTTCAAGCGCCGACGTACCGAAATGCAACTGGGCCTGCAGGCCCTGGCTGGCATGCACTGGCGCGAGTTTTCCACCCTGATCAAGCGCATGCTGCGCGAGCAGCGCGGCCTGCGTGAACTGCAGGACCCGAGCGAGGAAAGCCGTGAGCCGAGCAGCGATTTCCTGCTCAGCGATGGTCCGAACAACTGGCGGGTGTCGTGCAAGCACGGCCTGGCCTATCGCATCGGCACCGCTGCGGTGAACGAACTGGGTGCTGCCGCGCGGCTGGCAGGCGCCAAGGGCGGCATGCTGATCACCGAAGGCCGGGTTGAACGCGATGGCCTGGGCGCGGCGGAAAAGCAGGCAGTGGAAGTAATCGATGGTCCGCGCCTGTGGCCACTGCTGCAGCCCTACCTGCCGGCCGATGTTGAGACCCGCGTGCGCGCCATCGCCCGCCATGAGGCGCTGCGCCGCATCGCCATTGCCGCACTGGCCTCAGTGACGCTGGGCCTGCTGGTCGGGCTTGGCCTGCAGGGCCTGCGCCCGGAACAGGCGGACTCGGTCCCAGCACCGGCCGTTGCACCTGTAGCGCCGCCGGCTGCACGTCCTGTGCCGACGCCCGCCGCGCCGGAAAGCGCCGCGAATGCGCCCGCTCCCATGGACGCCGCAGCCGCGCCGCAGAATGGCGACGACACGCGCAGCAATCTCAACCCGGACGCTGCCACGCTGGACCGCTACCAGGCCGAACTGGCCCGCGCGCTGGCGGGGCAATCCGGCATCGCCAGCGGCGTCTGGCTGACCCGGCAGACGCTGGCCATCAACCGCACCGGTGAACTGGAAACGGTGTGGCCACGCGTGTGCCAGGAAGTGCTGCGCTACCCCGCCCTGCGCAACGTGCGCGTGCAGCTCAACGCCCGCCCCGGTGTGGATGAGCCGGTGCGCTGGCGGCAGTGCGCGACGTATTGATGGACTGAGGCGTGATGGTGCCGAGCTCGGCTGCTCGGCACCACATCCACGCATGGCGTGGATCTACTCACGGCGATTCATTCCCGCTTGGCTGAAAGCGCCCTGGGAAGAAGCCGAGCGTGGGTTCGCCCCTATCGCGTCCCAGGCGCGAAACGGGCGACCAGATCCCAGGCATCACCCAGGAACATCTGACGCACGCGGGTGATCGGCTGTTCGCCGCGCCAGGTCAGGCGCTCGATCACCAGGCAGGCGGTACCGGGCTTCACGTCCAGCAGCTTGGCGGTGGGCGCATCGGCGCCCCAGGCGCTGATGCGGTGCTGGGCGCGCGTCCACGACACGTTCTGCAGCAACCAGCTGCCCGGCGCGGTGGTGCTGAAATCCACCTCCAGCACCTCGGGCACGCCGACCGGGCTGATCAGGCGATGCTCCAGCGCCAGCGGCCGGCCATCGGCCAGATGCAGGCAGCGCATCGCCAGCAACTGCTCACTGCCGGCCAGTTCCACTTCGCCGGCATTGGCTGCCTCGGCCAGGCGCAGTTCACGCTGCAGCAGCCGGTAGCCGTACTGATGTCCGCGCGAGCCGACCTCCATTGCGATGTCCGGGATCTCCAGCGCCACCTGCTCCAGGTGCGGTGGCTGCCGAGCCACGAAGGAGCCCGCTCGGCGGCGGCGCTCGATCATGCCGCTCTCGGCCAACGCGGTCAGCACCTTGTTCACCGTCATGCGCGAGCACCCGTACTGCTCCATCAGTTCGTGCTCGTACGGGATACGGAAGCCCGGCGCCCACTCTCCGCTGAGGATGCGGCTTTCCAGGTCGCTGCGGATGCGCTGGTTGAGCGTGGCGGACTTGCTGGCCTTCACGTGGTGGAGTCTCGATGGTGGGAGGCGATCAGCCCAGCACGCCACGCAGGGCAGCGGCGAAGGCGCTGGTGATGGCCTCGCGCTGCAGGTGGCGGCCCTCGGCCACGCACTGGCGGCCATGGCGCCAGACCGATCGCAGCGCGCCATTACGTGCGGCGAACACCCAGCTGTCAAGCCATGCGTCACCGTGTCGCGCCTGCAACGCGGGGTGCGCGGCGTCCAGTTCAACCATGTCTGCGCTGGCACCCACCTGCAGGCCGGCAGCCACACCCAGCGCCTGTGCACCGCCCTGTAGTGCCCCTTCAAACAGAAAGCGCCCGGTGCTGCGGCCGGCATCCGGGGCCAACACGTTGCGACCCCGCAGGGTCAGGCGCTGGCCGTATTCCAGCAGGCGCAGCTCTTCTGCGGCATCGATCAGCACGTTGGAATCGGAGCCGACACCGAAGCGCCCGCCCTCGCGCGCGAAGGCCTGCATCGGGAACAGGCCGTCGCCCAGGTTGGCCTCGGTGATCGGGCACAGCCCGGCCACGGCGTTGCTGGCGACCATCTGCGTGCGCTCGTCGTCGGTGATGTGGGTGGCGTGCACCAGGCACCAGCGCGCATCGACAGGGGCATGCTCGTACAGCCACTGCACCGGTCGCCGGCCACTCCACGCCAGGCAGGCCTCGACCTCGCGTACCTGCTCGGCAATATGGATGTGTATCGGGCCATCGGTCAGCGGCAGCAGTGCGCTCAGCTCCTCGCCCGTCACCGCGCGCAGGCTGTGCGGGGCGATGCCCAGCACCGCATCGGGCAGCGTGGCCAGCGCGGTGCGGGCGCCATCGAGCAGCTGCGCGAACCCTTCGACGTCATGGATGAGGCGGCGCTGTGCCGGGTTCGGCGGCGCCCCACCGAAATCGGCGTGTGCATAGAACACCGGCAGCAGGGTCAGGCCGATGCCAGTCTGCGCGGCTGCAGCTGCAATCTGCGCGCTCATCTCGGCGCGATCGGCGTAGGGGCGGCCATCGGCATCGTGGTGCAGGTAGTGGAATTCGCCGACACGGGTGAAGCCGCTTTCCAGCATTTCCATGTAGGCCTGGGCGGCGATGGCCTGCACTGCGTCCGGGCGCAGATGGGCCAGGAAGCGGTACATCAGTTCGCGCCAGCTCCAGAAACTGTCGCCGTCGCCGCCACCGATCTCGGTCAGGCCGGCCATGCCGCGCTGGAAGGCGTGGCTGTGCAGGTTCGGCAGGCCCGGCACCAGGATGCCCACGCGGGTATCGCCTTGCTGCGCAGCCTGCCCACGCGTGACCGCGGCGATGCGTCCCTCCTGCACCTGCAAGCGGACGTCGGCGGCCCAGCCGTCGGCCAGCAGGGTGTGGGCGGCATGGAAGGAGTGCGCGGAACGCGAATCGGACATGGCTGGACAACCCGAATTGGACGCCTATATTGTATAGACATATAAGCACAGCCGCGTTGTGGATGCCATGCACGTCGATACCCTCTGGTCCAACGTCCACCTGATGACCCTCGATGGCGAGGGCCTGGGTGTCCTGCGCGATGCCGTACTGGCCGCCACCGATGGCCGCATCGTGCACGTCGGCCCCGCCGGCAGCGATGCCCATCTGCAGCCGACCACCCGCATCGACGGCGAAGGTCGCTGGATGTCGCCGGGCCTGATCGACTGCCACACCCACCTGGTCTACGCCGGCAACCGCGCCAACGAATTCGAGCAACGCCTGCAGGGCGTGAGCTATGCCGAGATCGCCCGTGCCGGAGGCGGTATCGTCTCCACGGTGCGCGCCACCCGTGCTGCCTCGCCAGAGCAGTTGGCACGCGAGAGCCGGCCGCGCCTGCTGGCGATGCGTGCCGAAGGCGTAACCACCATCGAGATCAAGTCCGGCTACGGCCTGACCCTGCAGGACGAGCGCAAGCAGCTGCAGGTGGCCCGCGCGCTGGGCGAGGAATGCCGGGTGAACGTGGTGCCGACCTTCCTCGGTGCGCATGCGGTGCCGCCCGGTCGCGAGGCGCAGGAATACACCGATGAGGTGTGCGAGGTGATGATTCCGGCCATCGCTGCAGAAGGCCTGGCCGAGGCCGTGGACATCTTCTGCGAGAACATCGCGTTCTCGCCGGCGCAGGCCCGTCAGGTATTCGAAGCTGCGCGTGCGCACGGGCTGGCGATCAAGATCCATGCCGAACAACTGAGCAACCAGCATGGCGCCGAACTGGCGGCCGGCTTCGGTGCGCTGTCGGCCGACCATATCGAACATCTGGACGACGCCGGCATTTCCGCGATGGCCGCCGCCGGTACCGTCGCCGTACTGCTGCCGGGCGCGTTCTACTTCACCCGCGATACCACCCTGCCGCCGATCGGCGCGCTGCGTGCGGCCGGCGTGCCGTTGGCACTGGCCACCGACAGCAACCCCGGCACCTCGCCGCTGACCAGCCCGCTGCTGGCAATGAACATGGGCGCCACCCTGTTCCGCCTGACCGTGGACGAGTGCATCGCCGGCTTCACCCGTGAAGCGGCGCGTGCGCTGGGCCATGGCGAGCGCATCGGCCGCCTGGCCGTCGGCATGGACTGCGACCTGGCGATCTGGGACATCGACGCCCCCGCCGACCTGGTCTATCGCATTGGATTCAACCCGCTGCACGCGCGCGTGGTGCGCGGACAGCCCGACCTGCCTGCCTCCTGGAGCAACACATGAGCAACACCCTGGTTCTTCGCCCCGGCCATGTCACCCTCGCCCAGTGGCGGCAGGCGTATCGCGGTGCGCCGCTGTCGCTTGACCCGGCCGCGTTGCCGGCGGTGCGTGCCAGTGCCGCAACGGTGGCTGCCATCGTCGCCAAGGGCGCACCGGTGTATGGCATCAACACCGGTTTCGGCAAGCTGGCCAGCGTGCGCATCGAGCGCGAGGACCTGGCCACCCTGCAGCGAAACATCGTGCTTTCGCACGCAGCGGGCGTCGGTGAGCCGATGCCGGCCAACGTGGTGCGCCTGATGATGGCGCTGAAGCTGGTCAGCCTGGCCCAGGGCGCTTCGGGCGTGCGCGAGGAAACGCTGCTGCTGTTGGAAGCGCTGCTCGTGAAGGGGGTAGTGCCGGCGGTGCCAGCGCAGGGCTCGGTCGGTGCTTCGGGTGATCTCGCTCCGCTCTCGCATCTGGCAGGGGTGATGATCGGCGTTGGCGAAGCCTTCGTCGGTGGCGAGCGCTTGCCGGCGGTCGACGCACTGGCGCGTGCCGGCCTGCAGCCGGTCGAGCTGGGCGCGAAGGAAGGCCTGGCCCTGCTCAACGGCACCCAGTTCTCCACCGCCTATGCGCTGGCCGGTCTGTTCGAAATCGAAACCGTGTTCCAGGCCGCACTGGTCACCGGCGCGCTGTCTGTGGAAGCGGCCAAGGGCTCGGATACGCCGTTCGATCCGCGTATCCATGCGCTGCGTGGCCAGCGTGGGCAGATCGCCACCGCCGCCACCCTGCGCACGCTGATGCAGGATTCGGGTATCCGCGAATCGCACCGCGACAACGACGTGCGCGTGCAGGACCCGTACTGCCTGCGCTGCCAGCCGCAGGTGATGGGCGCGGCGCTGGACATCCTGCGCCAGGCCGCGACCACGCTGGAAATCGAAGCCAACGGCGTGTCCGACAACCCGCTGGTGTTCACCGATACCGGCGAGGCACTGTCCGGCGGCAACTTCCATGCCGAGCCGGTGGCCTTTGCCGCCGACATGCTGGCGATGGCGGTGTGCGAAATCGGTTCGATCAGCGAGCGCCGCCTGGCGATGCTGGTCGACCCTGCGCTGTCCGGCCTACCGGCCTTCCTGACCCCGCGTCCGGGTTTGAACTCCGGCTTCATGATTCCACAGGTGACCGCCGCTGCACTGGTGTCGGAAAACAAGCAGCGCGCGTACCCGGCCAGCGTCGATTCGATTCCCACCTCGGCCAACCAGGAAGACCACGTGTCGATGGCCGCGCACGGTGCACGCCGCCTGATGCAGATGGCCGAGAACGCGGCCAACGTGATCGGCATCGAGCTGCTGGCCGCTGCGCAGGGCTGCGACTTCCATGCGCCGCTGCGCTCCAGCAACGCACTGGAGAACGTGCGCGCCACGCTGCGTGCACAGGTGCCGACGCTGGAAGAAGATCGCTACTTCCACCCGGACATGGTGATCGCGACCGATCTGGTTCGCAGCGGCGTGCTGGCCAAGGGCCTGGCCGAGCTGCTGCCCACGGTGGAACCGCAGGCATGAACGGCCATCCCGAATGGCTGACCGTGCACGAAGGCGATGCGCCGCTGATCGTCAGCTTCCCGCACACCGGCAGCGAACTGCCGCATGACCTGATCGGCGATTTCCACTCGCCGTGGTTGGCGCGCCGCGATGCCGACTGGTGGGTGCATGAGCTGTACGACTTCGCACGCGGCATGGGCGCGACCACCGTGCGCTCGGCCATCTCGCGTTCGGTGATCGACCTCAACCGCGACCCCAGCGGCGTGTCGCTGTACCCGGGGCAAAACACCACCGGCCTATGCCCGCTGACCACCTTCGACAACCAGCCGCTGTACCACGCCGGTCGCGAGCCGGACGACGCTGAGATTGCCCGGCGCCGCGACACGTATTTCGCGCCGTACCACAACGCACTGGCCACGCAGATCGCACGCCTGCGTGCGCGGCACGGCACCGTGGTGGTGTACGACGCGCATTCGATCCGTTCGCACATCCCGCACCTGTTCGAGGGCGAGTTGCCGCAGTTCAATCTCGGCACCGCCGGGCCGTCCGGTGCACCGGACACCTCCTGCGACAACGCACTGAGCGATGTGGTGGAAAACCTGCTGGCGCTCAGCGGCATGAGCCAGGTGCGCAACGGCCGCTTCAAGGGCGGCTGGATCACCCGCCACTACAGCAGCATTGCCGGTGGTGTGCACAGCCTGCAGATGGAACTGGCCTGCCGCGGCTACATGCACGAGCCCCTGCCCGACCAGGTGGACGAGCACAGCTGGCCCACCCCGCTCGACCCCGACCACGCCGCACCGCTGCGCCATACCCTGGCGCAGGTGCTCAATGCCTGCCTTGAATTCGCTACGAACCGGAGCGCCGCATGACCCGCAACGACCCGTCCCGCACCATCGCCGCACCGACCGGCACCACGCTTACCGCAAAGAGTTGGCTGACCGAAGCGCCGCTGCGCATGCTGATGAACAACCTGCACCCGGACGTGGCCGAGCGCCCGCAGGAACTGGTGGTGTACGGCGGCATCGGCCGTGCCGCACGCGATTGGGAGAGCTTCGATGCCATCGTCGAAACCCTCAAGCGCCTGGACGATGACCAGACCCTGCTGGTGCAGTCGGGCAAGCCGGTGGGCGTGTTCCGCACCCATGCCGATGCACCGCGCGTGCTGATTGCCAACTCCAACCTGGTACCGCGCTGGGCCAACTGGGATCACTTCAACGAGTTGGATAAGAAAGGCCTGGCGATGTATGGCCAGATGACTGCCGGCAGCTGGATCTACATCGGCGCGCAGGGCATCGTGCAGGGTACCTACGAGACCTTCGTGGAAATGGGCCGCCAGCACTACAACGGCAGCCTGGCTGGCAAGTGGCTGTTCACTGGCGGTCTGGGTGGCATGGGTGGCGCGCAGCCGCTGGCCGCGGTGATGGCCGGCGCCTCCTGCCTGGCAGTGGAATGCCGCAAGAGCAGCATCGAAATGCGCCTGCGTACCGGCTACCTGGATACCTGGACGGATGATCTGGACGAGGCCCTGCGCCTGATCGAAGAATCGTGCACCGCCAAAAAGCCGCTGTCGGTGGGCCTGCTCGGTAACGTTGCCGACGTGCTGGACGAACTGCTGATCCGCGGCGTGAAGCCGGACCTGCTGACCGACCAGACCTCCGCCCACGACCCGGTGAACGGCTACCTGCCGCAGGGCTGGACGGTGGAAGAATGGGATGCCAAGCGCGTGACCGCACCGAAGGACGTGGAAAAGGCCGCGCGTGCGTCGATGGCCAACCACATCCGCGCCATGCTCGGTTTCCACTCGCTGGGCGTGCCTACCGTGGATTACGGCAACAACCTGCGGCAGATGGCGCTGGAAGAAGGTGTCGAGGACGCGTTCGATTTTCCGGGTTTCGTGCCAGCCTACATCCGCCCGCTGTTCTGCCGCGGCATCGGCCCGTTCCGTTGGGCCGCGCTGAGCGGCGACCCGGAAGACATCGCCAAGACCGATGCCAAGGTGAAGGAGCTGATTCCGGACAACCCGCACCTGCACCGCTGGCTGGACATGGCCGCCGAGAAGATCAAGTTCCAGGGCCTGCCCGCGCGCATCTGCTGGGTTGGTCTGGGCGATCGTGATCGACTGGGCCTGGCCTTCAACGAGATGGTGGCCAACGGTGAACTGAAGGCGCCAGTGGTGATCGGTCGCGACCATCTGGACAGCGGCAGCGTGGCCTCGCCGAACCGCGAAACCGAGGCCATGCAGGACGGCTCCGATGCAGTGTCTGACTGGCCGCTGCTCAATGCCCTGCTCAACACCGCCAGTGGCGCGACGTGGGTGTCGCTGCACCACGGCGGCGGCGTGGGCATGGGCTTCTCGCAGCACGCCGGCATGGTGATCGTCTGCGATGGCACTGAAGCGGCGGCCAAGCGCATTGCACGCGTGCTGTGGAACGACCCGGCCACCGGCGTGATGCGCCATGCCGATGCCGGGTATGAGATCGCGATTGAGTGCGCGAAGGAAAAGGGTCTGGATCTGCCGGGAATCCTCGGCTGATCGCAGGGGTGCCGGCCGCTGGCCGGCATCGCCCGATGCACTTTGGCTCTGGTAGATGCCGACCTTGGTCGGCACAACCCTCCTGGCTTGACCCTATCCCGCGCCGTGACCAAGATGCGCCATCGCCGCTGACGGATCACCGCGATGTACCGCACGCTCGCTTCTGCATTGCTCTGCGCCCTGTTCGCCACCCCGTTCGCTTCGGCGCGGGATGTTCCGCCAGATCTTGCTTCCCAGCTCAACAGCCAGCTGCAGATCAACCGCGAACGCTATGGCATTGCCGGCCAGGCGGTACTGGTCGCACACAACGGCAACGTGCTGTACGAGGGCGCCAGTGGTGAACGCGACCCGGCCACCCACGCGCCTGCCACCGTCGATACCGTCTTCGCTGCTCAGTCGATGGCCAAGCTGCTGACCAGCACGCTGGTGATGCAGCTGGTGGACCAGGGCAAGGTGGATCTGGATGCCCCCGCCAGTCGTTATGTGCCGGACCTGCCGACCGCGTGGCAGGTCATCCACGTGCGTGACTTCCTCAACCACAGCTCTGGCATCGGCGAATACTACGACCGCGTGGACAACCGCTGGGTGAGCAAGGGCTACACCGGCGTAGCACCGGACCTTGCCGCCGCACTGAAGGTCGCTGGTTCGGCACCGATGCAGTTCGCCACCGGTAGCCGCGTGCAGTACACGCAGGCGAACTACCTGGTGCTCACCGCATTGCTGGAAACCCATTACGGCAAGCCCTATCCGGTCATTGCACGCGAACGCATCCTGCAGCCGCTGAAAATGACCAGCACCTCGTGGGGAGCAGCCAGCGTGCCGGCGCAGCGCGCGGCAGTGCCATACATTGGCAAGGAAGGCCTGTTGCAGCCGGCCAATGAAGATCCCTGGCCGAACTACGGCTGGGGCCATGCCGATCTGCAGACCACCGTGGGCGACTTGAACCGTTTCCTGCAGGCACTGGCGACCGGCAAGCTGGTGCGCACGGCCACGCTGGAAGCGCTGTGGCAGCCACAGACGCTGACCGGCGGCGGCAGCAACTTCTTCTCCACCGGCTGGGATACGACCCGCAGCGATGGCTATACACAGGTCGGCCACGACGGTGGCACCCGCGTGCGTGCGCGGCTGGCCTACAAAGGCACGCTGGCCAGCGGCTACTGGGTGTTCGTGTACCTGACCAATGGCAGCGCCCGCAATGCCTGGTCGAGCACGCTGGTGGAAAGCACGATGGCAGTGGCTGCGCCAGGCGAGTTTCCGCATGCAGCACTGTCCGAACGTTTGATCGGCTATGCCATGATCGGCGACAACAGCAGTGAAAGTAGCCTGCGTGCGTGGCTGAGCGAGAACAGTGGCATTGCATCCAACGAACTGGAGCGGGCCATCAATGCAACCGGCTACGCGATCCGCAACAATCTGGGTGATCGACCCGCACTGAAGGTCTTCGCCCTCAACACTGCCCTGTATCCCACCTCGGCCAATGCCTGGGACAGCCTTGCCGAATGCCATTCTGCGCTCGGTAACGCTGAGATGGCCAAAACGCTATACGCGAAATCTAAAGCACTGGTGAAATCCGCTTTGTAGAGTCGAGCCTCTTCTACTGGAATTTGCTGTGAGGCAAACCGGAAAACCAATCGGAAGGCTCGACTGAACAACGCCGAGCACGTCGGAGGAAAATGCATGGGACGCAGGCGCAACAGTCTTCTGGATGTCATGGCCACATGGCCGTGGTACATCAACGCAGCGGCGGGCGGGCTCGGCTTTGCCACTCTGCGCTGGTTGTTACCGGCGTGGCGCCAACCTGTCATTGCCCCCGCTGGCGACATCCTCCTTCAGGTTCTTGCCCAACCGGTATTTGCCTGGGCCTGGTTGGCGATCTGCATGCTTGCCACCTTGCTTTCCTTGGCTGGCGCCTATCGGCGACGCCGGCTGCTGGATACCCGAACCGGGCTGGAAAGCCTGGCCACGACGGGCTGGCGCAACTTCGAGCTTCTTGTCGGCGAAGCCTTCCGGCGCCAAGGCTATGCAGTCGAAGAAACCGGACTGGGCGGCGCGGACGGTGGCATCGACCTGATCCTGCGACGCAACGGCAAGCGCACGCTGGTGCAATGCAAGCAATGGCGACGGCAGCAGGTAGGCGTGGCGGTCGTGCGCGAGATGTACGGGTTGCTCGCGCACCACAAGGCGGACGCGGCAATGGTTGTCAGCTCGGGCAAGTTCAGCCGTGATGCCCAAGCCTTCGTGGCGGGCAAACCCGTCGCATTGGTGCCCGGCGCCGAGCTGCTGCGGATGATCCGCGAAGTGCAGACTCGGCCGATCACCGAACCGTTGGAACGGCTGGAGCCAACCCTGGCAACGCCCACGCAAGCCGCAACTGCCGCAACCTGCCGGAAGTGCGCTGCGCCGCTGGTTGAGCGCAAGAACCGGACTACCGGCGAGTTGTTCATGGGGTGTAGCCGATTCCCGGCCTGCCGGGGGTGACGTACCGCACCCGACCTGTTAACTTGCGCGCCTGTTTTTTGGTTTACATACTGTCCGCATGCCCTTCCTGCCGCACCGCCCCACCCGCTCCCCGATGTCGCTGGCCATCCTGCTTGGCCTGTCCACCGCCGCCCACGCCACCCCACAGCCCACCACGCTGGACGCGGTGCAGGTCACTGCCGCCGATGCCAGCGCGCAGGCGCGCGAGGCGCTGAAGCGCGTGCCGGGCGCCAGCAACGTGATCGACGTGGCCAAGTCGGACAGCCGCCTGTCCAGCAGCGCCGACGTGTTGGCTTACCAGCCCGGCATCAGCGCGCAGTCGCCGGGCAACGAAGGCACCAAGGTGTCGATCCGCGGGTCGGGCATCAACCGCGGCCCGGGTGCACATGCTTCCGGCATCGCGGTGTCGATCGACGGCCTTCCACTGACCGGCCCGGGCGGCACACCGTACGAACTGCTGGAACCGTTGTGGCTGTCGCGCGTGGAAGTGCTGCGCGGTGCCAACGGCTTCGAACGCGGCGCGCTGGCCCTGGGCGGAGCCATCGACTACATCAGCCGCAGCGGTCGCGACTCGGCGGGCGTGCAGCTGCACTACGAAGCCGGCAGCCGCGGCTACCAGAAGCGCGGGATCAGCTGGGGCGGCGTTAGCGGCGATGTCGATTACTTCCTGGCCTATACCGATACCGAATTCGATGGCTACCAGCGCCATGCGGCCGGCGATGGCAAGGGCGCAATGGCCAACATCGGCTGGCAGATCACCCCCGATCTGCAGACCCGCTTCTTCGTGCGCTACCGCGAAACCAACCACGAGACACCCGGGCGCCTGACCCGCGAGCAGATCCGCAACGACCCGCGCGCGGCGAACGCGGCCAACCTGGCCATCGATGCGCGCCGTCCGCAACCGGGGAGCACCTGGGTGGGCAATGTCACCACCCTGCAGATCGACGAGGATTCCTCGCTGCAGGCCGGGCTGGTCTATCACAAGTATCCGATGGACTTGAACGAAAGCCTGTACCGCCAGCAGCTGGACTACGCCAATCTCAATACCACGCTGGACTACCGTCGCCGGCACACGCTGTTCGGTTTGGACAGCGAGACCACCATCGGGCTGCGCGTTACCCACGACCTGGATGCCGATGTGCGCGAGTCGCTGCGCTTTGCCAACAACGGTTATGCCGCCGGCACCCGCACGCGCGATTTCCGCCACCACGGCACCGACAGCACGCTGCACATCGGCAACAACCTGGCCGTGAATGATCGCCTGCGCGTACAGACCGGTTTTGCACTGATCAACACCCGCCGCGATGTGCAGGTCACCTGGCCGAGCAGCGGCGGACGCCTGCGCGACCACGACTGGGACTACGCGCCGCGGCTGGGCTTCACCTGGCAGCAGACGCCGCAGACGCAGTGGTTCGGCAACCTCAGTCGTTCGGTGGAAGCGCCGCATCCGTGGTCGATGATCTGGGGCTCGAACCAGTACTTCAGCGCAGGCAATGGTCCTTCCACCGGCCGCCAGCGTGCGCCGGTGCCGATGCAGAACCAGACCGGCACCACGCTGGAACTCGGCGCACGCGGCGACGCGCCGTTGGGCCGCTGGGAACTGACCGGCTACTACGCGCGCGTGAACCACGAGCTGCTGAGCGTGGAACTGCAGCCGGTGCCGAACCTGTTCATCGCTGAGAACAACGCCAGCCCCACCGTGCACCGTGGCATCGAGGCCGGTCTGGACAGCACCTTGTGGCAGGCTGCACCGGGCCGTCTGTCGTTGCGCCAGGCATACACCTTCAGCGATTTCCGCTATCGCCATGACACGCGCTTCGGCAGCAACCGCCTGCCCGGTCTGCCGCGCCATGCCTACCAGGCCGAGCTGCGCTTCGACCACGCCTCGGGCCTGTATGCAGCACTGAACACCGAGTACGCCTCGCGCATCGCGGTGGACTACGCCAACAGCTACTGGGCCGACAGCCACGTCATCTTCGGTACACGCATCGGTTACGACGCACCGGGCGGCCGCTGGCAGCTGTGGGCGGAGATGCGCAACATCGGTGACCGCCATTACGCCGCCACCGTCACCCCCGGTTACAACGATGCCGGCAAGGACGTGGCGCGCTCGACGCCCGGCGAAGGCCGCGGCGTGTATGCGGGCGTGCGCTGGCGCTTCGACTGATTGCAGCAGGCGGCGCCGGACCCGATCCGGCGCCGCTGACCCCAGGTCAGCCGATACGCCACGCTGGCAGGCGTTCGCTGCGCTTCCAGATGGCTGGCGCAAAAGCGATCAACACCATTGCTGCCAGCCACTTCGGCGACGTGCTGAGCAGTGTAGAAGCCAATGCGGCATCCAGCGGAGCCGCGTCCTCCTGCCAGGGGTTGTAGCCCAGGTAAATGATGCTGCCCGCCCACCACAGCAGGGCCACCCCGATACCCACCAGCAGCATGGCCATCGTGCGGCAGGTCCAGCGCTGCGAGGTCGTCCCCCATTCGCGGGAAATGGCTACAAGCAGGCCGACCACCAGCAGCGACACCAAGGCCACCAGGCCGATGTCGACCTTGTGCCCGATGCGTTCATAGGTGCAGGCGCGGCACTGGGCTTCTTCGGCGGCGACGTCTGTGGTGGGTGGGGTCGCTGTGGGCCGGGACTGGGCCATCACCGCGAGGGGCATCAACAGGGCCAGCAACGCCACCATCAACCAACGAACGAACTTCCTGTTCCTGCGTGCAGCGACATCCATGCGCTTCTCCTTTGCGATCAAAATTGCCTGTGTTTGGGCCACGGTGCGTGACCCTGACGAATACCCCAAAGCGCTAGCTCGGTTCTCTCCAGAGCCCAGCGCCCACCTTCCCGATGGAACAGGATTCGAGCGCGGTAGCCCCCTTCGCTGGCGCAATAGCCGTTGGTCACGGCAATCATTGCCCATTGATTGTCTGTGCTGAAAACGGGCATCGACAGATGGACAATCAGGTGTCCGCCGTACCGGTCCCCGTCCCTGCATCCGTCGTTTCCCTGCTTCTGGATCAGCTGCAGGTGCTCCAGGCTCATGTGGGGAGTTCCCACCACCGCAGCGTCCGGCACCCGGACGCTGCGTCGGTTGGCCAGCGGCAACTGCGCCACCAACTGCCTGCGCAATGCGTACATATGCCTGTCATCGGTCCATGTGACCAGATCATCGTTGTCCTGACAGACCTGCATTCGATTTCCCGGCCAGCAGTAGGGCAGCGTCCGCTCGATCACCACCATCCGTTCGTCCACCGGATCGGTCAAGCGGGGCTGAAACTCTGGTCGCCACCTGTCCACGGCAGCCGCCGCGTTGCTGTCCACAACGGGTACCGTGGCAACGCCCTGCACCGTAGATTGCGCAGGTAGCTGCGGGGCCGAGCGCGCCATCGGAGCTTTCATCACCATCGGAATTGGCTCGGGAGGAGGCGGGACCAGGGGAAACCTGATCGCCAGCGCCATCACCTCAGCCTGCATCTGGGCAGTTCCGAGGTTGACCGCAGCGGCCCCCACTGCCCGGTTCTGCCAGGGCCGAAGGCTGCAGGCCAGTGGCAACAGCAGCACTGCAGCCAAGGCCGTGCTGATCACCCATATACGCTTCCATGCAATGCGCTTGCGCATGACCGAACCGGATTGAAGGAGAGGACGTGACTTTGCGATGGCTGACATACCTTCGTTACAACGCCTTGAACACCTGCATCAGGCTGACCGCATCCGGCGCCAACTGCTGCGCAAGCCAGCCCAGCCCGGCGAAAAACACCAGCAGGCCCAGCAGCGGCCAGATCGTATGGGACAGGCACAGCCGCCACCACCCCTGTGCCTGCATGCCCTGCATCCGCTTGTACAGACCCCCGGCGATGGCCGCATCCACCAGCAGCTCGGCCATCAGCACCGGCGCAGACCAGACTACCCAGACACTGGCCACGAGCACTGTAGCCACCAGCGCGATGATGCCGAGAATGGCCAGCAACGGCAGGCCTGCCTCGCCGTCGGCCACGTCCAGCAACGATGCGCTGTCGGCGCTCGCGCTGGAGGACGCTGCGGCTTCGCCCCAGGAGGCGGATGCGCCACCACCGCCGGAATGCCCGCCGCTGCTGGTCCACGGCGATGCCTGGCTGTCACCGCCGCCGGGCGCGGAGCCCAACCCATCGGCCACTGCATCCCAGCGCCACCGGATCCAGATCCACATCAGCAGCAGGAACACGCCATAGGCGATCAGCACGGCCAGTGGATAGCGCAGCAGCATCGCATCCATGCCCGCCAGCCGCAGCAGGTGCGAGAAGAGGAACCCAGCGGCGCCGGTGAGCACGACAATCACGGCCATCTGCAACCGTGGCCAGCCACGATGCTGCAGCTGCCGACGTGCACGCATCGCTTCGCTGCTGCGGCTGCCCGTCATCGAAACGGGCTGGCGTGCGTGTTTCATGCCGCCGCCTTGGTCACCGCCTCGATGCGATGGCCATCTGGATCGATCACGAACGCAGCGTAGTAGCGCTCGCCGTAGTCCGGGCGCAGACCGGCAGGTCCGTTGTCCTGGCCTCCGGTGGCCAAGGCCGCATGATGGAACCGATCAACGGCGCCGCGCGTGGTTGCCGCCAGCGCCAGATGGAAGCCGGGCCCCGGTGCGCTCGCACCCTCGCGCAGCTTCAGGCACAACAGGTCTTCATCCTCGACCAGGCCATAGCCGATCGCAGTGTCGTCTTCGAAAACGCGGCGGTAACCGAGTGCTGCAAGAACGGCATCGTAAAAGCGACCTGCACGCTCGAGATCGCGGACACCCAACGAGAGGTGGTGCAGCATGCAGACATCCTTGCCAAGCACGCGCGGGCTGCGCTGGCCGGATTCTACCCTGCCGTGGCGCCGCGTCTACAGGTCACGTCCCATCCAGTTCCCGTCGGATCCACGGCAACCGCAGTCCGGTGTGGATCCTATATTCTGGGCAGCCACGGAACGGATCGGCTCCTGCATGCAAGCGTCCCAGTTCACCCGCCCTGTTGCCATCGTCATGTTCCTGCCGATGATCGGCCTGGCAGGCTGGGGGTCCTGGTTCGCGACCTATTGCATGAGTGACGGCTGCCTGGGCGTGTTTGCACTTTGGCTTGGCGCAATGGCGGCCTTGTTCCTGCAGACCCTGCTGGTCTTGCCTCTGCATGCCTGGGCACTGAAACGGCAAGGGGCCGATGCGGCCAGCCGCTATGTACGCTGGCTGGTGGCATCCAGTATCGCTGTGATGGTGCCCATGTTTGCCGGGTGGGTCTACATGTTCTTCAAGTAGTCCGCGCGCCGCTCAGGCAGGCGGTGCGGCTGCCTTCAACAACTGCGCAGCCACCTGGTCGAACGGGGTGATGTCCTGCAGTGCACGGCTCATCGCCACTGCGCCTTCCACACTGGCAATCACCAGGCTGGCCAAGCCGGTCGCCTGGGCAGGCGCGTGCCCATCGGCGACGAACGCCTCAGCCAGGTGCCCCTGCCAGCGGGCAAACACCTCGGCGGCCGCCGCACGTGGCTGGCTCGGCATGGCCTCCACCGGCTCCTCGACGGCTGCCGCCAGCACCGGGCAGCCGGCACGAAAACCGGTGCGCAGCAGGCGCTCGCGCCACAGCGCCAGGAACTGCTGCAACCCCTGCACCGCGCCGCCCTTCAGCAGTTCGATCAGCAGCGCCTCCACCTTGTCGCCGGCCATCGTGGTGGCCCGTGCCAACAATTCCTGCTTACCGCCCGGGAAGTGGTGATACGTGGACCCCAGCGGCGCATCAGCCAGTTTAGTCACCTCGCGGATGCTGGTCGCGTTGAGGCCCACCCGCGCGAGCATCTGCGCTGCGGCATCGATCACACGCTGGGGGGCATCGGACGATCGCGGGCTCACGGCCTGCTCCTTGCTAAGACAGTCGTCATAGACTAGCGTATCGACCGTTCTATAACAGTCGTCATAACCATGAATCTCTGGTTCCGCCTGCTCCACCTGCTGCTGTGCAGCCTGTTCCGGCCGAAGCTGGAGGCCCCGTTCGGCGTCTCCCGCCTGCAGTTCCGGGTGCTGCCCAACGACCTGGACAGCAACCTGCACATGACCAACGGCCGCTACTGGAACATCTTCGACCTGGGCCGGCTGGACCTGATCCTGCGCATGGGCCTGGGCAAGGTGGCGCTGCGTGAGAAGTGGTCGCCGATCGTTGGCGCCGGCACCATCCAGTTCCGGCGCGAGCTGAAGCCGTTCCAGCGCTTCACCCTGGAAACGCGACTGGTCGGCTGGGTCGGCACACGCGGCATCATGGAGCAGCGCGTACTGATCGGCCAGGAGCAGAAAACCGCCACGCGTGCACTGCTGATCACCGGCATCTACGACCGCCGCGCACGTCAGTTCGTCGGCATGCCACAGATGATGGAATCGATCGGCGTGGTTGCTCCACCCTCGCCGGCCCTGAGTGCGGCAGCCGAGGCGCTGCTGGCAGCGGATGCAGCACTGAAGCGCGATGATGCGTGAGCAACACGACCCGTAGCACACGCTGGCACGGTCACGCGTTCAGCGCAGCACCTGCACCAACCCGACCACGCCAGCGGCCACACCTGCCAGCATGATCGAATAGACCAGCCATACCGGGCCGCCCTGCGCGTAACCGTAGGTCACCAGCGCCTCGCGCATCGGGCGACGTAACACCCAGGAAACCAGTACCAGCGCCAGCAGCGCAGAACCGCAGCTGATGCCCATGCCCAGCAGCAACGGACGCGAATCGGTATGGGCGTAGTGGCCCAACGGCCAGATCAGCAGGCTGCCGGCGATCCCAAGCAGGAACAGCGCGTTCGCACTCCATACCGCAACACGATGCCTGCGCCGCAGATACGCCAGGCTGCGGCCGCGGTAGTGACTGGGAAGCCGTTCAGCCGCTCGCCGCGCAATCAGCGTGGCGATGCTGCCGCCAACCATGCCACTCCATACCGCCGCATCCAGATCCATCCGTCACTCGGCATGCCACTTTCGCCGCATCATCGCATGGCGTCGGCAGCGCCGGTAAGGTACTTACCCCACCTTCGGCATGTTCTTGGTCACGCAGTGGATGCCGCCGCCGCCACCGGCGATCGCATCGATGTCGACCTGCTCGATCACCCGTCCTGGATACAGGTCTTCCAGCAGTTCGCGGCAATAGCCATCGGCGCGCACATCACCGAACTGCGGGGCGATCACCGCGCCGTTGATCGGCAGATAGTTGATGTAACCACGCGCCAGATCATCATTGTCACGGGTATGTACGTTATCGCGGCCGCCCAGCGGCGGCGGAAGCGTGTGCACCTGCAGCCTGCGACCGTCGGCATCAGTGGCCTCGCGCAGGATCTGCAGATGCTCGCGGGTCAGATCGTAATCGTACGATTCCGGGTCGTTGTCCAGGTTGGCGATCACCACGCCGGGGCGCACGAAGCGTGCGTAGAAGTCCACGTGCGCATCGGTGATGTCCTCTCCGGCGATGCCCGGCAGCCAGATGACCTTGCGCAGTCCAAGGTGGTGCTTCAACTCGGCCTCGATATCCGCGCGCGACCAGCCGGGATTGCGGTTGCGGTTGACCCAGCAGCTTTCGGTCAGGATCGCGGTGCCATGGCCATCGACTTCGATGCCACCGCCCTCGCCCACCAGATCGCTTTCCAGCAGCGTCGCGCCGGTCATCTGCGCCAGCCACGGTGCTACCGCGCCATCGTTGCGCGCGCTCTGCTTGCCACCCCAGCCATTGAAGTTGAAATCGACCAGGCCGAGGCCACCCTGATCGTTGGTGACGAAACAGCCGCCGTAATCGCGCACCCAGATGTCATCCAGCGCCACGTCGAGGAACTCGATGTTGTCGTTGCCGCAACGATCCTGCGCTTGCCTGCGCTGCGCCGGACGACACAACACGCTGACCGGCTGGTGGCGTGCGATGCTGCGTGCCAGGCGGGCCACCGCTGTGTTCACCGCGTCGGCCTGCTCACCCCATACCAGCGGCTGCGCTGCGAAGGCCAGGAACACCCGTTCCTGCGGGCCGTGCTCGTCGGGCATATGCCATGCGCCGGCATTGGCAGCGGCCGCACGCGCGGGCCAGCCGACCAAGCCGAGGCTGGCCAGACCACCGAGGCTTGCTGCCCAGTTGGGTAAGGAAGTGGCGACGGGTCGTCATGAGGGGCTCCAGGGGCGGACGGTGACGTCCAGCTGATCGATCAAGCACGGCGCTCGATACCGAATGGGACTATGCTGCGTCGACACAAACATAAGAACAAACGATTAATTCATCCGACTTTTGATAAGCCCCACTTACCATTCATGCTCAAACATTGGCCCCCATTGAATGCATTGCGCGGCTTTGAAGCCGCTGCCCGGCTGGGCAGCTTCCATCGCGCCGCAGAGGAACTGCACCTGAGCCAGTCGGCCATCAGCCAGCAGATACGCGGTCTGGAAGATTCGCTCGAGCAGCCCCTGTTCTTCCGCCAGGGCCGCAGCGTCAGCCTCACCGACGCCGGCGCCGACCTGCTCGCCACCACCCAGGCTCTTCTGCGGCAGCTGGCCAGCGGCATCCGCCGGTTGGATCAATACCGCAAGCCGCATCAGCTGATCGTCAACACCAGCCCCGCCTTCGCCCGCCATTGGCTGGTGCCCCGGCTGGGCGAGTTCCGCCGCCAGCAGCCGCAGGCCGATCTGTGGCTGTTGACCAGCGAGGAGGCGCCGGACATGGCAACGCAGACGCTGGACATCGCCATCCGTGATGACCTCGATGCGCAGACACACTGCACACACCGCGTGCTGCTGCAGGATCGCCTGTATCCGGCCTGCCACCCCAGCGTGCTGGCCTTGCCCGTGGACGCGCGCACCACCCTGCACGGCGAGCGCGAGATGGACTGGAGCCAGTGGCAGGTACAGGGCGGTGCCGACGTTGGCCAGCAACGCGAAGGACTGAATTTTTCCGAACCCGGACAACTGCTGGATGCAGCGTGCCAGGGTCTCGGCATCGCACTGGTCAGCGAACTGCTGGCGGCACGCGCATGCGAACAGGGACTGCTGCATCCGCTCGATGCGGCCCGAGTGCGCGGACCGCGCTGGAGTTGGCTGCTGCATGAAGACAGCGCGGCCGATCCGTTGGTGATCAGTTTCTGTGAGTGGCTGCTGCAGGCGTTGCCGGACACTGCGCCGCGCTGAACTCAACGCGGAGACCGGCTCTCCAACGCGCGCGCGATCGCCACTTCAGCCAACGGCGCCATCAGCGCATAGCCTTTCGCCGTCGGGTGCACGCCGTCCTTGGCCAACTGCGGATCGAGACCGCCTGCGCTATTGGCCATCGGTGAGTAGTAATCCAGATAGACCAGTTTCCGCCTCTCGGCATAGCGCTTCAATGCGGCGTTCAGTGCACGCACCTTCGGCGCCGGGGCGATGCCCGGCATCCACGGGTACTCGCTGACCGGCAGCACCGACGCCAGCACCACGGCGATACCCTGCGCACGTCCCAGCTCGACCATCGCATGCAGGTTGTCTTCGATCATCGCCTGCGAGGCCGGCCCGGTGTTGCCTGCAATGTCGTTGGTGCCGGCCAGGATCACCACCACGCGCGGGCGCAGTGCCAGCACGTCCTGCGAAAAGCGCAGCAGCATCTGCGCGGTGGTCTGTCCACTGATGCCGCGGTTGAGATAGCCCTTGCCGGGGAAGAACGTGCTGCTGCCCTCTGCGCCCCAGCCTTCGGTGATCGAGTCGCCAAAGAACACCACGCGCGGCTTGCCGGCCGGGGCTGCCGGCAGCGCGGCGTTGGCGGCGCGATAGCGCTGCAATTGCCCGAAATCGGCAACGCTCCGCTGCAGGTAGCGCACCTCATCCCTGCTGAGTTGATCCACGGGCATCACCAGCACCCTGGCGACAGCGGCCCCTTCATCGGCATGGACACCGCCGCTGGCGACGAGCAGGCCAAGCAGAAACCCCAGGCATTTTTCATGTCCCATCGTGGACTCTCCTTCAGAGCAGCGGCGGGCGGATCGGCAGCGGAATGCGCCCCAGACCCGCACGTCCCGTATCCCGTCCTGTCAGGCCGATCCTGTGCGGGAAGGCATCGAGCGTATCCGTCTTCAATCCGCCCCTGATGATGATCAGGTCGAAGCTCTCTTCGCCCGAGGCGAGCTGCAGCTTCCCGCCGCGTTGTCCGGTGGTACTTCCGGCGACGCTGAAATTCTCCACAGGCCCACGCCTGAAGAGCAGACCCGGTACGCCTTTTGCTGCGTTGTCCTTCAATACCAGATACAGGAGGATCACCAGGAACCTGTTCAGCGCATAGGCCTTGCTGAAGTATCCCGACTGGGTGATCAGCATCACCTGCTGGACGTCAGCGCGCAGCATCCGCATCACCGCCTTTGTGATGGCTTTGCCGATCTTGGAAGATGCCAGCAGCTCCTTTGCGATCCTTGCAAAGCGAAGGTCCAGGCGCTTGTAGATCCGGGGCGACGAGCTCCACGTGGCTGCCATCGTCGCGTGCATGTCCAACGTGGCCAGCTCGCGCAGCGCCTGGCTGATCTCGACGGACGCAGCCACCCCAGGAGCCTTGGATATTTTTTCCCATGCGCGAAGCGGATGATCGACCTTCAACAGACACCGCAATGCATCCTGCAGGGCCCCGTCGCCGGAACCCACAACAGCCACCCGCGGGGGCACCCCGAATCCCAGGGCGGGATCCAGGACCTTGTCAACCTCCCAGAAGCCTGTGTTAGCGTAGGCGGGTGGACAGTCCTTGCCTTCGGCGTACTGATTCTTCTCTTTCGCATAGCCCATGGCGTAGATCACAAAGCGGAAACGATGTGTCTCCGTCTTTCCGCCAGAGGTGATGCGCAGCGCTGGCAGCAAGCGGCATTTCAGCGGCAGACCGTGCACGCTCAAAGGCCCGCTGGCCATCTCCTGCAGGCGCTCTTTGGACCACCGTTCAAGCTTCGCATCCCGCACGAAACACGACTCGCTGCGAGCGCAGGATTGCGTGCCCCAGTTCAACGCGCGCTGGGTCCAGTTCTTCACTTCCGTGGTGTAGACAGCATTGATCGCATTGCCGACCTTCGCTGCCGGCAAGGGCGCAACCATGTCCAGCTTCAGTGCCACCTTCGCTGCGCCGAATGCAGCCGACCGAAGCGGGTAACGGTGGTCTGTGTGGTTGCTGTGTGGCCATTCGTACATGGCCGCGCTGACATACCTGGCCGCAGGGGAGCGCAGCACCCCGCCCACTCCTGCCTGGGAATCGGTATCCATGAGTACAAAACGCAGATCCAGCCGTTCCGCTTCCAGAGCCGCAGCCAGGCCCGCCGCGCCGGCGCCGCAGATGAGCAGATCGAAGGGCGTATCGGGATCTCTCTTCGCAGCGCCCCGGCCCACTGCACCCAAGTGCTCGAGTTGCTGGATGAGCATCTGTGCCCGCACGATCTGGTCGCGGATGCTGATGTTGGAAAAACGATAGCTCAGGTCGAACTGCCGAGGCGCGATCTTCAGCGCAAGCAGGGTCAGCACATCCAGCGCGTCGTCAGGTGCGGAACCAGGGATTACCGCGCTCATCACAGATCCTCCAGAATGTCGGCCAGCAGTTGCGGGTCGGCTGAAAACAGAACCGGATGGTCAAGCACTTCCATCACGCCGCCACGCCCCGACCCCGGTCCGCCGCGATCATCGGGGCCTTGCGGCCCCTCCCCGTCTCCGCCGCGTCCACCGCCGTCGGAACCCCCGTAACGACCGCGACCGTTGTCTGTGTCCGCAGGCGGAGGATCGTACTCGCGATGCTCCCATGCGCCCACATCATCACCGGCGTCACCAAGCCAGTGGGCGTCCCAGTACGTGGTGCCATCAAGCGGTAGGACACGTCCTTCCTCATCACCGAGTCGAGCCATCACCCGGAACAGATCATGGGCGTGGATCACATCGCGTCGCCGGGGATCGATATCGAACCCAAGCTCCCTCAGGCTATCTTCGAACACACTCCGTCGCCCGTTGAAGAGTTCGATCACGCCTCCATAGCCGACATGGACCAGGACCAGCCTCGCTTCGTAAGGCAGACGGCCTTGCAGCTGTTCACCGCGAGTTGTCTGAAGAATCTGCGATAGGAGGAGGTCGTCTCCATCCAGCACCACGCGAACGCTGCAGCGCACCAGGCCACCCATCTGTCTGCGCGCATACTCGAAAAAGCCACCCGTATCCACGCCATACAGCCTTGATACGTAGACCCGCGCAAGCGTCCGGATCTGCGCACGCGAGAATGGCCCCCTCAGCGTATCCAGCAGGCGCAGGAGATCATCCACGTACGGATTTTCATTCGGATCAAATTGATGCATGTCCACTGCCCTTCCGCGTTCCTGCGATCATGGTTACATTCCTGTGCAACAGTTCAACGCCCGGCAGCACGCGCCGCAACCCCGGTCACCTTTGCCGGCATCCACATGCCGGGTGTCCAGCCGCTGGCCTCCAGAATCGCCTTCGGATTGTCCTGCTCGATCAGCGCGCGTACCGCTTCGTGCTTGTCCTTGGCCTGCAGGTAGTACGCCTTGGCGATGCGATATCCCACCCAGTAGCCCAGGTCGTAGGGCTCCTGCGAACCGGGCGTGTGGTTGTACAGCCAGGGCGTGAGGTCGGTGCTGTCCACATCCAGCGCGAACGCACTTTCGATATGCACTTCCTTGCCCCGCGTCCACGCTGCGTGCCGCCCATTGCCGACGTTGCCTGAAACCAGTTCGGCAATGAACTCCGCGATGCCCTCGCCCAGCGACTCGCGCAGCACCGTCGCCGCTGGATCGCCCGGCTCGTACTCGACCACGCCGGTCTGCTGGATATGTACGTACTCATGCGCGATCACGTGCACGAGGCGGTCCTGCGCGTTCGGGTTCATGAACTCCGCTGCGCACAGTGCCTCCAGGCCGATCACCACGCCCTTCGGATGGGTCATGCCAACCGGCTTGCTGCGGCCGACCACGATGGCCACCGGCGGGAACGTCGCCTGCGGGTAGATCGCCTGCAGTTTGGCAAACACCTGTACCAGCCGCTGGCGCACGGCCGGCAACTCGGCCAGGCAGGTGCGGCCATTGGCGTACATCGACGGGTCGCGCGCCATCGCCTCGGCGATACGCTGGGCGGTCACCCGGCGCAGCTTGGCGAATTCACGCAGGCTGGGCGTGCCCTCGGCCAGATACTGCTCCAGCTGGGCCACGCTGGGTTTGCCGGCGGTCGCCTCGTATAGCGCGTAGAAGCCGGTGGCATCGGCGGTCAGGATCTCCGGCCCCGGACCTGCAGCGTGGGCCGACACAAGGGCCCCGCCAAGGGCCAGGGCAAGCAGGCAGCGCAATGACACGAACATGGCTCCGTCCTTGGTGGAGTGCACGCGAAGCGCGCAATCTACCACCGCGTCGGCGCATGCGCTGCCGTATCGTGCAACGGCCTCCCCTACTGTGCCAGACTCGCGGCGAGCGGCTGCCATGGAAGCAAGGGGAAGACAGGATGATGATCGTTCCAGCGTACTGGGCCGAAGCCCGCCTGCAGGACAGGTACAAGGGACGCCCGCTGGTGGTACGCCGATTCGGCTGGTCCGACGACGACCAGGACGCCGCGCAGGCCCACGCCGATGCACGTGCACGCGAAGCGCTTGATGCCATCCTCAGTGGCCAGTCCGTGCCGCGTCGCGAGCGACGGACCAACTACGGTGTCGAAGGCATCCCGATCCGCGAGCAGATCGTGCAGCGCAGCGATGACGTCATCGTTACCCGCAACAGCTACGGCGCGCTGTGCCTGAACACCCCGGACGTACTGTTTGCGGATATCGACCACGTGTCCACTCCGTCAGGCTGCGCATTGCCGCTGCTCGGTGCGCTGGGGCTGCTGGCGGCCGGTGCGCTGATCGGCGGTGCGCTGGGCAACTTCAACATCGGCCTGGCCGCCGGCGGCATTACGATGGTGGTGGTCAACCAGATCCTGTCGGGGCGGCGCAAGCGACGGCTCGCCCGGGCCGGCGGCGTCGAGGGCATCGCACTGCAGCGCGTGCAGGCGTTTGTCGAGCACCACCCCGACTGGCACCTGCGCGCTTACCGCACCCCAGCCGGGCTGCGCATACTGGCGATGCATGCCACGTTCGAACCACAGGATGCGCAGGTGCATGCCTTCTTCAAGGCATTGGGCACCGACACGTTGTATGCACGCATGTGCACACTGCAGCATTGCTTCCGTGCGCGGCTGACACCCAAACCGTGGCGGCTTGGCATCATCGCGCGCATCCGCCCGCCGGTAGCGGCCTGGTCGGCCGAGCAGGCCAGCAACCCCGACCGCCTGGCGTGGATCGCCGAATACGAAAGGGAAAGCGCCGGCTTCGCTGCATGCGCCTATGTCCGCAGTTTCGGCGATGAGCGCCGCGTGGATGCCAAGGCCGAACGCGTGCGCGACCTGCATGACCGGATGTCGCGTGCGCTGGATAACCTGCCGCTGGGCTGAGTGCGCGTCCTGCTCAGCGGCCGCCCTGCACGAAGGGTTGGCCCGCCAGCGTGGTTCCCACCTGCAGAGCAACCTGCTGCCCATCCTTGGCGAAGGTGCTGCTGCAATTGTTGCCGCCCTTCTGGCAACCCACTTCCGGGAAACCGTCCAACACTTCGGCCGCGTCGCGTGGCGGGCTGGCCTGCCATCCTGCGGCATCAAGAAGGCGCTTGGCCTTGCTGTAGGGCATGCCGGCAGTGATGCCCAACGCTGCCAGCTCAGCCGGCAGCGGCTGGGCGAATGCTATGCCCGGGACAACGGAAATCGACAGCGATACGGCGAGGATGAAGGCCTTCATGGAGCGAACCCGTAGCGGACATCAGATGCGCAGCGTACCGCAGCTTTGCGGCCGATCCATGCCTTCATCACAGATGGTTACGCAACACCCACAGGGGGATACCTGGACTGGATGTGCCGTCGCAGTCCCCCCTGTTCATGGCCCGGTCGTGCACTTCAAGGCCTCCAGCTCAAGCTCCTGTTTCAAGCGATGCTGCAGCCAGGTGCTTTTGAAGCGGGCACGTGTTGCCTCCCCCTCTGGCAGCAACCGGGTCAACGCGTCACTCAGCGCGGGGCGCCACTGATCCGGCGCGAGCGACAGTGATCGCTGATTCACCTGCCCACTAGACAGCTGCTTCCATGGCAACATCAAGGCCTTCTGCGATCTCGACAGAAACACCACGTCAGGCTTGCCCTGGCGCTTCACCGTTACCGACATCACCGGATAATCGTCAGTCCACGCCACCCCGTCCCCCCTGAAGTGCTGCTGCACCCGCTGGTGCAGCCCCTGGACAGTCAATGTCCGACGGGCCCACGCCTGCTGATCGGCGAAGGTGC
Organism: Stenotrophomonas sp. 01N47; assembly: GCF_056399165.1. Lineage (NCBI taxonomy): Bacteria > Pseudomonadati > Pseudomonadota > Gammaproteobacteria > Lysobacterales > Lysobacteraceae > Stenotrophomonas > Stenotrophomonas sp. 01N47. The sequence continues at coordinate 670,995 of NZ_JBFTQU010000001.1, forward strand.
ACGATGCCGGAGGCATTGAAGTCAGTTTCGGATCCAACTCCAGCATCTCGGCGCGATCGAGGCGGCCGGCAATCAGACTGATCGTGGCCTCCTTGGACAGCGGGGCAGCATCAATAGCCGCTTCGAACGCTTCGACCGCAGCAGCCGGCAATATCTGCTTGGGCAATTCCTGGCTTCCCGCCGAATCTGTGACACGAACACGCGAGGTGATTCCACGTACATCGCGCTCGATAAGCCAGTGCTCCGAAACACCTCCCCAACCGGACCAGTCGTAGGCCACATCGATGCGCATGGGCCCATCGGCTGCAGCAGCCATAGCGGCCGGACACAGGGCTACGACGACGAGAAACCAGGCCTTCATGACGCTCCTTGGAAAGCAGATTCTGTGGCACATGCAGCCTTCGTGCATAGCAACCGGGCATGGCTCGGTGCTACTGGACGCCTGAAACAGAAAGGCCGCCCCGGAGGGCGGCCTTGCCGGATTACTTCGCGTTCTTCACGTAGGTGTCGAACCAATTCAGCATTTCCGACACCAACTGCTCGTTCGATTCCAGCGCCGTATACCAATGCGGTTCGTTGGGCAGCATCACCAGACGGGTGGTACCACCATTGCCGCGGATCGCCTGGTACAGCTTGCGCGACTGGAACGGCTCGGTGCCCGGGTTGGCATCGTCCTCGCCGTGGACCAGCAGCAGCGGCAGCTTGATCTTGTCGGCATAGAAGAACGGCGACGCCTTCAGGTACACATCCTGCGCCTGCCATACCGAACGCCGCTCGTTCTGGAAGCCGAACGGGGTGAAGGTCTTGTTGTACGAGCCACTGGTCGCCACGCCGGCCTTGAACAGGTTGGTGTGGGCGATCAGGTTGGCGGTCATCAGGCCACCATGGCTGTGGCCGGTCACGCCGATGCGGTTGCGGTCGACCACGCCCAGCTCCACGGCCTTGTCCACTGCTGCCTTGGCGTCGGCTTCCAGCTGTTCCAGATAGGTGTCGTAGGCGTTCTTCGGGTCACCCACGATCGGGAACGAGGCGTTGTCGATGATCGCGTAGCCGGCCAGCAGCATCAGGCGGTACGGCTGCAGACGGGTGAACGTCTGCTGCGAACCAGAGACCTGCCCGGCCTGCGCGGCATTGGCGAAGTCGGCCGGGTATGCGTACAGGATCGCCGGCACGCGCTGGCCTTCCTTGTAGCCCGGCGGCGTGTACAGGGTGAACGACAGGTCCACGCCATCGGCGCGCTTGTAGGTCACCAGGCGCTTCTGGATCTGCCGCACTTCCGGGGTCGGGTCGAGCAGCTTGGTCAACGCAGCAGGCTTGGACTGGAACTGTGCCTCGCCGGCCTTGGCATCGTTGATGCGCTCACCGAGCAGACGCACGAATGCGTTCGGCGGGTCCATCACCGACTGGTGCCAGGTCAGGAAGCGACCCGGTGTATTGCTGAACCCCAGGAACTGCTCGTACGCATCGGCATCACTGCGGAACAGGCGTTCGGTTTTCAACGTAGCCAGATCGAGCGCATCCAGGAACGGACGGTCGCCCTGCGGCGAGGCCCCCTGCCCACGCAGGAACACGGTGTTGCCCTCCTGGCGCACCACCGGCGCACCGCTGGGCAGGCGCTTGAACACCAGGTTGCCCGGGTTGCCGTACAGCTCATCGCTGGACATGTCCCACAGCAGGCGACCTTCCTTCTTCGGCTGGTCCACATCCACGATGCGGGCCTGCATCCAGTGGCGGTTCTCGTCGTTCTCGAACTGGAACGACACGGCCGGGTCGGCCGACCACGCAAAGCCCTCGAAGCGCTGTGCAGTGCGGGCGATTTCCACCGGCTTGCCGGTGAACGGGGCCTTCAGCATCAGCACGCGATCGCGATGCGGCACGCTCACCTTCCAGTCGCCCTTGTCCAGCGCTTCGGCATAGACCAGGGTGGCCGGATCGGTGGAGCGCCAGTCGTAACCCCGCGGGCCTTCCGGCACACCGTGTACCGGCACGCGATCGGCCAGCGGCAGGCTGGCCAGAACCGTATTGCGGCCATTGGCCAGGTCCAGCACCGCCACATCGTTGGCAAAGCGCTGGTAGGTGACCGCATGCGAGAACGGCGCCTTCAGGGTTTCGGTCAGCACATGCACGCCATCGGGCGCGGCGTTGACGTCGTTGTACAGCGCCGGCTGGCCAACCGGGCGCACGCTGCCGGCAGCGGCATCGACCACCGCCAGCTGCGAGGCACCGTAATAGGCGAACAGCTTTTCATCGTGCACGCTGGTCAGCGTGTCGCGCGCTTCATAGGTGCTGCTCTCGCCACTGCTGCCCAGCGACTCCTGCGCGTCCGGACCGGTGGGCGTACCGCCGTTGGACGGCGCCGGCCCCTGGTTGGCCGGCACCAGCTTCACCAGCAGGTTCTGGCTGCCGCCCAGCCACTGCACCGTGCTGCCGAAGATGGGGTTCAACTGCACGTTCGGCACCTGCTTCACCTGGCCGGTGGCGGCGTCGCCCACCCACAGCTGCACGCTGGTATCGACGGCATTCTGGAAGGCGAAACGGCTGCCATCGGCCGACCACTGTGCGCCACCTGCGCACCCCTGCGGGAGGTTCACCTTGGTGCTCTTGCCGCTGACGATCTCGACCAGGGTGAAGTCGGCCACACAGGCCGGAATACCATAGCCGCCGGGGGTGTCGTGGCGGCTGCGGTTCTTCGGTTCCAGGCGCACGCCAGCCAGCTTCAGGTACGGCTGGGCGACGCGGGTGATGGACGGATAGGTCTGCGCGGTGGTCAGCAGCAGGCGCTGGCCGCTGGGGTCGATGTTCGGTGCCGGCGGCGGCGGCGCCTTGAGCACCTTGAGCAGGTGTTCCGGCGGCTTGGCGTAGTCGGCAAAGGCCGGGCCGGCGGCCAGCAGGCCGAGCGTGGCAACGGCAACGGCCGCCGCCAGAGAGGTACGACGGATGAGCATCCTTTTCCCCTGGGGTGTGATTTGGGTACCCGCACGGCGGGCATGGGCCGAATCTAACACCCCCTGCCCACCGGGAAATGGGCCGGAAGGGCTAGTCGCCCCATCCTGCAAAGCGTGGCCCTGCCTGGCCCGGCCCCTCTCTGGTGCCCCTCGCCTACTGCCGCGCGTGCAACTCCCAGGTGGACAGATAATCGGGATCGATCACCGTCACCCCACTGGACCGCAACTGGTACTCACCCGGCGCAGCCGGCAGGTACTGGTCCAGCATGGGCGGCAGGTAGCGCTCATGGCCGTCATCGCCATCGGCCAGCACCAGCCCTTCTTCGGCACTGACCCTCAGCACGGTGCCGGCAAACTGCTCCAGCCCCTGCACCTGACCATCGCCACCAAAACGGGTAACGCCCACCAGCACCAGCTTGCCAATCATCTGCGCGGCCTTGGCATCATCCAGATCCAGGGGCGGCAGGGCTCCTCTCGATTCGTTGCTCATCGTGCACCTCGGAAGCCTGCGTGGACATCGTGGACGAGATGCGCGCCCAGTGCTGCGAACAAAGCAACGTCGTGGGGCGACTCGCATGCATGTAGTGGCTCTGCGCACTGCGGGATGCAGAGCCAACCATCGGTGCTCAACTCACGGAAGAATTCTGTCTGAGGCTGCATGAACCGCAGCAACGTCTTCAGCATGTCTGCCAACACCAGCGCACGCTGCCTGCGCGACAGGCTGGTTGCTGATGCGGTAGGTATACGCGTGAACAGGACTGTGCATCGCGGGCCTCCTTGCCGAGGGGAGTGGCCTCGCAGGACCACGTTCAACGCTGCGCAAATTTGCCGGAAACAAGCTGCCGGGTGTCGGTCGCGGGAAAGCGGCAGGGAGGCCTGCAATTCAAGGCCACGCCAGTGCTTGATCGACTCACGGCTGGATGCTGCCACCTCTCACGGAATGAGGAAGTGAAGAAAATTCCATGGCATCCAGAGCCGACTGCGCGCTGCCAGGCAGAGCCCGGCGCTGGCAACTCCGCTTGCAGCAAACACCTGAGGTCCGAAGCGCCCGGCCCCGATGCCTGCAATCGTCAATTACATTTAACCTGTGATTCACCTGGCCCACTTTACGGTCAGCGCTCAACATGCAAGGAACGCTTATGCTTGGGTACGCATTCACACGGCCGTGGACGATCGTCCTGAGTGCGGCCTCGCTCTGCGCCTGCGCACACGCGACTGACCATTCGTCGACTTCTCAAGGACCCGCTACCATGGCATCGACTGCCTCCGACGCCGCAACGCCGTCTGCGCTCACCGCAGACCAACTCCTGTTGCGCCTGCTGGATCTGATCAAGGACACCACCTCCACCCGCGAACTGACCCTTGAACGGGTATCGCAGGCCATGCAGGCGCCCGCGCAGAGTTTCGGCCTGGGGCACTTCGGCTACGGCGGCACGCTGACGCCGGAATGGAGCTACGGCCTCGAAATCAAGACGGCTGGCGCCGCCGATACGCGTCTCGATCTCAATTTCATCGACACCACCGCCGAGCGTAAAGCCAACGCATCGGCGATCTGCCAGGTCGACTTCGACCAGTTCGCCTCGGGTCTGCAGGCCGCGGGCTTCAAGCGTGAAACCATCCGCGGCGAGCACGGCCGCATCATCCATGACCGTTTCGATCGCCCGAACCTGAGCATCAAGGTCGACACGATGGCTGAGAATCCGACCCCGTCTGGCGAGCCGGCGCATGCCTGCGTCCGCCTTGTCACCGTGCAGTAAGGAGCACCGCACCATGCCTACGCTTTCAGCGGATACGGAACGCCTGCTGACCGAATTTGCAGGAAAACCCGATGTAACGACCGATCAGGTCGACAACCTTCGCAAGGCCATCGCCAACTCTCCGGCGCTGGCAGCCCAGGTCGACTCGGCCATCGCCGCCGGTCATCTGCAGCGCTTTGAGCTGCTGCCTGCCGACAGCAGTGTGGGCGGCGAGTACGACGGCGGCGCAAAGACGATCAGCCTGCCGGCATCCAGTCTGTCCACACCAGCGCGGGACAGGCACGACGCTGCAGAGCTGACTTTCGTACTGGGCCATGAGCTACAGCATGGGTTCAATGATGCAGCGACCGAACGAGCCTATAAGCAGTTTGATTCCGATATTGCAGACATTGCCGCACGCGATTCGACCCACGACTACACCCAGGCCATCGGCACCCTGCTCGCAGCCAACCGGCGCGACGAGGCATCGGCGAACATCGAGGGCTGGAACGCATTGGTAGGCATGGTCAAGACCGCCAACCCGGACGCCACTCTGGAAGATCTCTACAAAGCAAGTAACCGTGCAGAGGAGTTCGTGCGCGTGCAGCCCGGCCCGCCGATGACCTATGCCGCGCACCCGGACCTCACACTCAATGCAGACCTGAGCATGACCGCCACTGCCGCCAACATCGAGGGCATGGGCAAGCACTACTACGATGAAGGTGTGTCGTCGCGGCTGGGTCCCAACGGCAATTCGGACTACCAGAACTTCTACGCTGCTTATGCCATCGGCCGGGTCTGCGAGGAAGAGGCCAGGAACCCGGCACCCGATGGCATCAGCCGGATGTCGGTGAACATGGCAAAGCTCGGCCTGCAGGAAAGCCTGCTGGAACAGAACGGCCTGTCTCTGGGTGAGGGCACGCAGCCACGGCAGCCCTACTTCGATACCAGCACCTCGCCGTCCACGCTGCACTATTTCGACCACACCGAGGGCACTTACGCCCACGTGCCCATCACCGCGCAGGCGACCGCCACTCCCTCGGTCGAGGCCCACGCTGCGCCGCTGGCGGGCGGCAACGACCGCGCCCTGCACGACCAGATCCGCGGCAAGGTGGCAGAACTGGATGCCGCCAATGGCCGCAGCTTCGACGCCTCCAGTGAACGCCTGAGCGCAAGCCTGCTGGTGCTGGCCCGCGAGAACGGCCTGGACCGCGTGGATCATGTGGTGCTCAGCCGCCAGGCGGGAGATGTCGCCGCGGCACAGAACGTGTTCGTGGTGAAGGGCGCGCTGGATGATCCTGCGTCGCTGCGCGCATCGGCAGCTACGGCTGAAGCCGCACAGCGGCCGGTGCAGGAAAGCCTGGACAGCCTCGCTATCGTCAACCAGCGCCAGGCCGACCACGCCTCGCAGGAACAGACGCGCCAGCAGGTGCAGGAACAGCAGCGCAGCGCGTTGTCGCACTGAGGTCAGGGACGGCGCCGGGCATCGCCCGGCGCACCCCATGCATCGGCCACGCTAGAATGCACCCATGCGTACCGTCCATGCCCTCCGCTACATCACCCCCTTGCGGGAAGGTGGCTCACTGCCCGCCGTGGTCGAGACCGACGACGACGGTATGGCGGTGCTCAAGTTCCGGGGCGCTGGCCAGGGGCCCAAGGCGCTGATCGCCGAGCTGATTGCGGGCGAGATGGCACGCGCGGTGGGCCTGCCGATTCCGGAGATCCTGTTCGTCGAGCTGGACAGCGAGTTCGCCCGCACCGAGCCGGACCCGGAGATCCAGGACCTGATCCGCGCCAGCGAAGGCCTGAACCTGGGCCTGGATTACCTGCCCGGCGCGATCAACTACGATCCGGCGGCGATGCCGGTGGACGCCGACCTGGCCTCGCGCATCGTCTGGTTTGATGCATTCACCAGCAACGTCGATCGCACCACGCGCAATCCGAACCTGATGGTCTGGCATCGCAAGCTGTATCTGATCGACCACGGTGCGGCGATGTACTTCCATCACGACTGGGCCAATGCTGGCGACGCCTGCGAGAAGCCCTTCGTACTGATCCGTGACCACGTGCTGCTGTCGTTCGCCAGCCGCATCGCCGAGGTGGATGCCGAAATGGCTGCGCGCCTGCCTGATGCGGAAATCGAGCGCATCGTCGGCCTGGTGCCGGACAGCTGGCTGGTCGATGAGCCGGCCTTCGACAGCCCCCAGGCTTACCGGCAGGGCTACATCAACTACCTGAAGCATCGCCTGAAGGTGCGTGCGGTGTTCGTGCAGGAGGCCATCCGTGCCCACGCTGCACACGTATGACTATGCCGTCATCCGCGTGGTACCACGGGTGGAACGCGAGGAGTTCATCAACGTCGGGGTGATCGTGTCCTGCCCGGGTGCACGTCACCTGGAAGCGGCAATCGAGATCGATGCCGCCCGCCTGCACGCCTTCGCGCCGGCGCTGGATATTGAAGCGCTGCAGCCGTGGTTGGATGCCATCGTGGCGATCTGCCGGGGCGATGCCGGCGCCGGCCCGATCGCGCAGCTTCCCGCGCGCGCGCGCTTCCATTTCCTGACCGCCAAGCGCAGCTCGGTGGTGCAGATGTCCAGCACACATGTGGGCCGCACGGCGGACCCGGCGGGAGTGGTCGAACACCTGATGTCGAAGATGGTGCGGGTGCCGACCTAGCGCGCTACTTGCCGCCGCCCCAGCGTGCGGTCATTTCGCTGCGGATCGGCGTGCGTTCGGTGTTGCTGTCCGTGGCGGTGAAGCGCATCGCCTTGACCGCGTTCAACGCCCAGCCGCTGAAGGCCGTCGACGGCTTGGCATCCACCACCTTTACGTCATACGTGCGGCCGCGCTTGTTGACCGAATAGGCCACGGTCACTTCCTCTGCAAACTGCACACGCCCGGGATCGGCATTCAGTCGTGGGCGGAAGGTGCCTTCCACCGGCTTCCAGTATGTCAGCGCTTCGGCCTGCTGCAGCTGCAGCGGCTCGGGAGACGCGGCGATGGCCATCGGACTCATCGCCAGGGTGAGCGCGAGGGCGGCAGCGCGGAGCAGCATGGGAGGCATGGTTGTCATTCCTTGTACGCCAGTGGTTGGTTTCAAGCGTACGCCATCAGGGGCCTTTCCGGTTCACCGCAACGGTCACCATGAAGTAGGGAATCGCGCTCCACTGCGTGCGCGGATGATGCAGCGATTCCACGCCCATGCCGATCTGGTACTTCACGCTGCCCGGCCGCTCGCGCCAGACGTAAGGCGCGCCGTTGCTCCAGCCACAGCAGACGTACTTCAGTGGCGGCATACCGAAGGTCTGCTGCAGATAGGCTTCGATCTTCGCCGCCGAGGCGCCGCTGACGCGATACCGCGCTTCCATCGGCTGGATGTAGGAATCGTCGTCCTGCGTGCAGCCTACGTATTCCAGCTCGGCTGGTTTTCGTCCCATCGCCTGCAGGAAATCCTGGCAGACGGTGTCGGGCCGGGCCAGGCCTTCGACACGGCCGTGCAGTTCCCATTCTGCAAGCGCACCGGCAGGCGTCTGCGCGCTGGCAGTGACGGCGCTGCCGATCAGCAGCAGCAACCCGACGCCGCAGCGGAGGCGGACGAAACAGGACGCAGGGGGATGCAGCAGGGCGATGGCAGATCCTTCGTGGGCGTGACGAAATGCCATCGTAATCGACCGACGTGACCACCCGGTGCGAACGCTTCGATCAACGCTCACGCGCCATGCTCTGTTCGGTGAAGCGCGCCACGCAGAAATCCAGGAAGCTGCGCAGCTTCGGCGTCACCTGGCGATCGCGGAGATACAACAGGTTGATCGATGTGGACACCGGTACGAATCGAGGCAGCACTTCCACCAGTTCGCCGCTGGCCAGAGCGGTGGACATCATCTCGAACGGCTGCAGGATCAGTCCCAGGCCACCGACCGCAGCGGTCAGCAGCGGCTCGGCTTGGTTGACCATGAAGCGACTGGACACCGGCACGGTCAACACGCCGCCCTGTGGGTCGTGGAAGCTCCACCGCGTACGGATCACCGAGTGGGCGAAGCCCAGGCATTCGTGGCGGCTCAGATCCTGCGGGTGGACAATCGGTGGGCGCGCGGCCAGATAGCCGGGGGCAGCGCACAGCGCCAGCGGGTACGGGCCCAGCCGCCGCGCGACCAGGCCGCTGTCGGCGAGATCACCGGTGCGGAACACCAGGTCGTAGCCGTCTTCAATCAGGTTGACCAGGCTGTTGGACAGGTTCAGATCCACCTGCACATCCGGATACTGCTGCATGTAGGCCACCACCGCCGGCCCCAGCGCATGCACACCGAAGGTGACCGGCGCACTGATTCGCAGCCGGCCCATCGGTCGCCCGCGCGCGATTTCGGCAAGTTGCTCGGCACTCTCCACGTCCTCCAGGATGATCCGGGCACGTGCCAGATACGCCTGCCCGAAGTCGGTCAGGCTCTGCCTGCGCGTGGTGCGGTTGAGCAGGCGCACACCCAGATGCTGCTCCAGCGTCTGCACATGCTTGCCGACCAGTTGCGGGGACAGGTCCAATGCGTCGGCAGCTGCAGCGAAGGAGCCCACCTCGGCCACCTTGGTGAAGCTGCGCAGGGGCACAATAAGATCCATTACAAACTATTGTTTTCCAATGAAACACCAGATTACCCCTTCTTTCGCCTGCCGGCCACGCGCACAGTAGCGCTCTGCCCCCCCTGCCCGGCCACCGGCCGGCATTCCCCTTGGAGATCCCCATGACCCAGGTTGTCCGCATCCACGCCTATGGCGACGCCGATGTGCTGCGCGTTGACGATATTGAAGTACCTGCTCCTGCCGCTGATGAGATCCAGATCCGGGTGAAAGCGATCGGTCTGAATCGCGCCGAGGTGATGTTCCGCAACGGCGCCTATCTGCAGGAGGCACAGTTCCCCAGCCGGTTGGGCTATGAGGCGGCCGGCGTGATCGAAGCGGTTGGCAGCTCGGTGAGCGGCTTCGCTGCAGGCGAGGCTATCAGCGTGGTGCCGCCATTGGATATCGCCCGCTGGGGCACCTACGGTGAGCTGGCCAACGTGCCGGCGCGACTGGTGGTGAAGCATCCGTCTTCGTTGGGCTTCGAGCAGGCCGCAGCGGTGTGGATGCAGTACGTCACCGCCTGGGGTGCGCTGCTGGAGCAGGCCAAGCTGGGTGCCGGTGATTTCGTCATCATCACTGCAGCGTCAAGCAGCGTTGGCCTGGCTGCCATCCAGATCGCCAATGCGGTGGGCGCAACGCCGATTGCGATAACCCGGGGCCCGGGCAAGCGCCAGGCGCTGCTCGATGCCGGCGCCGCCCATGTCATCGCCACTCAACAGCAGGACCTGGTGGCCGAAGTTGCCCGCATCACCGCAGGTGCTGGCGCGCGCGTGGTGTTCGATCCCATCGGCGGCCCGCAGTTCGTGCCGCTCACCGAAGCGATGGCACGCGGCGGCATCCTGCTGGAATATGGCGCGCTGAGCAGCGAGCCGACGCCGTTCCCGCTGTTCAATGTATTGGGCAAGTCGCTGACGCTGAAGGGCTACCTGTACTCGGAAATCGTGTCTGACGATGCGGCGCTGGCGCGTGCAAAGGCATTCATCGTCGATGGCCTGGACAAGGGCGTGCTGGTGCCGCTGATCGCCAAGGTGTTTACGTTCGCGCAGATCCAGGACGCACACCGTTACCTGGAATCGAATGAGCAGATCGGCAAGGTGGTGGTCACGGTTTAACCGCTTGCGCGATACCCCTGTGGCGTTGGGAATGTGCCCACAGGGGTCGTCGCTGCTGACCGTCGGTGTTGCCTGCCCTGCGGCTCATCGCGGCAACGCATACGCCATCACGTAATCCCCCGCCGGCGTCTCCATGAAATGGTGCCCACCGGCCATGATCACCAAGTACTGCCGCCCGCCGTGCTCGTACACCATCGGGTTGGCCTGGCCGCCCGCCGGCAGCTTGGTGTGCCACAGCTCCTTGCCGGTCTTCAGGTCGATGGCACGCAGCAGGTCGTCGGTCGCTGCGGCGATGAAGATCAGGCCGCTGGCGGTCACCACCGAACCGCCATTGTTCGGCGTGCCGATTTCAATGGGCAGGCCGGAGCGGATGCCGAAGGGGCCGTTGCCACGCGCGCTGCCGAACGGCCGGTCCCACAGCAGCTTGCCGCTGCGCAGGTCGATCGCACGGATACCGCCATAGGGCGGCTGCTTGCACAACAGGCCGGTGAACGGCAGCCGCCAACCGGCGTTGACGTCGATGCCATAGGGCGTGCCGACCTGCGGATCCCCTGCCCCTTCGGCACCGCCCTTGTCGGCGCGCATCTGCTCGCGCGGCAGCCAGCCCTTGCGGTCGGCTTCGGCGCGCGGCACCAGCCGGTTGTAGTTGGGCATGTCGTTGTAGTTGGCCACTATCACGCCACGCCGCGTATCGATGGCCACGCTGCCCCAGTCCGAGCCACCGTTGTAGCCGGGGTATTCGATGGAGTGGTGATCGCTGCTGGGCGGTGTGTAGAACCCTTCGTAATGTGCCTTGCGGAACTGGATTCGGCAGACCAGCTGGTCGATGGGGGTGATGCCCCACATGTCACGCTCGGTCAGCGCGTCGTCGCGCCGCAGCGTGTGGTACAGCGAGAACAGCTGGGTGGCGGCGCGCTGCTCGGGCTCCACGCCGCCCTGTGGCACCTTGCGCTCTTCGGCCGGGGTCAGCAGCTGGCCGTTGCGACGGTCGAGGATGTACATGTCGCCCTGCTTGGTGGGCAGCAGGATCGCCGGCACCTTGCCCGATGCCGTCGGGTAGTCGATGAGGCTGGCCTGCGAACCCAGGTCGTAGTCCCAGACGTCCTTGCGCACGGCCTGGAAATGCCAGACCGGCTTGCCGGTAGCCACATCGATGGCGACCAGCGAGGTCGCGTACCTGTTCTCGTTTTCGGTGCGCGAGCCACTCCAGTAGTCGCCTGCGGAATTGCCCATCGGCAGGTACACCAGGCCCAGTGCTTCATCGCCGGTAGCGGTGGTCCACATGTTCGGTGTGCCACGTGTATAGGTCTGCTCGCGCGGTGGCAGGCCGCTGCGCTCGGGCTGGTCCATGTCCCACGCCCAGCGCAGCTTGCCGCTGATCGCGTCGTAGGCCTGGATGACGCCGGAGGGCGCGTCGCGGCGCTGGCCGTCCAGTACCTGGTGGCCGGTAACGATGACACCGCGGACGATCGCCGGCGGCGAGGTGATCGATACGTAACCCGGCGGCACCTCGCCCATGCCCAGGGTGATGTCGACCTGGCCGTTGTTGCCGAAATTCGCGCAGGGGCGACCGCTGTCGGCGTCCACCGCGATAAGGCGGCCGTCCAGCGTGCCTTCGATGATGCGCGCGCTGCAGGCTGCGCGGCTGCCGGGCGCCGCACTTCGACTGGTGCGGGTCGGCGGCGGTGCGGGCAGCGCGAGATCGGCGGCCACGTCAGCCAGTGCGGCATCGGCGAGGGTCGGCGCGCTGGGCAGCTCGTAATAGGACACGCCACGGCAGGCGGCCGTATACGGGATCGACGCATCCTTCACCTTCGGGTCGAAACGCCATAGCTCCTTGCCGCTGCCGGCATCGAGGGCGATCAACTGATTGCGTGCGGTGCACAGGTACAACCGATCACCGATCTTCAGTGGCGTGGTTTCCGCACCCCAGCGCTTCTTCGGCAGGTCGCCCGTGCGGAACTGCCATGCCAGTTGCAAGGTTCCCACGTTTTCCGGGGTGACCTGCTGCAGCGGCGAATAGCGGGTGGCGGCATTGCTGCGCCCCCATGCCGGCCAGTCTCCTTCTGCCGGCTGGTCGGCAGGCTGCAGGCCGGTGGTGTCACGGGTGGGATCAAGCCCGGCGCTGACCGCCGGCTCCGGGAACGGCTGATGCCCGTCGACCATGCCATGCGGGGTGAACGCGAGGCCGAAGGCGGCCACGAAGACCAGCATCAGTACAGCGGCCACGCTGCGCGACAGCCGCCTGGGCACCGGCGCCTGCAGGGTCGGCGCCAGCAATGCCAGGACGATGCCGAGGGCGGTCACCAGGCCCAGCCGTGGTACCCAGCGCCAGTAATCGCTGCCCGATTCCCACCAGGTCCACAGCAGGCTGCCGATGAACACCAGTGCATACAGCAGTGCACCGCTACGCCGATTGCCCCACAACAGGATGCCGCAGACCAGCAGGCCCAGGCCGGCGATGGCGTAGTACCAGGAGCCACCGAGGCTGAGCAGCCACGCACCAAGGCCGCCGATGACCAGGCCGAGCACGATCAGCAACAGGGCCAGCACGGTAACGAGAGGATGGCGGGGCGGAGGCGCGTAAGCAGACTGCGGCGTGGCGGACATCGTCGATCTCCGGGGGCAGCATGCGCCCTTATGCCACCGTCACCGTGAAGTGCGTGCGTATTTTCGACTGCAGACACGACGACGCCGGCACAAGGCCGGCGTCGTCGGGTACCTCAGCATCGCGGCAGGATCACTCCTGCGCGGCGTCCTCGCTGCTGGCAGCAGCCGGTGCGCCGTCGGTCGTGGCCGGGGCGGCGGCGGCCACCTCGTCCTCGTCCTCGTCGATCGAGGCATCCATGCGCTCCACCGCCTGCAGCTTCTCGTCCTTGGACAGGCGGATCAGGGTCACGCCCTGGGTGTTGCGGCCGACGCGGCTGATTTCCGAACCACGCGTACGCACCAGGGTGCCGCCATCGGAGATCAGCAGGACTTCATCGTCGGTACCCATCAGCACCGCGGCAACCAGCTTGCCATTGCGCTCGGTGGTCTGGATGCCGATGACGCCCTGCGTGCCACGACCCTTGCGCGGGTAATCCGGCAGCGGGGTACGCTTGCCGTAGCCGTTTTCGGTGGCGGTGAGGATGTAACGCAGGTTGGCGTCGTCGGCACCTTCGATCAGCGCATCGCCCGTGGCGATGGCCTCCTCGACACCGTTGTCGTCCTCGTTCTCGTCCTCGATGCCGCCAGCACTCTCGGCCACGATCAGGCTGACCACTTCCTCGCCGGCCGGCATCCTGATGCCGCGCACGCCGGTAGCGGTACGACCCATCGAGCGGACCTTGTCTTCACCGAAGCGCACGGTCTTGCCGTTGGAGGCGAACAGCAGGATGTCGCGCTCGCCATCGGTCAGGCCGACGCCGACCAGGGCATCGCCCTCGTCGAGGTTGATCGCGATCTTGCCGCGCGCCAGACGGAAGGCGAACTCACCCAGCGGGGTCTTCTTGACCGTACCGTTCTTCGTGGCGAAGAACACGAACTGGCCATCGGCGTACTCGCGCACCGGCAGCACGGCCTGCACGCGTTCGCCGGGCTCCAGCGGGATCCAGTTGATGATCGGACGACCGCGGGCGTTGGAACCAGCTTCGGGCAGCTGGTACACCGGCAGCCAGAACACCTTGCCCGAACTGGTGAAGGTCAACAGCGTGTCGTGCGTGTTGACCAGCCACAGCTGTTCGATGAAATCCTCTTCCTTGGTCGACGCCGCGCTGCGGCCACGGCCGCCACGGCGCTGCGCGCGGTACACGCTCACCGGTTGGCGCTTCACGTAGCCGGCGTGGGAGACGGTGACCACCACGTCTTCCGGGGCGATCAGGTCGAGGATGTCCAGATCTTCTTCGCTGTGGCGGATCTCGGTACGGCGCTCGTCACCGAACTCGGCCCGCACGTTGATCAGCTCTTCGCGGATCACCTGCAGCAGGCGATCGGGATCTTCCAGGATGTGGATCAGCCCGGCGATCACTTCCAGCAGCTGCTTGTATTCCTCGGTCAGGCGGTCCTGCTCCAGCCCGGTCAGGCGGTGCAGGCGCATTTCCAGGATCTGGGTCGCCTGGATCTCGGTCAGCTGGTAGCCGCCTTCGATCAGACCCACACCCTTGGGCAGGTCATCGGGACGCGAGGCTTCGGCACCGGCGGCGCCGAGCATCGAACCCACCAGGCCCGGCTCCCACAGGCGCGCAAGCATGCGCTCGCGTGCTTCGCCCGGGTTCGGCGAGGTCTTGATCAGTTCGATCATCTCGTCGATGTTGGCCAGCGCAACGGTCAGGCCTTCCAGCACGTGGGCACGGGCGCGCGCCTTGCGCAGCTCGAACACGGTGCGGCGGGTGACCACTTCGCGACGGTGGCGGACGAAGGCCTCCAGCATCTGCTTGAGGTTCATCAACTGCGGGCGGCCGTCGACCAGCGCCACCATGTTGATGCCGAACACCGACTCCATCTGGGTCTGCTGGTAGAGGTTGTTGAGCACAACCTCGGCCGACTCGCCGCGCTTGATTTCGATGTAGATGCGCATGCCGTCCTTGTCGGACTCATCGCGCAGCTCGCTGATGCCTTCGATCTTCTTTTCCTTGACCAGCTCGGCGATCTTCTCGATCAGACGCGCCTTGTTCACCTGGTAAGGAATTTCAGTGACGATGATCGATTCGCGGCCGTTGTCGGCCACTTCGACATCCGCCTTGGCACGGATGCGCACGCGGCCACGGCCGGTGCGGTAACCGGCGATGATGCCGGCGGTGCCGTTGATGATGCCCGCAGTCGGGAAATCCGGGCCCGGGATGAACTCCATCAGGCCGTCGATATCGATTTCCGGATTGTCGATCAGCGCGATGCAGGCATTGATCGATTCGGTGAGGTTGTGCGGCGGAATGTTGGTCGCCATGCCCACCGCGATACCGGCCGAACCATTGACCAGCAGGTTCGGGAACCGGGTCGGCATGACCGTCGGCTCCAGTTCCTTTTCGTCGTAGTTGGGCTGGAAATCGACGGTTTCCTTGTCGATGTCCGCCATCAGCTCATGCGCGAGCCGCGACATGCGCGCCTCGGTGTATCGCATCGCCGCGGCGGAGTCGCCGTCGACCGAACCGAAGTTACCCTGGCCATCGACCAGCATGTAGCGCAGCGAGAACGGCTGTGCCAATCGCACCAGCGTGTCGTACACCGACTGGTCGCCATGCGGGTGGTACTTACCGATGACGTCACCGACGATACGTGCCGACTTGAAGTAGGGCTTGTTGCTGTGCGCGTTGAGTTCATTCATCGCAAACAGCACACGACGATGCACCGGCTTGAGGCCATCGCGCGCATCTGGCAGCGCGCGCCCCACGATCACGCTCATGGCGTAATCGAGGTAGCTCTTGCGCATCTCGTCTTCCAGGTTGACCTGGATGATTTCCTTGGCGGTTTCTGCCATTCGGGTTCCGTTGTCTGGTAGCGGTCCAGTCCGGCGCATCCACCCGGGGGTGGTCGTGCCGGAACCTCGATTCAACCGCTGGATTCTACCACACGGGGCCGTTTTCCGCCTGCCTTTACGGTGATTTTACCGGCACAAATCAGGAACTTAGGGGGTTGCCGGCCAGCGGCCGGCACTACCGGACGCCGGGGTCGGAGCCCTTTCCAGCGGAAAGGCACCCGCCCCTGCCCGCGTCAACCGCCGAAGGCGGTACGCATGTTCTCTGCGGTCGGGTTCAGGATCACCCCCCGCTCGGTCACAATGGCATCGATCAGCTCGCCCGGGGTGACATCGAACACCGGGTTCCAGGCGGCGATGCCCTCGGCCACGGTGCGGGTGCCCCCCACGCCGTACAGTTCGCCCGGATCACGCTGCTCGATCTCGATCTGGCTGCCGTCCACGGTATCCATGTCCACCGTCGAGGACGGTGCCACGACCATGAACTTCACCCCGTGGTGGCGGGCCGCGATGGCCAGCTGGTAGGTGCCGATCTTGTTGGCGGTATCGCCGTTGGCGCAGATCCGGTCGGCGCCCACGATCACCCACTGCACGGCACCGGTCTTCATCAGGTGGGAGGCGGCCGAGTCGGCGATCAGCGTCGCGTCGATGCCGTCCTGCTGCAGCTCCCACACGGTCAGGCGCGCACCCTGCAGCCACGGCCGGGTCTCGCCGGCAAACACCCGGGCAATGCGGTCCTGGGCCATGCCGGCGCGGATCACGCCCAGCGCCGTACCGAAGCCGGCGGTGGCCAGCGAGCCGGTATTGCAATGGGTCAACACGCCGCTGCCGGCCTCGATCAGGCCGGCACCGAGTGCGCCCATGTGGCGGTTGGCGGCCAGGTCTTCTTCGGCGATCGCTTGCGCTTCAGCCTCCAGCAGCGCCTTCCAGTCGGCGCCGGCAGCGCTCAGGCAACGTCGCATGCGTGCCAGCGCCCAGGCCAGGTTGACCGCGGTCGGGCGCGAGGCATTCAGCCGCTGCAGCGCCGGTTCCAGCTGCTGCAGGGCATGCGCGCCATCGGACGCCTGCACATCACGTGCGGCCAGCACCACACCCCAGGCAGCGGCGATGCCGATGGCCGGCGCACCGCGCACGGTCAGGGCGTGGATGGCCGCGGCCACCTCATCGCTGTCATGGCAAGCCACATGCTCGACCACGAACGGCAGCTTGCGCTGGTCAAGCAGTTGCAGGGCATCGCCGGTCCACAGGATCGGGCGGATGTGGTCGTAGCGGGCGTAGTCGAGGTCGGTGGCGGTATTCATGGCCCCATTGTAGGGCCACGCCACGCACGGATGGCCCCCCGTCCGGGGTCAGTTCACCGAGAATTCGGCGCGGCAGCCGCCGTCGACCCAGATGCCGTTGCGGTTCCAGCCCCAGGTGCTGCCTTCCTCGCACGGGGTGCTGGAAAGCTGGTTGGAGAGGGTGGCGCTGGTGGAGATGCTGGCGCCACAGAAGCGGCGCTTCTTGGACTTGGATTCGCAGGTCAGCCGGCGCGGCATGTCGACGAAACGGCCCTGCTCGTCGGCCACCTCGAAGTCACCCTGGCAACCGCGGGTGGTCCACACCTCATTGCGCTTGTAGCCCCAGCCCTGCCCTTCCCGGCACGGCAGCACCGACAGCTGCCGCAGCAACCGTACCGGCGCACCGTCCAGGCGTACCGGGCAGCTCTGCGGGCGACCGTTGGACTCGCAGCGCACCACCCGTCGCACCAGGCGCTTGCGACCCTCGGCCGAGGGCGCGACATCATTCTCTGCACGGCGCGCGCGGAACTCGGCGCGGCAGCCCAGTGTCACCCACACGCCACTGCGGTCGGTGCCCCACTCGCTGCCACGGATGCAGCTGTTGCTGGACAACTGGCGGATCAGGTCGACGCCGTTGCTGACATCGATGTCGCAATGCACCCAACCCATGTCACGGGATTCGCAGGTCACTACTTCGTTGTCATAGCCAAGTGACTGCGCCGATGCGGTCGACGGAAGCAGGCCACCCCATATCGCCACGGAGTACATCGGTGCCGCTACGACCGCAAACCACTTGACCAAAGCCTTCCCCATGAATGGATGAACCACGACGCAAGTGTGCGGTATCGGCTGTGATAAAAGCATCATCGTGCTTGCTGAATCAAGCGCGCAAACGCGTGTTTTCGTTCAGCCTGCCAGGTCCAGGGGAAATCGGCTCATGCGTGGGCGAAATCGAATGCAAGCACGTCGGCGATGCGCGGTGTGCGGTGCATCGCCATCAGCAGGCGATCAATGCCAACGGCAACACCGGCACAGGCAGGCATTGAAGGCAGTGCACGCAGCAACGCTTCATCCAGCGCGGGCTGTACCTGCCCCCGTGCATGGCGACGCTGCAGGTCATGCTGGAAACGCGCGCGCTGTTCAGCCGCATCATTCAGTTCGTGATAACCGTTGGCCAGTTCCACCGCGCCCAGGTACAGCTCGAAACGCTCGGCCAATGGCGGTGTGCCGGGGCGGATGCGCGCCAGTGCCGCTTGGCTGGCGGGCCAGTCGTGGACCACGGTCATGACCGCGTCATCGAAGTGCGGTTGGATACGGTGGGTCATCAACAGATCCAGCCAATCATCGCGGGTCAGGCCTACCGGATCGATGTGCACCTCGCCCAGCGCGGCGCGCAGTTGGCCCTCATCGGCATCGAACGGGTCCACGCCGGCCTGTTGCTGGAACAGCTCGCGATAGCTCAGCACGCGCAGCGTCGCGCTGCGGCCAACCAGCGCCAACGCCTGCCCCACCAGTTCTGCGGTTTCCTGCAGCAACCGATGGTGGTCCCAGCCAACCCGATACCACTCCAGCATGGTGAACTCGGGATTGTGGCGGCCACCGGCTTCGCCATTGCGGAACACCCGGCCCAGCTCATAGCAGTCGCCCACGCCGGCAGCGAGCAGGCGCTTGAGCGGGAACTCCGGCGAGGTGCGCAGCCAGCGTCGGCGTCCGCCCGCATCGACGTGGCCGCTGAAATCGGTGTGGAAGCTGTCGATGTTCGGCTCGGTGTTGCCGGCCACGGAAAGGATCGGCGTTTCCACTTCCAGCACGCTACGCTCGGCAAAGAAGCGTCGCACCAGCGCATTGAGGCTGGCACGCTGTTGCAGGCTGCGCAGCAGTGCCTCGCTCACAGGATGCCCTCCGGGCGCGGATGGTCCAGCGGCAGGGTCAGCAGATCGCGCGTGTCATCGATGTAGCCACTGGCCAAGTACAGGCGGCGCGCCAGTTCGTTGTGATGGTTGACCTCCAGCCGCAGCCGGCTGACCCCGCGCCCGCGCGCGCGTTGTTCGCAGATGGCCAGTGCCCGCTTGCCACGGCCACGGCCACGTGCGCGATGGCTGAGGTAGAGCTCGTCGAGCAGCATGAAATGGCCGCCCTGCTCCAGGCTGAAGCCCATCGCGATCACCGCATAGCCAACGACGGCCGCGGCCTCGTCCAGCCACAGCAGCACTTCCCCGTTGCGCGGATCGGCCAGCAGCGCATCGACACCACGGCGCACGCGCGCATCGTCGAATTCGATCTTGTCTTCGGCGTAGAAATCGCGCATCAGCGCGATCAGCAGTTCCTCGTCGGCACGGGTGGCCAGGCGGAAATCCAGCGGAGCGGTCTGCATCAGTGTTCCTTTGCGGTTGCGTGCCGGGTGCCTGCGCACCCGACCGGTTCATCACTCGTGTTCGGCCAGGTAGGCCAGCAGGCGCTCTTCATCCCACACCGGAACGCCCAGCGATTGCGCCTTGTCCAGCTTTGAACCCGCTTCGGTGCCGGCCACCACGAAACTGGTCTTCTTCGACACGCTGCCCGACACCTTGGCGCCCAGCGCCTCCAGGCGCTCCTTGGCGGTATCGCGATTGAGCTGGGCCAGCGTGCCGGTAAGCACCACCGTCTGCCCGTCCAGCGGACCGGCCACCACTTCGGCCAGGGCCGGCGCACTGGACAGGATGTGCTTCATCTCCACTTCGGCGGCCAGCAACATCGCGCCATGGCCCTCGCTGTCCAGCCAGTCAGCGACGCCGCGCGCAGTGTCATCGGGCAGGCCGGCGTTGACGAACTGGCCGTGCTCGGCGTCCAGCACCGCCTGCGCGCTGGGCAGTACTGCGACCAGTTTTTCGGCGCGCAGGCGGGTGATGCCGGGAATCTCCGCTTCCACCAGCAGCTGGGCCAGGTCAAGACCTTCGCGCAGCTTTGCGCTCGGCGGATGCACGTCACTGATGCGTACCTGCCCCACCTGCAGCAGCGCATCGATGGCCTGCTGGTTGCCCTCCTGCTCGAAGAAGTGACCCAGCGAACGTGCCACCTCGCCACCGATATCCGGAACGCGCTTGAACAGCGGCCACGGCAGACGGCGGATCAACGCCAGATCGCCAAACCACTGTGCCAGCGCCTTGGCGGTGCTCTCGCCGACGTGCTCGATGCCCAACGCGAACAGCAGCCGTTCCAGCGTCGCATCACGGCTGGCGTCGATCGCAGCAATCAGGTTGTCGGCCCACTTGGTAGCGATCTTCTTCGTGTTCCATTCGAAGGCTGCCGGCTGCGCCAATGCCTGCGCGCGCCATCCCGCATCGTTGCCATCGAGCTTCAACACGGCGTTGAGCACCGCGCCGCTGCCTTCGGCCGGCAGGTGCAGTTTCAGGCTGACTGCGAGTGCCGAAGGGTCTTCTGCGTCCAACACCAGCTTCAGGTGCAGCAGCTGGTCGCGGGTGAGGCGGTACAGATCCGCCACGCTCCTGACGATGCCGGCGTCCACCAGGGTTTCGATGTACTTGTCGCCAAGGCCGTCGATATCCATCGCCCGTCGTGAGGCGAAGTGGGCGATGGCCTCCTTGCGCTGCGCCGGGCAGGACAGCTCGCCCGAACAACGCCAGGCAGCAGCCCCTTCCTCGCGCACGATTTCCGAGCCGCAGACCGGGCAGCTGGTCGGCATCTGCCAGGGCGTGGTGCCCGCAGGGCGGCGATCGAGGATGACGCTGACCACTTCCGGGATCACATCGCCGGCACGGCGCACGATCACGCTGTCGCCCACGCGCACATCCAGGCGCGCGATCTGGTCGGCGTTGTGCAGGGTCGCATTGGAGACGATCACACCGGCCACCGCGACCGGCGCAAGGCGCGCCACCGGGGTGGCAGCACCGGTGCGGCCGATCTGGATTTCGATGGCCTCCAGCGTAGTGCTCTGTTCCTGCGCCGGGAACTTGTGCGCGATGGCCCAGCGCGGTGCGCGCGAAACGAAGCCCATGCTCTGCTGACCGGCGCGATCATCAAGCTTGTAGACCACGCCATCAATGTCGAATGCCAGGCCGTCGCGACGCTCGCCGATGTCCCGGTAGTACGCCAGCAGACCCTCGCTACCTTCCACCACCTGGCACAGATCGCTGACCGGGAAGCCCCATTCGCGCAGCTGTGCCAGCGTGCCCGAATGCGTATCGGGCAACTCACCACCCTGCACTTCACCGGTACCGTAGGTGAAGAAACTGAGCCTGCGCTGCGCACTGATCTTCGGGTCAAGCTGGCGCAGCGAACCGGCCGCGGCATTGCGCGGATTGGCCAGCACCTTGCCACCATGCAGGCGCGCGCGCTCGTTGTAGGCCTCGAAGTCGGCGCGGGCCATGTAGACCTCACCGCGCACTTCCAGCACATCCGGCCAGTCCCTGCCTTTCAGGCGCTTGGGAATGTCGCCGATCTCGCGCAGGTTGGCGGTCACGTCCTCACCGGTGCTGCCATCGCCCCGGGTGGCGCCCAGCACGAAATGACCGTCCTCATAACGCAGGCTGATCGCCAGGCCGTCCATCTTCGGTTCGGCGGAAAAACGCAGGGTGCCGCGGCGCAGGCGCTCATCGATGCGGCGCACGAAGTCGGCCACTTCCTCATCGCTGAAGGCATTGGACAGCGACAGCATCGGTACTGCATGGGTGACTTCGGCGAAACGTCCCGACGGACGTGCCCCGACCTGCTGGGTCGGGCTGTCGGCACGGGCGAGATCAGGATGCTCGCGCTCCAGCGCCTCCAGCTCGCGCACCAGGCGGTCGTAGTCGACGTCGGGGATCTCCGGCGCATCCAGCTCGTGATAGGCGCGATTGGCCTGGGCGATCTGCCGGCGCAGGTCTTCGGCACGTTCGGCGGGGCTGGGGCTCATCGGAATCCGCGGGTTCTGGGATGGCCGGGAATTCTACCGCGCCTGCGCGTCAGGGCCTGTCTGTAGCGTCGAGCCCGGCTCAACGGGTGGCGAACAGCAGCCGAGCGCGGCCTGACTCTGCACGACCGCTTGCCGGCAATCACTGCCAGCGCTAGCGTGCGTCGGTCGCCCTTCCGGAACCACCCCTGTGACCCTGCCTGCCTCCCGTCGTCACTTCCTGCAA
Source organism: Stenotrophomonas sp. 01N47 (assembly GCF_056399165.1). Taxonomy (NCBI): domain Bacteria; kingdom Pseudomonadati; phylum Pseudomonadota; class Gammaproteobacteria; order Lysobacterales; family Lysobacteraceae; genus Stenotrophomonas; species Stenotrophomonas sp. 01N47. The sequence continues at coordinate 693,245 of NZ_JBFTQU010000001.1, forward strand.
CTGGCCGGCGCCGGACTCGCCCTCGCCAGCAGCGGCCTGCCCAGGTCGGCCCAGGCACAGCCAGCGACCGTGACTTCGCCAAACGCCAATGAAGGCGCGGTGCTGCTGAACTTCAACGAATGCCCCTATGGCCCCTCGCCCGCCGCCCAGCAGGCGGCACGCGACAGCATCGCCAGCTGCGGGCGTTACCGCTTCGCCTTGGCCGGTGAGGTACGCGATGCCTTCGTTGCCCAGGCCGGCATTCCCGCCGACCACGTGCGCCTGTATCCGGGCTCCAGCGAACCGCTGAACCGTGCGGCGACGCTGTGGACCGGCCCGCAGGCGGGCCTGGTAGTGGCCGACCCGACCTTCGAGACATTGGGTGAGATGGCAGCCGCGCGTGGCGCCCATGTGCAGAAGGTGCCGCTGCGCAGCGATGGTGCGCACGACCTCCGCGCGATGGTTGCCGCCGCGCACGCGCAGCCGACCGGCCTGCTGTACGTGTGCAATCCCAACAATCCCACCGGCTCGATCAGTCCCGCCGAAGAACTGGCCTGGCTACTGGCCAACAAGCCAGCCGGCACCCGCGTGCTGCTGGACGAGGCCTATCTGCAGTACAGCGAACAGCCCAGCCTGATTGCACAGGTAGCCCGGCGCGATGACCTGATCGTGCTGCGCACCTTCTCCAAGCTCTACGGCATGGCCGGCCTACGCCTCGGCGTGGCTGCAGCACATCCCGAACGCCTGCGCGAGCTGGCCAGCCTGGGCGAGAACCCGCTGCCCGTGCCTGCGCTTGCGGCAGCCCTGGCCAGCCTGCGTGACCCCCAACTGATCCCGCAGCGACGCCTGCAGAATGCCAAGGTCAGGCAGGCCACCATCGCCTGGCTGGGCAAGCGTGGCTTCCACTGCCTGCCGACCGAAGCGAACTGTTTCGTGGTGGATGTGCAGCGCGACGGCGCTGCCTTCGCCAAGGCCATGGCGGACAACGGCGTGGTGATCGGCCGCAGCTGGCCGATCTGGCCGCAGCGCGTGCGCGTGACCGTGGGCACCGAGGAAGAGATGGTGCGCTTCCGCAGCGCGTTCGCGAGGGTGGCAGGCGTACCGGCCTGACCCTATCCACGCATGGCGTGGATCTACTGTTGTGGGTGCCGACCGTTGGTCGGCACGCCAGGACCTGCCGCGCTTACCAGCGCGGGGTCTTGGTCAGCGGCGGCGCCTGGTGCTGGCGGTCATAGGCGCGCAGCTCATCACGGATGTGGGCGATGCGCTGGCGACCGAGCGCGTTGCGGCCGTCATCCAGCACCACGCCATCGAGCAGCTCGGCCATGCGCTGCACGGTCGGCAGCATCTTCTCCCAGGCATCCAGCGCGGTCAGCGGCGCCGGAAGAGTGAGGAAGAAGGCGATGGCCGGGGTTTCCATGGCGCGGATGTTGCCCATGTCGAAGCTTCCCGGTTTCATGATGCTGGCCATCGAGAAGATCGGGCCCCGTTCGGGATGACCCTCGACCAGCCGGTGGAAGACATTCATGTGGCCAAACACCAGACCGGTCTTTTCCGCTGCCACGACAATGTCTTCGCCGCGCAGTTGTTCGCCGGCGCGGGCGGCGACGAACAGCGAAACGATCTTGTCGAAATCCTGGGTCGCACGCTTGCCCAGGTCGTTGGCCGCGCCATCGACGTCGGACAGTCCCAGTTCGGCCTGCTCGACCGCGTCGCCCATGCCAGGCTCGACGCGGTCGCCGGCCACCGGCACGCCATCCTCGCCCAGCACCGGCTCGCGGCGTTCGCCGCTGGTCGGTTCAGCGCTATCGAGGCGACGGCCCTGGGGCTTCTTTTTCGGGCGGCCAAACAGGAAGATCGCAGCGACCAACAGCAGGCCGGCGGCCAGGATGCCGATGCGCAACAGTGCCGTGTCGGACATTCGTTAGGTTCTCCGGCTAGTTCATTCAGGTAACTAGGATGGCACGTCAGGCCGCGCCCGCCAATCGCGCGGCTTCTTCCAGGTCCACACTGACCAGGCGGCTGACTCCCGGCTCGCGCATCGTCACGCCCGACAACTGGTGCGCCGCTTCCATCGTGGCCTTGTTGTGGCTGACGAACAGGAACTGCACCTTCTCGCTCATTTCCTTGACCATGTTGGCCAGGCGGCCGACGTTGGCTTCATCCAGCGGCGCGTCCACCTCGTCCAGCAGGCAGAACGGTGCCGGGTTGAGCTGGAAGATCGCAAACACCAGCGCCACGGCGGTCATCGCCTTTTCGCCGCCGGACAGCAGCGAGATGCTCGACACGCGCTTGCCCGGGGGACGCGCCATGATGGTCACGCCGGTATCGAGAAGGTCTTCGCCGGTCAGCTCCAGGTAGGCGTGGCCGCCACCGAACAGGCGCGGATACAGCGCCTGCACACCAGCGTTGACACGGTCGAAGGTGTCCTTGAAGCGGCCCCGGGTTTCGCGGTCGATCTTGCGGATCGCATCTTCCAGGGTCTCCAGCGCGGTGGTCAGGTCCACGTGCTGCGCATCCAGATACTCCGAGCGCTGCGAGGCTTCGCCATACTCGTGGATCGCGGCCAGGTTGACCGGCTCCAGCCGGCGCATGCGACCGTCGATCTGGTGCACCGCCTGCTCCCAGTCGCCCAGGCGGGCCTCTTCGGGCAGCGCGTTGATCACATCCTGCAGCACGAAACCGGCCTTCTCCACTGCGCCCTGCAGGGTTTCGGCACTGAGTACCAGCGCCTGCTGGTCCAGCTTGCGCTGCGAGATGCGCTCGCGCTGGGACAGCGCCTGCTCGTCGCGCTGGTGGCGGGTCTGCTCGTAGTTGCGCAGTTCGGCATCGATGCCATCCAGCAACGTGCGCGCTTCGGTCAGCACGCGATCGGCACGCACGCGCTCTTCCAGCGCGTTCTGGTGCTCGGCCTGCAGCGATTCCACCGGGGTATCGCCTTCGTCCAGCTGCGAATGCAGTTCGCCCAGGCGTGCATCAAGCTGGCCACGCTGCGTACTCATGCGTTCCAGCGCCTGGCTCAACGACGCCACCTGGGCGCGCTGTGATTCCAGGGTCAGGGCCAACGCGTGCGACCGCTCGCGCACCGCACGGGCGGCGTCGCGGGCCAGATCACGCGCCTCGGTCAACTGACGGCGTTCGCCCTCCAGGCCCTGTCGGTTCGACTCCAGGTCACCCATGCTGTTGACCGCATTCTCCAGCCGCGAACGCGCTTCACGCGCCTGCTCGCGATTGATGTCCAGGGTCTCCAGCAACTGGCTCAGCTCGCCTTCGATACGGTCGATGCGCGTACGTGCCGCCTCGACCTTGCCCTGCTGGCCCTGCAGCTGGCCGGCCAGTTCGGACACCGCGCGGTGCGCCAGGTACAGCGCGCGCTGCGCATCCTCGCGCTGCTGTTCGGCCGCCAGCAGGTGCTCACGGAAACCGGCCAACTGTTCTTCCAGTTCGGCTTCGCGCGATTGCAGCTGTTCTATCTGCTCGCGCAGCTCATTGATTTCGCGTTCGCGCAGCAAGGCGCCCTGCTTGGCGGCGCCGGAGCGCGATACGCGCACCCAGCCTTCGCCCAAGCGTTCACCGCCCTGGGTAATGATGGAATCACCCTCAGGCAGGCTGGCCTGCAGTGCATTGGCTTCGGCCAGGTCGCGCGCACCGTGCAGGCGCGCAAGCAGGCGCCGGATCGGCGCCGGGCCACGCACGCGTGCAGCCAGCGAGGTCGGCGCAACCTTCAGGTCCGCGCCGTCATTGGCAACCAGCGCGATGCGGCCTTCGCCCAGTTCGCCCAGCGCGTCGACCAAGCTGGCCGGGTCATCGACCAGCACGCCTTCGATCAACTGGCCGAGGGCGCTTTCCACTGCGTTTTCCCAGCCGGCATCGACGTCCAGGCGCTCGCCCACGCGCGCGGCCGAATCCAGGCCACGCGACTTCAGCCACGCCACCGCCGCGCCCTGCTCCTGGCCGAGTGCAGCCTGCTGCAGGGTTTCCAGCGAAGACAGGCGCCCGCGCAAGCCATTGACCTGCTTGCGCAGCTCGGCCAGCTCGTTCTGCCCGTTGCGCTGCTGCTCCTGCACGGCGGCGACACCGTGCTTGCGCTCCTCGACCTGCTCGGTCAGCTCATCCAGCGCGGTCTTCTGCGTATCGTGCTGCAGGTGCAGCTGCTCGAAGACTTCATCCAGTGCATCCACGTCCAGCCCAGCACGTTCGGCCGCCAGCGCTTCGCGGCGGCGATCGGCATCAAGGATCTGCTTGTCCAGGTAGTCCACGCGGGTGCGCTCGACCTCGCCAGCGCGCGAGGCTTCCGAGCTCTGCGAGGTGTGCTGCTCCCAACGCTGCTGCCAATCGGACAACCGCGCTTCGGCCTCACGCAGGCCTTCCTGCTTGATCTCGTTTTCTTCCTGCAGCGCTTCCAGCTGCGGGGTGGCCGCATCGACCGCTTCGCGCAGCACCATCAGCTTGGCTTCATCGCCGCTGATGTGCTGGCCGAGTTCGGCCAGTGCCTGGCGGGTTTCATCGCGCGCCTTGTGCAGGCGCTGCGACAGTTCGCGCTGGTGCTGGATCTGCTGTTCGAGGCGGGCCAGCGTGCTGCCCACCTGGTAGACCTCGGCCTGCGCGGCATTGAGCGCGTCGGCAGCCTCCTCGCGGCGCACGCGGGAAGTCTCGATCCGCGCCTCAGCGTCGCGCTGGTCGGCAATCAGCTGCTGCAGCTTGGTTTCTTCCTGCGACAGCCCTTCGCGCAGCTTGGACAGGCGACCATCCAGGCCACGGTATTCCAGCGCCTTCCACTCCGCATCCTTGACCCGGCGTTCTTCCTGCAACGCCTGGTACTGCTCGGCCTGCTTGGCCTGCCGCTTGAGGTGCTCGAGCTGCTTGGTTATTTCCTCGCGCAGGTCGCCAAGGCGGTCCAGGTTCTCGCGGGTGTGGCGGATGCGGGTCTCGGTTTCCTTGCGGCGCTCCTTGTACTTGGAGATGCCGGCGGCCTCTTCCAGGTACACGCGCAGGTCTTCCGGACGCGCCTCGATGATCTGGCTGATCATGCCCTGTTCGATGATCGAGTAGCTGCGCGGGCCCAGGCCAGTGCCGAGGAACAGGTCGGTGATGTCGCGACGACGGCACTTGGTGCCGTTGAGGTAATAGTTGCTGCTGCCGTCACGGCTGACGGTACGCTTGACCGAGATCTCGTTGAACGAGGCGTACTCGCCGGAAATCGTGTGGTCGGAGTTGTCGAAGATCAGCTCGACGGTGGCCTGCGAGACCGGCTTGCGGGCATTGGAACCGGAGAAGATCACGTCGGTGAGCGAGTCACCACGCAGGCGGCTGGCCGAACTTTCGCCCATGACCCAACGCACCGCGTCGATGATGTTCGACTTGCCACAGCCATTGGGGCCCACCACGCCGGTCATGTTGGTCGGCAGGTGCAGGGTGGTCGGATCGACGAAGGACTTGAAGCCGGACAGCTTGATCGTGGAAAGACGCATGGCGTGATTGGGTTCCGGGCAAGGGCCTTACGGCCGCCACCATAGTGGATGTCAGGTCAGCCAGCACCTCAAGCCCTTGATTTCAAAAGAATTCAACAAGGCCAAGGGTGACGCAATGGAATGAGTATAGCGGGGCCAATGTTCCACGGGCGGGATGACCGGGGGAGGAGGCTCAGCGCTCACGCCCGCTCGTGCTTCCCGGCTCTGCCGGGGGCCGCCCCGTAAACCGACCCGGGTCCGGAAAATGAGACCAACGCATTGATCTTCATGGATTCATCCAGGATCTATCGGCACGGGCGTCGCACGCCAAGCACCGACCCGGCCGGACGGGCCGCCCCAAAACAAAACGGGCACCCTTGCGGGCGCCCGTTCTGGTGACACCAAGCCTTGCGGCGTGGGATCAGGCCTTTTCGGCTTCAACCACGACCTTGACGGTGGTCTCGACGTCCGCGTGCAGGTGCACCAGGACTTCGTACTCGCCAATGTTGCGGAAGGCACCTTCGCCCAGGATGACTTCGCTCTTGCTCAGCGCCAGGCCGGCAGCGGTGAAGGCATCGGCGATTTCGCGCGCGCCGACCGAGCCGTACAGCTTGCCTTCGGTCGAAGCGTTGGCGGCGACGGTCACGCTCGCGCCTTCCAGCTTGGCCTTGCGGGCTTCGGCTTCAGCGTGGATGGACTGGGCCTTGGCTTCGTAATCAGCGCGCTTGGCTTCGAACTCGGCCTTGTTGCTCTCGGTGGCCGGAACGGCCTTGCCCTGCGGCACGAGGAAGTTACGGCCGTAGCCCGGCTTCACGTCGACCAGGTCGCCCAGGTTGCCGAGGTTGGTGACTTTCTGCAGGAGGATCAGCTGCATGGTATTGCTCCAGATAAGTTATTCGTTAGCGAGGCGCGGGCCCCGCAACAAAGGCTGTCCGAATAGCTGGCACAGCGGGGGCAGCGCGAAGCTGCCCCGCCGGCATCAGACGTCGTGGTTGTCGGTGTACGGAATCAGGGCCAGGAAGCGAGCGCGCTTGACGGCGGTCGCCAGCTGACGCTGGTACTTCGACTTGGTACCGGTGACGCGGCTCGGCACGATCTTGCCGTTCTCGGTCAGGTACTGGCGCAGGGTGTTGAGATCCTTGTAGTCGATCTCCTTGACACCTTCGGCCGTGAACTTGCAGAACTTGCGGCGACGGAAGAACTTGGACATGTCAGTGCTCCTTAGGCGGCCGAAGCGGCGTCGTCGCCGGCATCGTTGTCAGCGGCGGGGGTGGTTTCGCCTTCTTCGTCATCACGACGACGACGCTCACCACGCTCGGGCTTGTCGCCCTTCTCGTCCTTGCTCTTCATGATCAGCGACTGCTCGGTGTCAGCCTCGTCACGCTTGATGACCAGGTTGCGCAGGACGGCGTCGTTGAAGCGGAAGCTTTCGGTCAGCTCGGTCAGCACGGCCTGGTCGACTTCGATGTTCAGCAGCACGTAGTGCGCCTTCACCAGGTTCTGGATCGGGTACGCCAGCTGGCGGCGGCCCCAGTCTTCCAGACGGTGGATGGTGCCGTTGCCGTTCTCGACCAGCGACTTGTAGCGCTCGATCATGGCCGGGACCTGCTCGCTCTGGTCCGGGTGGACCATGAACACGATTTCGTAATGACGACTCATGTTTTTCTACCTTTCGGATGTGGCCTTGCGGCCGGACAGCCCCCCGCCGTTGATACCGCGGTGGGGCAAGGGATCCTGCCAGGGAGGCAGGAAGCCGCGCATTATTGCGCAGATTGGGGGGCGTGAACAAGGCACGGACCTTCAGGGTCCACCGAGGGACCGCAGGAAGCGCCCCGAAATCCAAAACATTCCCTTAAAATTCAATTACCTGAACTACCCCAGATCCACATGCAGGCGGTGCTGGCCGCATTGCAGGCACTGGAACAGGCACCCCACCAACATCCCCTCACGAGTCAGGTGCTGCAGCACCCAGCCAGCATCACGCGGGTTGACCGCTTCCACGTCGGGCCGGACCTCGTCCAGGATCGGCGCCAGGTCATCACGGCCGGCATAGCCCAGGAAGGCACAAGGAGTATTGCAGTGGGTCAGCCAGACCGGCTGCTGCCAGGAGAAGTAACCTGGGGTGCGCTCGCAGATCTCCAGCAACTGCTCGCGGGGAATGGTCGGTGGCGGATCGGCCGGGTCCGGCGACACACCCTCGATGTCGCTCCAGCCGATGAAATCGCACTGGAAACGCTCAACCGCCCGGCCATCGGCGATGCACCAGGGGCACAGGTAGTCCGGCGCATCGCCGGCACAATGGAAGCTGCACAGGTAGCGCAGCGTTCGCGGCTCGCCACAGCAATCGCAGACACCCGCCACCTCCTCGAAGGAGATCGCGTAGGCGTTGGGAGAATAAGCAAAAACCGGTCGTTCCATCCGTGGATCCTCTGCGCTAACGTCCAGCCATGGACCGCCTCACACGAATCCGACGCTGGATCAACCGCGACGATGGACGCCTGTTCCGTGTGGGCAACGGCCCGATCAGCGGCGCTACGGCCCTGGGCTCTCTGAGCTTGGTGGCGGCACTGCTGATGCATCTTCTGCGCGAAGCCACAGGGTTGCCAGGTAGCTATGCGGCGGCCTGCCTGACGATAGCCGGCGCGTTGCTGGCCTGGGATGCCTGCCGCAACCACCGTTGACCACGGCAAGGGGCGCTCCAACATCGGTGCCAACCAAGGTCAGCACCCACCCAAGCGGGGCTCAGGCCTTGTCGGCGTCGGTTGTGAAGCTCTCGCCGCAGCCGCACTCGGCGGTGGCATTCGGGTTGCTGAACGTGAAGGTCTCGCTCAGGCCGTGCTTGCCGAAGTCGATCACGGTGCCGTCCACCAGGGCCAGGCTCTTGGCGTCGACATAGATCTTCACCCCGTCCTGGTCGAACACGGTGTCGTCCGCGCGCTCGTCGCGGGCCAGGTCGGTGATGTGGCCCCAGCCCGAGCAGCCGGTCTTGGTCACGCCAAAACGCAGGCCCAGCGCGCCGGGGGTCTGGGCGACGAAGCGCTGCACGCGCTCGAAGGCAATAGGGGTCAGGCTGACAGCCATGGTGGATCACTCCAGAGGTACCGGGACATTATAGGGAGCCGATGACCGCAGAAATGCCTCGCAAGCAGAACGCTGCAACCGGTAAACTCCCGTGTTCATAGATCGAGTCGATCAGCAGAGGATTCAAGTCATGACGGTGGTCAGCGTTGAACATGCGCTTGCCGGGAAGATCCCGGAAGGTGGCGAAGTCACGGTACGCGGTTGGGTGCGCACGGTGCGCGGTTCAGCAAATCTGGCTTTCGTGAATGTGACCGACGGCTCCTGCTTCGCCCCGATCCAGGTCGTGGCCGGCGACGCGCTGGCCAACTTCGACGAGATCAAGCGCCTGACCACCGGCTGCTCGCTGGTGGCCACCGGCACGCTGGTGAAGTCGCAGGGCAAGGGCCAGTCGTTCGAGATCCAGGCCAGCGCGGTCGAGGTGGTCGGCTGGGTCGAAGACCCGCTCACCTACCCGATCCAGCCCAAGCCGATGACGCCGGAGTTCCTGCGTGAAGTGGCGCACCTGCGCCCGCGCACCAACCTGTTCGGCGCGGTCACCCGCATCCGCAACTGCCTGGCCCAGGCCGTGCACCGCTTCTTCCACGAGAACGGCTTCAACTGGATCAGCACCCCGATCATCACCACCTCCGATGCCGAAGGCGCCGGCCAGATGTTCCGCGTGTCCACCCTGGACATGGTGAACCTGCCGCGTGACGCCCAGGGCGGGATCGACTTCAGCCGCGACTTCTTCGGGAAGGAAACCTTCCTGACCGTGTCCGGCCAGCTGAACGTCGAGGCCTACTGCCTGGCGCTGAGCAAGGTGTACACCTTCGGCCCGACCTTCCGCGCCGAGAACAGCCACACCACCCGCCACCTGGCGGAGTTCTGGATGATCGAGCCGGAAATCGCCTTCGCCGACCTGGCCGAAGACGCACGTCTGGCCGAGGAATTCCTGAAGTACCTGTTCCGCGCGGTGCTCAACGAGCGCGGCGACGACCTGGCCTTCATCGCCGAGCGCGTGGACAAGAACGCGATCACCAAGCTGGAAGACTTCATCAACGCGCCGTTCGAACGCATCGATTACACCGATGCGGTCAGCCTGCTGCAGAAGTCCGGAAAGAAGTTCGACTTCCCGGTCGAATGGGGCCTGGACCTGCAGACCGAGCACGAGCGCTGGCTGACCGAGGAACACGTCGGTCGCCCGGTGGTGGTGACCAACTACCCCGAGCACATCAAGGCCTTCTACATGCGCCTGAACGATGACGGCAAGACCGTCGCGGCAATGGACGTGCTGGCCCCGGGCATCGGCGAGATCATCGGTGGCAGCCAGCGCGAAGAGCGCCTGGACGTGCTGGATGCACGCATGGCGCAGTTCGGCCTGGATCGCGAGCACTACAGCTGGTACCGCGATTTCCGCCGCTACGGCTCGGTACCGCACGCCGGCTTCGGCCTGGGCTTCGAGCGCCTGGTGGTCTACGTTTGCGGCCTGTCCAACATCCGCGATGCGATCCCCTACCCGCGCGCCCCGGGCAGCGCGGACTTCTAAGCCCACACGCACGACCACGGAGGTACTGCCCCCATGACCCTGTTCTTCGCCCTGTGTTTCGTCGGCGTTGCAGTGGCCGGGTTCAGTGCCTTCGTGATTTTCTGGCCGCTGACCCTGGTGCATGTGCGCGATCGCCATCCGGCGCTGGCGCAGCGCTTCGGCAGTGGCGCCTTCCTCAAGCCCGATGCGCTGGGCTGGCTGCTGCGGCGCGAATACCGCACCCAGCCGGACCGCTCGCTGTCCGGGCTGGCGACGCCCGCCTGGGTATCGCTGCTGACCCTGCTGGCCGGACTGGGCATGGCTGCCCTGCTCTGGCTGGCCTCGCTCTGGTAAGACATACATGAACGACCTTTCCCACGTCCGCGACAGCTGGTGGCTGGCCAGCCTCGGCAACACCCTGATCTGGGCGCGCCTGCGCATCCGCGAGGCCGGCACTGCCGAAGTACTGGACAGCGATGGCAATACGCTGAGCTACGACAGCGAAGACACTGCCCGCTCGCAGCTGTTCGATGCCGAGTTCGTCGAGTACGACGGCCTGGATGAAGAAGATGCGCTGGTGCGCGGCTTCTCGCTGCATGAAGTGCAGCCACCGCAGGCAGGCAGCGACGAAGGCCTGCGCGGGCGCATGGTGCAGTCGCTTGGCAGCCGCGCCTGAGGCCAACCGATGTTCACCCCGCGCGCTTTCGCCGAGACCGACCTGCTGTGGCTGGATCGCCTGCTGGCGCGTGATCCGTTCGTAACCGTGCTGACCGCCGGTGGCGATGGCCTGCCGGAACTGACCCGGCTGCCGGTGCTGTACCAACGCGACGGCGACCACATCGAGCTGCGCGGCCACTGGGCCCGTGCCAACCCGCAGGCACGTCACACCGGCGCAGCCAAACTGCTGGTGGACGGGCCGCACGGCTATGTGTCGGCCAGCTGGTACCCGGACAAGGAGCCTGCCGCGCGGGTGCCCACCTGGAACTACGCCGCCGCCGAGCTGCGCGGCCAGTTGCAGCCGTTCGACGATACCGATGCCCTGGCCCAACTGGTCAGCGACATCGGCGACCACTTCGAAGCCAGCGTCGGCCAGGACTGGCGGTTCGAACCCGAGCGTGACGACCACCGCCGCCAGCTGCGCGGCATCGTCGGCTTCCGCTTCACCGTCGAGCAGGTGCAGCTGACGCTGAAGCTGAGCCAGAACCACCCCGAGGCCAACCAGCAGGCGGTGATGACCGAACTGGAACGCCTGGACAATCCCCATTCCACCGAACTGGCGCAGTGGATGCGCCGGTATCGCGACGAAGCCGCCGCAGGCAGCTGAGCGCTCTGTTTCCCGCGACGACGCGACCAGAACGGCCGCGCCTTGCCCCCACCCGACGTCAGGGACCCCGAACATGAAAGACATCCACAAGCTGCTGCAGAACAACCGCGAATGGGCTGACCGGATCGAGAAGGAAGATCCGGACTTCTTCCATCAGCTGGCCAAGCAGCAGCATCCGGAATACCTGTGGATCGGCTGTTCCGACTCGCGCGTGCCGGCCAACCAGATCATCGGCATGGCCCCGGGTGAGGTGTTCGTGCATCGCAACGTGGCCAACGTGGTGGTGCATACCGACCTGAACTGCCTGAGCGTGATCCAGTACGCCGTGGACCAGCTGAAGGTGAAGCACATCCTGATCGTTGGCCATTACGGCTGCGGTGGCGTGCACGCCAGCCTGAACAACACGCGGGTGGGCCTGGCCGACAACTGGCTGCGCCATGTCGGTGACGTGGCACAGAAGCACGCCGCGATCATGGATGCGATCGAGGAGCCGGAGCTGAAGCATGCCCGCCTGTGCGAACTGAACGTGATCGAGCAGGTGGTCAACGCCTGCCGCTCGACGATCGTGCAGGACGCCTGGGCCCGCGGCCAGAAGCTGATGGTGCACGGCTGGGTGTACAGCCTGAAGGACGGCCGCGTGCGCGAAATGGGCATCGACGTGGGCGCACCTGAAGAACTGCAGCCGGCCTACGAGAAGGCCCTGTCCTACGTTCCGCGCCGCGGCCGGCGCGACTGACCCTCCCTTACGGACACCCCCATGCTTGCCTCCCCCATCAACCTGCTGGGCTGGATCGAGGAAAACCGGCATCTGTTGAAGCCGCCGGTCGGCAACAAGATGATCGACAACGGCGATTTCATCGTGATGGTGGTCGGCGGGCCGAACAGCCGCACCGATTTCCACTACGACGAAGGCCCGGAGTGGTTCTACCAGCTGGAAGGCGAGATGGTGCTGAAGGTGCAGGAGGATGGCGCGGTGCGCGATATCCCGATCCGTGCCGGCGAAATCTTCCTGCTGCCGGGCAAGGTGCCGCACTCGCCTCGGCGCCCGCCCGGTGGCATCGGCCTGGTGGTCGAGCGCAAGCGCCTGCCGCATGAACGCGATGGCGTGATCTGGCATTGCGAGCGCTGCAACCACAAGCTGTACGAAGAGTACTTCACGCTGCAGAACATCGAGACCGACCTGCCGAAGGTGTTCGCGCGCTACCAGGCCAGCCTGGAACTGCGCACCTGCAGCGAGTGCGGCCACGTGGATCCATTGCCGGGACCAGTGGCGGCCTGACGGCGCTCCGCCCCCGGTAGATGCCCACCTTGGTGGGCACTTGGTCGCACGTGCGCCAACCAAGGTTGGCCACTACCGGATCATGCGGCGCTGGCGCTGGGTGCGCAGCTACCGGGTGATGCCCCAGGCGCTACACTGGCAGCCCCGTTGCAGCCTGTTGCCCGACCATGTCCGACCTGCTCAGCCGCACCCACGCCATTGCCCTTGATGCCGCCGATCCGCTGCGGCCGTTGCGGCAGGAATTCCTGATTCCGCGTCACGGCGGTGGTGAGCAGACCTACTTCGTCGGCAACTCGCTGGGTCTGCAACCGCGCGGCGCGCAGGCGGCGGTGCAGGAAGTGATGAAGCAGTGGGGCGAACTGGCAGTGGAAGGCCACTTCACCGGACCGACCCAATGGCTGTCGTACCACCGTCTGGTCAGCGCGCAGCTGGCGCGCGTGGTCGGTGCACTGCCCAGCGAAGTCGTGGCGATGAACACGCTGAGCGTGAACCTGCACCTGATGATGGTCAGCTTCTACCGGCCGACAGCCGAACGCCCGGTGATCCTGATGGAAGCCGGCGCGTTCCCGACCGACCGCCATGCAGTGGAAGCGCAGATCCGCTTCCATGGCTTCGACCCGGCCGACTGCCTGGTGGAAGTGCAGCCGGATGAAACCAACGGCACGATCTCGATGGCCGCAATCGAGCGCGCGATCGCCGCACATGGTCCGCGCCTGGCGCTGGTGCTGTGGCCCGGCGTGCAGTATCGCAGCGGCCAGGCCTTCGACCTCGATGCGATCACCCGTGCCGCACGCCTGCAGGGCGCGCGCATCGGCTTCGACCTGGCGCACTCGGTCGGCAACCTGCCGCTGCACCTGCATGACGTCGCCCCGGACTTCGCCGTGTGGTGCCACTACAAATATCTCAACAGCGGCCCGGGCGCCGTGGCCGGTGCCTTCGTGCACGAGCGCCATCATCGCGACACCACGTTGCCGCGCTTTGCCGGCTGGTGGGGCCATGACGAAGCCACCCGCTTCCAGATGGCCCCGCAGTTCCAGCCCGCGGTCGGCGCCGAGGGCTGGCAGCTGAGCAATCCGCCGATCCTCGGCCTGGCACCGCTGCGGGCATCGCTGGACCTGTTCGAACGCGCTGGGATGGAATCGCTGCGCAGCAAGTCGCTGGCACTGACCGGCATGCTCGACGCACTGGTACGCGCGCGCCTGCCGCAGGTGCTGGAGATCGTCACCCCGGCCGAGCCGGAGCGCCGCGGCTGCCAGCTGTCGCTGCGGGTCATCGGCGGCCGCGAGCGCGGACGCGCCCTGTTCGAACATCTGCGCGCCATCGGCGTGCTGGGTGACTGGCGCGAACCGGACGTGATCCGCATCTCGCCCACTCCGCTCTACAACCGTTACCTCGACGTGCACCACTTCGTCGAGGAAGTGGAAGCCTGGGCTGGCCTGTAAGCCGCCCTCCCCTACTGCTGGACAGTTCGTTGATCGCACATGCATCCCGCTCGCTGAGCATTGTCGGCGCCGGCCTGGCCGGATCCCTGCTGGCCATCCTGCTGTCACGGCAGGGCTGGCGCATCACCCTGTACGAACGCCGTGGCGATCCGCGCATCGCCGATTACGAAAGCGGCCGTTCGATCAACCTGGCCCTGGCCGAGCGCGGGCGCAACGCGTTGCGCCAGGCCGGCGTGGAAGACGAAGTGATGGCGCGTGCGGTGATGATGCGCGGGCGCATGGTGCATCCGCGCGAGGGCGAGCCGCAGCTGCAGCGTTATGGTCGCGACGACAGCGAAGTGATCTGGTCGATCCATCGCAGCGACCTGAATACCACGCTGCTGGAACTGGCCGAGCAGGCCGGTGCCACCGTGCATTTCCACCGCCGCCTGCACACCGTCGATTTCGATGCCGGCTACGCACGATTCATCGATGATCGTGACGACAGCCCGCACGATATCCGCTTCGATACGCTGGTGGGTGCCGACGGCGCCGGCTCGGCGCTGCGTGCGGCGATGAACCGGCGCGAACCGCTGGGCGAGGACATTGCCTTCCTCGACCATTCCTACAAGGAACTGGAGATTCCGCCGAGCGACGATGGCGGCTTCCGCATCGAGCGCAATGCCCTGCACATCTGGCCGCGCGGCCGCTACATGTGCATCGCCCTGCCCAACCACGAGGGCACGTTCACCGTGACCCTGTTCCTGCCCAACCAGGGCGATCCGAGCTTCGCCACGGTCACCACCGGCGCCCAGGCCGAAGCACTGTTCGCGCGCGAGTTCGCCGATACCCTGCCGCTGATTCCCAACCTGCGTGCGGACTGGGAGCAGCATCCGCCGGGCCTGCTCGGTACGCTTACCTTGGAACGCTGGCACCAACAGGACCGCGCTGTGCTGATTGGCGATGCCGCGCACGCGATGGTGCCGTTCCACGGCCAGGGCATGAACTGTGCCTTCGAGGACTGCGTGTCGCTGGCCCGCCACCTGATGGCGGCGGACGACCTGCAGAGCGCCTTCGCCGCATTCGAGGCCGAGCGCAAGCCGAACGCGCGTGCGATCCAGCAGATGGCGTTGGAGAACTATCTGGAAATGCGCGACCGGGTGGCCGATCCGGCCTTCCTGCTGCAGCGTGAGCTGGAACAGGAACTGCAGCGGCGCTGGCCCACGCGCTTCGTCCCGCACTACACGATGGTGACCTTCCTGCACACGCCCTATGCCGAGGCACTGCGTCGCACCGACATCCAGCGCGAGATGCTGATCGCCGCCACTGCAGGCCACGATACCCTGGACAACATCGACTGGAACGCACTGGAGGCGCAGATCCATGCGCGGCTGCCGGTGCTGGAGGGCGCGCACTGATGGCCGACAGCTTCCTGTTCTACGACCTGGAAACCTTCGGCCAGGATCCACGTCGTACCCGTATCTCCCAGTACGCGGCAATCCGTACCGACAGCGACCTCAATGAGATCGACACGCCGGTCAGCTTCTTCGTTCGCCCGGCCGATGATCTGCTGCCATCGCCGATGGCGACGATGGTCACCGGCATCACTCCGCAGCAGGCGCTGGCTGAGGGCATCAGCGAAGCCGAGGCGTTCGATCGCATCAACGAGCAGCTCTCGCGCCCCGGCACCTGCGCGTTGGGCTACAACACCCTGCGCTTCGACGACGAGTTCATCCGCTACGGCCTGTTCCGCAACTTCCACGATCCGTACGAACGCGAGTGGCGCAACGGCAACTCGCGCTGGGACCTGCTGGACATGCTGCGGCTGATGCACGCCATCCGCCCGGACGGCATCCACTGGCCCAAGCGCGAGGACGGCGCCACCTCGTTCAAGCTGGAGCATCTGGCCGAGGCCAACGGCGTGCGCGAGGGCGATGCCCACGAAGCGCTGTCGGACGTGCGCGCGACGATCGGCATGGCGCGCCTGTTCAAGCAGTCGCAGCCGCGCCTGTGGGACTACGCGCTGAAGCTGCGCGACAAGCGTTTCGTCGGCAGCCTGCTCGACATCACCGCACTGAAGCCGGTGCTGCATATCTCGATGCGCTACCCGGCCAGCCGCCTGTGCGCGGCACCGGTGTTGCCGCTGGCGGTACATCCGACAATCAACAACCGGGTGATCGTGTTCGACCTCGACGGCGACATCGATGACCTGCTGGAACTGCCCGCCGAAGTGATCGCCCAGCGCCTGTACCTGCGTGCCAGCGAGTTGCCCGAAGGCGTCGCGCGGGTGCCGTTGAAGGAAGTGCACCTGAACAAGGTGCCAGCGCTGGTGGCCTGGAACCACCTGCGCGCCGATGACCACGCACGACTCGGGCTGGACGTGGCGGCGATCGAGGCCAAGGCCGAAAGACTGCGCGCGTTCGCACCGCAGCTGGCCGAGAAGGCGCGCCAGGTCTACAACCAGCCGCGTGCGGCGAGCGTCTCCGACGTGGACGCTTCGCTGTACGACGGCTTCCTCGGTGCCGGCGACAAGCCCCTGCTGGCACTGGCACGGACCACGCCACCGGAACAGCTGGCCGCACTGGAAGGCCGCTTCCGCGATCCGCGCCTGCCGGAACTGCTGTTCCGCTATCGCGCCCGCAATCATCCCGACAGCCTCGCACCGGAAGAACGCGAACGCTGGAAAGCCTATCGCCGCCAGCGCCTGTTCGGCGAGGAAGGCATGGGCGAACTCAACCTGACCCAGTACCAGCAGCAGCTGGATGCGCTGGCGGCCGAAGCACCCGACGACGCCCGCCGCGCCGCGCTGCTGCAATCGCTTCGCGACTGGGGCCAACACCTGCAGGAGGAGCTGTGAGCACCTATTTCTCCGATGCCAGTTTCAAGTTCCTGCGCAGCCTGGCGCTGCACAACGACAAGACCTGGTTCAACGACCATCGCCAGCAGTACGAAGACCACGTGCGGCAGCCGTTCCTGCGCCTGCTGGGCGACCTGCAACCGGCGCTGGCCGAGGTCAGCGGACACTTCCGCGCAGACACGCGTGGCGTGGGCGGCTCGCTGTTCCGCATCCACCGCGACGCGCGTTTCTCCAACGACAAATCGCCGTACAAGACCTGGCAGGGCGCGCGCCTGTTCCATGAGCGTCGCCGCGAAGTGGCCGCGCCCTCGTTCTACGTGCACCTGCAGCCGGGCGAGAGCTTCGTCGGTGCCGGGCTGTGGCATCCCGAACCGGAAACCCAGCGCCGCGTCCGCCACTTCATCCTCGACAACCCGGGCAGCTGGAAGGCGGCTGCGCACGCACTGGCGCTGCGCAGGCGTTTCGACTTCGAGGAAACCGAGAAGCTGGTGCGCCCACCGCGCGGCTTCCCGGCTGACTTCGAGTTCATTGATGACCTCAAGCACCGCAACTGGGTGATGTGGCGTTCGCTGGACGATGCCACGATGACCGGCCCGCGCCTGCTGTCCACGCTCGGCAAGGACCTGGCGGCGTTGGGCCCGTTCGTCGACTACCTGTGCGCTGCGCTCGATCTGGAGTTCTGACCGGCGCCGGTGGCATTGCTGGGATCACCCGCCGTTCACCACCGGCAGCCGTACTTGCGGCAGGCTGTGCACCATGAAGAAGCTCATTGGCGCCCTCGTTCTGCTGATCGCTGTGGTGGCCGCCTGGTGGTTCGGCGGCCCCTACCTGACCGTGCATGGCCTGTCCAAGGCCATCGAACAACGGGACACCGCCCGTCTGGAGCGCTACGTGGACTTCCCACGCGTGCGTACCAGCCTGCGCGCCCAGCTCAATGATTACCTGGTGCGCCAGGCCGGCCCCGAGGTGGCTGCCAGTCCCTTCGGCGCGCTGCTGTACGGGTTGGGTGACCAGCTGGGTGGCGCCGCGGTGGACACGATGGTCACGCCCACCGGAATCGGCGCGATGTTGCAGGGCCACGTGCTGTGGAAGCGCGGCCGCAACGAACTGCAGGGCGGCGAGGCCTTGGGTGCAACCGAGCCGGCGCGACCGCTGAAGAACGCCGAACACCACTTCGAAGCCCTGGACCGCTTCGTGGTCGACGTCGATCGCGGCCCCGGCCAGCCGCCGTTGAAAGTAGTGCTGGAACCGCAGGGCCTGCGCTGGAAGGTGGTGGACCTGCAGTTGGGGATGTCAGGCACTCCGTAAGCGGTATGCCCACCTTTGAGGACACTGATACAAACGACTGCCAACCAAGGTTGGCAACTACCGGGATATGACGCTCTGGTAGCTGCCCACCTCGGTGGGCGCTGCTCTGGTAGATGCCCACCTTGGTGGGCACCGATACAAAGAAGTGCCAACCAAGGTGGGCATCTACCGGGGCAAGCATCACCCCTCGTTGGCGACACCATGCGGCACATGGCCGGCAGCCACGTGTTCACGCGCACTGTCGATGTTGTGCTGCGAATCGTCAAAGAAGATATCGGCACCGAACGCCTGCAGGAACGGGCCCTTGTGTCGACCGCCAAGGAACAGCGCCTCGTCCAGGCGCACGCCCCATTCGCGCAGGGTGCGGATCACCCGCTCATGCGCCGGTGCCGACCGCGCAGTCACCAGCGCCGTGCGGATGGGCGCGCTGTCGCCGGCCGGGAACACTTCCTGCAACGTGTGCAGCGCAGAGAGGAAACCGCGGAACGGACCGCCACTGAGTGGCTCGCGCGCACGCTCGCGTTCGTGCCGGCCGAAGGCTTCCACGCCCTGCTCGCGCGAGATGCGTTCGCTCTCGTCCCCGAAGATCACCGCATCACCATCGAACGCGATGCGCAGCTGCCCGGCCGGGCGGGTGATGTCGATCTGGTCGGCGGCAGCAGCAGCGGTCTCGCCCGGTGGCTTGGGCAGGATGGTTGCCGCGGCGATGCCGTGGCGCAGCGCGCTGCGCACCGATTCCGGATTGGCCGACAGGAACAGGTCGGTACCGAATGGCTTCACGTACGGCCAGGTCGGCTCGCCGGCGGTGAAGGTCGCGCGGATGATGCCCAACCCGTAGTGCTGGATGGAATTGAAGATGCGCAGGCCGGTATCGGCCGAGTTGCGCGACAGCAGGATCACTTCCACGCGCGGGTTCTCGGGGCTGGCGCCCTGGTTCAGCGCCAGCAGCTTGCGCACCACCGGGAAAGCTACGCCCGGCCCGAGGATGTCGTCCTCGTGCTGGCGCTGGTACTCGGCATAGGCGGCCACGCCATCGCTTTCGAACAGCGCATGGCTTTCTTCCAGGTCGAACAGCGCACGCGAGGTCACCGCGACGGTCAGCAAACGGGGGGAGTTGTCGCCCATCGGTGGGGTCCTTCAAGCGGTCGGCAGTGCCGGCCGCCTATTGTCGTCAAAAAACGAACTGTTCGCTCAGGATCCGGTCTTCAAGGTTGTGCTCCGGGTCGAACAGCAGGGTCACCCGGTGCTCGCGCGACTCGCGGATCGTCACTTCGACCACATCGCGGGTCTCGTGCGAATCGGCGGTGACGCTGACCGGACGCTTGTACGGATCGAGCACGCGGAAGCGCACTTCGGTGTCGGCCTTGAGGATGGCGCCGCGCCAGCGCCGCGGACGATACGGGGCCAGCGGCGTCAGGGCGATGGTGTGCGAGCCCAGCGGCAGCACCGGCCCATGCGCGGAGTAGTTGTAGGCGGTGCTTCCGGCCGGGGTGGCCACCAGCACGCCATCACCGATCAGTTCGCCCACCCGCTCCTGGCCATTGAGGTCGATGCCGATATGCGCCGCCTGCCGGGTCTGGCGCAGCAGCGAGACGTCGTTGTAGGCGAGCGATCCGGTGGTTGTGCCCGATTCGGTCAGCGCCATCATTTCCAGCGGGCGCAGGTGGGCCGGCTCGGCACGGGCGATACGCGCGTGCACGTCGTCGTCGCCACGGTACTGGTTCATGAGGAAACCCACCGTGCCCAGCTTCATACCGAATACCGGCCTGCCCAAGTGTCCGTGACGATGCAGGGTCTGCAGCATGAAGCCATCGCCGCCCAGCGGGCACAGCACATCGGCCTGGTCCGGGGCGTGGTCGCCATAGCGCGAGACCATCGCTGCGCGTGCCATCTGTGCAGGTTCGGTGGTACTGGCCAGGAAAGCGATGCGGGGGGTGTTGCTCATCGGTGGATCCGGGTGGGTGTGCCAGCAAGAGCATACCCGGTAGTGCCGGCCGCTGGCCGGCAACCGCCTATCTGCGGAGAGGCCCAAGAGGTTGCCGGCCAGCGGCCGGAGCTACCCCCAAAACAAGAACGGCCCCGCTTTCGCGGGGCCGTTCCGGTTCACGCATGCCAGGCGTGGCCTGGCACTACATCACTTACGCGCCGTGGGCAGCGAGCTGACCCAGGCGCTGCACCGCGACCGAAACGGTCGGGTAGTCCAGGGTCTTCTGCTCGGCCAGTTCGGCCAGCATCGCCAAGGTGAAGCGCAGGCTGCTGTCGTCACGACCGATCCACGCGGCCACCTTGGCTTCAGCGGTGCTGCCCTTGGTGGCCAGCACCTGACCGGCCAGGCTGCGGTGGTGTGCAGCCAGCTCGTCGCGCAACACGCCACGGGCCACGGCGTGCCAGCGGCCATTGACCTCCAGCGCGTCGATCTGCTCGAACAGCCAGGGCAGCTGCAGGGCATCGCCCAGGCGGAAGTGGATCTTGGACACATCCACCGGCTTCAGCTTGCGGGTACGGGCCAGTTCGATGATGTCGAACGCCGGTTCCAGGAAGTGCAGTTCGGCCAGCTGCTGTGCCAGCGCCGACGGCAGGCCCTTTTCCTTCCACTCGGCCACCAGGGCTTCGTAGGTCGGACGCTGCGAATCCGGCAGCACACCCGAAGCAACACGGATGTCGTTGAACGGACCCTGGTAGCGGTTGACCGCCTCGGTGATGCCCGGCATCGGGCCCGGGCGCGACAGCAGCCAACGCACGAACGAACGCTGCAGCTTCCAGATCACTTCCAGCGCGTCGATCTGTACCGACTCCGGAAGGGTGCCGTCGAGGGCGTCGATCTGCGCCCACAGCGCGCGTGCATCCAGCGTTTCGCGGCTGATGGTGTAGGCCTTGGCGACCTCGGCAATGGAACGGCCGGTGTCTTCCTGCATGCGCATCAGGAAGGTAGCGCCCATGCGGTTGATGGTCTGGTTGGTCACGGCCGTGGCGATGATTTCACGCTTCAGGCGGTGACGCTCCATCGCGTCGGCGTACTTCTTCTGCAGTGGCGTCGGGAAGTAACGCTGCAGTTCCTTGGACAGGTACGGATCTTCCGGGATGTCCGAATCCAGCAGCTGGGCGAACGCCACCAGCTTGGAATAGGACAGCAGCACCGACAGTTCCGGACGGGTCAGGCCCTGGCCGCGTGCCTTGCGCTGGGACAGCTCGGCATCGGACGGCAGGAACTCGATCTGGCGATCCAGCAGGCCCTGCTGTTCCAGGGTACGGATGAAGTGCTGCTTGGAACCCAAGCGCTTGACCGCCATCCGCTCCATCAGGCTCAGGGCCTGGTTCTGGCGGTAGTTGTCGTTGAGCACCAGTGCGGCGACTTCATCGGTCATCGATGCCAGCAGCTTGTTGCGCTGCTCGACGGTCAGCTTCTTGGCCCGCACCACATCGTTGAGCAGGATCTTGATGTTGACTTCATGGTCGGAGGTATCCACACCGGCCGAGTTGTCGATGAAGTCGGTGTTGAGCAGCACGCCAGCCTGGGCGGCTTCGATGCGGCCCAGCTGGGTCATGCCCAGGTTGCCGCCCTCGCCCACCACCTTGCAGCGCAGCTCGCCACCGTTCACGCGCAGGGCGTTGTTGGCGCGGTCGCCGACATCGCTGTGCTGCTCGCTGGCGGCCTTGACGTAGGTACCGATGCCGCCGTTCCACAGCAGGTCGACCGGCGCCTTCAGGATGGCGCTCATCAGATCGTTCGGCGACAGCGCCTTGACGCTGTCGTCCAGACCCAGCACCTCACGCACCTGCGGGGTGATCTCGATCGACTTCAGGCTGCGCGGATACACGCCGCCGCCCTTGCTGATCAGCTTGGCGTCGTAATCCGCCCAGCTCGAACGCGGCACGGTGAACAGACGCTCACGTTCGACGAACGTGGTCGCTGCATCCGGGTTCGGGTCCAGGAAGATGTGGCGGTGGTCGAACGCAGCGACCAGGCGGATGTGGCGCGACAGCAGCATGCCGTTGCCGAACACGTCGCCGGACATGTCGCCGACGCCAACCGCGGTGAAGTCCTGGGTCTGGCTGTCACGGCCCAGTGCACGGAAGTGGCGCTTGACCGACTCCCACGCGCCGCGCGCGGTGATACCCATGCCCTTGTGGTCGTAACCGACCGAACCGCCGGAGGCGAACGCATCGCCCATCCAGAAGCCGTGCGCGATGGCCAGGCCGTTGGCGATGTCGGAGAAGGTCGCGGTGCCCTTGTCGGCGGCCACCACCAGGTACGGATCGTCCATGTCATGGCGCACGACATCCACCGGCGGCACGATCTTGTTGTTGACGATGTTGTCGGTGATGTCCAGCAGGCCCTGGATGAACAGCTTGTAGCAGGCCACGCCGTTGGCGAAGATCGCGTCGCGATCGCCGTTCACCGGCGGCATCTTGGCGAAGAAGCCGCCCTTCGCACCGACCGGCACGATGACGGTGTTCTTGACCATCTGCGCCTTGACCAGGCCCAGCACTTCGGTGCGGAAATCTTCGCGGCGATCCGACCAGCGCAGGCCGCCACGGGCGACGGCACCGAAGCGCAGGTGGGTACCTTCCACGCGCGGGCCGTACACGAAGATTTCGCGGTACGGGCGCGGCTTGGGCAGGTCCGGCACCAAGGCCGAATCAAACTTGAAGCTGATGACATGGCCGTGCTGGCCGTTGGCATCGGTCTGGTAGTAGCTGGTGCGCAGGGTCGCATCGATCACGCCCATGAAGGAACGCAGGATGCGGTCCTCGTCCAGGCTGGACACGCGGTCCATCAGCTTCAGCAGCGCTTCGCGCGCGGCCTGCATCTGCGCATCGCGGTCACCCTTGCGGGCGTCGACCACGGTCTTGAGCACCTTCAGGGTGGCCTCGTCGCCGGCAGCCAGCACGTCGAGGTGGGCCTTCAGCTGCGCCTGACCGGTGGCGATGTCTTCCTTGCTTTCATGACCGGTGGCCGGATCGAAGCGGGCTTCGAACAGCTCGACCAGCAGGCGTGCCAGCAGCGGGTAGCGGGTGAAGGTACCTTCGACGTAAGCCTGCGAGAACGGCACGCCGGTCTGCAGCAGGTACTTGCAGTAGCCGCGCAGCATGGCGACCTGGCGCCAGTGCAGGCCGGCAGCCAGCACCAGGCGGTTGAAGCCATCGTTCTCGGCATCGCCGTGCCAGACGCGGGCAAAGGTCTCACCGAAGGCTTCATCGACGCTGGCCGCATCGATCGCACCGGCAGTCGACTCGACCTCGAAGTCCTGCACGTACACCGGCGCGTTGTCCACCGACAGGCGGTACGGGCGCTCGGCGATCACGCGCAGGCCCATGTTTTCCATCATCGGCAGCGCGTCCGACAGCGGGATGTCATCCAGCTGGCGATACAGCTTCAGGCGCAGGCCATCGCCGGATTCGCGCGGCACGGCCTGCAGGCTCAGGCGCAGGTCGTCCGGACCGGTCAGCGCATCGAGCTGGCTGACATCGTTGGCGGCAACGGCGGTGCTGTTGTCTTCGATGTAACCGGCCGGCAGTGCCTTGCCGATACGCGCAGCGATGCGCAGGCCTTCGGCTTCGCCATGGCGGGTGACCAGCGCTTCGCGCAGGTCGTCCTGCCAGTTACGCAGCACCTGGGCCAGCTTCTGCTCCAGTTCGGCGGTGTCGACGTCAAGCATTTCGCCCGGCTTCGGACGCACGATCAGGTGCACCTGGGCCAGCGGCGATTCACCCAGCACCACCGAGCTGTCCACGTACTCGCCGTGCAGCGCTTCCTTGAGCATCGCTTCGATGCGCAGGCGCACGTCGGTGTTGAAACGCTCGCGCGGCAGGTAGACCAGCGCGGAAATGAAACGGCTGTACTTGTCGCGGCGCAGGAACAGGCGGCTGCGCACACGCTCCTGCAGGCCCAGCACGCCCATTGCGGTGCGGAACAGTTCGTCCTCGCTGGACTGGAACAGTTCTTCACGCGGCAGGGTTTCCAGGATGTGGCGCAGGGCCTTGCCGCTATGGCTGGAGCCAGCCAGGCCGGACTGCTTCATCACGTGCTCGTAGCGCTGGCGCACCAGCGGGATTTCCCACGGGCGGCGGCTGTAGGCGCTGGAAGTAA
This sequence comes from Stenotrophomonas sp. 01N47, assembly GCF_056399165.1. Taxonomy (NCBI): domain Bacteria; kingdom Pseudomonadati; phylum Pseudomonadota; class Gammaproteobacteria; order Lysobacterales; family Lysobacteraceae; genus Stenotrophomonas; species Stenotrophomonas sp. 01N47. Next base: position 717,539 of record NZ_JBFTQU010000001.1, read on the forward strand.
ACAGGCCGAGGAAGCGCTGTTCGCCGATGATCTTGCCCTTGGCGTCGAATTCCAGCACGCCGATGTAGTCCATGTAACCGGCACGATGCACGCGCGAACGGGCGTTGGTCTTGGTCAGGATCAGCGCGTCCTTCAGCCCGGACGTGGTGTTCAGGCCCTGCGCGGCCAAGGTCTTGACCGGACGTGCAGCGGACTTGTCCTTGCCGCGCATCAGGCCCAGGCCGGTGTCGTTCAGCGGCGCCAGCACGTCTTCCTTGCCCTGCTTCTCGACGCGGTACTCGCGGTAGCCGAAGAAGGTGAAGTGGTTGTCGGCGGCCCAGCGCAGGAATTCCTGTGCTTCCTTGCGCGAGGCAGCGTCGACAGGCAGCTGGCGGCTGCCGAGGTCGTCGGCCAGCGCCAGCGCCTTGTCCTGCATCGGCTGCCAGTCGCGTACGATGGCGCGCACTTCATCCAGCGCCTTGTTGATGGCCTGCTCGATGTCTGCCATGGCTTCGGCCGGCTGGCGGTCGATCTCCAGCAGCATCACCGATTCCAGCTGGCCCTCGCCGACCTTGGTCAGCTTGCCGGCCTTGTCACGGGTGAAATGCAGCACCGGGTGGCCCAGCACATGCACGCCCACGCCATGCTCGGCCAGCGACATGGTCACGGTGTCGACCAGGAACGGCATGTCGTCGTTGATGATCTGCAGCACGGTGTGCGGCGATTCCCAACCGTTGGCCTTCGCCGTCGGATTGAACACGCGGACATTGGCCTTGCCCGATTTGCGAGCGCGGGCAAATTCCAGCGTTTCGGCGGCAAGCGCGGCCCATTCCTCAGCGCTGTGATGGGGGAACTCGTCGGCCTCCATGCGCTTGTAGAAGCTGGAGGCAAATGCCACTGCCTCGGCCTGGGCGGCCGCGGGGTAACGCTTGCGCAAGGCCGTGTACACCGGCTCCAGGGAGAAACCAGCGGTCACTGCGACCTCCGACTCAACTGGTTTGCTTTTGTTTTTCACGGTCTTGGCTGCGGTTTTTTGCGGTTTCATGGCAGAGCGGCGCGCTTGCTCAGTTGGGAAAATGAAATTGTAGCCCTACCGCACGAAAAGGCCTTGCTGCAGGACGGAATAACCAGATTCGGGTTTGCTGCGGTTTAGACGCCCTATTCAGTTCGCACCGGTATGGGCGTCGCAGTCGCACAGCGTTGCCGACAGGATCGGCAAAACGTGTTACCGGAAGACACATGCGGCAACATCGGCGCGATTCCACAATCCTGAACTGGACGGTATAGTCCACCGCGTGAATCCGGCCTACCTTCCTGTCGCCCTCGACGCGCGTGATGAGCGCGTGTTCGATGCCGTGCGCGAACTGCTTGCCCAACAGGGCATGCAGATGAGCATGGACGCGGTTGCCCAGCACGCCGGGTGTTCAAAGCAGACGCTGTACTCGCGTTACGGCAACAAGCAGGCCCTGCTGCGGCGGGTGATGCAGCGCCACGTCGGTCACGCGACCGGCGCCATGCTGCGTGCACTCCGCGGTGACGACCTGCGTGGCAGCCTGCTCCAGTTCGCCACCGACTTCCTGGAGCACTTCAACCAGCCCCACGTCGGTCAGGCCTGCCGCCTGATCGCCGCCGATGCAGCACAGTTTCCCGAAGAGGCGCGTACGCTGTACCGGCATGGCGCCGGCGCGTTGACGCTTCATCTTGCTGAATGGATTGAAACCGTTTGCAGTCGCGGGCTGCTGCGGCATGACGACCCGCACTTCATGGCCGAACTGCTGCTGAGCATGATTGCCGGTCAGGATTTCGACAAACAGCGCTTCCATACCCCCCATCGTGATGACGCAGCGTTGCGTCGGCGCTGGGCAGAGTTCTCCGTCGATGGCTTCCTGCGCGCGTTCGCGCCGCAGCCCTCGCCGGCCCCGTCTTCAAACCAACCCCGGAGTTCCTCCTGATGACCGCCCCACTCCGCACCCTTGCCTTGACGTGCGCCGTTGCTGTCGCCGTAGCTGCCTGCAAGAAGCCGGAACAGCCGACGCCCCCACCGCCGGAGGTGGGCGTGATCGACGCCAAGCCGCAGACCTTGCCGCTGCAGCGCGAGCTGGTCGGTCGCCTGTCGCCTTTCCGCAGCGCCGATGTGCGCGCCCGCGTGCCCGGCGTGCTGCTCAAGCGCGTCTATCAGGAAGGCAGCGAGGTCAAGCAGGGCCAGACTCTGTTCCTGATCGACCCGGCACCGCTGCGCGCCTCGCTCAACGCCTCCGAGGCCCAGCTGGCTTCGGCCCGCGCGACCTACGCCAACGCCAAGGTCGCCGCTGACCGTGCCCGTTCGCTGGCGCCGCAGAAGTTCGTGTCCAAGGCCGACCTGGACAACGCCGAGTCGGCCGAGCGCACCGCGCTGGCTGCGGTCAAGCAGGCCGAAGCCACCGTCACGTCCTCGCGCATCAGCCTGGGCTACACCGAAGTCACCGCCCCGATCAGTGGCGTGGCCAACAAGCAGCAGGTCACCGAAGGCGCGCTGGTGGGCCAGGGCGATGTGACCCTGTTGACCACCGTGGACCAGCTCGACCCGCTGTACGTGAACTTCTCGCTGAGCGTGGATGAACTGACCCAGCTGCGTGCGCAGCAGGCCAAGGGCACCTTGGCCCTGTCCGGCGACGGCAAGGCCACGGTCAACGTCAAGCTGGCCGACGGCAGCACCTACAGCGAGCCGGGCACGCTGGACTTCTCCTCGACCACGGTCGACCCGGCCACCGGCGCGGTGTCGCTGCGCGCGGTGCTGCCGAACCCGCAGAAGATCCTGCTGCCGGGCGCCTTCGTCAGCTTCCAGGCCAACCTGGGCGAGCGCAACAACGCCTATCTGGTGCCGCAGCAGGCCCTGCTGCGTGACACCACCGGCGGCTATGTGATGGTGGTGGGCGCAGACGGCAAGGTCGTCCGCAAGAACGTCAAGACCGACGGCGCGCAGAACGGCAACTGGCTGGTCAGCGAGGGCCTGGCTGCCGGTGACAAGGTGGTCGTCGCCGGCGTGCAGAAGGTCAAGGAGGGTACGCCGGCCACGGCCAAGCCGTGGACCCCGGGCCAGGACGCCAACGGCAAGCCTGCCGCCGGCGGTGCTGCTCCGGGCGCGCCTGCCGCAGCTCCGGCCGACGCCAAGGCACCGGCCAAGGCTGACCAGGCCGACAAGGCCGAGCCGGCCGCCACCGAATCGAACAAGCAGTAACGGGACATTCCGTCATGCCTAAATTTTTCATCGAACATCCAGTCTTCGCCTGGGTGGTGGCGATCCTGATCTCGCTCAGCGGCGTGATCGCGATCCTCAACCTCGGCGTGGAGTCCTACCCCAACATCGCCCCGCCGCAGGTGACCGTCTCGGCCACCTACCCGGGCGCAAGTGCGGATACCACGGAGAAATCGGTCACCCAGGTGATCGAGCAGCAGCTGACCGGTATCGATCACCTGCTGTACTTCAGCTCCTCGTCCGCGTCCAACGGCCGCGCCTCGATCACCCTGACCTTCGAGACCGGTACCGATCCGGATATCGCCCAGGTGCAGGTGCAGAACAAGGTCTCGCTGGCCACGCCGCGACTGCCTTCGGAAGTCACCCAGCAGGGCGTGGTGGTGGCCAAGGCCAACGCTGGCTTCCTGATGGTGGTGGCCCTGCAGTCCGATACGCCGACCATCAACCGTGACGCACTGAACGACATCGTCGGTTCGCGCGTGCTCGACCAGGTCTCGCGCATCCCCGGCGTCGGCAGCACCCAGCAGTTCGGTTCCGAGTACGCCATGAACATCTGGCTCAACCCGGAAAAGATGCAGGGCTATGGTCTGTCGGCCAGCCAGGTGCTGGCGGCGGTACGCGCGCAGAACGTGCAGTTCGCCGCCGGCGCGCTGGGCTCCGACCCGTCGCCGGAAGGCCAGCACTTCACCGCCACGGTGTCGGCCGAAGGCCGCTTCAGCTCGCCGCAGGAGTTCGAGAACATCATCCTGCGCGCCAATGCCGATGGCTCGCGCGTACTGCTGAAGGACATCGCCCGCGTTGCCTTCGGTGCCAACAACTACGGCTTTGATACCCAGTACAACGGCAAGCCCACCGGTGCCTTCGCCATCCAGCTGCTGCCGGGCGCCAACGCCCTGAACGTGGCCGAAGCCGTGCGCGGCAAGATGGACGAGCTGCAGCCCAGCTTCCCGGCCGGCGTCACCTGGTTCTCGCCGTATGACAGCACCACCTTCGTCAAGATCTCGATCCAGGAAGTGGTCAAGACCCTGTTCGAAGCGGTGTTGCTGGTGTTCCTGGTGATGCTGATCTTCCTGCAGAACTTCCGCGCCACCCTGATCCCCACGCTGGTGATCCCGGTAGCGCTGCTGGGTACGTTCCTGGGCATGTGGATGATCGGCTTCACGATCAACCAGCTGACCCTGTTCGCGATGGTGCTGGCAATCGGCATCGTGGTCGATGACGCGATCGTGGTGATCGAGAACGTCGAACGCATCATGACCGAGGAAGGCCTCGCGCCGAAGCCCGCCACGCAGAAAGCGATGACCCAGATCACCGGCGCGGTGGTGGCCATCACCGTCGTACTGGCGGCGGTGTTCATCCCCTCGGCCCTGCAGGGCGGTGCGGCCGGTGAGATCTACAAGCAGTTCGCCCTGACCATCGCCATCTCGATGGCGTTCTCGGCGTTCCTGGCACTGGGCTTCACCCCGGCGCTGTGCGCGACGTTCCTCAAGCCGACGCACAACGACAACCCGAACATCATCTACCGCACCTTCAACAAGTACTACGACAAGATCAGCCACACCTATGTGGGCCACATCACCTCCGCGGTGCGCCATGCACCGCGCTGGATGATCCTGTTCGTGGTGCTGACCGCGCTGTGCGGTTTCCTGTTCACCCGCATGCCGGGCAGCTTCCTGCCTGAGGAAGACCAGGGCTATGCACTGGCGATCGTGCAGTTGCCGCCGGGCTCGACCAAGAGCCAGACCAACGAAGCGTTCGCCCAGATGCGCGGCATCCTGGAAAAGCAGGATGGCTATGAAGGCATGCTGCAGGTGGCCGGCTTCAGCTTCGTCGGCTCCGGCGAGAACGTGGGCATGGGCTTCATCCGCCTGAAGCCGTGGGAAGAGCGCAAGTTCACTGCTCCGGAATTCATCCAGAACATGAACGGCGCGTTCTACGGCATCAAGGAAGCGCAGATCTTCGTGGTCAACCTGCCGACCGTGCAGGGCCTCGGCCAGTTCGGTGGCTTCGACATGTGGCTGCAGGACCGTAGTGGTGCCGGTTACGAGCAGCTGACCCAGGCCCGCAACATCCTGCTCGGCCAGGCCGCGCAGAAGCCGGACCACCTGGTGGGCGTGCGCCCGAACGGCCTGGAAAACGCCCCGCAGCTGCAGCTGCACGTGGACCGCGTGCAGGCGCAGTCGATGGGCATGTCGGTGTCGGACGTGTACAGCACCATCCAGCTGATGCTGGCCCCGGTGTACGTCAACGACTTCTTCTACGAAGGCCGCATCAAGCGCGTGACCATGCAGGCTGATGGTCCGTACCGCACCGGCCAGGAATCGCTGAAGAGCTTCTACAGCCCGTCCAGCCTGACCACCAATGCCGATGGCACCAACGCGATGATTCCGTTGAGCACGGTGGTCAAGTCCGAATGGGTCTCGGCACCGCCGTCGCTGAGCCGCTACAACGGCTACTCGGCGATCAACATCGTCGGCTCGCAGGCACCGGGCACCAGCTCGGGTGAAGCGATGCAGACCATGGAAGGCATCGTCAACGACGACCTGCCCGCGGGCTTCGGCTACGACTGGTCCGGCCTGTCCTACCAGGAAATCCTGGCAGGCAACGCCGCGACGCTGCTGCTGGTGCTGTCCATCGTGGTGGTGTTCCTGTGCCTGGCCGCGCTGTATGAAAGCTGGTCGATCCCGGTGGCGGTGCTGCTGGTGGTACCGCTCGGCGTGCTGGGCGCACTCGCCCTGTCGATGATGCGCGGCCTGCCGAACGATCTGTTCTTCAAGATCGGCCTGATCACGGTGATCGGCCTGGCCGCGAAGAACGCGATCCTGATCGTGGAGTTCGCGGTGGAGCAGCGTGCGGCGGGCAAGACCCTGCGCGATGCCACCATCGAAGCGGCGCGCCTGCGATTCCGCCCGATCCTGATGACGTCCTTCGCGTTCATCATGGGCGTCATCCCGATGGCGATCTCCACCGGTGCCGGCGCCAACTCGCGCCACGCCATCGGCACCGGCGTGATCGGCGGCATGCTGTTCGCCACCCTGCTCGGCCTGCTGATGATCCCGGTGTTCTTCGTGGTGGTGCGCCGCATGCTGGGCGACAAGCTGGATGAACCGTCGAAGGAATTCCTCGGCCGCCAGCGTGATGCGGAAAGCGCCCACCGCCCGGATCGTTGATCCGACGGTAAGTTGAAACGAGAAAGGCCCCGGAGCGATCCGGGGCCTTTTTCTTTGCTGCTTTTGAATCCATGCCAACCAAGGTTGGCATCTACCAAAGCAGCGGCATGCCCGGTAGCCGCCAACCTTGGTTGGCGCTCTCCAAGGCGACGTGTCAGCGCAGCAGCGCGATCACGGCGCACACCGCCACGAGAACCAGCGCGGCCCATTGCATGGGCACGAAGAAGAAATGATGGGGTGCGGCCTCACCCTTATGCCGCGGCGCACGGTTAAGCCACAGGCCCAGCAGCACGTTCACTGCCGCACCGATGCCACCACCCAGCAGCACCTGCTGCAGCGGGATGTTGCCCTTGGGGCCGTCGTGCGGGAAAAAGTACGCCAGCAACAGGATGCCTGCGATCGGCGTCACCAGCGTCATGAAGCCCCAGCCGCGGTAGATCATGCGGTATCTCCAGAAAAACGATCCGCATTGGAGCAGCATGAATCCTGACAGGCAAGAGGCGGGCACGCCATCTGGACACAACGCCATCCACGCATGGCGTGGATCTACTGCCGCGCCGCCATTGCAGCGGCGCGGCACGGGAAAATCAACGCAGACCGGTTTCGTTGCGGGCGATCACCAGGCGCTGGATCTCCGAGGTGCCTTCGTAGATCTCGGTGATCTTGGCATCACGGAAGTAGCGCTCCAGCGGCATTTCCTTGGAATAGCCCATGCCGCCATGGATCTGTACGGCCTGGTGGGTGATCCACATTGCCGCTTCCGAAGCGGTCAGCTTGGCGATGGCCGCCTCGTTGCTGAAGCGCTTGCCCTCGCCCTTCACCCATGCAGCACGCAGGGTCAGCAGCAGCGCCGCATCCAGCTTGCACTTCATGTCGGCAATCTTCGCCTGGGTCATCTGGAACGTACCGATGGCCGCACCGAAGGCCTTGCGGTCCTTCACGTACTCCAGGGTCGCCTCATAGGCGGCACGGGCGATGCCGATCGCCTGCGAGGCGATGCCGATGCGGCCGGCGTCGAGCACGCCCATGGCGATCTTGAAGCCCTCGCCTTCCTGGCCGAGCACGTCTTCGGCCTGCGCCACGTAATCGTTGAACTCGATCTCGCAGGTGGCCGAGGCACGGATGCCCAGCTTCGGTTCGGTCTTGCCGCGGCCGAATCCGGCCTTGTCGGTGTCGATCATGAACGCGGTGATGCCACGCGCGCCCTTGTCCGGCTCGCTCATCGCGAACAGCACGATGTACTTGGCCACCGGGCCGGAAGTGATCCAGCTCTTCTTGCCATTGATGACATAGCTGCCGTCGGCCTGCTTGACCGCGCGGCAACGCATCGCAGTCGCGTCCGAGCCCGACTGCGGCTCGGTCAGCGCGAATGCACCGATGGCCTCGCCTTCGGCGATGGCGCGCACGTACTTCTGCTTCTGCGCTTCGCTGCCATGGGTCAGGATGCCGTTGCAGAACAGCGAATTGTTGACCGACATGATGGTCGAATGCGCAGCATCACCGGCGGCGACCTCCACCATCGCCAGCACGTACGCGATCGGGTCCATGCCCGCGCCACCGTATTCGGTCGGCACTTCGATGCCCATCAGGCCGTTCTCGCCCAGCAGGCGGATATTGTCCAGCGGGAACTCACCCGTACGGTCATGGTGCTCCGCGCTCGGGGCGATCTTTTCCTGCGCGATGCGACGCGCCACGTCCTGCAGCATCAACTGCTCTTCGGTAAAGCTGAAATCCACAACACCCTCCCGGGTACATGATGTTATGGGCCGCGCAGCGCGCGCCCAGGTGCCCCGATTGTACCGGGGCCGGGCATCGGCGGCTGACTCGCGGGGAGCCGCGACTTGACCGGAAGAGGGCTGGTCGGCGAATATATCTCTATATCGCGATAGGTAGATATTTATGGATCTGGAAGACTGGTCGACCCGCCTGAAGGTGTTCGCCGATGCCACCCGCGTGCGCCTGTTGGCGCTGCTGGAGCAGGAAGAGCTGACCGTGGCCGAGCTTTCGGCCATCACCCGGCTGGCACAGCCGCGGGTATCGACTCATCTGGCGCGCCTGAAGGAAGCCGGCCTGGTGCGCGACCGCCGTGCGGGCGTGTCGGCCTATTACCGCTTCGACGAAGGTCAGCTGGACCCGGCGCAGCGTGCATTGTGGCATGCCCTGAGCAACGGAAGCGACGACCCGTTGCTGCGCCAGGATGCTGAACGGGTCGCTGCGGTGCTTGCCCACCGCGCTGCCGACCAGAACTGGGCCGACAGCGTGGCCGGTGACATGGAGCGCCACTATTCCCCGGGCCGCACCTGGGAAGCGCTGGCGCGCACCGCGCTACCATTGCTGGAAACCGGCGACGTGCTGGATATCGCCTCCGGCGACGGCGTGCTGGCCGAACTGGTCGCCCCGCATGCACGGCGCTACGTGTGCATCGACACCAGCGCACGCGTGGTGGCTGCCGCCAGCGAACGCCTGCGCCGCCTGCCGAACGTTGAAGTGCGAGAGGGTGACATGCATGCCCTGCCCTTCAAGGACCGCAGCTTCGACCTGGTCGTGCTGATGCACGCGCTCACTTACGCCAGCAAGCCGGCGCAGGCGGTCACCGAGGCCGCGCGCGTGCTGCGCCCGGGCGGTCGCCTGCTGCTGTGCAGCCTGGCCCGTCATGAGCACAAGGCCGCGGTCGATGCCTATGGCCACGTCAACCTCGGCTTCAGCGACAAGGAGCTGAAGAAGTTCGTCGACAAGGCAGGCCTGCAGGTATCCAACCTGGAAACGGTCACCCGCGAAAAGCGCCCGCCGCATTTCGAAGTGATTTCGCTGATCGCCAACAAGCCCTGAGGCCGACATGCCCGCCCTGCCCTGGTTGCACCCGGAACGCGTGGAATCGCTGCTCGCTGCCCTGCGTGATCGCATCCTGATCATCGACGGCGCGATGGGAACGATGATCCAGCGACACGGCCTGCAGGAAGACGATTACCGGGGCGAGCGCTTCGCCGGTGGTTACGACCACGCCCATGGCCCCGGCTGCGACCATGGCGGGACACCCGAAGGCCACGACCTGAAAGGCAACAACGATCTGTTGCTGCTGACCCGACCGGAAGTCATCGCAGGCATCCACACCGCCTACCTGGAAGCGGGCGCGGACCTGGTGGAAACCAACACCTTCAATGCCACCTCGGTCAGCCAGGCCGACTACCACCTCGAACATCTGGTGTACGAGCTGAACAAGGCGGGCGCTGCCGTTGCCCGTGCCTGTTGTGATGCGGTGGCGGCGACCACGCCGGGCAAGCCGCGCTTCGTCATCGGCGTGCTCGGCCCGACCAGCCGCACCGCCTCGATCAGCCCGGACGTCAATGATCCCGGCTTCCGCAACACCAGTTTCGATGAGCTGCGCGGTACCTACCGCGAAGCCATTGACGGGCTGATCGATGGCGGCGCCGACACGATCATGGTCGAGACCATCTTCGATACGCTCAACGCCAAGGCCGCACTGTATGCCATCGAGGAAGCCTTCGATGCACGTGGCGCGCGGCTGCCGATCATGATTTCCGGCACCATCACCGATGCCTCCGGGCGCACCCTGTCCGGGCAGACCGCCGAAGCGTTCCAAGCGTCGCTGGCGCATGCACGGCCGTTGTCGATCGGCCTGAACTGCGCGCTCGGCGCCGATGCCATGCGTCCGCACGTGGAAACCCTGTCGCAGGTGTCGGACTGCTACGTCAGTGCCCATCCCAACGCCGGCCTGCCCAACGCCTTCGGCGAGTACGACGAAACGCCCGAGGAGATGGCCGCCACCCTGCGTGGCTTTGCCGAAGATGGCCTGCTCAACCTGGTCGGCGGCTGCTGTGGCTCCACCCCGGACCACATCCGCGCGATCGCGCTGGCGGTGGCCGGGCTGCCGCCGCGCGCCCTGCCTGCCGCCCAGGTGCAGGCGGCATGAACACCTCCGCCCCATCCCGCACGCCCCCCTGTTGCCGCTGAGTTGCCGCCGATCATGACGCCTGTCCGCCCTACCCGCCTGTCCGGCCTGGAACCGCTGGTCATCACCCCGGACCTGCTGTTCGTCAATGTCGGCGAACGCACCAACGTCACCGGCAGCGCGCAGTTCCGCAAGCTGATCAAGGAAGGCCGTTACGAGGAAGCGGTGGATGTGGCCCGGCAGCAGGTGGCCAGCGGCGCACAGATCCTCGACGTCAACATGGACGAGGGCCTGATCGATTCGGAAGCGGCGATGACCCGCTACCTCAACCTGATCATGTCCGAGCCGGACATCGCGCGCATTCCGGTGATGGTCGACTCCTCCAAATGGAGTGTGATCGAGGCTGGCCTGAAGTGCCTGCAGGGCAAGAGCGTGGTCAATTCGATCTCGCTGAAGGAAGGCGAGGACGTGTTCCGCGAGCATGCGCGCAAGGTACTGCGCTACGGCGCGGCCGCAGTGGTGATGGCCTTCGATGAGAGCGGGCAGGCCGACACCTGCGCGCGCAAGGTTGAAATCTGCACCCGCGCCTATCGCCTGCTGGTCGATGAAATCGGCTTTCCGCCGCAGGACATCATCTTCGACCCGAACATCTTCGCCGTCGCCACCGGCATTGAAGAGCATGACAACTACGCGGTCGACTTCATCGAAGCCACCCGCATCATCAAGCAGACGCTGCCGCACTGCCATGTGTCCGGTGGCGTATCGAACGTTTCGTTCTCGTTCCGTGGCAACGAAACGGTACGCCAGGCCATCCACTCGGTGTTCCTGTACCACGCCATCGCCGCGGGCATGGACATGGGCATCGTCAATGCCGGCACCATGCCGATCTACGACGAACTGGAGCCGGACCTGCGCGAGCGGGTGGAGGACGTGATCCTCAACCGCCGCCGCGACGCTACCGAGCGCCTGCTTGAAATCGCCGAGCGCTACAAGGGCAGCAAGGGTGCGGCGAAGACCGAAGACCTGGCCTGGCGCGAGAAGCCGGTGGATGCACGGTTGGCGCATGCGCTGGTGCATGGCCTGGATGCCTGGGTCGAAGCCGATACCGAAGAAGCCCGGCAACGTTCCAGCCGCCCGCTGGACGTCATTGAAGGCCCGCTGATGGCCGGCATGAACGTGGTCGGCGACCTGTTCGGTGCCGGCAAGATGTTCCTTCCGCAGGTGGTGAAATCGGCACGGGTGATGAAGAAGGCAGTGGCCTACCTGCTGCCCTACATCGAAGCCGAAAAGGCCCGCAGCGGCGACACCGCCAAGAGCAACGGCAAGATCATCATGGCCACGGTGAAGGGCGATGTGCACGACATCGGCAAGAACATCGTCGGCGTGGTCCTGGCCTGCAACAACTTCGAGGTGATCGATCTGGGCGTGATGGTTCCGGCGCAGAAGATCCTCGATGCCGCCCGCGAGCACCACGCCGACATCATCGGCCTGTCCGGCCTGATCACACCGTCGCTGGAAGAAATGAGCCATGTCGCCCGTGAAATGCAGCGGCAGGGCTTCGATCTGCCGCTGATGATCGGCGGCGCGACCACCTCGCGTGCGCACACCGCGTTGAAGATCGACCCGCACTACAAAGCCCCGACGGTCTGGGTGAAGGACGCCTCGCGCGCCGTGGGTGTGGCGCAGTCGCTGATCTCGCGCGAGCTGCGGGATGCGTTCGTCGCCGCCAACGAGGCGGACTACGCCGAGATCCGCACACGCCACCGCAACCGCGGTGACGCCAAGCGCCTGGTCTCGCTGGAACATGCACGTGGCCAGAAGTTCCAGTGCGACTGGCAGGCGTACACGCCACCCGCACCGAAGCAGCCGGGCCTGCATGTATTCGATGACTACCCGCTGGCCGAGCTGGTGCCCTACATCGACTGGACGCCGTTCTTCCAGGCATGGGAACTGGCAGGCAAGTACCCGGCCATCCTCACCGATGAGATCGTCGGCACCCAGGCCAGCGAGCTTTACCAGGACGCGCGCGCGATGCTCGACCGCATCGTCAACGAGAAGTGGCTGCAGGCCAAGGCCGTGTTCGGCCTGTGGCCCGCCAACAGCATCGGCGACGACGTCCGTGTGCAGCATCCCGATGGCGAGGCCACCCTGCACTTCCTGCGGCAACAGGTGGACAAGCCTGCCGAACGCCCGGATTTCTGCCTTGCCGATTTCATTGCTCCAGCCGCCAGCGGCAAGCAGGACTGGATCGGGGCCTTCGCAGTCACCGCCGGCATCGGTATCGACGCGCACGTGGCCCGTTTCGAGGCCGACCACGACGACTACAACGCGATCCTGTTGAAGGCGCTCGCCGACCGCTTTGCCGAAGCCCTGGCCGAACGCCTGCACCAGCGCGTACGCACCGGGTTCTGGGGGTACGACCACACCGAAACGCTCGACAACGAAGCGCTCATCGACGAAAAGTACCGTGGCATCCGTCCCGCGCCCGGTTACCCCGCCTGTCCCGAGCACAGCGAAAAACGCCGGTTGTTCGACCTGCTGGACGCCGAAACCAACGCCGGCATGCAGCTCACCGAAAGCTTCGCGATGCTGCCGACCGCGGCGGTATCGGGCTACTACTTCAGCCACCCGCAGAGCCAGTATTTCGTGGTCGGCCGCCTCGGTCGTGAGCAGGTCACCGACTACGCACGCCGCAAGGGCGTGGACCGCGCCCAGGCCGAACGCTGGCTGGCGTCCAACCTGGACTACGATCCGGAATGATCGCCGCGCCTGGCAAGGATCAGGCGCCAGCGTCCACGACGAACCGATAGGCACCACAGGAAGCGGGCCAACCCGGACACTGCGACCCGTAACTGATCACGCGCCCCCGATCAGGGGGCGACCGCCGGTGCCGGCGACGACGCCTGCAGACGCTGCAGCTGATTCTGGAAATCAGGCAGCAGCAGACGGTTGCTGTATCCGCTGAGATGGTCGCCATCGAAGAACAGCGGCTTGCCGTCGCGGGTGGGAAGGCACTGCTCGCCCGGGCACAGCAACGGCATCGGATCCCATATGGATGCACCCGGCAGACCTGCGGCGACCTGCTGCAGGCCGGCCAGCACCGGCTCGCGCAACTGCTCGATCTCGCTGCGCGCAACCGTCATGCCGTTGGCACAGATCGGGTTGTGCCGGTTGAACACATCCGAGCAGCGGTACGGCGGTGCCGGCAGCACCGGCTTGGGTGCTTCCAGCACGATGCGCACGCCGCGTTCTGCCAGCGGTGTGAGCTGCTCGATCCAGTGCCCGATCTCGGCTTTGCGACCCGCGCTGGCCGTCTCGCTCAGATGCTCGGCACGCACCTGGGCAATGTCGAACAGCGCGTACGACTCAGACAGGCGTGGCAGGCGCAGCCCTGCCAGCAACACCACATCCCCCGGCTGCGCGCGTGCCTGGATATCTTCCAGCACGTTACGCGTATAGGCCTCGCAGGACGGATTGGGGCCCTGCCAGGCTCGTAACCCGACCAGCGCGCAGCCGCCACTGCTGTACAGGTGGATCGGCGCCCCATCGAGCACGGCAAGGCGCTGCAGCATCTCGTGGTAGGCCAGTGCATGCGAATCGCCGGCCACGAACAACTGGCGGGTGGAGGCAGTGCGTCCGGGGCACTCGCCGCGCTCGTAAAGGCGGGCCTGTCCGCCCAGTACCGGCACGTTGCTGACCCGCACGCGGCAGTCCGGGATTTCCTTCTTCAGCCCCTTGGCATACGGGTACCAGTCCAGCGAGGCACGGCTGACCACGCTGAGCGAGGTGTACCGCTGGGTCTTGGTCAGCGCCGACTGCAGGCCGGCACCGAGCACCAGTACGCCCAGCCCGACCACCACCCAGCGCGCGTTGTTGACGCGCCAGCGCGCACCATGCCGCAGGGGCTGTTCCACCCAGCGCCAGGACAGCCAGGACAACACTGCCACGCACAGTAGCGCGGCGCCGCCGGTGGCCACCGTCTCCAGGCCCACCGTCCAGCGGAACAGGACGAAGACCGGCCAGTGCCACAGGTACAGCGAGTAGGACAGCCGGCCGATCGTCACCATCGGTGTGGTCGCCAGCGTGCGCCCGATCCAGCCCCCGGGTGAGCGCTGCAGCAGGCCCAGCAATCCCAGCGTGCCCAATACCGGCCACAGCCCATCAATCCACGGCGAATGGCCCGGGCGCGCAGACCAGAGCCCATAGCCCAGTGCCACCACGCTCAGCAGCAGCAGAGGCGAGCGCCAACTGATACCCCGTGGCGGCACCGGCGGCGGCGTGAACCGGCCGCTCAGCGACAACAGCTGGAACAGCAGCACGCCAGCGCCAAGCTGCCAGAACCGCGTGGTGGTCAGGTAGAACGCATCGATCTCATGACCGCCCTGCCCCGCGCGGAACACCGCATACCCCAGCGATGCCACAGTTGCTGCGCCAAACAGCCCCACCGACAGCCAGCCGCCGCGCCGGCCTTTGGCCCAAGCAAGGAACAGCAGCGGGAACAGCAGGTAGAACTGCTCTTCGACACCCAGCGACCAGGTATGCGTGTAGGGATTGAACTCGGTGCGCGGCGAGAAATAGTCGTTGCCGGTGCTGGCCAGCACCCAGTTGCTCAACCCGAAGAACGCCATGCGGCCAGTCTTGTCACTGGTCTCGCTGAGCCAGGATTCGGGAATCAGCAACGCGCTGAACATCGCCGTCACCAGCAGGCACACCACCAGCGCCGGGGCGATGCGACGCATGCGGCGCGCATAGAAACGCGCCAACCCTGCCCAGCCTCCGATCGCCGGCAGACGATCCACCGAGGCACTGACCACGAAGCCGGAGATGACGAAGAACACGTCCACGCCGGTAAAGCCACCCGGCAGCCAGCTCGCCTTGAGGTGGTAGAGGATGACCGCCAGCACCGCGATCGCACGCAGGCCATCGATATGCGGGAAATACCCGGGACTGCGTTCCTGCATGGCCCTGCTCCTGACATGCAACGGGCGCCCTTCGGCGCCCAGTGCGTTCAACAATGGTCGCGCGGACTTACCAGACCAGGTCGTCGGGCACCTGGTACTGCGGGTCGGCGTAGGGATCGTCCTCGGCCGGCGCGTTCGGGTCGACCTTCAACGCCACCGACGCCGCAAACACCGCTTCAGACTGGGCCAGAACCTCGGCCGTCACCAGCAGGTAGCGACCGTTGAGCTGGACCACACCCAGTTCACCGGCGTTGAGTGCCTTGAGCTGCTCAGCGGTGACGTAGATGCGCTTGATCTTGCCGCCATACGGGAAGTGGCGTGCGATATCGGCCGCTTCAGCATTCAGGCCCTTGTCCTTCAGCAGTTCTTCCAGCTTCACCTTGGCCTCGCGGCGCTGGCGTGCTTCTTCCTGCTTCAGGCGCTCGGTCTCGATGCGCTCTTCCTTTTCGCGCTGGGCACGGATCGCGTAGGCCTTGGCCAGATCCATTTCCTCAGCGGTACGCGGCTTGCGCGGACCCTGCCCGTGGCCCTGGCCACGCTGCTGGCCGGGCTTGCCCGGAGCGCCGTTGCCATGCGCACGCCGCTCGCCAGGCTTGTGTTCGCCCCTGCCAGCCTGCTGCGGCTTTCCATTGCCAGCACCACCCTTGCCCTGCGGGCGGCCATCACGGCGGGGGGCATCATTCTTGCGCTCGGGCTTGGGCGCGGGCTTGAAGCCCAGGCCCATCAGCTGGTCGCGGAGGGTATCGCTCATAGGATATGGATCAGTAGTGCGGCGGCGGCGGTTCGCTCGCCGGATCAGAAGAATTCAATGCATTGCGGACCTTGCCCAGGTCTTCCAGCAGCACGCGCAGGATGCCGGCATTGCGGCTGCCTTCCATACGCGCGTCTGCAAGTGCATCGCTCAGTTCGGCCAGCGCGTGTTCCTGGAAGGACACGCGCATCTCCAGCTCGACCAGGCGCGCTTCCAGCGCCTGCTCGCGTTCGGTCGGTACTTCAGACATGCAGCGAACGCCCCCGGCCAATGCCGTAATACGCAAGGCCAGCGGCCTCGACTTCGGCCGGCTCGTACAGATTGCGGCCATCGAACACCACCGCATCCTTCAGCCGCTCGCGCAGCATCTGGAAATCGGGGCTGCGGAACTGCTTCCACTCGGTCACTACGACCAACGCATCGGCACCCTGCAGCGCGTCGTCGGCGCTGTCACACAACACCAGATCGTCGCGATCGCCGAAGATCCGCTGCGATTCATGCATCGCCTCCGGATCGTACGCGCGCACTGTCGCACCCCCTTCCCACAACTGGGCCAGCAGGCGACGGCTGGAGGCCTCGCGCATGTCGTCGGTATTGGGCTTGAACGCCAGGCCCCACACGGCAAACGTCCTGCCGCGCACGCCTTCGTCTTCACCCTTGTCGTAGTGGCGCTGGATCAGGGCAAACAGGTGCCCCTTCTGCGATTCATTGACCGCCTCCACCGCGTTCAGCAGCTTCGGCTCCAGGCCGGCCTGCTGCGCGGTGCGCGCCAGTGCCTGCACGTCCTTGGGGAAGCACGAACCGCCGTAACCGGCACCGGGATAGATGAAGTGCCAGCCAATACGCGGATCCGAACCGATGCCCTGGCGGACCTGCTCGACGTCGGCGCCCACGCGCTCGGCGATGTTGGCGATTTCATTCATGAACGAAATCTTGGTTGCCAGCATTGCATTGGCGGCGTACTTGGTCAGCTCGGCCGAACGCACATCCATCTCCACCACGCGGTCGTGGTTGCGATTGAACGGTGCGTACAGGCGACGCATCACGGCGACCGACTCGGCGCTGGTCGCACCGATGATGATGCGGTCAGGCCGCATGCAGTCGGCAACGGCGTCACCTTCCTTCAGGAATTCAGGGTTGGACACCACATCGAAGGCGATATCCGCTCCACGCGCTGCCAGCTCCTCGGCAATGGCCGCACGCACCTTGTCGGCGGTGCCTACCGGCACCGTCGACTTGTTGACCACCACGGTCGGCACCGAAATGTACCGACCGATGGTGCGGGCCACGGCCAGCACGTACTGCAGATCGGCGCTGCCATCCTCGTCCGGCGGCGTGCCCACGGCGATGAACACCACCTGGCCGTGGCCGATGGCGGTCGCCGCGTCGGTGGTGAACACCAACCGCGACGCGGCGTGGTTGGCCTTCACCATCGGCTCCAGGCCGGGCTCGTAGATCGGGATGATGCCCCGGTTGAGGCCATCCACCTTGGCCTGGTCGATATCGACGCAGACCACCTGGTGGCCAACATCGGCCAGGCAGGTGCCGGTCACCAGACCTACATAACCAGTACCAAAAATCGCAACGCGCATATCCGTGCTGACTCCGTGGTGGCTTACGGCAGAACGCCCAGCAACTCGACGTCGAAGGTCAGGGTGGAGTTCGGACCGATCGGACCACCCGGGGTGCCGTTCTCGCCGTATGCCAGTTCACCCGGGATCCAGAAGCGGTACTTCGAGCCGACCGGCATCAGGGCCACGCCCTCGGTCCAGCCCTTGATGACCTGGTCCAGACCGAATTCGGCCGGACCACGGCCTGCGGAACTGTCAAACACCGTGCCGTTGAGCAGCTTGCCTTCGTAGTTCACGCGCACCTTGCTGGACGGCAACGGACGCTCGCCGCTACCCGGGCGGATCACCTGGTACTGCAGGCCCGACGGAGTGGTCACCACGCCCGGCTGGGTCTTGTTCTTGGCCAGGAATGCGTTGCCTTCCTGACGGTTGGTCTGCGCAGCCTGTGCGGCCTTGGCCTGCATCTCGGCCTGCTTGGTGCCCATGAACGCCTGGATGGTGGCAGTGGCGTCAGCTTCGGTCATCTTCGGCTGACCCTTGCTCAGGCCGGTGTTGATCGCGTCAAACAGCGAGGCGGTATCGATATCGTCCTTCAGCTGTGCCAGCGACGGACCCACCGAATAGGCGCCAATCATCTGCGCGACCTTGACCCGGTCGACTTTCGCCGGCTGCGAGCCCGGCGCAACACCCGGCACCTGCTGGCCGCTGCGGGCCATCACTACCTGGCGCAGGGCGGCATCGGTCGCCTTGGCCTGTTCCTGGGTGATCTGCGGCTGCAGGCCTTCGAAGGAACGCTCCACGGCAGTGCGCAGCGCGGCCGCATCGATTTCATCGGCGATCGGCGCGAACGACTTGGCCACATCCAGACCAATGGCGTAGCCGAGCTTCTGCTTGGGGGAATTCAAGGGTGCGGTCTCCTTGGCGGCCGAGGGAGCGGCCGGTTGTTGCGACAGGGCGACACCGGAGGTGCCCATCGCCAGAATCAGAACCGACGCCGCGGCGCCGCGCATTCCCATTTTCATTCGCTGCATTCCTGGAAGTGACTGGACGCCGACGTCGGCGCGAAAACACGTATTGTCGCACGCATGCCGTCGATGTCGAGGCATCCGTGCCGGCGTTCAATGTACAGCTGGTGCTGCAAGCGCCTTGTCGATGGCTGCTTTCAGCTGCGGATCATCCGGAGTGACCTTGCTGGCGAACTGGGCAATGACCGTGCCATCGCGTCCGACCAGATACTTGTGGAAATTCCAGGCCGGCGCCACGCCGGTGGCGGCGGTCAATCGCTGATACAGCGGCGTGGCCTGCGCGCCGGTCACGTGTACCTTTTCGAACATCGGGAACTTCACGCCATAAGTAAGCGTGCAGAAATCCTGGATCTGCTTTTCATCACCAGGTTCCTGCCCCTTGAAATCGTTGGACGGGAAGCCGAGCACCGCAAACCCCTTGCCGGCGTACTGCTTCTGCAACGCTTCGAGGCCTTCGTACTGGGGGGTATAGCCGCACTTGCTGGCGGTATTGACCACGAGCAGCACTTGACCGTGGTAGCGCTGCTGCAGGTTGACCTGCTGCTTGCCCGCCAGCGGCCGATACGACAGATCCAGCAGATCGGCGGCAAACGCCCCGGCCGAAGTGGCCAGGCCAGTGGCCAGCAGGGTCAACAGGGACAGGCCGCGAAGGCGGCGCGAGGAGGCAGGCGACAAAGGCATGGGAGACGTTCCGCGGTAGCCGTTCCAGGGGTCCGGCCGTGACCGGCCGGGAATCGGCCGAACTATAGCACCGGGGTCTGCATGCCTCTGGAGCGCATGCGCTGTCGCGCTTTGCACGGCGTGGCGGAAGTGTCCTGCCGTGCGTCCCCGCCCGCTGCTGATGACATAGCATGGACATGGCTGAATGGGAGGCCGACAGAAAACGCGCCTCCGCGGTTTCATTTTTTCAATGCATATCAAGCGGTTGAACGAATATTGCAGCGCCATGACCACCCCTGCCATCAGTTGGGTGGGGGCAGGACTTGCACACAGGCGTGCCGGTGTTATAGTTGCATACAACACCAGTCACCTGAGACAGGGGGAACCATGAACAGCCGGATGCGTCGCAGCCTTGCCGCCCCCGCGGTCACCGCGGTATCAACCCTGTTCGTGCTGGTCTGGCTGGCCATGCCGGCACCGCCGGCCGCGTCCTCCCCCGCCCTCTCCGAAGACGGTACGCAGGACGCAGCAGCAACCACGGCAGGGAATGCCGCTCCCTCCCCCTCCCCCCCGCGTCGGCTGCACAGCTCCCTGTCCATGCCGTATTTCTCGTTCGCACAGCCGCTGACCCCACGGAGCTGAATATGAGCGACATCCAGTGGAGCGACGGCGCTCCCATCTACCGCCAGCTGAAGGAACGCGTGATCGCGATGATGCTTGACGGAATCCTCAAGCCGGGCGATGCCCTTCCTTCGGTGCGCCAGGTGGCCGCCGATTACCAGCTCAACCCCATCACCGTTTCGCGCGCCTACCAGGAGCTGGCCGATGAAGGCCTGGTCGAGAAGCGCCGCGGGCTGGGCATGTTCATGACCGAACAGGCGGCCACGCAGCTGCGCAGCAGCGAGCGCGAACGCTTCCTCAATGAAGAATGGCCGGCCGTACTGGAACGCATCCAGCGACTGGGCCTGAGTCTCGACGAATTGTTGCCCCAGGGGAAATTCTGATGAATGCCAGTCCCACTACCGCTGTGCCAAGCGACGCTGTCATTACCGCCCGTGGCCTTCGCAAGGCTTACAAGAACACGCTCGCGCTCGACAACGCCAGCTTCTCCATTCCGGCGGGCCGCATCATCGGCCTGATCGGCCCCAATGGTGCCGGCAAGACCACCGCGCTGAAGGCGGTGCTCGGCCTGACCTCGGTGGAAGGCGAGCTGAGCGTGCTCGGCCGTGACCCGCGCGTGCACCGCGACGATCTGATGAACGACATCTGCTTCATCGCCGATGTCGCCGTGCTGCCGCGCTGGCTGAAGGTGCGTGAGGCGATCGACTTCGTCGCCGGCGTGCACCCCCGCTTCGATCGCGCCCGTTGCGAACGCTTCCTGGCCAACACCAAGCTGCAGCCCAAGCAGCGCGTGCGTGAACTGTCCAAGGGCATGATCGTGCAGCTGCACCTGGCCCTGGTGATGGCCATCGACGCCAAGGTGCTGGTGCTGGACGAACCCACGCTCGGCCTGGACATCCTGTACCGCAAGGAGTTCTACCAGCGCCTGCTGGAAGACTACTTCGACGAGCAGAAGACGATCATCGTCACTACCCACCAGGTGGAAGAGATCGAACACATCCTCACCGACGTGATGTTCATCCGCGATGGTCGCATCGTGCTCAATGCGGAAATGGACGAGGTCGGCGAGCGCTATACCGAACTGCTGGTCGGTGCCGACCAGCTTGAAACCGCCCGCGCACTGAAGCCCATCGACGAGCGCAGCCAAGCCTTCGGCAAGACCGTCCTGCTGTTCGACGGGGTGCCACGCAGCCAGCTGGCCAGCCTGGGTGAAACCCGCAACGCCGGCCTTGCCGATCTGTTCGTCGCTGTCATGAAGGGGACCTACGCATGAATGCCGTCAACCATCCTGTCAGCCCCGCAGGCACCCTGCGCTGGCTGCTCAAGCGCGAATACTGGGAAAACCGCGGTGGTTTCCTGTACGCCCCCGTGATCGCCGGCATCGTCTCGCTGCTGATGAGCGGCATCGGCATCGGCCTGGGCCTGTTCGCCCTGCATCGTGCCGCCCGCGACGGCGGCCTGCACATCGACGGCGAGAGCGTGAACATCAACGGCCTGGATCTGGCCGTGCTGACCCGCGACATCAGCGCCAAGGACATGGCCGACCTGGGCAACGGCCTGGACCTGGCGATGGTATTGACCTCGTCCTGGCCACTGATCGTGCTTGCCTTTGTGGTGTTCTTCTATTGCCTGGGCGCCCTGTATGACGATCGCCGCGACCGCAGCATCCTGTTCTGGAAGTCGCTGCCGCTGTCGGACACCCAGACCGTACTGTCCAAGGTGCTCAGTGCACTGATCGTCGCACCGCTCATCGCCATCATCGCTTCCAGCCTGACCCTGCTCGTTTTCATGCTGATACTGTGCCTGGTGGTGGTCTCCCACGGCGGCGATGCGATGCAGCTGATCGTGGGACCTGCCAATCCGATGAGCCTGGTCATGGGCATGTTCGTGTCCATCCCGGTGTACGCCCTGTGGGCGCTGCCCACTGCGGGCTGGCTGCTGCTGTGCTCGGCCTGGGCACGGAGCAAGCCGTTCCTTTGGGCGGTGATGCTGCCGCTGTTCGCCGGCATCATCGTCAGCACCACCAAGCTGATGCACCTGTTCGACCTGACCACCGGCTGGTTCTGGCAACACATCGTCGGCCGTCTGCTGCTGGGTGCGATGCCGGGAATGGATCTGCTGTACCGCGCCGGTGGCGGCGAATCCAGGCAGGATCTGGACTCGATCGTGGCGCTGATGGCGCCCTCTGCCCAGCTCAAGTCGCTGGCGATGCCCGACCTGTGGATCGGCGCGGCCTTCGGCGTAGCCTTCATCTTCATTGCCATCCGCCTGCGCAAGCGCGCTGGCGAAATCTGATCGTCAACCTGGAGGCACCACCCATGCGTTCCTTGATTGCCTGTACTGCACTGTTGCTGTTGCCGCTGTCGGCGCTGGCCGCCGATGCACCGAACTGCAAATTCTCCGCGCCGCGCGCGTTGAAGATCGACGCGGCCGGTGCCAAAGCGGTGGTGTTCGAGATCAACCAGCATGACCTGAAGGTGGTTGCCAGCGCGGGTGGCGGCCAGCTCGAAGGCCGCGCCTGCGCGTCCAACAAGGACTGGCTGGACCAGCTGGTGCTGGACCAGCGCCGCGTGGGCGACAAGCTGGTGGTGAGCCTGCGCCGCGACAACCGCGACGCGCTGTCGATGGGCAACAGCTATGCCTGGCTGGACATCCGTGGCAGCGTGCCGGACAACCTGCCGCTGCAGTTCAAGATCGGCTCGGGCGATGGCAGCATCGAGAACGCACAGTCGCTGAGCATGGACGTGGGCTCCGGTGATGGCATCGCCCGCGGGACCCGTGGCAGCGTGCACGCCGCCGTGGGTTCGGGCGACCTGGACGTCGATGGTGCCGCATCGTTCAACCTGCTCTCGCTGGGTTCGGGCGACGTCAACGCCCGCAACATCGGCGGTGATGCCAGCGTCGGCACCGTCGGCTCCGGTGACCTGAAGGTGACCGACGTGCGTGGCAACGCACGGCTGGATACCGTCGGTTCGGGCGACATCGGCTTCAAGCAAGTGCAGGGCAACGTCGAGGTCGGCGTGGTCGGCTCCGGCAACGTCGATATCGAGCAGGTCGGCGGCAACGTCCGCGTGCGCAGCCACGGCTCGGGCGACATCGATGTCGACGGCGTGCGCGGCAACCTCACCGTCGAGCACAGCGGCAGCGGCGATGTCCAGCATCGCAACGTGTCCGGCACCATCACCCTGCCGCGCGGCAAGTAACGCCCAACCATCCGATACGAGGGGAATGCCATGAACCTGCTGCGCCTGCTGCCTGCTGCCCTGCTGTGCCTGCCGTTGATCGCCTGTGGCGACACGTCCAGCCCCGACAAGACCGCCGGCAAGGCGGTGGCCGAGACCGCGGGCGGCGTCGGCCAGACCGTCAAGGAAGCGATGGATGACGCCCGCAGGGAAATCGCCGAAGGCAACATCAAGATCTCGGCCGACAACCAGCCGCGCGCGGAGATCACCCCGCAGGGACAGCTGCTGATCGGTGGCAAGCAGGTGGCGCTGGACGATGGCCAGCGTCGCCAGCTGCTTGATTACCGCGGCCACGTGGTGGCGGTGGCGATGGACGGCATGGATGTCGGCCTGGCAGGCGCAAAGCTCGGCGCCAACGCCGCCGGTGAAGCACTGAAGGGCATCTTCAGCGGTGACAGCGAAGGCATCGAGAAACGGATCAACGCCGAGGCCGCCAAGATCGAGGCGCAGGCCAAGCGCATCTGCGACCGCATGCCGGCCATGCTGGCCAGCCAGCAGGCCCTGGCCGCCTCGCTGCCGGCGTTCAAGCCCTACGCCACGATGGACCAGAGCGATGTGGACGACTGCGGCAAGGACACCGTCGTCAACCGCTGACCCCTGTGACAGATCAGCGCACCCGGCCGGCCGCGCACCTGCGTTGCCGGCCGCTGCGCCCCGGCGGGCTTACAATGGCGGCCCCGGATGCACTTCATCGAACCGCCATGAAAAAGCTGTTTCTGCTGCTGGCCGCCCTGCTCTGCCTGGGCCTGGTCGGCTGTGACCAGGACTACCGCAACCACCGCGCCGAGCGTGGCAAACCCAAGATCTCGGTCAGCGAGAGCATCGTGACCGTTCGCCGCCAGCCGGCACCGAACATCATCATCCTGCCGGACGGGCAGATGAAGATCGACGAGATCCTGATCCCGCTCAACGCCGAACAGAAGCAGATGCTGCAGACGATGTTCGGCAAGCTGCAGGTGCTGCGCCAGAACACGCTGGTGGCCGCACCGGCCGACCCCAACATGCAGCCGGTGAAGATCGTGCCGCCGGAGGGCATGCAGGTGATTCCGCCGGACCTGGTGCAGACCATTCCCGAGTTCAAGGATTACACCGAGACTTTCGGCAACATCGTCGCCGACCGTCGCTGAAACGAACAACGCCGCCCTCCCGGGCGGCGTTCTTCCTTCTCGCCTGTGGTGGCTGCGGACCTCGGCCCGCACACCGCTCGATCAGCCGCCGGCACCACCGCCACCGGCCTGGATGCCACCGGCCGTCAACGCGGCCGGATCCAGCAGGCGGCGCAGCTCGGCTTCGGCCAGGCCGCTGTCTTCCAGCGCCACGTCCAGCACCGGGCGCTGCTCCTTGTAGGCGCGCTTGGCAATCGCTGCGGCCTTCTCGTAACCGATGATCGGGTTCAGCGCTGTCACCAGGATCGGATTGCGCGCCAGCGCCTCGGCCACACGGTCCTCGCGCACCTTCAGGCCGGCGATGGCGCTGTCGGCCAGCAGGGTCGACACATTGGCCAGCAGGCCGATGCCATCGAGCAGGTTCACCGCGATCAGCGGCAGCGTCACGTTGAGCTGGAAGTTGCCGGTCTGGCCGGCCACGGTGATCGCCGTGTGGTGGCCGATCACCTGCGCGCAGGCCATCACCGTCGCCTCCGGGATCACCGGATTGACCTTGCCCGGCATGATCGAAGACCCCGGCTGCAGTGCCGGCAGTTCGATCTCGCCCAGGCCCGCCAGCGGGCCGGCGTTCATCCAGCGCAGGTCGTTGGCGATCTTGATCAGGGCTACCGCCAGCGCATTGAGCTGGCCCGACAGTTCCACCGCATCGTCCTGCGCGGCCAGGCCTTCGAACTTGTTCTCGGCGCTGTCGAACTTGAAGCCGGTCTGCTGCTTCAGCGCCTTGGCAACCTGTGCACCAAAGCGCGGGTCGGCATTGATGCCGGTGCCGATGGCGGTACCGCCCAGCGGCAGGCGGCGCACGCGCTTGAGGCTGTCCTCGATGCGCTCCTGGGCCGAGGCCAGCTGCGCCGACCACGCACCGAATTCCTGTTCGAAGGTCAACGGCATCGCGTCCATCAGGTGGGTGCGGCCGGTCTTGACCACCTTGCGCAGGCTGCGGCCCTTCTTGTCCAGCGTCCTGCGCAGGTGCACCAGCGCCGGCAGCAGCTGCTCATGGGTGGCCAGCACGGCCGACACGCGCAGCGCCGTTGGAATCACGTCGTTGGAGCTCTGCCCCTGGTTGACGTGATCGTTCGGGTGCACCGTGGTCTTGTCGGCCTTGCCGGCGCGATTGGCCAGGGTGGCGATGACCTCGTTGGCATTCATGTTCGAGGACGTACCCGAGCCGGTCTGGTAGACGTCGATCGGGAACTGCGCGTCCCACGTGCCGTCCGCCACTTCAGCCGCGGCAGACTGGATGGCCTTGGCCACGGTCTTCGGCAGGTGGCCCAGCTCGGCGTTGACGCCGGCGGCGGCGCCCTTGACCAGGCCCAGCGCACGGATGAAACCGCGCGGCATGCGCTGGCCCGACACCGGGAAATTCTGTACAGCGCGCTGGGTCTGCGCGCCCCACAGGGCGTCGGCAGGCACCTGCAGCTCACCCATGCTGTCGTGCTCGATCCGGAATCCCTTGGGGGCACTCTTGCTTGCAGCTTTGCTCATTGCATCAACTCCGCACTACTTCAGTTGGGGAAAGGAAAGCGGCGGCTGGCAGGGTGTCGCTTCCCGGGCTGGCGGCTGCGACAACGATACTCCCTTGTCCGATGCTCGGTAGTGCTGGCCGCTGGCCGGCATCCCCGCGGGCCCCGCGATTCCATCGGTTGCCGGCCTGCGGCCGGCACTACCTCACCGGCACGTCGTAGAATATGGCCCCCGCCGCTCGTCCCAGCCCTGCCGACATGTCCGAATCCGCCCTGCTCGCCCTGTCCCCGCTCGATGGCCGCTATGCCGGCAAGGTCGACGCCCTGCGCCCGATCTTCTCCGAGTACGGCCTGATCAAGGCCCGTGTCACGGTCGAAGTGGAATGGCTGCTGGCCCTGGCCGCCGAGCCGGGCATCGTCGAGCTGGCCGCGTTCTCCGACGCTGCCATCGTCCGCCTGCGTGCACTGGCCAGCGGCTTCAGCCCGGCCCAGGCCGCGCGCGTGAAGGAGATCGAGCGCACCACCAACCATGACGTCAAGGCGGTGGAGTACTTCATCAAGGAACAGCTGAAGGACGATGCCGAGCTGGCGCCGGCGCTGGAGTTCGTGCATTTCGCCTGCACCAGCGAAGACATCAACAACCTCAGCTACGGCCTGATGCTGGAACAGGCCCGTCGCGAGGTGCTGCTGCCGACCCTGGACGGCATCGCCACTGCACTGCGCACGCTGGCCCATGCCCAGGCCGGCCAGCCGATGCTGTCGCGCACCCACGGCCAGACCGCCTCGCCGACCACGCTGGGCAAGGAGCTGGCCAACGTGGTCGCCCGCCTGGAGCGCCAGCGCCGGCAGATCGCTGCGGTTGAACTGACCGGCAAGATCAACGGCGCCGTCGGCAACTACAACGCGCACATCGCCAGCTACCCGGATGTGGACTGGCCGGCCTTCGCCGAGCGCTTCGTGACCGGGCTGGGCCTGGTGTTCAACCCGTACACCACCCAGATCGAGCCGCACGACAACATCGCCGAGATCGGTGATGCCGCCCGCCGCGCCAACATCATCCTGATCGACCTGGCCCGCGACATCTGGGGCTACGTCTCGCTGGGCTATTTCAAGCAGCGCCTGAAGGAAGGCGAAGTCGGTTCGTCGACGATGCCGCACAAGGTCAACCCGATCGATTTCGAGAACGCCGAAGGCAACTTCGGCATTGCCAACGCGCTGTTCGAGCATTTCAGCGCGAAGTTGCCGATCAGCCGCTGGCAGCGCGACCTGACCGATTCCACCGTGCTGCGCGCGCTGGGCACCGCGTTCGGTCACAGCCAGGTGGCGCTGGATTCGCTGGCCAAGGGCCTGGGCAAGCTGGAAGTGAACCCGCAGCGCCTGGACGCCGATCTGGATGCGGCGTGGGAAGTGCTGGCCGAGGCCGTGCAGACGGTGATGCGCCGCCATGGGCTGCCGAACCCGTACGAGCAGCTGAAGGCGCTCACCCGTGGCCAGGGCATCACGGCCGAGTCGATGCGCACCTTCGTGCAGGGGCTGGAGCTGCCGGCCGATGCCAAGCAGCGTCTGCTGGAGATGACCCCGGGCAGCTACACCGGCCTGGCCGAGTCGCTGGCGAAGAAGATTTAAGGGTTTTCCTTGCGGCGGCGGCCGCGGGCGCTGCCTGCGGCAGGCAACAGCAACGGCAACAGCAACGTCAAAAGCGGCTCTGGATTACTGCTAGCTGGGCGGGTCGGGATGGGCCAGCGGGACACGCCGTGAACCCATCCATGGGGGCTCGATGGCGCCATCCATGGCGCCAACGGTCCCGCTGGCCCATCCCGCCCCACCTCTGACAGATTCCCGGTGACGGATCGAAGAGCGTTGGGTTGTCGGGACGGAATTTTGAAAGAGGGACGCGGCTTCGCCGCGTCCCTCTTTGTTTATGGCGCAGGCAGGGCGAAGCAAGCGCAGCGCGCGACCTGCTGTTGCCTTTGATTTTCTTCTTCCATTCCGTGGCGGACCCCGCAGGAAACTGTCAGGGGCCGGGCGGGTGGGCTGCGCGGGGGTGTCCGCGGCATGGATGCCGCGGCCAAGCCCCCAGGGACGGGTTCACGGCGTCCCCCGCGCAGCCCACCCGCCCGGCCAAGCGCGGCTTTTGCTTTGAACTCGACCGCCACGAGGGGCTCAGCCGTTGGCCGGACCCCGCGACAAACCAGCACACGTGCGCAATCCCATCGAACGTCGGACAATGGAGCCCTTGGCGGCCCGCCACGCCGCCCCTCCCGCTTTCCGCTGCAAGGAACTCCCCCATGGCCGCCCGCAAGTCCTCCTCCCCCCTGATCGAAGTCACCGCCCGCCGCGGCCAGCCGCTGGGCATGGCACCGGCCACCTTCCTGCGTGACTTCTGGCAGAAACGCCCGCTGCTGATCCGCAATGCCTTCCCGGATTTCCAGACCCCGGTGCAGCCGGAAGACTTGGCCGGCCTGGCCTGCGAAGAGGGCGTGCTGGCCCGCCTGATCGAGCACGACAAGGCCCAGGACAGCTGGCGCGTGCGCAGCGGCCCGTTCCAGGAAGACATCTTCCCCGCCCTGCCCGACCACGACTGGACCCTGCTGGTGCAGGACGTGGACAAATGGGACAAGGACGTGCGCGCCCTGATCGAACACTTCAGCTTCCTGCCGCGCTGGCGCATGGACGATGTGATGATCAGCTTCGCCGCTACCGGTGGCTCGGTCGGTGCCCATGTCGACCAGTACGACGTGTTCCTGCTGCAGGCCCACGGCCACCGCCGCTGGCAGATCGATGCCAGTGAATCGATCAAGGGCAAGCGCCCGCCGCTGGGCTTCCGCCCCGACGTGGAACTGAAGCTGCTGGAAGTATTCAAGCCGACCCACGACTGGGTGCTGGCGCCGGGCGACATGCTGTACCTGCCGCCGAACGTGCCGCATCACGGCGTTGCCGAAGACCCGTGCCTGACGTTCTCGTTCGGCATGCGCGCACCGTCCTCGGCCGAGCTGATCAGCGACTACCTGGACACGTTGATCGCCGACGCCGACGAGAACATCCGCTACCAGGACGCCGACCTGAAGGCGCCGGCCGACCCGAACGAGATCGACACCGTGGCAATGGCGCGGGTGATCACCGCGCTCAACGCCATCCGCATGAACGATCCGGACAAGCTGGGTGACTGGTTCGGCCGCTTCATCACCACCTACCGCGCCGCCGGCGAGGTGATGGCCCACCAGGCCGCGCCGCCGCAGGAAGAAGTGCTGGAGGCCCTGCAGTCGGGCCTGCTGCTGCAGCGTCACCCATGGGCGCGCCTGGCCTGGCGCCGGGCCAAGCGCGGCGCCAGCCTGTATGTCAGCGGCCAGGATTTCGCCCTGCCGATCAAGGACGCACAACGCCTGGCAGGTGCCGAGCAGCTCGACGCCGCTGCCTACCGCGGCCTGTCCGACAAGGGCCGTGCGGTGGTCCAGCAGTTGCTGGTCGGCGGTGTGTTCCAGCTGATCGATCCGAACGAGGTGTATGCCGACGAGGAGGAAGAGGTGCTGGGTGAGGTGATCGAGGGTCGTGAGCAGGTCGAGGTCATCGACGCTGACGCCATGTCCGATGACGTCCATCTGGTGACCGTGCACGACGACGGCATTGAAGTGATCGTCAACTTCGACGACCACGACGAAGACGACAGCACCCCCAGCCGCGGCTGAGCCATGAGCCCGCTCCGGGTCCAGCAGGTACGCCATGCCGAGGCGCACGCCGCCATCCACGACGTGCGCCAGCGGGTGTTCGTGCAGGAACAGGGCATCGACGCCGCCCTGGAGCGCGATGCCCTGGACCCGATCTGTGCCCACGTGCTGGCGCTGGATGCCGACGGGCATCCGGTCGGCACCGGGCGGCTGGCGCCGGATGGCCGCATCGGCCGCATGGCGGTGCTGGCGGCGTATCGCGGCCACGGCATTGGCGAGTCCCTGCTTGAGGCACTGGTGCAGGCCGGGCACCAGCTCGGCCTGGCCGAGCTGCACCTGCATGCGCAGCTGCCGGCACGCGACTTCTACGCCCGCCAGGGCTTCCTTCCGGAAGGCCCCGAATTCGAAGAAGCCGGCATTGGCCACCAGCAGATGCTGCGCCGGCTGCAGGCCGTTTCCGCCATCGACAGCCGCGCTGAAGCGGTGGCGATCACCACGGCGATCATCCACCGCGCCCGCCGTCGATTGTGGCTGCACAGCCGGCAGCTGGACCCCGGCCTGCTGGACGCGCCACCGGTACAGGCAGCCCTGCGCCGCTTCGTCACCGCCCGCCACGACAAGCAGCTGCGGGTGATCGTGCATGACGCCGCAGCCATCGCCAGTGCCGGTGCGCCACTGCTGGCGCTGTTCCAGCGCCTGCCCAGTGTGATCCAGTTCCGCGAGGTCGCAGACCCCATCGATCGCGCCCTGGCCTCGGCCTGCCTGCTCAACGATGCAGGCGACTTCTACTTTCGTCTCATCGGCCATCGCCTCGACGGCGAATCGGCAATCGCGCTGCCGGCACGTTCGCAGCCGTTCGAGCAGCAATTGCAGCGTGTCTGGGACCGTTCGCGCGAATGCAGCGAATTGCGCGCACTCGGCATCTGACCGCGACCGGTGCGCTCAACCTGTCTGGGACCGACACCGGGGGACGCCCGATGCCCTCGTCGCTGCCCCTTCGTGTCCGGATGGGGGTACAATTTGGCCGTTTGAACGCGCCCGTGCATGGCTATTCATCTTCGTGCCGGGTCCTTCTGAAGCCATACCCCACAAAGCGAATCAGCACCCTCCATCGTGGACAATCAACTGAAGCAGTTTGCGCAATCTTCGCAACTCGCCGGCGGCAACGCCTCCTATGTCGAGGACCTGTACGAGCAGTACCTGGTCTCCCCGGATAGTGTCGATCCCAAATGGAAAACCTACTTTGACGGCTTCAAGGGCCGCGAAGCAGGCGACATTCCGCACTCGGCCGTCATTTCCCACATCGCGGACGCGGCCAAGGATGCGCTGAAAGCAGGCACCGGCACCGGTGCAGGCGATGAGCGCGAGCGCAATGTCGGTCGCCTGATCACCGCCTACCGTTCGCGTGGTCATCTGGACGCCCGCCTGGACCCGCTGGGCCTGGCAGCTCCGGTCAACACCCCGGACCTCGGCCTGCCCTTCCACAACCTGTCCGATGCCGACCTCAACAGCGAGTTCAGCACCGGCGGCGTGGGCGGCCAGCCGCGCATGAAGCTGCGTGACCTGCTGGCGCGCCTGAAGGCGACCTACACCGGTTCGATCGGTGCGGAGTTCATGCACATCTCCGAGGTCGAGCAGCGCCAGTGGATCTACAAGCAGCTGGAACTGGCCGGTGGCAACTACCAGCTGGACGCTGACACCCAGCGCCGCACGCTGGAGCGCCTGACCGCCGCCGAAGGCCTCGAGCGCTACCTGCACACCAAGTACGTCGGCCAGAAGCGCTTCTCGCTGGAAGGCGGCGACTCGCTGATCCCGATGATGGACACCATCATCCGCAGCGCCGGCAAGGACGGCGTCAAGGACGTGGTGGTCGGCATGGCCCATCGTGGCCGCCTGAACGTGCTGGTCAACACCCTCGGCAAGAACCCGCGCAAGCTGTTCGACGAATTCGAAGGCAAGTTCGAGCACGACGAGCACGCCTCGGCCGGCGATGTGAAGTACCACATGGGCTTCTCCGCCGACGTGGCCACCGAGGGTGGCCCGGTGCATCTGGCCCTGGCATTCAACCCGTCGCACCTGGAAATCGCCGATCCGGTGGTTGCCGGCTCGGTGCGTTCGCGCCAGGAACGCCGCAAGGACACCGCACGCAAGCAGGTGATGCCGATCCTGATCCACGGCGACGCGGCCTTCTCCGGCCAGGGCGTGGTCATGGAGCTGTTCCAGATGTCACAGGCCCGCGGCTTCGCCGTTGGCGGCACCGTGCACATCGTGGTCAACAACCAGGTCGGCTTCACCACCTCCAATCCGCAGGACACGCGCTCCACGCGCTATGCCACCGACGTGGCGAAGATGATCGCCGCCCCGGTGCTGCACGTGAACGGCGATGATCCCGAAGCGGTGGTGTTCGCCGCGCAGCTGGCCTTCGAGTTCCGCCAGAAGTTCGCCAAGGACGTGGTCATCGACCTGATGTGCTACCGCCGTTGGGGCCACAACGAGGCCGACGAGCCGGCGATCACCCAGCCGCTGATGTACCAGGTGATCCGCAAGCACGCCACCACCCGCGAGATGTATGCCGAGCAGCTGGAAAAGGCAGGCGTGATCGCCGCCGGCGCCGGCAAGGCGATGGTCGACGCGTACCGCGAGAAGCTCGATGCAGGTGAAGTGACCACGGAGCTGGCCAAGGTCGAAAAGACCCCGCCGACCAGCCCGCTGTTCGTTGATTGGCCGAAGCTGCTGGAAGGCAAGCTGTCCGATCCGGTGTCGACGAAGGTCGACAAGGACAAGCTGGTCGCGCTGGCCAAGCTGATCAACACCGTGCCCGAAGAAGTGCAGCTGCACTCGCGCGTGTCCAAGGTGTACGACGACCGCCGCAAGATGGCTGCCGGCGAGATCCCGGGCGACTGGGGCTTTGCCGAGAACCTGGCCTACGCCACCCTGCTGGACGAAGGCAGTGCGCTGCGCCTGGTCGGCCAGGACGTCGGCCGCGGTACGTTCACCCACCGCCACGCGATCCTGCACGACCAGAAGACCGACAACTACTACCTGCCGCTGCGGCAGCTGGTGGATTCGCCGGAGAAGGCCACCATCATCGATTCGCTGCTCAGCGAAGAAGCGGTGATGGCCTACGAGTACGGTTTCTCGACCACCGATCCGAACACCCTGTGCATCTGGGAAGGCCAGTTCGGCGACTTCGCCAACGGCGCCCAGGTGGTGATCGATCAGTTCATCGCTGCCGGCGAAGCAAAGTGGGGCCGCATTTCCGGCCTGACCCTGCTGCTGCCGCACGGTTATGAAGGTCAGGGCCCGGAACACAGCTCGGCGCGCCTGGAGCGCTTCCTGCAGCTGTGCGCGCTGGAGAACATGCTGGTGGTGGTGCCGTCGACCCCGGCGCAGGCCTTCCACATGCTGCGTCGCCAGCAGCACCTGACCACCCGCAAGCCGCTGGTGGTGATGTCGCCCAAGTCGCTGCTGCGCCACAAGCTGGCCGTGTCGACCCTGGACGAGCTGGCCAATGGCGAGTTCCAGCACCTGATCGGCGATGCCAATGCAGATGCCAAGAAGGTCAAGCGCGTGGTGCTGTGCTCGGGCAAGGTCTACTACGACCTGCTGGAAGACCAGACCAAGCGTGGCCAGGACGACGTGGCGATCATCCGCGTGGAGCAGCTGTATCCGTTCCCGCGTGCGTTGCTGGCTGCCGAACTGAAGAAGTACGGCAAGGCCACCGACGTGGTGTGGACGCAGGAAGAACCGCAGAACCAGGGGGCGTGGTACCAGATCCGCCACCACCTGCAGTTCTGCCTGGCCGATGGCCAGAGCCTGCACTACGCCGGTCGCGCACGTTCGGCTTCGCCGGCTGCCGGTCACATGGCTGACCACGTCCGCGAACAGCAGCAGCTGGTCGCCGATGCACTGGTCAACCCGTTCAACGACTCGTTCGCTGAATAACTCTCCCCCTATTTAGAAGACAAACCAGGAAGCTCCCGCATGGCCACCGAAGTCAAAGCCCCGGTACTGCCCGAATCCGTCGCCGACGGCACCATCGCCACCTGGCACAAGAAGGTGGGCGACGCCGTCAAGCGCGACGAAAACCTGCTTGACCTGGAAACCGACAAGGTCGTCCTGGAAGTGCCGTCGCCGGTCGATGGCGTGATCAAGGAAATCAAGTTCGCCGAAGGCGCGACCGTGACCTCCAGCCAGGTCGTGGCGATCATCGAAGAAGGCGCCGTGGCCGCTGCACCGGCCCCGGCTGCCGAAGAGAAGAAGGCTGAGGCCGCTCCGGCCGCTGCTGCTCCGGCCGCGGCCGCTGCTCCGGCCCCGGCTGCCAAGTCGGCTGCCGACGCGCTGCCGCCGGGCGCCCGCTTCAGCGCCATCACCGAAGGCGTGAACCCGGCCGACGTCGACGGCACCGGCCGTCGTGGCGCCGTCACCAAGGAAGACATCGTCAACTTCGCCCGCAACGGTGGCGCCGGCAAGGCCGGTGGCGCACGTCCGGAAGAACGCGTGCCGATGACCCGCATCCGCAAGCGCATCGCCGAGCGCCTGATGGAGTCGAAGAACTCCACCGCCATGCTGACCACCTTCAACGAAGTCGACCTGTCCAAGGTGTCGGCGGCGCGCAAGGAACTGCAGGACGAGTTCGTCAAGGCCCACGGCATCAAGCTCGGCTTCATGAGCTTCTTCGTGAAGGCCGCCGCCAACGCGCTGCAGCGCTTCCCGCTGGTCAATGCCTCCATCGACGGCGACGACATCATCTACCACGGCTACTCGGACATCTCGATCGCCGTGTCGACCGAGAAGGGCCTGGTCACGCCGGTGCTGCGCAACGTCGAGCGCATGTCGTTCGCCGACATCGAAAAGACCATCGCCGACTACGCCAAGAAGGCTCGTGACGGCAAGCTGAGCCTGGAAGAACTGCAGGGCGGCACCTTCACCGTGACCAACGGCGGCACCTTCGGTTCACTGCTGTCGACCCCGATCATCAACCCGCCGCAGAGCGCCATCCTGGGCATGCACGCCATCAAGGAGCGTCCGATCGCCCAGAACGGCCAGGTCGTGATCGCGCCGATGATGTACCTGGCGCTGTCCTACGATCACCGCATCATCGACGGCAAGGACTCGGTGCAGTTCCTGGTGGACATCAAGAACCAGCTGGAAAACCCGGGCCGCATGCTGTTCGGCCTGTAAGAGACCTCCCGCCCCTCCGCGCCTGCGCGGAGGGGTTCTGGTAATGCAACAAGGACTATTTCAATGGCTGAACAATTCGACGTCGTCGTCATCGGTGCCGGCCCGGCCGGTTACCACGCTGCCATCCGCGCGGCCCAGCTTGGCCTGAAGACCGCCTGCATCGACGCAGCGCTGGGCAAGGACGGCAAGCCGGCCCTGGGTGGCACCTGCCTGCGCGTGGGCTGCATCCCGTCCAAGGCGCTGCTGGATTCCTCGCGCCAGTTCTGGAACATGGGCCACATCTTTGGCGACCACGGCATCAGCTTCAAGGATGCCAAGATGGACGTCGAAGCGATGGTTGGCCGCAAGGACAAGATCGTCAAGCAGTTCACCGGCGGCATCGCCATGCTGTTCAAGGCCAACAAGGTCGCCGCCTATTACGGCTTCGGCGAACTGCAGCCGGGCAACGTGGTCAAGGTTACCCAGCATGACGGCTCGGTCGTCGAGCTGAAGGGCACCAACGTCATCATCGCCGCCGGTTCGGATTCGATCGAACTGCCGTTCGCCAAGTTCGACGGCGAGACCATCGTCGACAACGTCGGCGGCCTGGACTTCACCGAAGTGCCGGCGCGCCTGGCCGTGATCGGCGCCGGTGTGATCGGCCTGGAACTGGGCAGCGTGTGGAAGCGCCTGGGTTCGGAAGTGACCATCCTGGAAGCGCTGCCGGACTTCCTGGCTGCGGCCGATACCGAAGTGGCCAAGACCGCCGCCAAGGAATTCAAGAAGCAGGGCCTGGACATCCGCCTGGGTGCCAAGGTCTCCAAGGCCGAAGTGACCGGCAAGGGCAAGAAGAAGGAAGTCGCCCTGACCTACACCGACGCCGAAGGCGAGAAGTCGCTGGTCGTGGACAAGCTGCTGGTGGCCGTCGGCCGTCGCGCCGCCACCAAGGGCCTGCTGGCCGAAGGTACCGGCGTCAAGATCAACGAGCGTGGCCAGATCGAAGTCGACGCGCACTGCCACACCGGCGTCAACGGCGTCTGGGCGGTCGGTGACTGCGTGCGCGGCCCGATGCTGGCGCACAAGGGCTTCGAGGAAGGCATCGCGGTTGCCGAACTGATCGCCGGCCTGCCGGGCCACGTCAACTTCGACACCATTCCGTGGGTCATCTACACCGAGCCGGAGCTGGCCTGGGTCGGCAAGACCGAGCAGCAGCTGAAGGCCGAGGGCATCCCGTACAAGGCCGGCAGCTTCCCGTTCGCCGCCAACGGCCGTGCCGTGGCGATGATCGAGCCGGCAGGCTTCGTGAAGGTTCTGGCCCACGCCGAAACCGATCGCATCCTGGGCATGCACCTGGTGGGCGCCAACGTGTCCGAGCTGGTGCACGAAGGCGTGCTGACCATGGAGTTCAGCGGTTCGGCCGACGACCTGGCGCGCATCTGCCACGCCCACCCGTCGCTGTCGGAAGTGGTGCACGACGCGGCGATGGCCGTGAGCAAGCGCGCGATCCACAAGGCGAACTGATCCATCGGGCAGTGCCGGCCGCTGGCCGGCATCGCTGGATGCTGAAAACCCCGCCTCGGCGGGGTTTTTTGTTACACGATGACTCCAGAACAAGGACGGGACCCATTGGCACCCGGCGCGCGGCAGACGAGCGGATCACCCCCTGCCCTCACGCGGGCGTCGACCTCCAGTGCGGTAGGCTCTGCCTGAGGTCGCGTTGCATCGCCAAGCCACGGATGCGCGACAGGTGGTGCTCCCGCACCTGCTCGTGGGGCTGTTCAGACATTGGAGATCTCCATGGAGAACGAACGAATCGAGACTCGGGGCGAAGATGGCCGCAGGGTGTTGGTATTCAAGTTCTGGCCTCACTTCGACGCAACGATTCTTCCCGGCACAAACCTGGCCGAAGGCCTGCCAAGGTATGCGCTGGCAAACGGCAATTCCGTAACCTTCGACGGCGTGGATTTCGAGATCGCCGCTACCGGCGAAGAGCTGGTCCGGTCGTTGGCCATCCAGCGACCACCATCGGGCTGATTCGTTCGTCGTGTGGCCCGGCAGCATCTGCCAATCTGCAGCGGATCAGTGAACGGCCGGCCGCGCAGACCGGGCCGCATGCCCAGACTGCCTGACCCAGCGTGGCCCTGCATCAACGCTGCGGCGGTGTGCGTTCCCGGTCCGTAGTGTCCGACTTCGGCGGATCGTCACAGATCCGGTGTTGGGCGATCACTTCACCCACCTTCCATTCCTTTACCACCCGGCAGCTTTCCTTCCCGGTGTCCTTGTCGGTCGTTTTGACTTCCGCCTTGCCGGCAGCATGCTGACGCTCAAGGTAGGCCGACGGCGGATCCTTGGCCAAGGCCGGCGCCGCCATCAGCAGCGCCAGCGTCGTGATGGCAAGCGGCCTCATGCCGTCACCGCGCCGCGGCCACCACCCAGCAGGCGTGCCGGCAGCATGAACAGCGCGCGCAGGAAGGCGAACAGCGCCGAGAAGGTGATGCCGACCAAGCGGAACGGCAGGCTCAGCAGCCACACGAATGGCCAGGCCACCAGCGCCAGGATCGCCAACGGCCAGCACAGCACGAACAACAGGCACCACACACCGAGCGCGAACAAGGTCTTTATCACAGGCTCCCTCGGCGGCACCCCGCCGCCCGCCATCACCTTGGCGCCCCGCCCCCAGCCCGGGCAAACGGTTTGCGACGAAACCCGGCTGGGGGCGATGAAACGGGTCGCGCCGGCTTTTGGTCGATATCAGTGATGGCGCCGCTGCGGGTTGGTGAGGTTGCCGGCCAACGGCCGGCACTACCCTGTCGTTCGTGGGTCTACGCCGGCACTGCGCCGGGGCGACCGTGGCCCACTTGGAATCGGGCTGCAGTGCGAACGTCAGCATCGCGCCGCAGAACGCTGTCGGCGAAGCGCAGTTCCGCGTCCACGGTCTGCCGGTTCAACTGCAGCTTCCACCAGCCACGGCGGTCGCCATCGAAATAGCGGATGTGCGGATTCTGCGGGATCGACGGGCCGTAGTACGGGCCATACGGCGTGTCATCGCCGCCACTGCTGATCGCTGGGGCGATGAACTCGGTTGCGATCACCGGTGCATCCACGGCATCGAAATCCAGCTTCAGGTCATTGACGAACGTGGAGTGCCAGTCACCGCCCAGTACGATGGCGTTGCCCTGCCCACCGGCTTGCATCGCCTGCAGCAGGCGCTTGCGGGCGGCCGGGTAGCCATCCCAGGCGTCGTTCCAGAAACGTTCGCGCGGCGTGCCCTGCTCCAACCGCAACTGCGCCACCAGCAGCTGCTGCACCACCACGTTCCAGCGTGTTCCAGCCGCGGCCGCCATCGACTGCGCGAACCAGGCCTCCTGCCCGACCCCGAGCATGCTCATGCGCGGGTCCAGCGCCGCCTCGCAGCGTGGCGATTCACCGACGCCACAGGGGTTGGCCGGACGGAACTGACGGCAATCCAGCAGCGTCAGCTGGGCCAGGTCGCCGTAGCGCAGGCGGCGGTGCACGCGCAGGCCACCGTTGCCGGCCGGCGTGCTGCGCATCGGCAGGTGTTCGTAGAACGCGCGATACGCAGCGGCGCGGCGAACGATGAAGTCCTCGGTCGGCACGTCGCTCTTTTCCGGATGGATGCCGGAATAGTCATTCTGGACTTCGTGGTCGTCCCAGATCACCGCGAAGGCGTGCGCGGCGTGCGCGGCCTGCAGGTCCGGGTCGAGCTTGTACAGCGCGTACTGGTCGCGATAACGCTCCTGGCTGAGGGTCTCACCGCTGAAGCGCTGTGCGTCCAGGGTGCTGCCACGCGCATTCTGCAACGGGCTGTATTCGTACAGGTAGTCACCGGCATGCAGCACCAGATCGACATCGCTGCGGGCGATATCCGCCAGTACCGGATAGTAGCCGCTGTTCCAGGCCTGGCAGGTGCACAACGCCAGTCGCAGCTGCTGCAGCTGCGCATCCGGCAGCGGCGCGGTGCGGAAATGCCCGATCGGACTCTCCTCGCCGCCGTCGCAGGCGAATCGATAGTAGTAATCGCGCCCTGGACGCAGGCCGATCACTTCCACGTGCACCGAATGTGCCAACTCCGGCACGGCCGCCGCCACGCCACGCTGCACCAGCCGGCGCATCGCCGGATCTTCGGCAATGAACCAGCGCACCGGGATCGCGCGCGACGGCATGCCACCGCCGTTGAGGGGATCCGGTGCAAGACGCGTCCACAGCACCGCGCCCTGCGCATCCGGATCACCCGCGGCGATGCCGAGGGTGAACGGATCGCGCCCCAGTCGCGGCCGCGGACCGGTGGCGGCTACGCCAGGCATGGCCGCCAGTGCGATCGCCGCTCCGGTCCCCTGCCAGGCCAGGCGCAGCAGACGACGGCGGGTTTCAGGATCGGCGATGCGCTTCATCAGAAGCGCACGGTCGCGGTGGCCATCACCTGCCGCGGCGCACCGACCTGCATGGTCGCCAGGCTGCGGGTGGGATCAGCAGCGTAGGTGCCGTTGGTGTTGATGGTCGCCAGATACTGCTTGTCGGCCAGGTTGGTCAGGTTCAGCGCCAGGGTCAGGTTCTGCGCCGGGCCGAGCTTGCCCATGTCATAGGCCACCGACGCATTGATCAGCCAGTAGCTCGGCACGGAGACGTCATTGGTGTAGGTCACGTAGCGCTTGCCGACATGGTTGGCCGCCAGGCGCAGGTCCCACGGGCCCGGCGTCCACGCCAGGGTGCTGGCGAACATCCATTCCGGAGTGTCGACCGTCTTCTTGCCGCGGGTCGGCACCACACCGTTGTTGACGTAGTCGTTGTCGTAGCTGCTGTCATTCCACGACAGCGCATTGGACCAGCTCAGGTCGCGCATCGGCTTCAACTGCAGGGTCGCCTCGGCACCGCGGCTGGTGACCGAGCCGACGTTGGAATACAGCGCCGGGCAACCGAGGATGCCCACGCACTGGGCGATGGCCAGCAGGCGGTTGTCGAACTTGACGTCGTACACCGCGACCGAGGCTTCATACCCCTGGCCATAACCGCGCCAACCCAGTTCGATGGTGCGCGACTGTTCCGGCTTCAGGTCCTTGGCGCTGGCATCGAACGCTACCTGCGGAACATTGAACGGACTGCCCACACCCAGCGCGTAGGCCGCGATGTTCTTCGCATACGAACCGAAGATCTCGTTGCGCTCGTCCAGCTTGAAGTTGAAGCCGGCCTGCGGCAACAGCCCCTTCTTCGCGGTGAGGCTGCTGTTGTTGGCATAGCTGCCCAGCGGCGTGCGCACGCTGGTGCGGGTGTTGGGCGACTTGGCACCGACGTCGATGGTCAGGCGGTCGTCGAACAGGCGGAAGCGGTCCTGCACGTAGAACTGGCGGGTGATGGTGGTGTAACGCTGGTGCCACACGCGCTGGTCCGGATTGCGCAAGAAGAAGTCGTCGGTGATCGGGCCATCGATGTAGTAGAAGTTGCGCTGCACGCTGTGGCCGTTGTCTTCGTACCAGAGGCCGGCCTCCAGTTCGTGGCCGCCGACGTTCCAGGTGAACGCCGAGGTCACGCCGGTGCGGTCGATCGCATACTCGGTCGTGCGGATCGAGATCGGAATCTCGCGACTGGTGCCCGGGTTGGAAGGATTGGACGGGCTGAACCAGTGGCCCTGGCCGCGGTTGCTGTGGTTGTAGACGTTGACCTTCAGGCGCATCGTCTCGTTGAGGCCGAAGTCACCGGCGATGCTGGAGACATCATCGTTGCGCAGGCCGTGGCCCGAGTAATACGCATCCCACGGGCTGTTGACGCCGCCGCTGTACTGGCCACGCGCAGCTGCCAGTGCACGGTTCCAGTCCGGCGCATAGTTGTCCCAGTTCCAGCCCAGGCGATCGATCATCTCCAGCGACAGGTCCTGGTAATCGGCCTCAACCCGGCGCGAGGCGTTGAACAGCGCGGTGATGCGGCTGTCGACGCCGAAGTTGTAGGTCGCCTTGCCGTTGAACTGCTTGAGTTCATGCGAGCCCTTGCCCTTCCACTTGTCGCTCTCCGAATACGCACCGGACAGGTAGGCGGCGAAGCCCTGGTGTTCGCCGGTTTCCAGGCGTGCATAGCTGCGGCGTGCACTGTCACTGCCCAGGCTCTGCGCCAGCACGACACCGTATTCGGTGGAAGGATCGATGGAATAGAACTGGAACACCCCACCCAGGTTGCTGGTCGACGGCGTGCCCAGCGCACCGATGCCGGTGGAGACCTCGGCGCCGCCCAGGTTCTCGCTGATCACCGCGCGGCTGATGTGCAGGCCGTTGCTGTTGCCATAGCTCATGTTGCCCAGCGGGATGCCATCGAGCGTGTAGCCCAGGCGGTTCTGGTTGAAGCCGCGCAGACTGATGCTGGTGGACCACTCGTAGGCACCGGTGGCATCGGCCGATTCGAAATGCACGCCCGGCTTGCTGGCCAGCAGCTTCAGCGGGTTGGCGCCGGGCGGCAGCACCTTCATGTCCTCGGCGGTCACGCGCTGGACCTGGCGCGCCTCGCCCCGGCCGATCACCGAGACCGAATCCAGGGTGGTGGCCGACTGCGCGTCGACGGCAGGAGCGGTTTCAGCGGCGGCCAGCGATGGCAGTGAGGCACAGACCAGCAGGGCCAGCAGATTGCGGCGAAGCGGAGCATGGCAAGACATGGGGATTCCTTGGGCGCGCTGGACGCCGAAGGGCGGCGTCAAAGGAGCAGCAGCGGCGGAATCGTAGAAGCGTTGCGTTACATGTCATTTACACGCCACATACGGATTTTTGGCGATCCGAGTGGAGAATATGACGCCGGGTGCGCTGGAACGAAAAGAGCCGAGCATGGCCTCGGCTCTACGCTACCTGGTGGACGTTGCCGGCCAGCGGCCGGCACTACCGTTACTCGAACGAACCGACCGAGTCGTGGGCCAGGTTGTCGAAACGGGTGTATTCGCCGAAGAACTTCAGCTTGCACGAGCCGGTGGGGCCACCACGGTGCTTGCCGATGATGATCTCGGCCAGGCCCTTGTCCGGCGAATTTTCCTTGTTGTAGTAATCGTCGCGGTAGATGAAGACGATCATGTCCGCATCCTGCTCGATTGCGCCCGATTCGCGAAGGTCGGCCATCA
The DNA here is from genome assembly GCF_056399165.1 of Stenotrophomonas sp. 01N47. NCBI lineage: Bacteria > Pseudomonadati > Pseudomonadota > Gammaproteobacteria > Lysobacterales > Lysobacteraceae > Stenotrophomonas > Stenotrophomonas sp. 01N47. The sequence goes on from NZ_JBFTQU010000001.1 coordinate 759,226, forward strand.
CCGGGCGCTTGTCGGTACGCGTTTCCAGCGAGCGGTTGAGCTGGGACAGCGCGATGACCGGCACGTGCAGTTCCTTGGCCAGGCCCTTCAGCGAACGCGAGATCTCGGAAATTTCGGTCGCGCGGTTCTCGCTGTTGCCCGGCACGCTCATCAGCTGCAGGTAGTCGATCACGATCAGGCCCAGGTCGTGCTCGCGCTTGAGGCGGCGGCACTTGGAGCGCAGGATCTCCGGCGACACGCCTGGCGTATCGTCGATGAAGATCTTGGTTTCCTTCAGCATCTTGATCGCACCGGTCACCCGGCTCCAGTCCTCGTCCTCCAGCTGGCCGGTACGCAGGCGCTGCGCGTTGATGCGGCCATTGGAGGAGATCAGGCGCATCGCCAGCTGCGATGCGGACATTTCCATCGAGAACACCGCCACGCCCTTCTTCGACTTGATCGCCGCGTACTCGGCGATGTTCAGGGCGAAGGTGGTCTTGCCCATTGCAGGACGCGCGGCAAGGATGATCAGGTCGGTCGGCTGCAGGCCGGCGGTCATCGCGTCGAAATCAGTGTAGCCAGTCGGCAGGCCGGTGATGTTGCCGCCATTCTCGAAGCGGTTGCGCAGCTCTTCGAACGCGTCCTTCAACGCACCGGGCATGGCCACGAAGTCGGTACGGCCGCGCGCGCCCTGTTCGGCAATGGCGAACACGCTCTTTTCCGCAGCGGACAGCAGCTCGCTGCTGTCACGGCCCTCGGGCTGGAAACCATCGTTGACGATGTCGGTGCCGACCTGGATCAGCTGCCGCAGCACCGCCTTGTCGCGCACGATCTCGGCATAGGCCACGATATTGGCTGCCGACGGCGTGGTGCTGGCCAGTTCGATCAGATAGGCGCCATCGCCCACCAGCTCCATCTTGCCCTGCGATTCGAACCACTCGCCCAGGGTCACCGCATCGAAGGGGCGCTCGCGCTCGGACAGCTCGCGGATCGCCCGGTAGATCATCTGATGGTCGCGGCGGTAGAAGTCACCCTCGGTCAGCTGATCGTTGACCCGGTCGTAGGCGTCTGGTGCCAGCATCAGGCCGCCCAGCACCGCCTGTTCGGCCTCCACCGAGTGCGGCGGCACGCGCAACTGGTCGATACGCGATTCATCGCGATCGCGATCGAAGCCATCGCCGCGCTCTCTGCGGTTGGAACGGAAGCCGGAACGGGCGGACATGCTGCGGTGTTTCCTGCAAAAGGGGCCAGACGAGTGTAGGCATGCGCCGACCCCGGCGACCATGGACAAATCTGTGGATAAGCCGTGGAAAAACGGGGGATATCCGCCTGAGCCTGTCCAGACTGGCGCGAGGGCGTCGCATTGCCTGCGACGGGCGTCGTTGCGACGCCCGAGTGGACCATTATCGCAGATGGGAACCGCCGCTGCTGGCGTCAATCGCCCTTGGCATGTACCGCGATCAGGGCCAGGAACCGGTCCACATAGCCCTGCAGGAACGTCTGCGTGCCCTCGTTGTGGATCGTGCCGTCGGCATCGATCAGGCCATCCTTGAAGTGGATGAACGCCTCGGGCTGGCCAAGCACGTGCATGTCCAGGAATGCCAGGCTGTTGCGCAGGTGCTGCTGGGCCACCGCCGTGCCGATCTGGCCGATGGAAGCACCGATCACCGCCGCTGGCTTGCCCGCAAAAGCGCTGTCGCCGTAGGGGCGCGAGCCGATGTCGATGGCATTCTTCAACACGCCCGGCACGGAACGGTTGTACTCAGGGGTCACGAACAGCACGGCGTCGGCGGCGCGCACTTGGTCCTTCAGGCGCGTGCCCTGCGCTGGGTAGCTGGCGTCGAAATCCTGGTCGTACAGCGGCAGGTCGCCGATCTGCACATACTGGAAGCGCGCCTTGTCGCCGGCCAGCTTCTCCAGCGCGCGGGCCAGCTTGCGGTTGCATGAGTCCTTGCGCAGGCTGCCGACGAATACAGCAATGGTGGGGACGGACATCAGGACATACTCCTCACGGTGCGGGAGGGCCAGCCTAGCCGCCGCGCCCTTCCCCGCCGGTGAAGATCAAGCGCGCTTCACGCCTGCGCGCACCTGCCGCCAGTGGTCCTGCCAGGCCTGGAACATCAGCACGTTCCACAGGTGCGTGTGCCACTTGCGCTGGCCGCCCAGGAACTGCTGCCACAGCGGCTGCACGGCGGCGGCCGACAGCACGCCTTCGCGTTCCAGTCGCGCCGGCTGCAACAGCTCGTCCGCCCAGGGCTTCAGATCGCCCTTCAGCCAATCACTGACCGGCGCGCCGAATCCACGCTTGGGCCGGTGCACCATCGACTGCGGCACGTACCGCCCCAGCACGCGCTTGAGCAGCACCTTGCTGGTCGACTCACTGCGCTTGAAGCCCAGCGGCAGCGACCACGCGAACTCGGCCACGCGCCAGTCCAGCAAGGGCGCACGTGCCTCCAGGCTGACCGCCATCGAGGTGCGGTCGACCTTGCACAGCAGATCATCGGGAAGATAGCTGACGAAGTCGGCCAGCATCATCGCGTCGGCCGGCGTACCGGCACCATGCAGCGGATCGGCCAGATCGTAGAAGCTGCCCGCCTCGCGTGCACCGATCACCGCGGCCGCCGGATCGCGCCAGCGCGAGATGCGGTTGCGATACACATCGCCGATACCACGTGCGCCGGTTTCGGCCAGCAACGCGGCCAGCCCGCCGGTGCGCGACGCCTCGCCCTGCTGATGCGCACGCGCGCCCATCCAACGCCGCAGCGGCGCGGGCACCCGTCCCAGCATCTGCCAGTTGCGCAGCGCACGCACATAGCGGGTATAGCCGAAGAACAGCTCATCGCCGCCATCGCCGGACAACGCAACGGTCACGCCCTGGCGGGCGAGGCGGGCGACCAGCGCGGTCGGCACCTGCGAGGCATCGGCAAAGGGTTCGTCGAACATCGCCGGCAGCTGCGGCACCACCGCCAACGCATCGGCGCCACTGACATACAGCTCGGTGTGATCACAGCCAAGGTGGGTAGCCAGTTCCCTGGCCAACGGTGCCTCGTCGTGGTGCGAGCCGCTGAAGCCGATGCTGAAGCTGTGCACCGGCTGCCCGCTCTGCGCCTGCATCAGCGCCGCCACCAGCGACGAATCGGTGCCGCCGGACAGGAACACGCCCACCGGCACATCGGCCACCATGCGCAACGCCACTGCATCCCGCAGCAGGCCATCCAGCTGCTCCTCGGCCTCCTCGATGCGGCCCTGGAATGGTGCGGCCAGTGCAGTCTGCATGCGCGCACGCGCGTCCCAGTACGGGCGCTGTGCCTGCTCTGGGCGATGTGCGCTGGCCCCTGCCGCCACCGCCGCCGCATCCAGCCGCAGTACGCGGCCAGGCATCAGCTTGTAGCAGCGCTGATGGATGCTGTGCGGTGCGGGGATGTAATCCAGCCGCAACAGCAGCGTCAGCGCATCGCGATCGATATCGTTGTCGAAGTCCGGGTGCTGCCACAGCGCCTTCAGCTCGGAGCCGAACACCAGGGCATCACCGGCCCAGCCGTAGTACAGCGGCTTCTTGCCGACCCGGTCGCGGGCCAGCCACAGGCACTGTTCCTGGCGGTCCCACAAGGCAATCGCGAACATGCCGTTGGCGCGCTGCAGGGTGTCCTCGACGCCCCACTGCAGGATCGCGGCCAACAGCACTTCGGTATCGGAATGGCCACGGAACGCGTGGCCCAGCGGCTCCAGTTCGGCGCGCAGGGCGGCGAAGTTGTAGACCTCGCCGTTGTAGGCCATCACATAGCGGCCGTCGACCGAGGCCATCGGCTGGTGGCCCAGCGGTGAAAGATCGAGGATGCTCAGGCGCCGGTGGGCCAGGGCGATGCCGGCGGCGGCATCGACCCAGGTACCGCCGTCATCCGGCCCGCGATGGTGCAGCGCCTGGCCCATGGCCAGCGCCTGCGCCTGCAGGACCTCGGTCGGCGTCTGTGCCGCCGGCAACAACATACCTGCCAATCCACACATGCATCAGGGTTCCTGCGCCAGGTCGAGGGCGGCGCCAATCACCGCATTGTCGCTTGGAAGCCCGAACATTGCTGCCCCCGCCAGTGGCGTATAGGTATCGGCACCGCAGACCCGGCGCACGGGCAGGTGGCCATGGCCGGCCTCGACCAGCGCGGTGATCACGCCTTCGCCGACGCCACCACTCCGCCGCCCCTCGTCCAGCACCAGCACCCGCTGCGCAGTGGCGGCCTGGGCGTCGATGAAGGCCGCATTCAACGGCACCAGCCAGCGCAGGTCGACCACACGCACCTGCCAGCCCAGCTGCTGCTCGATGGCGACCGCTGCACGCAGCGCCATCGGCACACCGTTGCCGTAGGTGAAGATCACCAGATCGGTGGCATCCGGCGAGTACACCCTGCCCTCGCCCAGCACCAGCGCCTGCCCGGGCGCAGGGTAGTCGAACAACCACTGGCCGTCGCCGGTCGCGTGCAGATCCTTGGTCATGTAAAGGGCGATCGGTTCCAGGAACACCGCTACCCGGCCATCCACGCGGGCCAATGCCGCCAATGTGCGCAGCATCATCACCGCATCATCGCCACGCGACGGACAGCCCACCACCAGTCCCGGGATGTCACGCAGCGCCGTGATCGAATTGTCGTTGTGGAAATGGCCGCCGAACCCCTTCTGGTAGCCCAGCCCGGCCACCCGTACCAGCATCGGGTTGCGGAACTGGTCGTTGGAGAAGAACTGCAGCGAGCAGGCCTCGCCACGTACCTGGTCGATGGCGTTGTGCAGGTAGGCCAGGTACTGGATTTCCGGAATCGGCAACATGCCCATGTTGGCCAGTCCCTGGGCCATGCCCAGGATCATGGTCTCGTCCAGCAGCGTGTTGAACACCCGGCGCGGGCCAAAACGGCGCAGCAGGTCGCGCGTCACCGTGTAAACGCCGCCTTTCTGCGCCACGTCCTCGCCAAACAACAACGCCTGCGGGTACTTGCCCAGCAGCTCCTGCAGCCCGTGGTTGATCTGTATCGCCAGATGCCGCGGCGGTTGCCGTTCGGGCAGCGAATCGGCGCCGCCATACAGCGCCTGCCGGGCCTCGATGGGCGCCACGCGCTCGGCCTCAGCCTGCACCGCTGCGGGCGTATAGGGTGCCAACGGCGTGATCACTTCCCGCAATGTCTGCAGCTTCGGCCGCGTGTCGGCATCGATGGCAGCGGCCATGCAGCGCGCGCGCAGGGTTTCATAGGCAGCCTCGACGCCCGCCGCATCCATCCAGCCCGATTCCAGCGCAATCTGCGCCGAGCGCAGCAGCGGGTCCTGCGCCTCGGCCGCACACAGTTCGGCCAACGCCCGCCATTCCACTTCGAAGTCGGTACCGGCGTGGCCCATCAACCGCGTGGTGCGCAGGTGCAGGAAGGTGGGCCGCCGCATGCGCCGGCAATGTTCGACCGCCGCCTGCACCTGTGCGTGTCCGGCCGCCAGGTCCAGGCCATCGGCAAAGAAATAGTCCAGGCCCGGTTGCCGGCTGAAGCGCTCTGCGATCCATCCTTCAGGGGTCTTCACCGAAATACCCAGGCCATTGTCCTCGCAGACGAACAGGATCGGCACCGGCAGCTTCTGATAGGCCGACCACATCGCGGTATTGAACGCGGTCTGCGCGGTGGCATGGTTGGCCGAAGCGTCGCCGAAAGAGCACATCACGATGCTGTCGGCGGGAATCGGCAGCGGCTGGCTCAGGCGCCTGCCACTCTCGATCGCCAGCGCGGTACCCACCGCCTTGGGCAGGTGCGAGGCGATGGTCGAGGTCTGCGGCAGCACCCACAGCGGCTTGCTGCCCCACACTTTGTGACGGCCGCCGCTGGCCGGATCATCGGCACTGGCGGCGAAGGACAGCGCGGCGTCGCGTACCGGATCCATGCCGGGCACCAGCCGCGCACGCTCGGCCATGAAGGCGCCGGAACGGTAGTGCAGGAAGGCGGGGTCGGTGTGGCGGCAGGCGCGCGCAAGCAGCGCATTGCCTTCATGACCGGACGAGCCGATGGTGTAGAAGACCTTGTTCTGCACGCGCAGCACGCGCGCCATCAGGTCCAGCTGGCGACTGAGCAGCTGCGATTCGAACAGTTCGCCGAAGGCGGCGGCGGTGAGGGTACTGCCCGGCAGGATCGGCGCATCCGGCGCCGGGCGCGGACGCGGGATGCCGCGCCAGGCGCGTACGGCCTCGAGGAAATTGACGTCACAGACCTCGGCGCGATTGAGACCGCGCATGCGTGCGGGAATGGGATCAGGAACCACAGCGAACATCGAACACCCTCCGTGTCGTTGTTGCAGTCCGCAACGCCAAGGCTGCCCGACCCTTCCGCTGGTCGAGCACGCCCGACGCTGCAGGGGAATCAATCCGGTGCGTTGAACCGCGCGCGCACCTCGGCGGTCACCGCAGGCATGGGCACGAAGCGAGGCTGCGCTCGCACCCGCTGCAACCAGGCCCGCACCTGCGGGAATGGATCCAGTGCGATGCCACCGTCGGCGGCGACATCGGAATAGGCAAACAAGGCGATATCGGCGATACCGTAGTCATCGCCGGTGAACCACTGCGCCTGGCGCAGATGTTGCTCCATCACCGCCAGCGCGCTGGCAGCGCGCTCATGCAGGCGCGGCAGTTCAGCACGGCGTGGCGAGTCGGCCGGTGTCCAACCGCGGATGAAGCGTGCCACCGCCACGCAGGGTTCATGCGTGTACTGCTCGAAGAACATCCAGCTCAATGCCTGCGCACGCTGCCAACCGTCGGCGGGAAGATACGGCGTCCCCTCGGCCAGCCAGAACAGGATCGCATTGGATTCAGTCAGCACGCGGCCGTCGTCGCGCACGATCAACGGCACCTTGGCATTGGGGTTGAGTGCGAGAAATTCCGCGGTATGGGTCTGGCCGTGGGCACTGTCCACCTCCACCCAGCGGTAGCGGCTGCCGAGCTGTTCGAGCAACAGGCGCACCTTGTGGCAATTGCCCGAGACCGACATGCCATGCACCGTCAACGCAATGCGTTCTTCCACCATTGCCTGCTCCAGGGAGGTCCCGGCCTGCAGCCGGCTGTCCGCAGTCTGGCAAGCAGCTTGGCGATTGCCAAGCGCGGGTGCAGCATGGCGATTCGGTAGTGCCGGCCGCTGGCCGGCAACCTTGATGCAGCTGGATTTGTGCGATTGTCGGCCAGCGGCCGACACTACCGGGCAGCGCTCAGCTTGCGCGCTGCTGCCACTGCCCGCGCGATTGCCCCCAGATTTCCAGCGGCTTGCCTTCATAGGGCGGTGGCAACTGCCCCATGCGCAGCAGCGTACTGCCGAGCTTGCGTGCAACCACCTTCGAATTTTCGTTGTCTTCGGCGATGGTGTGGATCACCTCATCCCAGCCCAGCGTATCGAACGCCCAGTCGATGGCTGCGATCGCCGCCTCCGGTGCGTAGCCCTTGCCCCAGCTGGCCCGGCGGATGCTCCAGCCGACCTCGGTGCCGGGCCAGTCCTGCGGCTGCCACGGCCCCATGCGACCGATCCATTCACCGCTGGATTTCTCGATCACGCTGAACATCGAGAAGCCGAACAGCTGCCATGCGCCGGCCAGGCTGCAGAAGCTGCGCCATGCCACCGAGGGTGCCTGCACACCGCCCAGCGTGCGCATCACTTCCTCATCGGCGCAGAACGCCAGATAGGGAGCGTAGTCCTGCCGCTGCGGCGGACGCAGGATCAGGCGTTCGGTTTCGATGCGCAGGTCAAAGATGCTCATGGCGTCATGGTAGAGCCACGCCACGCGTGGATGAACCCCACCCGTGCAAAAAAAACAGGCCAGCAGAGGCTGGCCTGTTCGATACCGATGTTGCCGGAGAATTACTGACGGTTCGCGGTCGCGTCGCCGGCTGCAGCCGTCTGGGTGACCAGTTGCCCATCCACCACCGGCAGGCGATCGCTGGCCGGCTTGTTGTCCAGGCGCACGGTCTTCTCTGCACCGTCGTAGCGGTAGGTCACGTTATAGCCCTTGACCACATCGCTGGTGCCCATGGCGATGCGGTTGCCCGGCTTGCTGCCCATGCGCATGGTGCCGGTGGTGCCGTCTTCATTGCGGTAGGTCACGTTGTAGCCGGTGACACGGCTCGACTCGGAGGTGGCCGTTTCGGTGTGGCACTGGCGCTCGGTGCGGTTGACCACGCGGCCACCCACATGGCGCTTGTCGACCTGGTTGCCGATGAAGCCACCTGCCACGGCGCCGGCAGCGGTCGCGGCCTTCTTGCCATTGCCGCCGCCCACCTGGTTGCCCAGCAGGCCACCGACCACCGCACCGACCACGGTGCCACCGACGTTGCCGTCACGCTCGGGCAGGCGTTCCTGCACCACCACGTCCTGGCAGACCTCATGCGGGGTCTGGGTGGTGGACGTCTCGCGTACCGGATCGGTGCCGATCACGGTGGCATAGGCCTTCTGCTTCTCGGTGATCGGATCGACCTTCAGCACATCGGCGTATTCCAGGCCACGCGGCGCACTGGCGTCCACTGCGTCGCCACGTGCGCCATCGTCGGTGGCATTGCCATCGACCAGGCGCGATTCACTCGGGTTTCCGGCGCTGAGCTGCTCAGGCGACTTGTCGCCACTCTTCATGAAGGCGGCGGTTGCGATACCACCGACCAGCAGCGCGCCCGCTGCGACCAGGACAGTTGTAGTTGTGCTTTTCATGACCTGCTCCTTGCGGACCGTCCGCAACGTTCTCAGGCCAGATTGCAGCATGCGGTGCCTGAACGGAATCTCCACATTTCCTGCTCACTGCCGTAACCCATTCAGCATCTGGAAATGTTGGGCCCGTGGTAGCGTTTGCACATTCCCCAGGAGGACCTCCGCCATGGCCAACCCGATGCTGCTGCCGGTCCTACAATGGGCGCGCCGGCTGCGCTACCCCACCCTGTTCAAGCTGACCGCGGGCCTGTTCGCGCTGACCCTGTTCATCCCCGACCCGATTCCGTTCGTCGACGAACTGATGCTGGGCTTGGGCACCCTGCTGCTGGCCAACTGGAAGAACCGCAGCGCGACCACGCCACCGCCCCTGGAGCAGCGTTGAACCTGCTGGTCGACAGCCACTGCCATCTGGATGCCAGCGAATTCGACGTTGACCGCGAGGCGGTCATCGACCGCGCGCGCGCTGCCGGCGTGCAGATGCAGGTGGTTCCGGCGGTCACTGCGGCCAGCTGGCCAAAGCTGCGTGAGGTCTGCCAGCAGGCGACGGGGCTCTACCCCGCCTATGGCCTGCACCCGATGTTCCTGGACCAGCACCGGCCAGAACACCTGCCGCAGCTGCGTGAATGGATCGAACAGGAGCGGCCCTGCGCGATCGGCGAATGCGGGCTGGACTTCTTCGTCGAGAGCCTGGATGCCGAGGCCCAGCAGGAGTACTTCCTCGGCCAGCTGAAGCTGGCCCGCGAGTTCGATCTGCCGGTGATCGTGCATGCCCGCCGTGCAGTGGATGCGGTGATCGCGGCGATCCGTCGCATCGGTGGCCTGCGCGGCGTGGTGCACAGCTTTTCCGGCAGCCCGGAACAGGCCGCACAATTGCACAAGCTGGGATTCCTGCTTGGCCTGGGCGGACCGTTGACCTACGAGCGTGCCCAGCGCCTGCAGCGGCTTGTCCGCACGATGCCACTGGAGCAGTTGCTGCTGGAGACCGATGCGCCGAACCAGCCCGACGCGGGTATCCGTGGCCAGCGCAACGAGCCGGCGCGGCTGGCGGTCATCGCCCGCCACATCGCCGCGCTGCGCGGAATGGACATTGAAGACGTGGCGCGGGCCACCACGGACAACGCACGGCGGCTGTTCAACCTGCCTGCACCGTGAAGGTAGTGCCGGCCGCTGGCCGGCACTACCAGATCACACCCCGGCCTCTGCCTCAACCGATTCGGCCTTCACCTTCTTCGGCTCCAGCAGCATCTCCAGCGCCTTGCCCACGGCCGCGAATGCAAATGCACCGGTGATGTGGGTGGCCGCGCCCAGGCCGGCGCCGCAATCGAGCTTCAGGGCCGCATCCGCGCCCAGGTTCGGCCGCAGGCCACAGACACTCCCGTCGGCCTGCGGATATTTCACGTTTTCCAGCGAATACACCGCCGGCACGCCGAAATAGCGCTTGGCATTCTTCGGGAAGTTGAATTCGCTGCGCAGCTTCTTGCGGATCAGCGCCAGCATCGCGTCATGCTCGGTGCGCGAGACATCACGGATGCGCACCAGGGTGGGATCGGTACGACCGCCGGCCGCGCCGACGGTCAGCAACGGCAGCTTGCGGCGGCGGCACCAGGCGATGGTTTCCACCTTCACCCGGAAGCTGTCGCAGGCATCGATCACCAGGTCGAATCCGCGGTCCAGCAGTTCGGCCATGTTGGCCGGGGTCAGGAACGCCTGCACGGCGTCGACCTCGATCTGCGGATTGATCGCCCGGCAGCGCTCGGCCATGGCCTCGGCCTTGTTGCGGCCGTAGTTGCCTTCCATCGCCGGCAGCTGGCGGTTGGTATTGGATACGCAGATGTCGTCTGCATCGATCAGGGCCAGATGGCCCACCGCCGAGCGCGCCAGCGCCTCCACCACCCACGAGCCGACGCCGCCCATGCCGACCACGGCAACACGGCTGCCCTGCAGGCGCTCGAGCGCGCCGACGCCATACAGCCGTTCAATACCGGCGAAGCGTTGTTTGACCTGTTCGTTCATCGGGCTATTTTAACGTGCAGGTCCCCTGACTACAGCACGACGACGCCGAACCCACCGTTGCACGCCCGGAGCGCCCGCCATGAGTGCCAGCCCACCCCGCCGCCCGTCCACCGCCTACCGCTATCTGTTCGTGCTCGGCCTGGGCCTGCTGATCGGCCTGATTGCCACGGTGATGGTCGGCCGCGCACTGCAGGCACGCCGCGATCCGTTCCCGGACAGCCTGATGCAGGTAATGCAGCGGCAGGCGGATCTGCTGCAGCAGGCTCAGCAGCAGAACCGCTGCAGCCTGGCCGACAGCGTCCCGCGCCTGCAGGTGCTGCGCCTGCTGTCCAACGATCTGGACCAGGCCTTCCCCGGATTGAAGGACAGCCGGCAGTTCCAGCAGCACGCCAGCCAGTACCGCGCCGACCTCAATACGGCCTTGGCCAGCCCTCCCACCGACTGCGCCGCGTTGGCGCAGCAGGTGCAGGCACTGCAGGACGATTGCCGGGCCTGTCATCAGGACTTCCGCTGATTCATCTTCGAGTGGGTGAAGGCCGAGGTGGTTGGCGCCTTGTTCACGTTGGAAAGAGGAGGATTCGCTCACCCTGCTGCATGACGCAGTACCACCCAACGCACCCGCCTTCACGGCCAGGAGATGCCCCATGAAGATCCAGCTCATCGCCGCCAGTGTCATCGCAACCGTCGGCCTGGCCGGCTGTGCCACCTCGCCGGGCTACGGCGGTGGTGGTTACAACAACGGCTACAACAACGGCGGCTACGGCAACAACTCCGGTTACAACCAGGGCCGCTGCGCCGACTGCGGCATCGTCACCCGCATCAATGCCGTGCAGTCTGGCCGTACCGCGCCCTCCGCCACCGGCGCGATCCTCGGCGGTATCGTCGGCGCGGTTGCCGGCCATGAGATCTCCGACCACACCGGCGGCAGCCGCGGCAACAAGAACATCGCCGCCGCCGCCGGCGCCGTGGGTGGCGCATTGGCGGGCAACCAGATCCAGAAGAACGTCACCAGCGATACGTATGACATCAGCGTGCGCATGGATGACGGCCGCACCATCGTGGTCAACCAGCGCGACCTCGGCGGCATCCGCGAAAACACCTATGTCCGCGTGGTCAACGGCAAGGTCATCCTGCGCTGAACCGCAGCGGGCCCCGGCCGATCAGAACCGGAGCAACAAAAAAAGGCCCGCTTGCGCGGGCCTTTTTCATGCCGGCAAGCGGCAGGTATTACGCCGGCTGGACCTTGTCAGCCTGCAGGCCCTTCTGGCCCTGCACCACTTCAAAGCTCACAGCCTGGCCTTCCTTGAGGCTCTTGAAGCCCTGGGTCTCGATGGCACGGAAGTGCACGAACACGTCCTCGCCATTCTGCCGGCTGATGAAGCCGAAGCCCTTGGCATCATTGAACCACTTCACGGTACCGTTCTCGCGATCAGCCATCTCACTAACTCCCTTTGACTCTCTACTTGTTGTTGGATACGCCTGTTGGGCGGCTGACAAGCAAGGGGGAAGCGAGGTGCATCGATGCAGCGGATCGGAACGATCTTGCTTCATCAGGCCACGATCCACGGTGACCTTGCCAAGCTCAGCGACTGCAACTTAACCCGACCAAAACGAAAAAGCAACTGGCAAAAACCTTTCACTGTCAACCCCAAAAAGACAACCATACTGGACAGCATGGACCTCTCATTCATCTTGTATCTGCTAGCGGTCATTTTTGTCCTCATCGGCATCGCAGGCATCGTCCTGCCGGCCCTGCCGGGTATCCCGCTGGTCTTCATCGGGCTGGTACTGGCGGCCTGGGCAGACGGCTTCGTCCATGTCGGCTGGCCCACCCTGCTGATCCTCGGCGTGCTGACCGCGCTGTCGCTGCTGGTGGATGTGCTGGCGACCGTGGTCGGCGCCAAGCGCGTAGGCGCCAGCCGCAAAGCGCTCTGGGGCACCTTCATCGGCAGCATCGTCGGCCTGTTCTTCATGCCGATCGGATTGTTCGCCGGGCCGTTGCTCGGCGCGTTGCTGGGCGAGTACTGGCATACCCGCGAGCTTGGCCGCTCGACCAAGGTCGGGCTGGCCACGTGGCTTGGCATCCTGCTGGGTCTGGCACTGAAGCTGGCGCTGGTGATCGCGATGCTGGGCCTGTTCGCCTTCGCCTGGTTCCTGTGAGGCATGCGGCCTTCACGCAGCGCGCACGCACACGCCGGGCATAAACCCGTGGGGCTGGCCGTTACCGGATGCAGCCGCCACACTGTCCCTCTTTCCGCATTCATTCCGAAGGGCCTGCTGCAATGACCCTCTCTCCGCTGTTTCCCCGTCTTGCACCGCTGGCGTTGGCCCTGGCCAGCGCGCCACTGGCAGCGCAGGAATTCGCGCCCAGCGCCGAGGCCTCGCCGGCCGCCTGCGCAGCCATCACTACCGATGCGGCACGTCTGGCCTGCTACGACCGCCAGTTCGGGCGCACGCCGCAGGCCACCGCCGAAGCTGACGCCGCCGCCGAAGCCGCCGCACAGGCGCGCCGTGAGCAGCGCGACACCACGCGGGTAAGCCAGGGCGAGGAAAAACTGCGCGAACGTGTCAGCGATCTTTTCCGTTCCGAAGCGCCGGACAGCGCACTTGCCAACGCCGGCCGTGGTTCGCTGCTGGACAGCCGCTGGGAACTGGCCGAGGACTCCAAGCTGGGCCCGTTCCAGCTGCGTGCGTACAAGCCTGTGTACCTGCTGCCGGCCTTCTGGACCAGTGATCGCAACACCATGCCGCACTCGCCGAACCCGGCCAACAGCGTGACCACCCCGCAGGTGCTGGACAGCGCCGAGCTGAAGTTCCAGATCAGCTTCAAGACCAAGATCGCCGAGAACCTGTTCGGCGACAACGGCGACATCTGGGCTGGCTACACCCAGAGTTCGCGCTGGCAGGCCTACAACGGCGAGGACTCGCGCCCGTTCCGCGAGACCAACTACGAGCCGGAAGTGATGATGGTGTTCCGCAACGGCTACTCGATCGGTGGCTGGCGTGGGCGGATGACCGGCATCAGCCTCAACCACCAGTCCAACGGCCGTGCCGATCCGCTGTCGCGCAGCTGGAACCGGGTGATCCTCAACGTCGGCCTCGACCGCGAGAACTGGGCACTGGTGCTGCGCCCCTGGTACCGCATTCCCGAGACCCGCAGCGACGACAACAACCCGGACATCGAGGACTACATGGGCCGCGGCGACGCGACCCTGACCTGGAACCACAAGGGTCACGAGGTCTCGTTGATGGCGCGCCACTCGTTGCGCACCGGTGACCGCTCGCACGGTGCGCTGCAGCTGGACTACGGCTTCCCGATCAGCAACCTGCTGCGCGGCCATGTGCAGATCTTCGACGGCTATGGCGAGAGCCTGATCGATTACAACCACAAGGCGACCTACGTCGGCGTGGGCGTGTCCCTGCTGGAGTGGTTCTGATGGATGTGACGATCTGGCACAACCCCGCGTGCAGCAACTCGCGCGGGGCGCTGCAGCTGATCCGCGACGCCGGCTTCGAACCGGTGGTGATCGACTATCTCGGCAGCCCGCCCGACGTGGCCACGCTGCGCCAGGTACTGGCCGAATCCGGCCTGGCCGCGACCGGACTGGTGCGCAGCAAGGAACCCGAGTTTGCCGCCCTGGGCCTGCAGGGAAGCGATGACGACGCCCTGCTGGCCGCGATGGCCACCCACCCACGGCTGATCAACCGCCCGGTGGTACGCACCGCGAAGGGTACCCGCCTGTGCCGGCCCCCGGAAACGGTGCTGGAGATCCTGTAACCCGCCCCGCTTTGGTAGAGCCGAGCATGGCTCGGCTCTACAGAACGGGTTACCGCCAGTCGGTGATGCCTTCGCGGCGATAGACCTCGGCGAACGCCGGGCGCGCCTTCAGGCGATCCGCATACGCCTTCAGCACCGGCCAGTGGTCGCTGGGCGTGGGCATGTTGCGTGACCAGCGCATCAACATCACCAGCATGAAATCGACCACGCCCGGCGCATCGCCGAGCAGGTAGGGACCGCCGTCCTGCAGGTGTGTGGCAACGTGCTGCCAGGCCGCCTCCAGCTGCTGCCGTGCCATCGTACGCACGGCCTCGATGCACTCGCCCCCCGCTGCTTCATGCGGATAGAACCAGGCGCGGTAGGCCGGCTGCACGGTGTTGGCGCACCAGAACATCCAGCGATAGGCCTCGCCGCGTTCCGGCGTGCCGACGGCAGGCAACAACCCTGCCTGCGGATGACGGTCTGCCAGATACAGCGCGATCGCGGCCGCCTCGGTCAGTACCTGGTCGTCGATCAACAGGGTCGGCACCCTGCCCGCCGGATTGAGCGCCAGGTAGCCAGCTGATTTGTGCTCGCGCGTTTCGAAATCGAGCAGCACCAGTTCGTGCTCGATGCCGAGCTCGATAAGCAGCCAATGCACCACCAGCGCGGCGGTGCTGGTGGAACCATACAAGGTGGTGCGCATAAGACCTGTCCTGGGCGGGGAACGGCTGATTATGCGCGCTGTCCCCGGCGTGGTCAGCCGCAGGTGCTCATGCAGGTATCACGACGCTCGCCGCAGCCCATCATCGGCGCCCGCAGCGCACAGTCGTGCGCCTTCAACTCGCAGGAACGACGCAGTTCAGGATGCTCGATGTCCTTGCAGCGTTTGTCCGGCGTCGGTGCCACCTGTTGCTCGCAACTGGACTGGCGGCTGCCGATTCCCTGGTCTTCGGCCATGCAGCTGCGATAGCTGGCCTGGCACTGCATCTGGCACTGGGCACCGGCGCTGAAGCCGCCGCCACCGCCATACGACGAAGATGACGTACTGCAGCCGGCCATGACCAGCAGGGTGACAAGGGAAAGGCTACGCAACAGGTTCACAGGACGCTCCTTGTTCAATAGACCGGAAGACTGCCAGGCAAGGGCGACTGCGGCGAAAAAAATGCGTATTCCTTGACGCACAAACAGCTTCCCTTGCCTGGCAACGCGCACACCCTAGCAAAGCCGCGCGGTTGCAATCGTTAAACGAAGAACGGCGCCACCCGGGCGCCGTTCTGCAATCGGACAGGCGTGGTCGACGCCGCGCCGATCACTCCACCACGACAGGAATCTTGCCGATGCGGGCCTGCCACTCGCGCGGGCCGGTCTTGTGCACCGACTCGCCGGTGGAATCGACGGCCACGGTCACCGGCATGTCTTCCACGGTGAACTCGTAGATCGCTTCCATGCCCAGGTCCGCAAAGCCGACGACCTTGGCCGCCTTGATCGCCTTGGACACCAGATAGGCCGAACCACCGACGGCCATCAGGTAGGCCGACTTGTGCTTCTTGATGGCCTCGATCGCGGCCGGACCGCGCTCGGCCTTGCCGACCATGCCCAGCAGGCCGGTCTGTGCCAGCACCTGCTCGGTGAACTTGTCCATGCGGGTGGCGGTGGTCGGACCGGCCGGGCCTACCACTTCGTCGCGCACCGGATCGACCGGGCCGACGTAGTAGATGAAGCGCCCCTTCAGATCGACCGGCAGTTCCTCGCCCTTGTTGAGCATGTCGACCATGCGCTTGTGCGCGGCATCGCGGCCGGTCAGCAGCTTGCCGTTGAGCAGCAGGGTCTGGCCCGGCTTCCAGCTGGCCACGTCTTCCGGGGTGATCGTGTCCAGGTCCACGCGGGTGCCCTTGGACGCGTCGTAGGTCAGCTTCGGCCAGTCTTCCAGCGACGGCGGGTCCAGCATCACCGGGCCGCTGCCATCCAGGGTGAAGTGCGCATGGCGGGTGGCGGCGCAGTTCGGGATCATCGCCACCGGCAGGTTGGCCGCGTGGGTCGGGTAGTCGTTGATCTTGATGTCGAGCACGGTGGTCAGGCCACCCAGGCCCTGCGCACCGATACCCAGTGCGTTGACCTTCTCGTACAGCTCCAGACGCAGTTCCTCGATGCGGTTGGACGCACCACGGGCCTGCAGCTCGGTGATGTCGATCGGCTCCATCAGCGCTTCCTTGGCCAGCAGCATCGCCTTCTCGGCAGTGCCGCCGATGCCGATGCCGAGCATGCCCGGCGGGCACCAGCCCGCGCCCATGGTCGGCACGGTCTTCAGCACCCAGTCGACGATCGAGTCGGACGGGTTGAGCATGGCGAACTTGGTCTTGGCTTCCGAGCCACCGCCCTTGGCGGCGACGATCACTTCCACGGTATTGCCCGGCACCACCTTGACGTTGACCACGCCCGGGGTGTTGTCCTTGGTGTTGATGCGCTTGCCGGCCGGATCGGCCAGCACCGAGGCGCGCAGCTTGTTGTCCGGGTACAGGTAGGCGCGACGGATGCCCTCGTTGGCCATGTCCTCCACACCCATGGTGGCGTCATCCCAGCGCACGTCCATGCCGATTTCCAGGAACACAGTGACGATGCCGGTGTCCTGGCAGATCGGCCGGTGGCCTTCGGCGCACATCCGCGAGTTGATCAGGATCTGCGCGATCGCCTCCTTCGCTGCCGGCGACTCCTCGCGCTCGTAGGCGGCGGCAAGGTTCTTGATGTAGTCGACCGGGTGGTAGTACGAGATGTACTGCAGCGCGTCGGCGACGGACTGGATGAGGTCTTCCTGCTTGATCGATGTCACGGATTGCTCGCTTGCTGAAGGCTGGCGGGGGTAATCCGCCCATTTTACCCCCTCCCTCGACCGCGGGGTGGCAGTGTCGGCCGCTGGCCGGCAAGATCTGAGCCCTGCCCTCTGTCACGCCGCGCCCCGCTGGCGCGTCCTTGCCCACATGAACGCCGAAACCGCCTTCCAGACCCACCGCCCACGGCTGATGGCGCTGGCCTACCGCCTTCTTGGCAGCCGCACCGACGCCGAAGACGTGGTGCAGGATGCCTGGCTGCGCTGGTCAGGCACCGATACCGCGGCCGTCGCCGACCCGGAGGCCTGGCTGGTGACCACCACCACCCGTCTGGGCCTGGACCGGCTGCGCGCGGCCAAGCGTGAGCGCGCACACTATGTCGGCCCGTGGCTGGCGGAACCGCTGGCGATCACCCTCGAACCTGATCCGGCGCCCGGCCCGGCGCAGCTGCACGCGCTGGCCGATGATGTCTCGGTGGCCTTCCTTACCCTCCTCGAACAACTGGGCCCCGAGGAGCGCGCCGCGTTCCTGCTGAAGGAAGCCTTCGACCACGACTACCGCGAAATTGCCGACCTGATCGGCCACAGCGAAGCCAACTGCCGGCAGCTGGTGCACCGTGCCCGGCAGCGCCTGCAGGCGGGGCGACCGCGCTTCAATGCCGATGCCAGCCAGCACCGGCAGCTGCTGGCGCGCTTCATGGACGCCTCCCAGCGCGGTGACAGCGAGGCCATCCAGGCGCTGCTGCATGCCAATGCGCTGCTGGTCTCCGATGGCGGTGGCGTGGTCACCGCGGCGGTACGTCCGCTGCTGGGCGCCGAGCGTATCGGCCGCCTGTACTGGGCGATCGCCCGCCGCGGCGCAGCGCATCCGGCACAGCTCGGCTACGTCAACGGCGAGCCGGCGATCCTGCGTTTCGAAGGCGACCACCTGCACTCGATCACCACCATCGAGGTGGTCGATGGCCGCATCGCCAATCTCTACAGCGTGCTGAATCCAGAAAAGCTGCAGGGTGTTCAAGGCGCATTCTCCGATTAGACATACGCCCCTGGACTTGGGCAACCTGTCAGCGCAGTGGAGAGGGAATTGACGGCAATGAATCCCAAGAAGCCGAGAAAGAGAATCAGAGTGAACGTCGGTGATGTATTTGCCGTACCGCTCAATATGGACGAGCTTGTTTTTGGCTATGTGCGCACTTACCAAGATCCGGACGTAGCGATCCTTCCATTTCTTTCAAAGGGAAGAATGCTTCGTGAGTACGAACTTCCCACGTTGGAGAGCTTCATGGATGTGCTGACCATTCGCACCGCCATTGAAAGAGGCGATTGGCCAAGAATCGCCTCTTTTCCCTTTCCGAACGAAGAATCAAGCTGGGCACCACCAAGAAGACAACTATCAACCATCCGCCCGGATGTCAGGCTCGTTGTAGTCAAGGGCGATTTTGTTCCTTCTGAGAAATATGGTGAATGGGACACTCTTCCCGCGCTCATTAAAGCCGACATTGACCAGTTGAGAGCATTGATTCTCACGTCAGCTGCCGAATTCCAGGTGATGAGCTGAGACGATGCATCAGGGTTTGATGCCACTGCAGGGCTCTTTGAGATCGCAGGACGCATCTGGAGTCGCATTTGGCCCGTCAAGATGTCGCTTCTAGCAGCTTGGTGTCACGAACGGAAACGGCACTGCGTCCTTGTACTGAAAGGCGGCCATCGTGGCCGCCGTGGAGCTGAAGATGTCCAACCATGCCTCTCCCCGCGTTCCTTACACCCGCCTCGCCGCCGAAGCCTTCAAGGGTCTGCTGGCCACCAGCAAGGCGGTGCATGACAGTTCGATCGATCCGACCCTGATGGAACTGGTGTTCCTGCGCGTCTCGCAGCTCAACGGCTGCGGCTACTGCATGGACATGCATGCCACCGCGCTGCGCAAGGGCGGCATCGAGCCGCGCAAGCTGGATACGTTGCCGGCCTGGCACGAGAGCCGCTTCTTCGACGAACGCGAACGCGCGGCACTGGGCTGGGCCGAGGCGCTGACCCGGTTGACCGACGGTGCACCGTCGCAGGCGGCGTTCGATGCGTTGGCGCCGCACTTCGATGAAAAGGGCATCAGCGACCTGAGCATGGGTATCGCGGTGATCAATGCCTGGAACCGGCTGGGTGCCGGGCTGCTGCCGCCGCTGCCGTAAGGGGGTTGCCGGCCGGGCTGCGCCCGGCACCCGCTGTAGTGCCGGCCGCTGGCCGGCAACCTCAACCTCAACCTCAACCTCAACAGCAACAGCAACAGCAGAAGCTGGCTTCCTGTGGGATGGCGGAGTGGGCCAGGTCGCAGGGGACGCTGCAAGTACGTCCATGTAAGCTCGGTCGCCGCTTGCGCGTATGCGCTGTCCTGCGCACACGGCAAGACCGGGGTTGGGCGTCCTGCCCCACCCGCCCGAGACATGCCTCGGGCCCATGCGGCTCACGCCCCTTCGACCTGGCCCACCCCGCCTTCGAAAGTTTCCTGCTGCTGTTCGGTAGGTGTCGACCTTGGTCGACACAGTAGATCCACGCCATGCGTGGATGGAGGTGGGTCGGATCCCTTCGCACTGCGAAGGGCTCTGACCCATTGTGGGTCGCGGGGGTCAGAGCCCTTTGCCGCGCAAAGGGATCTGACCCCGGTGTCAGCCACACGGCTGCGCTGACCCCACCTGCACGTATCAGGCGCGCACAATAGCGGCATGCCTGCTTCCCCCATTGCCGGCGCCGCCGGCGCCAAGAAACCCAGCCTGCGTCAACGCTTCAAGGCGATGCGCAACCTGCCGCCATTCCTGCGTCAGGTGTGGCAGACCAGCCGCGCCCTGACCCTGGCCAGTCTTGGCCTGCGCCTGATCCGTGCGCTGCTGCCAGTGGCGATGCTGTACGTCGGCAAGCTGATCATCGATACCGCGCTGCACCTCAGCCAGCACGACGCGGGCTTCCCGCCGCTGGGCGAGGCCCTGTCCAGTGGCTTGCTCAATCCGCTGCTCGGCCTGCTGGCACTGGAACTGGGCCTGGCCATCGCCTCGGACCTGCTCGGCCGTCTGGTCAGCTACGCCGATGCCCTGCTGTCGGAACTGTTCGCCAACGTCACCAGCGTGCGCCTGATGGAACACGCAGCCACCCTGGACCTGGAGGACTTCGAGGACCCGGACCTGCAGGACAAGCTGGACCGTGCGCGGCGCCAGACCATGGGCCGGATGAACCTGATGAGCCAGCTGTTCGGCCAGGTGCAGGATGCGATCACCGTCGCCAGCCTGGCCGTCGGTCTGCTGGTCTACGCGCCGTGGCTGATCCTGCTGCTGGCGCTGGCACTGGTGCCGGCCTTCATCGGCGAATCACACTTCAATGCGGCCGGTTACAGCCTCAACTTCCTCTGGACGCCGGAACGCCGCCAGCTGGACTACCTGCGCCAGCTCGGCGCCAGCGTGGAAACGGCCAAGGAAGTAAAGATCTTCAACCTGCACCGGTTCCTGGTCGACCGTTACCGCAGCTTGTCGGCGGCACTGTTCCTGGCCAACCGCGCGCTCGCCCGGCGGCGTGCGTTCTGGGGCACGCTGCTGGCCGCGCTGGGCACGCTGGGCTACTACACCGCGTATGCCTATATCGCCTGGCGCACGGTGCGCGGCGATTTTTCGATCGGTGACCTGACCTTCCTCGCCGGCAGCTTCCTGCGCCTGCGCCAGTTGCTGGAAGGCCTGCTGATCGGGTTCTCGCAGGTCGCCAGCCAGGCGCTGTACCTGGACGACCTGTATTCGTTCTTCCAGATCGAACCGGAAATCCATTCGCGAAAGGACGCGGTGCGCGTGCCGCAGCCGATCCGCGAGGGCTTCGTGTTCGAGGACGTGGGCTTCCGCTACCCCGATGCCGAGCAATGGGCCGTGCGCCACCTGGATTTCCACCTGCACGCGGGCGAAGTACTGGCGCTGGTCGGCGAGAACGGCGCGGGCAAGACCACCCTGGTCAAGCTGCTGGCACGCCTGTACGAACCCGACGAAGGCCGCATCCTGCTGGATGGCCGCGACCTGCGCGACTACGACCTGGACGACCTGCGCGCCAATCTCGGCGTGATCTTCCAGGACTTCGTGCGTTACAACCTCAGTGCCGGCGAGAACATCGGTGTCGGCCAGGTGGAAGCGATGGACGACCGCGCGCGGATCACCGACGCCGCCCGCCGCGGCATGGCCGAGGAAGTGATCGCGGCCCTGCCCGGCGGCTACGACCAGCAGATCGGCCGCGGCTTCAAGCAGGGCGTGGACCTGTCCGGTGGCCAGTGGCAGAAGATCGCCATCGCCCGTGCGTGGATGCGCGATGCACAGGTGATGATCCTGGATGAACCCACCGCGGCGCTGGACGCCCGTGCCGAGTTCGAAGTGTTCCAGCGGTTCAGGGAGTTGGCGGATAATCGTACTGCCGTGCTGATTTCCCATCGGTTCTCGTCGGTGCGCATGGCCGACCGCATCCTGGTGCTGGCTGACGGCCGCATCGAGGCCAGCGGCACTCACGCGCAGCTGATGGCCCAGGGCGGCCGCTATGCCGAGCTGTTCGAGCTGCAGGCGGCAGGTTACCGCTGAGAACGCCTCTCGTTCCGCCTAATGAGAACCTGTCTCATTTGAGATAGAATTGTCCCGACGACTTCCGATAGATACGCCCATGTCCTCCGCTTTCGGCGCCGAAACGGTGCTTGAGGTCCGCCACTGGACCGACGCCTACTTCAGCTTCACCCTTACCCGTGACAGCGGTTTCCGCTTCGAGAACGGCCAGTTCGTGATGATCGGCCTGGAGACCGACGCGCGGCCGCTGCTGCGCGCGTACTCCATCGCCAGCGCCAACTGGGAAGAGCACCTGGAGTTCTTCAGCATCAAGGTGCAGGACGGCCCGCTGACCTCGCGCCTGCAGCACATCAAGCCGGGCGACAAGGTGCTGGTCGGCAAGAAGCCCACCGGCACCCTGCTGATCAGCGACCTGCACCCCGGCAAGAACCTGTACCTGCTGGGTACCGGCACCGGCATGGCACCGTGGCTTTCGGTCATCAAGGACCCGGAAACCTACGAGCGCTTCGAGAAGGTGATCCTCTGCCATGGCGTGCGCTACGAAAAGGACCTGGCCTACCGCGACTACTTCGAAAAGGAACTGCGCGAGCATGAGTTCCTGGGCGAGATGATCGGCGACAAGCTGCTGTACTACCCAGCCGTCACCCGCGAGCCGTTCGCCAACCAGGGCCGCCTGACCCAACTGATGGAAAGCGGCGAAATGCAGCGCACCCTGGGCCTGCCGGAGCTGAGCCCGGAAAACGACCGCGCGATGATCTGCGGCAGCCCGCAGATGCTGGCCGACCTGCGCACCGTGCTGGACAGCCGCGGTTTCCAGACCTCGCCGCGCATCGGTACGCCCGGCCACTACGTGTTCGAGCGCGCGTTCGTCGAGAAATAAGCTGCAACGGTAGTGCCGGCCATTGGCCGGTTTTGCTGCAACCACGGGGTTGCCGGCCAGCGGCCGGCACTACCTTCAGAGCAGCGCTTCGATGCCGCCGCGCAGCTGCTCCGGCTTGGTGGTCGGCGCATAGCGATCCACCACCTGGCCCTGGCGATCGACCAGGAACTTGCTGAAGTTCCACTTGATGCGGGCGATGCCCAGCAGCCCGCGCTTCTGGTGCGACAGCCATGCCCACAGCGGGTCGGCACCCTCGCCGTTGACCTCGATCTTCTGCGACAGCGGGAAGCTGACCGGGTAATCAATCGAACAGAACTGGCGGATCTGCGCAGCATCGCCCGGCTCCTGCGCACCGAACTGGTTGCAGGGAAAGCCGATCACCACCAGGCCGCGATCACGATAGTCCTGCCACAGCTGTTCCAACCCGGTGTACTGCGGGGTGAAGCCACAGCGGCTGGCCACGTTCACCAGCAGCAGCGGACGGCCCTGGTACTGCGCCAACACCTGCGGCTGG
Organism: Stenotrophomonas sp. 01N47; assembly: GCF_056399165.1. Taxonomy (NCBI): domain Bacteria; kingdom Pseudomonadati; phylum Pseudomonadota; class Gammaproteobacteria; order Lysobacterales; family Lysobacteraceae; genus Stenotrophomonas; species Stenotrophomonas sp. 01N47. Next base: position 782,454 of record NZ_JBFTQU010000001.1, read on the forward strand.
CCTTCAAGGTCACGGAAGCTGAAATCGTAGGCAGTGGTCATGGCGGTGGGCCGTGGGCGGTGATTGCATGGTACCCGGGCAACCAGCCAGAGGGTGGCCCTGCTGCGGGGCGGCTTTGCCAACATGCCTTTTGACACAAGTGCGGGCGCGCCGGGCCGGGTTACCCTCGGGCCCTTGTTTGCCTTACCGGAGTATCGACCTTGACCACCCGCCTTGCCCTTGCCGTGGCCATGACCCTCGGCCTTGCCCTGCCCGCCTATTCGGCCAGCGCCGCCGCCCCGGCCACCGCTGCCAATGCCCAGCAGGCCAATCCGTTCTTCGCCGACAGCCCGCTGCCGCTGCATTTCCCGCAGTTCGACAAGATCAAGGACAGCGACTTCGCCCCGGCCTTCGACGCCGGCATGGCGCAGCAGCTGAAGGAAGTGGAGGCGATCGCCAACACCAAGGCCAAGCCGACCTTCGACAACACCATCATCGCCCTGGAAAAGAGCGGTGACACCCTGGACCGCGCGACCACCGTGTTCTTCAGCCTGGTCGGCGCCGACACCAACGACACCCGCAAGAAGCTGCAGGCCGACTATTCGGCGAAGTTCGCCGCGCACAGCGATGCGATCGCGCTGAACGGCAAGCTGTTCGCGCGCATCCAGGCGCTGTATGACAGCCGCGCCACCCTGGGCCTGGACGCTGAAGGCGTTCGCCTGGTCGAGAAGTACTACGACAACTACGTGCGCGCCGGCGCCAAGCTGTCCGAGGCCGACAAGACCAAACTGAAGGAAATGAACGCCGAGCTGGCCAACCTCGGCACCAAGTTCAGCCAGAACGTGCAGTCGGAAGTGAACGCTTCGGCGATCACCGTCAACGACGTCAAGGAACTGGACGGCCTGTCCAAGGAGCAGATCGCCGCTGCCGCCGAAGCCGCCAAGGCCCGTGGCCTGGACGGCAAGTACGTGATCACCCTGCTCAACACCACCGGCCAGCCGCCGCTGACCAACCTGGCCAACCGTGCCCTGCGCCAGAAGATCTACGAAGCGTCCACCACCCGCGGCAGCCGCGGCGGTGAGTTCGACAACACCGCGCTGGTCGCGCGCATCATGCAGCTGCGCGCCGACAAGGCCAAGCTGATGGGCTTTGCCAACTTCGCCGCCTACAACCTGACCAACCAGACCGCCAAGACCCCCGAAGCGGTCAATGCGATGCTCGGCAAGCTGGCACCGGCAGCGGTGGCCAACGCCAAGCGCGAAGCCGCCGACCTGCAGGCAATGATCGACCAGGAACAGAAGGCCGCCGGCAAGCCGACCTTCAAGCTGGAGCCGTGGGACTGGGCCTTCTACAGCGAGAAGGTGCGCCAGGCCAAGTACAACTTCGACGAATCGCAGCTGAAGCCGTACTTCGAGATGAAGAACGTGCTGGAGAACGGCGTGTTCTTCGCCGCCAACCAGGAATTCGGCCTGACCTTCAAGCAGCGCACCGACCTGCCGGTCTACCACGATGACGTCACCGTCTATGACGTGTTCGATGCCGATGGCAGCCAGCTGGCGATCTTCATCTTCGACCCGTACGCACGTGCCTCCAAGCGCGGCGGTGCGTGGATGAACTCGTACGTCTCGCAGTCCAAGCTGACCGGTTTCAAGCCGGTGGTGGCCAATCACCTGAACATTCCCAAGCCGCCGGCCGGCCAGCCGACTCTGCTGACCTGGGATGAAGTGAGCACCACCTTCCACGAGTTCGGCCACGCCCTGCACGGCATGTTCTCGAATGTGAAGTATCCGTACTTCTCGGGCACCGCGGTGCCGCGCGACTTCGTCGAGTTCCCCTCGCAGGTCAACGAGATGTGGGCCGACAACCCGGCCATCCTGAAGAACTACGCCAAGCACTACCAGAATGGCTCGGCAATGCCGCAGGCACTGCTGGACAAGGTGCTGGCCGCGGCCAAGTTCAACCAGGGCTTTGCCACCACCGAGTACCTGGGCGCCGCCATGCTCGACCAGCGCTGGCACCAGATCGGCCCGGACCAGGTGCCGGCCGCCAAGGACGTGATGGCCTTCGAGCGCGCCGCGCTGGAGAAGGACGGCATCTACTACGCGCCGGTGCCGCCGCGCTACAAGACCCCGTACTTCAGCCACATCATGGGCGGCTACTCGGCCGGCTACTACGCCTACATCTGGTCGGAAGTGCTCGACGCCAACACCCAGAAGTGGTTCCGCGACAACGGTGGCCTGAGCCGCAAGAATGGCGACCACTTCCGCGCGACCCTGCTGTCCAAGGGTGGCAGCGTGGACGCGATGCAGCTGTTCCGCGATTTCGCCGGCCACGAGCCGCAGATCGAACCGCTGCTTGAGAAGCGCGGCCTGACCGGCACCGGCAACTGATCGCCGGCACCGTAGCGTGAAATGAAAACCGCCCGGGAGACCGGGCGGTTTTTTTGCTTGCATACCCTCGGCAGATCCACGACATGCGCGGATGCCACCCGGATCAACGCCGGAAAAGGCGCTCCCACCAGCGCTTCCCCGCGCCGGTCGCGGCCGGTGCAGCCGGGGCGGAAGGCGGAGGATCCGCAAGGAAGCCAGCCAATTGCGTGGCGGCGGCCTGCGCATACAGCAGTGCCCCGTCCTTGCTGCAGTTCAGCAGGTTGCTCAAGCTGGTCGACACTTCCAGTTTCATCGGGTTTGGCTCGACCACCTCGGTGGCTTCCAGCAGACCGCATCCGTTGGCGATCGCGTCATCTACCACGCTCCAGAACACCGCCAGGCGGCCATCGGAAAACAGCTCGTCCAGCCGCGAGCTCAGATCCGCGTCCAGCGCATAGTCCGCGCGCAGCTGCCGCAGTCGCCCGTGCGTGATGAAGACGCCACCACCGTAATTCTCCTGCAGGTGGTTACCGGCCGCTGCATCCCTCCAGGCGGGCGGAACCAGCTCGCGCCAGTCAGCAAAGTAGCGGGCCACGATCGGATCGTCGATGAAGAACGACAGCGCACTTCCCCGAAGATAGTGATAGCGCCGAAGATGTCCGGCGACGATCGCCAGATACAGCGCGTGCCCCTTCTCGAAGGGGACCTCCAGACCGAACGTGCGAGCTTCTTCGAGTCGCTCCTGCAGCTGTTCGACATAGAACGGATGGATCTGGAAGCGCTGCTGCAGCTCGCTGACCAACGTAGGATCCTCGAGCGCCCGGAAATAGATGTCGCGGATTTCGCAATCCGCAATCGGATGGTAGGTGATATCCCAGCCCATGCCGCCAAACCCTGAGTGATGCGGACGAACCGCCGGCCAGCGATTCTAGCGTCGACCTCGCCCGGTCATGACCAGCGCCCCCATCCGATGCACATGAAGTCAGAAAGCGTCGCAATCAGCACGCCGGGAGAACGCCACTGCGCCGCAGGAAAGAAACGCATCACCGCGGCGCCACATAGCCGCCGCGCACGCCCTCCGGCGACAGCACCAGCTGCCACAGCTGCGCATGCCGGCAGCGGAAGCTGGCCATCGATCCGGCCAGATAGAAACGCCACATGCGCCGGAAATGCTCGTCATAACGTGCGTCCAGCTGCGGCCACGCCGCTTCCACGTTGCGCCGCCAGGCCTGCAGCGTCAGGTCGTAGTCGGTTCCGAAGTTGTGCCAGTCCTCCAGCACGAAACGCCCTTCGAACGCCCGGCTGATCTGCACCGCCGACGGCAGCATCGAATTGGGAAAGATGTAGCGGGCGATCCACGGATCGGTGCGGTGGCGCGAAATGTTGCTGCCAATGGTATGCAACAGCAGCAGTCCCCGCGGCGAAAGGCAGCGCCGGGCCACGTCGAAAAAGCGGCGGTAGTTCTTGTCGCCGACATGTTCGAACATGCCGATGGAGAACACCGCGTCGAACGGCTCGTCCAGTTCGCGATAGTCCTGCAGCCGGATCTCGATCGGCAGGCCAGCGCACAACTCACGCGCGTAGTCGGCCTGCTCCTGCGAAATGGTGATGCCCACGCCACTGACACCATAGCGCTCAGCGGCGAACTTCAGCGCCTCGCCCCAACCGCAGCCGATATCCAGCACGCGTTGCCCGGGGCGCAGCCCAAGCTTGCGGCACACCAGATCGAGCTTGGCTTCCTGCGCGCCATCCAGATCGTTGGCGTTGCGCCAATAGCCACAGCTGTAGACCAGGCGCTGGCCAAGCATCGCCTGGTACAGGTCGTTGCCGAGGTCGTAGTGGCGGCGGCCGACTTCATAGCTGCGCTGCCCGGCCTGCAGATTGAACAGACGCGCTCTCAGGGCGTCGGCTACCTCACGCCAGCCGTGCACCCGTTCGTCCAGGTGCGCCTGCATCAGGTGGAACAGGAATTCATCCAGGACGTTGGCATCCCACCAGCCGTCCATGTAGCTTTCGCCCAAGCCGAGTGAGCCGTGCGCCATGACCCGCGCGAAGAAGCGCGGGTCATGCACCTGGATATCCTGTGGCCGGGTTCCATCGATCTGGACCCCGGCCTCGTGGAGCAGGCCGGTGACCCGCTCCTGCAACCCTGTATCCACGTCACCTCCTCGTCTACGGTTACCCGCGTGCGAACAGCTCCACGTAGTCCTTGGCCACGTGCGGCAACACCACCGAGGCCGGCACATCAGCGGTCTGGGTACCGTCCGAGTATGGACCCACCTGGTAGGGCGGGAACACGAAGCGCAGCGCGGTGATCTGTCCCTTGTCGTCGGTCAGCGGCTGGAACTGGCTGAAGTTATCGGCCTGCGGACCGGTGCCGTCGGCGATCATCCGCGAGGCATTGCGCAGCGATTCCTGCAGCTGCGACGGGTCCATGTCCTCGCCGCTGAGGCGGGTGGCCACACGCTCGCGCAGCTGGTCGGCGACGAAATCGCTGATCGCTTTCCAGCCCTTGGCATCGGCCACCAGCTTGTCGGCGCTCAGCATCTGCTGCTGCGCCGGCAGCCACACGAAACGAGCAACCAGCGGTTCGCCATGGGCGCCGCCGGTGTAGCGGCTGCCGTCGGCACTGACCACCACCAGTTGCGGCGTCTCCAGCAGCTTCTCGAAGCTCAGCGACAGCTCATAGGGCATGGTCGGCTTGTCGTTGCCCAAGCCGTCCAGCGCCTGCTGCAGATCGCTGCGGGCGGAGGTGGCATAGGCCTGCAGCGCGCGTGCCAGGCCCGGATAACGATCGATGCCCGCCGGGTAGCTGATCCCGACCACTTCACGTTCGTTGTTCTCGATCACATCGCGCAGATCCAACGGCGCTTCCGCTGCGGGTGCCTCGGCGGTGCCGGTGGTTTCGGCCGCAGGTGCGGCATCGGTGGCCGGAGCCGCCTCGTTCTCGCGCTGGCAACCAGCCAGCAACAGCACGCCCATAGCGCCGGCCAGCACGCTGGCGTGCAGTGGCCGGTTGTTTCCAATCTTCATCGGGATCCCCTGTTCATGTTCATACATCATCGCCTGCCCTGGCTGAAGGGTGGCCCGCTGGATTCAGCCCACAAGCAGATCGTGGTACTCCTCGTGCCGCTGCAGGAAGGCCTCGGCATAGGCACATGCCGGCACCACCTTGTACTTCTGCTCACGGGCGAAACGCAGTGCGACCCGGGTCAGCTCACCGGCAATGCCACGTCCGGCGATCGGCTCGGGCACTTCGGTATGGGTGATGACCATCCGCCTGCGCTTGATCTGGTACTCCAACAGTGCCACCTGTCCGCGCACGCGGGCGGTGAAACGGTGGTTGACCTGATCGTGTTCGACCTCGTAAGCCAGACCGGGGGGCGTGACCGAAGCCATGGGACTGTCTCCTGCGGCGACTGCGTGGATGGTGCGCACGCGGGCGCCATGATCGCGTGAAGTCTGAACAGGGACAAGTCTGCGCCCGTTGCGTCACTTGTTGCCCTCAAGCTTCAGGCCAGCCGGCCGCTACCCCCTCTGCAGGGGTGCGCCAGCCTGGCATGCCCCTTGCGACAGTTGACCTAGCGATCTGCCGTGGAGGCCCGTGATGCACCCCAGCGATTCCCAATCCGATACCGATCACGCCCTGCTGGAGGGCCTGCTGCAACTGGCCGTGGAGGGACAGACCGAAGACCAGGCGTTCCAGAGCATCGGCGAGGAAGTCTTCTCCCGCCTGCTCGATACCTACGGTCAGCAGACCCGGGCCTGACCCGGAGCGGGGCCGCGGCCCCGGGGGTCGGATCCAGTGGATCCGACCCCGGCCACCCTCAGCCGCCGCCGAGGCGGAAGGTCGGGTTAGACAGCTCGCGCAGGAAGTGACTGAAGATGCTCGGCTGCATGGCCAGCATGAAGATCACGCCGAACGCCGCACCGGCCAGGTGCGCGCTGTGGTTGATGCGATCGCCACCGCGCTTGTCCATCCAGATGCTGTAGCCGACGTAGAACGCGGCATAGACGATCGCCGGCGCCGGGATGAAGAACACCAGGATGATCGACCACGGCTTGATCAGGATGAAGGCGAACAGCACCGCCGACACCGCCCCGGACGCACCGAGGCTGAGGTAGTTCGGGTTCTTCTGGTTCTTCAGGTAGCTGGGCAGGATCGAGACCAGCAACGCACCGACATAGAACGCCGGATAGACCAGGTAGCTGCCGGTCAGCTGCACCATCACGCTCTCGATGAACCCCCCGAAGAAGAACAGGGTGATCATGTTGAAGATCAGGTGCGACCAGTCGGCATGGATGAAGCCGTAGGTGATCAGGCGGTCGTACTGGCGGTGGCGATCCACCGCCGGCGGCCACAGGATCAGGCGGTCAGCCAGCTTGCGGTTGTTGAACGCCATCCACGACAGGATGGCGGTGATGGCGATCAACAGCAGATTGACGGGGGTCATGTCAGGCTCAGGCGGTGCGGTAGTTGTCGACCATACGATAGCGTTTCGCATACCAACCGAAGGCCAACGCCGCGACGAAGGCGAAACCGGCGAAGAAGAACATCAGGAATGCCGCTTCGCTCAGGCCCGTACTGGCGATCTTGTGGGTGACCGTGTCGTTACGTACCGCCGCGTTGGACAGCAGCACCCACAGGTTGCCGATGGTGGTGGTCAGGTTCCAGAAGCTCATCACCACGCCCTTCATCGCCTGCGGGGCCTGGCTGTAGGCGAACTCCAGGCCGGTGGCCGAGACCAGCACCTCACCGAAGGTCAGCAGCGCGTACGGCAGCATCTGCCAGAAGATCGACATCGCATTGCCGCCATCCATCACCACCTGGATGCCACCCACTACGATCCAGGCCAGGCCACTGAAGGCGATGCCGGCGGTCATCCGGCGCAGCGCGGTCGGCTCGAAACCGAAGCGGCGAAGGGCCGGGTACAGCACCAGGTTGTTGAACGGAATCAGGATCATCACCAGCAGCGGATTCAGCGCCTGCATCTGCGAGGCGGTGAACCAGCTCGGCATCTGCATCTGCTGGCCCTGCAGCACCCAGGTCGAGGCTTTCTGGTCGAACAGCGAGAAGAACGGCGTGGTCAGGGCGAAGATCACCAGCACGCGCAGCACCGAGCGCACGCCTTCCACGGCTTCGGCCGGATGCTGGCCGCGCGCGCGGTCCAGCTGCAGCCAGGTACCACCACCGATGCCCGCCAGGATCGAGACCAGCGCCAGGCACAGGCAGATCACGATGCCGAGCGAGCCGACCAGGCCGAACGAGGCCAACGCCAGCACCAGGCCGAGCACGGCGATCACCAGGCCCGGACGGCCCTGGCCGGCCACCCGCGTGGTCAGCGCGGTGCGCACCACATTGGCGAACGAATGCGGGTCCTTCGGCGGCAACGGCACCAACACGTAGCGCTTGCGGCCCAGCCAGAACACGAAGGTGGCGATGAACATCAGGATGCCCGGAATACCGAACGCCCACTGCGGGCCCCAGTTCTTCAGCACCAGCGGGATCAGCAGCGAGGCGAACAACGAGCCGAAGTTGATGATCCAGTAGAAGGCGTCGAAGACGATCTTGGCCAGGTGCTTGTTGCTCTGGTCGAACTGGTCGCCCATGAACGAGGCCACCAGCGGCTTGATGCCACCGGCGCCCAGCGCGATCAGGCCCAGGCCGAGGAAGAAGCCGCCACGGCTGCCCTCGAACAGCGCAAGGCACAGATGGCCCATGCAGTAGACCAGGCTGAACCACAGGATGGTGTGGTACTTGCCGAAGAACTTGTCGGCCAACCAGCCACCGAGCAGCGGGAAGAAATACACGCCGATCATGAAGCTGTGCATGATGTCCTTGGCTTCACCGGCACGGCCTTCGGCCGTGATTTCCTGCAGCAGCAGGGAGGTGATCAGGAACTGCACCAGGATGTTGCGCATCCCGTAGAAACTGAACCGCTCGCAGGCCTCATTGCCGATGATGTACGGGATCTGGCGCGGCATCTTTCCCTGGCCGGCGATGGGGGCGACTGCGTCGTGGCTCATCCTGTAAGGCATTCCTGCAAAACGAAAGGCGCAAGAGTACCGGAACCTGTGCGTGCGAAGCACGCTGCAGGGCTGCATGACAGGCGCGCCAAAGCATGGCAGGCATGTGCGGCCCTGCCGGAAGTCACGGAACCTGCACGGCAAAAGCGTAAACTTATCGTTATGCGCCCCCTCCCCTTTGCCCGCATCCTGTCCAGCTGCCTCGCCCTCATGCTGGCCGTGCCTGCATTGGCGCGACCGCAGGCGCCGCCGGCGGCCGGCCTTGCCACGGAGGTGCGGCAATTGACCGTCGCCGCGCTGGAACTGCCCAGCCGTGATGAAGGGCAATGGAAGCAGCGCCGCGAACAGGTGCTGCAGCTGCTGACCGATCTGCAGCCGGATGTGATCTCGGTGCAGCAGGTCCTGCAGCAGCAAGGGCGCAACCCGGCCTGCTGGTTGGCCAGCCGGCTGCGCTACAGCTGCGATTTCGTCACCGCAGACCCGCCGAGCCAGCCGGTCCGGCATGGCAACGCGATGCTCAGCCGGCTGCCGGTCAGCGAGGACGGCGTCACCCTGCTGCATCCGCCGGGCACCTTCAGTGCCGCCGGCATGATGCGCCTGCGGCTGGGCGACAACGACGTCAACGTCTACGTCGCGCGCCTGCGGCCGGAGCCGGATGAGGCCACGGCCCGGCAGCACCAGACCAGCGACCTGATGACCTGGATCGGCGCCACGGCCGAGGGCATGCCGAGCCTGATCGCAGGGGATTTTTCCGCAAGCACCGTCGAGCTGGTGCGCAGCACGCCCGGCTTCCAGCCGGCCCGGCGCAATCCCGGCGCACCGGCGGCCAGCGGCGGCGGCGCCAGTGGCCATGGGCTGGATGTGCTGTTCCAGGTCAAGCATTTCGGCGGCATCCGCCAGCAGGCGATCATGCTGCCTGCCGACGGCGACCTGCCCGGCCTGCGCCTGGGCGTGATGGCGACGCTGCGGCTGCAGGACGTGCCTGCCACTACCGAATGACTTCGCCCGCGGGGAGTGCCGGCCGCTGGCCGGCAACTGCAACATTCCTGCCAGGACCGTCGTGAGGTTGCCGGCCAACGGCCGGCACCACCGATGCGCAAACAAAAAAGGCCGGGGTCTCCCCCGGCCTTCCACTTCACGCAGGCACTGCGATCAGGCGATCGCTTCCTGGTAACGACGCTCGACTTCGTTCCAGTCGATGACGTTGAAGAACGCGCCGATGTATTCCGGACGGCGGTTCTGATACTTCAGGTAGTACGCGTGTTCCCACACGTCCAGACCGAGGATGGGGGTGTTGCCTTCCATCAACGGGCTGTCCTGGTTGCCGCTGCTTTCGACCACGACCTTCTTGTCCGGGGTCACGCTCAGCCACGCCCAGCCACTGCCGAAACGGGTCAGCGCGGCCTTGGTGAAGGCATCCTTGAACTTGTCGAAACCGCCCAGGTCCTTGTCGATCGCCTTGGCCACATCGCCCACCGGGTTGCCACCGGCGTTCGGGGCCATCACGGTCCAGAACAGCGAGTGGTTGGCGTGGCCGCCACCGTTGTTGCGCACCGGACCCTGCAGGTTCTCCGGCAGCGACTTCAGCTTCTTCACCAGTTCTTCGACCGGCAGGTCGGCGTACTCGGTGCCTTCCAGCGCAGCGTTGACGTTGTTGATGTAGGTCTGGTGATGCTTGGTGTGATGGATTTCCATCGTCGCCGCATCGATATGCGGTTCCAGCGCGTCGTAGGCGTAGGGCAGCTTGGGCAGGGTGTAGGCCATGATGCATCTCCTGATAGCGAGGGCACCCGACGGCATCGTCGGGCGGTGCGCGGTGAATGATGGGGACAGACCGCCAGATTACCAAGGGGGATGTAAAGGAAATTGCGTCCTGCAGGTGAGCATGCCGGCAATTGTTACGCAGCGGTGACGCGGCGCGTGCCCTCATGCAGGGTGCAGCGCGCAGGCGCTACAGTGGGCGCACCACCCTCGCCTGCTCCTGCCCATGCGCAACCCCCGGCTGTTGATCACTGCCATCGTCCTGCTGCTGCTCGGCCTGGTCGTCAATCATTTTCTGCAGCGGCCGCCGCCGCCGCAGTTCGCGCCCGACCTGCAGGGCACTCCGGCAACCAACGCACCGGCGCTGCGCAACAGCAGCAGCGACAGCGGCCTGCCCGCCTTCCTTCCGGCCGAGGCCCGCCAGACCATCGCGCTGATCCAGCGCGGCGGCCCGTTCCCGCATCGGCAGGATGGCAGCACCTTCGGCAACCGCGAACAACAGCTGCCACAGCGCCCGCGTGGCTACTACCGCGAGTACACCGTCGACACGCCCGGTGCAGGCAACCGCGGCGCGCGGCGCATCGTCACCGGTGGCAACCCGCCCGATGCCTGGTACTACACCGATGATCACTACGAATCGTTCCGCAGCTTCACCGTACCGGCCTCCGGAGAACGCCCATGAGCCACGATGATTTCGGCCTCGGCCTGCATGACATCAACAATGCCGGCGTCTACGCGATCGACAGCTCCGATATCAGCGCACTGTCGGCAGCGATGCGCGATGCCGACCTGAAGGTTATCCGGATCGACCTGGATGGCGTGAGCGACAAGCGCACCCTGCTGGCGCGGCTGGCCGCCCAGCTTGATTTCCCTGCCGGCTTCGGCGGCAACTGGGATGCACTGGCCGACAACCTGCGCGACCTGCAGTGGTTGCCTGCCCATGGCTATGCGCTGTTCCTGGCCGATGTCGATGCCCTGCGCGCCGGTGCAGGCAAGGAGTTCGACACGCTGCTGGACATCCTGGATGAAGCCAGCCGTGACTGGGTAGGTCGCGACGTCCCGTTCTGGGTGTTCCTGTCGCAGAGCGAATGACCTGGTAGAGGCCGACCTTGGTCGGCATGCACGTGAAGCGCATGGATCATCCACGCATGGCGTGGATCTACCCGGCGCAGCTGGATGCACAGTAGATCCACGCCATGCGTGGATGCGGCACCCTACCGGCTGCCGTTATCTTCCTGCAGCTCTTTCTTGAACGGGATATCCGGCGGCGGACGCGCCACTGCGGGCTGGTCCTGCATGTTCGGATCGGTGAGGCCACAGCCGCCACCGGCCTGCAGGATCGAGATCACGCAGGAAATCTTCGTGCTGGTACCCGGCAACGGAATCTCCATTGCCTTGACGCCCTTGCGCACCCATTCGGCGAGCAGCGATTCCTGCGGCACCCAATACTTGTCGAACGAGGTAGGCGTGTAGTCGTACGGCGGCCGCTTCAACCATTTGCCGGACTCGGCGATGCGCTCCTTGCTCCAGCCGTCGTTGGCCCCACCGGGTGCGCCGCGCTCGGCCTTGCCGGCCCCGTCCTGGCCGGCCACGCGTACGCTGCCGTCAGCGTTGAACAGACCGTCGCCCTTGCCCGCACTGGTTTGCGCGGCGCCCTGGTTGGCGCCGTCGCGATTGCGGCTGGAAGCGCCCCAGTCGTCACCGCGTGCGGGCGTTGCCCAGTTGCCCGGGGTTGGTGCCGGACGGGCGCCCGCCTGTGCCGCGGCGGTGCTGGTCGTCGCAGGGCGCGCCACGCTGGCGCTGTTCTGGGCCGAACTGCCGGCGGGTGCCGGCGTCGGCGTGGTCGCGCTGCCTGCCGCAGTCGACGCGGCAGGTTGCGGAGCGGCAGCAACCTCCCGTTCGCGCACCTGCACCTCGCGCCCGGCAGGCGCACGCACCGTGGGCTCGCGCCCTGCGACGGTGGCCATGCGCACCTGCGGATCGGTCACGGCCTGCACTTCGCGCTCGCGCACCTGTACGTCGCGTTGCGGTACGCGTACCTGGATGTCGGTGGTCCGCATCGGCTGCGGCGCCACCGGCGCTTCGACCGTGCTGATTTCGCGCTCCTGCACCTGCACATCGCGCACGCGCGGAGCCTGCACTGCCACGTCGGGCGTGCGTACCGGCGTTGCTATCGGCGCAGCCTGTACCGGCAGCACGCTGCGCTCGCGCACCGTCGGAATGGTGTCGCGAGGCACGATGCTGACCTCGGTGCGCGGCAGTGCGACCGGCGGCACCACGAATTCGGCGGTCGCCTCTGCAACTTCGGTGGCCTGTACCGGTGAGGGCGGCGGTGCGGCCACCGGCGCCGGCTCCACCTCGGGCGGCGGCGGCACGCTGGCGGTCGGTGCCGTGGCAGCGGCAGTAGAAGACGGCGCAGGTGCAGACGGTTGCGGCCGGGGCGCTGTCGCCGCTCCGGCATCCTGGCCTGCGGCTGCGGCACCGGCCTCTGCGGCGGCAGCTGCCTCGGCACCGGGCTGGTCGCCGCCGCCTTCCTGTGCAGCACGGCCGACGAATTCAATCTGCACGCGCTCACCCTCGCTGCCCTGCTCGTCCGGCGAAGACGTGCGGATCACCGCCACCCACAGCAGCAGCAGGAAGAACAACAGATGCAGCAGCGCGCTGAGCAGCGCCGAGGTCCAGCGCATCCAACGCTGGTCGCGAGGCGCCGGATCCCAGTCCTGCCAGAACAGGCGGCGCAGGGACGCCCATGGCCCCAGCGCCGGCAATTGCCCCGGGGGGCCTGGCAGCGGTCGCGGCAGCAGCACCGCGATCACTTCGCGCGCGTGCAACGGACGCGGCAGCGGCGTCAGCGTCCGCAGCCAGATCGCCCAGCCGTACGGCAGGCCAGTGTTCTTCTCGAGGATGGGCGGTCGCTGCTGGCGCGCCAGCAGCAGGTCGATGAGTTGCTCGGCTCTGGGCAGAGGCACGCGTTGGCGATCAGGCGGCGTTGCCGCGCGGAATATACGGAGCGTGGCCGCTGTCGTGATCGGTAGCATCACGCACGGCGGTCACCCCCGGCACACGGCCCATCAAGGTCTTCTCGATGCCCTGCTTGAGGGTGACGTCGGCCATGCCGCAGCCCTGGCAGCCACCGCCGAAGCGCAGCAGCACCACGCCGTCGGCCGAGACTTCCTGCACGGCGACCTTGCCACCGTGCGAAGCGAGCTGCGGATTGACTTCGTTTTCCACCACCCAATGCACGCGCTCGACCAGCGAGGCGGCATCGCCGGGCGCTTCGCCCTTGATCCGCGGCGCCTTGATCGTCAGCTGCTGGGTACCGGCCGTGCCGGGCACGATGTCAATTTCTGCTCCATCGAGCCAGCCAACGCTGCTTGCGTCGACATAGAGCGTGAAGCCATCGCAGTCCACCGCCCACTCGTCGCCGAGCAGGTCGGTCGGCTCGGCGAACTCCAGCCGGGCATCAGCACGCGGGGTGCCAGGATCGACCGCACTCAAGCGCACGCCCATGCCGGGCACGCCCTCGCGTTCGATCAGCTTGCGGAAATGGGTCTGGGCAGTGTCGGAGATCTGGATCATCAGGCTATTCTAGCCAAGTAAGCGTCAGCCGCTCATTCGTTTTATACACCGGCCGGCGCATTGTTCAGTCAACACGAGGTGGAGGAACCCATGGCCGACCTGATTCCGCTGGCACAGGCCCGTTGCGTGCCGCGCAAAGGCAGCGACCACAAGCTGGGCGAGGCCCGGCTGGCCGAACTGCTGCCGCAGGTTCCCGGCTGGGAGCTGGCGGAGGCCGGCCAGGCGCTGGTGCGCACGTTCCGCTTCAAGGATTACTACGCCACCATGGCCTTCGTGAACGCGCTGGCCTGGATCGCCCACGGCGAGGACCATCACCCGGACCTCGGTGTCCACTACGACCGTGCCGTCGTCCGCTACTCCACCCACGACGTGGGTGGCCTGAGCGAGAACGACTTCATCTGCGCAGCGAAGACTTCAGCCCTGACGGAGCAACCGAAATGAACGTGCGATTGCTGAGCCTGTCCCTGCTTGCCGTGACCAGCCTGGCCGGCTGCGGCTCCTCCGAGCCTCCGGCAGCGCCGGCCGCGGCCCCCACCGAAGTGGCTGCGGTGAAGACCCCGCCGCCGCAGTATCCGCTGGAACTGGCCTGCACCGGCGTGGGCGGCACCAGCACCTTCAAGGTGGTGATCGGCACCGACGGCAAACCCAGCGAGGTCACCCTGCTGACCGGCGCCGGCAACCCGCAGCTGGACGATCTGGCCAAGACCGCGGTGCAGGGCTGGCAGTTCAAGGCCGCCACCCGCAATGGGGAGGCTGTGCCGGCCACGATCCAGGTGCCGGTCAGCTTCAACCCGCCGCAGCCGAAGCCGGACCAGTGCTTCGCCATCGAAGAAAGCCTGCGCCGCGGAGGCTGATCGCCTGCCGGTGACGAGGCCAGCCGACGCCCGCCTCGCCTTTGCCGCCCCGGCCCGTGCCGGGGCGATTGCTTGATGACAAGGAACGCGTCGGTACATGCTGCAGATTCCCCCCGAAAACATCTGGATCGCCCTGGCGGTCACCCTCGCTGCGGGCCTTGCCACCGCCATCGGCAGCCTGCTGGTGCTGTTCTCACGCCGCCCCAATCCGCGCCTGCTGGCCTTCGGCCTGGCCTTTGCCGGCGGCGCGATGGTGTACGTCTCGCTGTCGGAGATCCTCAACAAATCCATCGCCTCGTTCGCGCTGGCCTATGGTGAGCGCACCGGCTTCACCTACGGCACCCTCGCCTTCCTGCTGGGTGTTGTGGTGATCGTGCTGATCGACCACTTCATTCCCAACCCGCATGACAGCCTGGACAAGCAGGACCCGGCTTTCCGCGAGAACAGCCGCGAGTACCTGAAGCGGGTCGCCCTGCTGACGTCGGTGGCGATCACCGCGCACAACTTTCCGGAGGGGCTGGCGACGTTCTTCGCGACGCTGGAGAGCCCGTCGGTGGGCATGCCGCTGGCCTTCGCCATCGCCATACACAACATTCCCGAGGGCATCGCCATTGCGGTGCCGGTGTACTTCGCCACGCAGAACAAGTTCTACGCGTTCGCCGCCAGCCTGCTGTCAGGCCTGGCCGAGCCTGTGGGCGCGGCGATCGGCTATGTCCTGCTGTCCGGCTCGCTGTCCCACGCCACGTTTGGTTGGGTGTTCGGCCTGATTGCCGGTGTGATGGTGTTCCTGGCGCTGGACGAGCTGCTGCCGGCAGCCAAGCGCTACGCCAAAGGGCACGAGACCGTGTACGGGCTGGTGGCGGGCATGGGCACGCTGGCGATCAGCCTGGTGCTGTTCAAGTGGTGAAGGGTTTCCGGCCAACGGGCTGAGCCCCCTCGCGGCTGGCAGAGCGAGATGCTGCGGTTGGGCCGGGCGAGGTGGGTTTGCGGGGGACGCCGTAAACCCATCCATGGGGGCTTGGGCGCGCCATCCATGGCGCTTACACCCCCGCAAACCCACCTCGCCCGGCCCCTGACAGGCTACGTGCGTGCCAGCCGCGCGATGAAAGAACTAAAAGCAAAGCCCGCGCTGCGCGCGTGAGTCGAGCGTTGCTCGACTCTACCCGGGCCGCCGCGCGGACGGGGTCTGCTTTTCTTTTGATGTTCCGTGGCTGGCACGCGCGCGATCTGTCGAAGGGCGGTCCGGATGGGTTGGCGGGGGTGTCCGCGGCATGGATGCCGCGGCCAAGCCCCCAGGGATGGGTTCACGGCGTCCCCCGCCACCCCATCCGAACCGACCAAAACCGGGATCCCGCTTTGGACGCCAGCCGCGAGGGGGCTGCGCCCGTTGGCCGGTCAGCCCCGCAGGGGCTACTTCAGCCTGTCCAGCGCCTCGACCAACTCATCGGCCAGCGGCGCGTTCAGCACATACGGGCTCTTGCCGTCGTCCAGCGCGAACTCCAGCGACGCCGCATGCAGGAACAGGCGCTTCAGTCCGATCTGCTCACGAAGCCGCTTGTTGACCGCAGGATCGCCGTACTTGTCGTCACCGGCAACCGGATGCCCGAGATGCTGGGCGTGCACGCGGATCTGGTGGGTGCGGCCGGTTTCGATGCGCACCTCGCAATAGGAATGGCCGCCCTTGCGCTCCAGCACCCGGAAATGGCTGATCGATTCCTTGCCGATAGCATTGACCTGCACATGGCGCTCGCCGCCCTGGCGCAGGCCCACGTGCAACGGCGCGTCGACCGTCATCACCCCGTCCGGCATGCGCCCGGCCAACAGGGTCAGGTAGCGCTTGCGGATGCCGGCGCCGTGGTCTTCACGCAGCAGTGCCTGCAGCTCGCTCAGTGCCGAACGCTTCTTGGCCACGATCAACAGGCCCGAGGTGTCACGGTCCAGCCGATGGACCAACTCCAGGGTCTGGCCGGGGCGCAGAGCGCGCAGGGTCTCGATGGCGCCGAAGCTGATGCCGCTGCCGCCATGGCTGGCGACGCCGGTCGGCTTGTTCAGCGCCAGAAGGCGGGCATCTTCGAAGACGATGGCCTGCTCCAGCCGACGCATGAACGCCTCCGGTGGTCCCGCCTTGTCTCCTTCATCGCTGAGACGAACCGGCGGGATCCGCACTTCGTCGCCAGCTTCCAGCTTGCGCTCGGCCTTGGCGCGGCCGCCGTTGACGCGTACCTGCCCGCTGCGGACCAGCTTGTAGACCAGGCTGCGCGGGGCACCCTTGAGCTGGCCGAGCAGGAAATTGTCCAGGCGCTGGCCGGCGCGGTCGGCCGGAACGGTGATCATGCGCACGGAAGGCTTGTCGCCGGCCGGCTTGGTGGGGTCTTGTGCAGTCATCAGCCTGTTTATTCTGTTACACTCGGGGGGCGAGATAAGGGATTGATTTCGTTGGAAGTTACTCAGGGCCAGAAGCCCCGCTTCCGACGAATCCGGCACAGTGCGCGACCACCGCCCGCGGGGCGGCCATGTTAGCGGCTCACCGGCGTTCCCGGCCATCGCCGATTGCCTGACACGCAGTCGCGCTGAACATGTCCCGTGCGGCGCTCCAGCCTGGCTGACAGCTGCCTCCGGCCCTGCAACACCCAAAACCAGAAAATTGAAGCGCTCCCGCGGCCTGCCGTGGTGTCGTAGCGCTGGAAACCCAAGCCGCCCTCCCCGCGCTTGCGCGAATGGGCGGCGAGCCGTGTCCAGAGGCGAAACTCCATGGCGTTCCGCGCGGTAGCCGCTTGCGAGGAACGCAACAATGAAGCGAATGCTGATCAACGCCACGCAGGCTGAAGAGCTGCGTGTTGCCATCGTGGATGGCCAGTCGTTGTATGACATCGACATCGAGCAGCCGTCCAAGGAACAGAAGAAGTCCAACATCTACAAGGGCCGGATCTTCCGCATCGAGCCCTCGCTGGAAGCGGCCTTCGTTGAATACGGTGGCGGCCGCCACGGCTTCCTGCCGCTGAAGGAAATCTCCCGCGATTACTTCCAGGCCGGTGTCGACCACAACAAGGCCGGCATCCGCGAGCTGCTGAGGGAAGGCCAGGAAATCGTCGTCCAGGTGGACAAGGAAGAACGTGGCAACAAGGGCGCTGCCCTGACCACGTTCATCTCCCTGGCCGGCCGTTACATGGTGCTGATGCCCAATTCCCCCAGTGCCGGCGGTGTTTCCCGTCGCATCGAGGGTGAAGACCGGGCGGCCTTGAAGGACGCCCTGGACAAGCTGAACATCCCCGACGAAATGGGCGTCATCATCCGTACCGCCGGCGTCGGCCGCGATGCGGAAGAGCTGCAGTGGGATCTGGATTACCTGCTGAACGTCTGGCGCGCCATCGCCGAAGCCGCCCTGAGCAAGCCGGCCCCGTTCCTGATCTACCAGGAATCGCGCCTGATCGTTCGCGCCCTGCGTGACTACCTGCGCGCCGACATCGGCGAGATCCTGGTGGACACCGAGGAGATGTACGAGCACGCCAGGGAGTTCATGCAGCAGGTGATGCCGCAGACCCTGCGCAAGCTCAAGCATTACAAGGACGACATCCCGCTGTTCAACCGCTTCCAGATCGAATCGCAGATCGAAGGCGCCTACGAGCGCAACGTGCGCCTGCCGTCGGGCGGTTCGATCGTGGTTGACCAGACCGAAGCGCTGACTGCCGTCGACGTCAACTCCTCGCGCGCCACCAAGGGCAGCGACATCGAGGACACCGCGTTCCAGACCAACCTGGAAGCGGCCGAGGAAGTGGCCCGCCAGCTGCGCCTGCGCGACCTCGGCGGCCTGGTGGTGATCGACTTCATCGACATGGCGTCCAACAAGCACCAGCGCGAAGTCGAGAACCGCCTGGCCAACGCGCTCAAGTACGACCGTGCACGCGTGCAGGTCGGCCGCATCTCGCGCTTCGGCCTGCTGGAAATGAGCCGCCAGCGTCTGCGTCCGAGCCTGGGCGAATCCAGCCAGATCGTCTGCCCGCGTTGCGACGGCCATGGCCGCATGCGCAGCGTCGAGTCGCTGTCGCTGTCGATCATCCGCGTCGCTGAAGAGCATGCGATGAAGGAGAACACCGGGCAGGTGCTGGTACAGGCGCCGGTGGAGATCGCCAATTACCTGCTGAACGAAAAGCGCGGCGCACTGGGCGAAATCGAGAAGCGCCACGAGGCGCCGATCGTGATCGTTGCCGACGAGCAGCTGCACACCCCGCATTACACCGTCACCCGCCTGCGCGACAACGAACTGGGCGAGGAAAGCGGCAAGCCGAGCTACCAGCGCGGTACCCCGCGCAAGCTGCCGGTACACGCACTGACCAAGGGCCAGCTGAACATCCCGCCGCCGATGGTGACCCAGGTCAAGCACAACTCCCCCGCCCCGGTGCGGGACGAAGTGGAACCGGCCGCAGCGCCGGCACCCGCGCCGGTGGCCGCAGTGGCTCCGGCTGCCGCCGCCAGCGGTGGTGTGGTTGGTTGGCTGAAGCGCATCTTTGGTGGCGAGCCCGCTCCCGCTCCCGCACCGGCACCGGCCGCGCGCCAGCAGCAGGATGGCGGCCGCCGTGACCGCAACAAGGATCGCAACAAGGACCGCAAGGACCGTCGCGAGGACAGCCGTGGCAACGGCGGCAATGGCAATGCGCAGCAGCAGAAGGACGGCGGCAACCGCAAGGACCGCGGTGAGCAGCGCAAGGATGGCCGCAACGGCGGCAACCAGGCCAATGGCAATGGCCAGCAGCAGCCGCAGCAGCAGGGCAAGCCGAAGGATGTCCAGCAGCCGCAGCAGCAGAACAAGCCGCGCAACGAACAGGCCCAGGGTCAGGGCCAGCAGCAGCCGAAGCTGAAGCAGCCGAAGCAGCCGCGCCCGCAGGACGGTGACAAGCCGGCCGAGAAGCCCCAGCGTGCCGCTGCCGAAGCCCCGGCCGATGGCGTGACCGCTGCTGCTGCCGTGGCTGCCACGACTGCGGTTGCGGCCACGGTTGCAGTGCAGGAAGAAAAGGCACTGGCACCGGCCGTTGCCACTGAAAACGTGGCCGACGCTGTCGCGGCCGTGGACACCGCCGCAACGACCGATGCAGAGGTCGTGGTTGCGACCGGGGCTGCCGAGGATGCTGCGGCAGATGCCGCAGGCGATCAGACCGGCGAAGGCGCAACCCGCCGCCGCCGTGGCCGTCGCGGTGGTCGTCGTCGTCGTCGTGGTGGCGCCGAGAACGCTGCGGGCGGTGACGTACTGGGTGATGACCTGGACGACGGCGATGATGCCGAGGGCGAGGACAACGACGGCGATTCCGTCGAGCAGACCGCCCCGGCTTCGGTCGGCGCACCGGCAGCCGCCGCGCAGCCGTCGCGTTCGCAGCCGGAATTCGATTTCGATGACGAAGTCGAGCCGGCCGCAGCTGATGCCGGTAAGCCAGCACGTGCGCCGGTTGCAGTGGCCGCCGCGGTTGCGCCGGTCGCTGCCGTAAGCAGTGCCGTGGTCGAGGCAGCCGCTCCAGTGGCCGCCGCAGTGCAGACTCCGGCTCCGGTGGAAGCCGTCGCCAAGATCGAACCGACCCCGTCGCCGGTGCAGACCAGCATGCTGGATGCCATCGATGCAGCGACGCCCGTGCAGCCCGCACCTGAAGCGGCTCCGGTGATCGAGGCGAAGCCGCCGGTGGTCGAGACCGCTGCTGCGATCGAAGCAGCCCCGGTCGCTGAACCGACCGCGGTGGTCGAAGCCGCACCGGTAGCCGAGCCGAAGCCGGTGGTGGCTGACGTTGCGCCGGTGGTTGAAGCTGCTCCGGTGGTCGAACCGAAGGCCGAGGTTGAAGTCGCCCCGGTGGTCGAGCAGCCGGCAACCCCGGTGGCTGTCGAAGCCGCACCGGTGGAAACCGCTGCACCGGTCGCCGATCCGGTCGTGTCGGCGGCGGTCGACCCGATTGCCGATGGCCACGCCGACGCTGCCGCACAGGCCGCCGACGCGCAGGCTTCGGAAGAAGACGAAGACGCCGGCAAGCGCACGCCGCCAGCCGCCTGATCGATCTTTGATCGGCAACAACGAAACGGCGGGGATCGATGATCCCCGCCGTTTCTGTTTGTGACGTACCAAATGACGTAGCAAACGCAGATGCGCCGCGACGCTAAGCCGTTATCAGGGCTTCGGCGCGAACTGCAGCCGGGTCCACACCCCGTAGTGATCCGACGCCCAACGGCCGCCGTCATCGGGTTGGTCGAACAGGATCTTCGCTTCGCGCGCGACCATCTCGTCCTGCTGGAAGAAGATGTGGTCGATCCGCGACGGCGCCTGGTAGTAATGGCGGTTGAGCGTGCTCACACCCGCCAGGTCGGTGTTGACGTGCACGCTGCCGTAGCTGTCGCCGTAGTGGCTGCGCAGTTCGCTCAGATCGCCGGCATCGACCAGGGCGTTGAAGTCGCCGGCAATCACCACCGGTGCCCCCGCAGAACTGCCGGCGATGAAACGCAGCAGATCCTCGACCTGGCTGCGGCGGATGCGCTGGCCGGCGTCGTCACTGCGCTCGTTGAGATGGGTGGCATAGACATTGACCGGCCTGCCCTCCACGTCGATGCGCAGATGGGCCACGGTGCGGTAGTCATCCAGCGGCAGCAGCAGGTGCTCGCCATGCGCCACGATCGGGCGCCGGGTCAGCAGCGCATTGCCATAACGCTTGGGTGCACCCACCGGATCGGTGGACACGAATACGTAGCGGTAACCGAGCTGGCTGGCCAGCCACTGCGCCTGGTTGCGCACGTTGCGCTTCTGGATCACCTCCTGCAGCGCGATGGCATCGGGCTGCAGGCGCTTGAGCTCGGCCACGATCGTCCGGCGGCGGCTGGGCCAGTCCTCGCGGTCGTGGTGCAGGTTGAATGTCACCATGCTCATGCCGGGCTCGCCGACCGCAGTGGCCACATCGGCGGCGCTGGCCGACTCAGCGGCTGCCGCCAATCCCGGCAGGGCCAGCGCGATCGCCAGCCCCAGCGCGCAGAAACCGCGACCGATTCCGAGCGGACCTCGCATGCTTACTTTTCCTTGCGTTCGGCGCGGCGCACCGCGCTGGGCACATCGATCTCGACGCGTGCCGGCAACTGGTGCACATGCAGCTCGTTGTTGACCCATTCTGCCGCCTCGCCGTTGACCGTCGCCTGGCCCGGCTCGCCTGCATACGGCCATGGCAGCACCACGCCACCGGCCGGCGGCACCAGCCCGGGCTGCACGTCCAGCACCAGCTGCTTGTCGCTGCGCTGCAGGCGATAGTTGAGCTGCCCCTGCGGCGTGCGCAGGCCCTGCACGGCAATGCCCTCGCCCTGCAGCCACGACACCGGGATACCAGCGGCCAGCACCAGTGCCTCATCTGCATCGCGGTTGTAGGCGAACATGTCCAGCGCCGAGCGAACGAAGTCCGAGGCCACCCAGGCGTGCGGCAGGTCACCCACGAAGAACGGCTTGCGCGGCGTACGCGAGACCACCTCGGCCCACTGGTTCCAGGCCTGCGGGGCACGATCCTTGAAGAAGAACTCGGTGGCCTGCCGGGTACGATCGCGCCACCCCAGGCGCACGAACGCGGCGACGTTGCGCCATTCGTACGGCGTGTAGTCCTTCCATTCGCGCTTGCCATCGCGGCGCGCGACGAATTCATTCCAGTAGCGCTGGAAGGTCGCGTCCAGCGCCTCCTGCGGCAACCGCCCCTGCTCGCCACCCGGTGCCAACGCGATCGTGGTGGAGGTAGCGTCGAAATCACCCAGCTCGGCCGAGCCCGGCAGGTAGTCGATGCGATGCTGCTGCATGGCCGCCAACAACGAGGCCTGCAGGTCATCACGGAACTGGTCGCGCGATTCGCTGATCTGCATCGCCTCGACCTTGCCCAGCTGCGCCGCCAGCTGCGCAGCGTCCTTGTAACCACGCAACGCCCAGAAGTTGTCCCAGTACGAATGCATCGGCTTGGCCGAATAGCCCTCGTGGCTGATCGAGGCCGGCATCATCCCGTAGAAGGCAGGATTGCGCGCGCGGTTCTCCTCGGTGCGCTCGCTGCCCCGCAGTTGTTCCATGTAGCTGTAGGCGCCCAGCACGTGCGGCCACATCTGCTCGAGGAAGGCGGTGTCGCCGGTGTAACGGCCATATTCGGCGATGTTGTAGATCAGTTCGCCGTGGCTGTCGTTCTCCGGCACCGGGTCGCTGCCACGCGCATCGACACAGCACGGCACCTTGCCGTTTTCAAACTGATAGGGCGCATACCAGGTCACGTAGTCACGCACGGCATCGCTGCGACCCATCCGCAGCAGGCCTTCGGAGATCATCGCGCCATCGCGGATCCAGCTGCGCGCATAGGAGCGCGTACCCGGCTGCAGGCGCGGGCCGACCCGCGAGATCAGCATGTGCGCCACCGCGGTGCGCAGGGTTTCCACCAGCGGTTGGCCGGCGGCGGGCACCTGCAGGGTCACCACGCCCAGCTTGTCGCGCCACATCGTCGCGACCTGCTGCTGTGCCTTGGCCACGTCCAGCGCCTGCGGCGCCCAGCTGCCGGTCTGCGGCAGCACGATCGCCACCTCGCGGCTCTGCCCGGGTTCGAGCTTGATCGTGTACAGCAGTGCGCCGGACGCCATGCCGGTCGGGTCCTTCACCGCAGTAGTGCCGGGCAGCTTGCCGCTGGCCAGGTGCATCGCATCCAGCTTGCCATCGAAGCTGCTGGCAAAGCGCGCATCCGGTACCTGCAGGGGATACAGCCGCGGTTCGCCATTGATGCGCACCAGCTGCTCGCCCACGTCCAGGCTGTCGATGCGGCTGAAGCCGCCTACCGTGTTGAGGAACTGGGTAGGCGGATTGACCTGCCACGGGCGGATCGCCAGCGCCAGGGTGTATTCGTGCGCGACCTTGTCCGGATTGCTCAACCGGTAGCGCCCGATCAGCTGCGCGCGTTCGGGCGTGCCCTGCACGAAGCTGGTCACTGAAAGGCCTGCTTTTTCGTGCACCCAGTCGACCGTGGCGATCGGCAGGTAGCGATCCTGCAGCGACTGGGTGATGGCAACGTCGGCCCAATCCAGCAGCTTGCCGTCGAGGCGGATGAATGGCTCGATGCTGAAGCTGCCCTTGGCCGGCTCCAGTGCGCCGTCCTCGCTGATCAATGCCTGTTCCTGGCCACCGTCCAGGCCAAGAAGGGTCCAGTACGGCTGCTCGCCAACGTAAGCGCGCGGCAATGCGCCACGCGGCAGGTCGGCCGCCACGGAGGACAGGAAGGCATTGGGGGTCGCGGCGAATGCCAGCGGCTTCAGGGTGATGTCACGGATGCCGTAGCGCCAGTTCGGCCCGCCCTGCAGGTCGAAACGCACGTAGCGCGCATCGGTGTCGGGCAGTGCCAGCCAGTCGCGGCCTCCGGCACCGGCGGTCACTTCGCGCACGGTACGCCAGTCACGGCCATCCTCGGAGGTGCGAACGGTATAACGGTTCGCTTCCAGGCTGGGCAGCCAGTCGATCACCGCACCGCCGATCTCGCGGCTCTTGTGCAGGTCCAGGCTGATGGTCTGCTGCTTGACCCCACCGCTGATCCAGAAGGTATCGGACTTGCCGTCGATCATCCGGTCCTGCAGCGCGGTTGCGGTATCGGCGATCACCGAGGGCCGCAGCGCGGAATCATCCTGCGCGGGCAGGCCCTGCAGGGTCAGCTTGTCGAAGCACACGGTACCGCGGCCGCCGACCTTGCTGTAGATCGTGAATTCCATCGACGCGCTGCGCGCCATGTCCT
The DNA here is from genome assembly GCF_056399165.1 of Stenotrophomonas sp. 01N47. Classification (NCBI taxonomy): domain Bacteria; kingdom Pseudomonadati; phylum Pseudomonadota; class Gammaproteobacteria; order Lysobacterales; family Lysobacteraceae; genus Stenotrophomonas; species Stenotrophomonas sp. 01N47. The sequence continues at coordinate 806,769 of NZ_JBFTQU010000001.1, forward strand.
TCTCTGGCGATGGCCCCCAGGCCTTGTCGATCTGACGGCGGCGATACTCCACCGGTGTCCACGCCTTGGGGAAGGCGTAGCCGGGACGGTTGACCCACCACACGTTGTCGCCGCTGGCGTCGATCAGCTTGAACTGCAGGTCATTTGACGGCGAATCACCGCGCAGCTGGAAGCCGAAACGATAGTTGGCCGGGTACTCGATGTTCAGTGGACGACGGATGCCGACGTAACCGGAGACCTCATGGAAGTCGTAATCCAGGCACAGCGCGCGGCCACCGCCGGCACCACTGACCGGCCGCAGCGAGCCGCTGACCTGGTCCGACAACACCAGCTTCCAGGCGCTGATGTCGTCGAAATCATCCAGCACCTTCGGCGCGGGGAGCGCCGGTGGTGCGGCGATCGCCAGGGAAGACCACAACAGGCCCAGTCCAACGGCGATCGCACGCTTCATCCCTTCACGCTCCCCAGCAACAATCCTTGGATGTAGTACCGCTGCAGCACCAGGAACAGCGCCAGCACCGGAACCACGGTGACCACTGCGCCGGCCATCATCATTTCCACGTCCATGATGTGTTCGCGCGAGAGGGTGGCCAACGCCACCGGCAAAGTGTAGTGCTCCTGGTCGGTCAACACGATCAGCGGCCACATGAAATCGTTCCAGGCGCCCATGAAGGTGAAGATCGCCAGCGTCACCAGCACCGGCTTGAGCATCGGCAGCACGATCTGGAAGAAGATGCGCAGCTCCCCTGCCCCGTCGATGCGCGCCGCTTCCAGCAGCTCATCGGGAATGGAGCGGGCGTACTGGCGCACCAGGAAGATGCCGAACACGCTGGCCAGCGCCGGCACGATCACGCCGCCGAAACTGTTGACCAGGCCCAGCTGCTTCATCAGCAGGAACAGCGGCAGCATCGCCACCTGTGCCGGGATCACCAGCGCCGCCATCAGCACCTGGAACAGGCGCTCACGACCGACGAAGTTGAGCTTGGCGAAGGCGTAGCCGGCCATCGTGTTGAGCAGCAGCGAACCGAGGGTGATCGCCAGCGACACCAACAGGCTGTTGGCGAAGTTGCCGCCCATGCCGGTACGCGCGAACAGCTCCGTGTAGTTGTGCGTGGTGATGCTGGACGGCAGCAGCGGCGGCGGGAAGTGGGTGGCCTCACCCTGCGGCATGAACGAGACCGACAGCATCCACAGCAACGGTGCCAGGCTGACCAGGGCCAGCACCAGCAGCGCGCCGTTGATCATCCACGGGTGCCAGCGTGACTGGCCGATTTCACGACTCATACCAACTGCCTCTTGCGGCCAAAGCGCAGCATCACGGTGGTCACCGCCAGGATGATCAGGAACAGCAGGAACGCCACAGCCGAGGCGCGTCCCAGGTTCCACCACTTGAAGCCTTCCTCGAACATGAAATACAGCACACTGACGGTGCTCTGCAGTGGGTCGCCGCGGGTCATCACGTACGGTTCGGCGAACAGCTGGAAGTAGCCGGAGACAGTGATCACCCCGACCACCAGCAGCACCGGTCCGAGCATCGGCAGGGTGATGTGCAGGAACTGTTTCCAGCGTGAGGCACCATCAATGCGCGCGGCTTCGTACAGGTCATGCGGGATCGCCTGCAGGCCGGCCAGGAAGATCACCATGTTGTAGCCGAAGTTCTTCCACACCGCGAACAGCATGATGGTCGGCATCGCCCAGTTGGGGTCGCCCAGCCAGTCGATCGGGCTGATGCCCAGGTGGCCCAGGCCGTAATTCACCAGGCCGTAGCTGGTGTGGAACAGGTAGCGCCAGATCACTGCCACCGCCACCAGCGTGGTCACCACCGGGGCGAACAGCGCGGTGCGGAACAGCGCCTTGAAGCGCGCAGCCGGGGCGTTGAGCAGCATCGCCGCGCCCAGCGACACGCCGATCGACAATGGCACGCCGATCACCACGAAGTAGGTGGTGTTCCACAGCGACTTCCAGAACATCGGGGTCTGCAGCAGGTCGATGTAGTTGCCGAGACCCACGAAGCGCAGGTTGCTGCTGTCGGCCAGCGCATACAGATCGAAGTCGGTCACGCTCAGCGCCAGCGCAGAGGCCACCGGCAGGCCGAAGAACACACCGAGCACGATCAGCGAGGGGCCGGCGAAGATCCAGCCGGCAAGGGAAGAACGTTTCATTGCGGGCTCCCGGCCGCGACTGCACTGGTCGAACCCGAGGCGGGTGCGCTGCGCTGCAGGCGTTGTTGTTCATGCATCCAGCGCCGCTTGGCCAGCACCTTGTCCACGCGCTGGTCCAGCTCGGCCACGGCCTTGTCCTGCGGCAGGCCACCGCGCACCACCTGTTCGGTGACGATGCGCATTTCCTGCACGATGCGCTCCCATTCGAGCACCTTCGGGGTGGGCTTGACCCGCTCCAGCTGGTCACGGAACGCGGCAGCAAGCGGATCGTTGGCCAGCGACGGCGCGTTCCAGGTGCTGCGGCGCGGCGGCAGGTCGCCGATGATCGAGTGGAAGCGCGCCTGGATTGCCGGCCGCGACAGGAACTCGATCAGCTTCCAGGACGCTTCCTTCTGCTGCGACTTGCGGAAGATCACCAGGCTGGTACCACCGGCGATGCCCGCGCCCGGACCGTCCGGACCCGGCAGCGCGGCCGTGCCCCACTTCCCTTCCAGTTCCTTCGGCTGCAGCTTCTTGAACTCGCGGATGTTCCAGGGGCCGGAAATGTAGAACACGTTGAAGCCGCGGAAGAATTCATCCCAGACGTTGGAGATCTGCGTCTCGGACATCTTCGGCGCCCAGCCCTGCTCGAACATGTTGGCGTAGAACCCCAGCGTGCGGCGGAAGCCGGGGCTGGAGAAATTGCCACGGGTGTCGTCGTCGCGCAGCAGCGGATCGGGCTGCTGCAGGGCCAGCGACAGCTGCTGCTCGAACTCGTTGATCGGCATCAGCACCGCATAGCGGTTCGGGCCCTGCATGCGCTTGATCGCGGCCATCTGCTCGTCCCATTCGGCCCAGGTGCGCGGCGGATGGTCGAAGCCGGCCTTGGCCAGCAGGTCCTTGCGGTAATAGATCAGGCGGGTATCGACGTACCACGGCACACCGACCAGCTCGTCGTGGATCACGTTGGTATCCCAGATGCCCTGGAAGTAGTCCTTCGGATCCACCACGGTCGAGCGCTGCACGAACGGCTGCAGCGGCGTCAGCGCGTTGAGCTCAGCGAATTCGGGTACCCAGGTGTTGCCGAGCTGGCACACGTCGGGCAGGCCGTCGGCGGCGAACGCGGTCAGCAGCTTCTCGTGCGCGGCCGTCCACGGGATGTTCTGCACATCGACCTTGATGCCGGGGTTCTCCGCTTCGAATTCGTGGATCAGCTCGCTGACCACCTCAGCCTCGCGCCCCATCGCCCAGAAGCGCACGGTGGTGGTGCCCTGCTCGGGGCGGGCGCAGCCGGCCATGACCAGCGCGGCCAGTGCAGGCAATGCCCAGCGTCGCAGGCGGTGTTTCCAGTCGTGCACCTTGTTACTTCCCCTGGCCGGTGTTGCGGTTGGCATTGTTTTTCTGTTCCTGCGCGGCGGCCGCACGTGATTCAGCGATACCGACCGCACGTGCTGCTGCGGCCTTTTCATCCTTCTGCAGCTCTAGCGGCTGGAAGGAACCTTCCGGTGCCAGCCAGCCACCGCTGAAGCCCGCCCGTTCCAGACCCTTGCGGATGTACGGGTTCTTCTTCATCACATCCCAGACGAAGTCGTTGCGGTAGTTGGCGATCATGGTCAGGATCGGGCCCTGGTCGATGGCGATGTAGTCGCTGGCGACCCAGCCGCGGTCAGGCACCACGCGCCCGGTCTTGATCGGGATGTCGTAGTTGAAACTGGGATTGAACGAATCCAGGAAGCCATAGCTGGAGTAGATGTAGTCGCCGTAGCGCTTGTGCATCTCCAACGTGGCCGGGATCACTTCCTCGGGCGCGAACACGACCGAGGAGATCGCTGCGGTTGGCGCGATCGTGCCGTCATCGAAATTCTCGCGCAGGCCTGCGCCGCGCGACGAGTAATGGCGGAACTGGCGCTGCTCACCCCGGTATTCCTGGGTGGTGTTCTGCGGACCATCGCTGGCGGTCAGGCCCCAGACGTTCTCGCCATATTCCTTCCAGTTCATCGGATTGGCGATGGCGTACTCACGCTGGGCCAGCGCCGCCGAACGGCTGTTGAGGAAGTAGGTGCTGCCACGCTCGCGCATGTACGCATCCTGGATATCGCGGAAATCGATCCAGACGTGGCTGTACTGGTGGCCGAACAGCGGGCCGAAGGACAGGTATTCCTGGCCCTGGTAGACGCCCCAGTCGTTGTCGTAGGTGCGCGTCCACACCGTCCACGCATCCGGGCTGACCGGATGGCTGGGCGAACCCAAGGCGAGGATGTAGACCATCATCGCCTCGTTGTAGCCCATCCAGTCATGGTCGATGAAGCCGTTCTCGGGGAACCAACCCATCGAGATCAGCGGCGCACGCTGCTGCAGCCACGGCCAGTCGACCTGCTTGTACAGGGTGTCGGCGATCTGCCGGATTTCCTTCTCGCGCGGATCCTCGCCGTCGTAGTACGACTGGGCGAACAGCACGCCCATCATCAGCAGCGCGGTATCCACCGAGGACAGTTCCACCCAGCTGTCGTAGCGGCGCCCTTCCTGCATGTCCAGGAAGTGGTAATAGAAGCCCTTGTAGCCGGCCTTGCCGGTGCGCTGCGGGCCCATCGGCACGTCGCGGAAGAACTTCAGGGTGGTCAGGGTACGGTCGATCGCCTGGTTGCGGCTGACCCAGCCGTTCTCGATGCCGATCGGATAAGCGGTCAGGGCGAAGCCGACCGAGGCGATGCTGGCGAACGGCCGCGACGGATAGCGGTCCGGGGTGAGGCCGTTGATCTCGTTGGTGGTATCCCAGAAGAACTGGAAGGTGCGGCGCTCGATGTCATCGAACAGCGGCGGCAGCTCGGGCTTCATCGGCCGCGGCGGTGCGTCGGCCTCGATCAGGATCACCGGCGGGCGCGGCTTGCCAGGCTCCTGCTGGGCCGGTTTGCAGGCGGCGATGGCCAGGGTCATCGCAGCGGCGGTCATCAGGTGGCGTGCCTGCATGGCGCGGTTCCTCCGGTGGGCTGATCGATGAAAGAGCATAACGTCCAATGACCTGAAATCGTTTACAAAGTGCGGTCTTAAAAAACCACGAAAACGTGGTTGATGACACCGCGGTCATTGCCCACGCCATTGCCCCCTGCCCGGCAATGGCGTGGGCAATGGACCGGCCCGGAGGCCGGCCATTGCCGTTGAAACCGGAGCCATCGGCGAACCGATGGCTCCGTACTGCATCAACTTCCCGCGATCAGAAGCGGAAGCCCACTTCGGCCTTGACCTGACGCGGAGTACCGATGATGTCGCCGGTCTCGTTGTAGCTGGCCTGCAGCTTGCCGTTGGTCTTGACGTAGTTGTAGGTGGAGAAGTTGTCGAAGTTGAACACGTTGATGATGTCGATACGCGCGTACAGCTCGGTATCGCCCGCCAGCTTGAACGTCTTCGTCGCCTGCAGGTCGACCGAACGGTAGCCGAAGATCTTGCCACCCACCAAGAACTTGCCATTGGCGTTGGGCACAGCCGCCTGCGGCGTCGGCAGGTTGTAGCCACTGGCCTGCGGCACCGGGTACCAGTCATTGACGGCGGTCGGGGTAGCCAGGGTGATCTTGCCACCGAAGGTGATGCCCCAGAAGCCCGCGTACGAACCGGTGACCACCAGGCGGTGGCGCGGCGCGCCGTTGGAACGGATGGTCGGGTAATCCTCGATCAGGCCGCGGTCGAAGGCGTACTTCTCGTTGATGTCGCGGTTGTGGCGCGCGGTCGTCCAGGTGTAGGCGATCGAGGTACCCCAGCCGCTTTCCTGGGTGAACGGCTTCTGCGCCGACAGCAGGATCTGGGTCGCACGGGTCTTGATGCCCTGCTGGCCGATGATCAGGCTGCCGAAGCCCGGCACGTTGCAGCTCCAGGCCTGGCTCAGGCCCGGCTCGGTGCCACCGCACAGGCGCGGGTCATCGAAGAACTGGCCGGTCGGGTAGCGGTTGCCCAGGGTGAAGGCGAAGCCGTCGTAGCTCAGGGTACGGGCGATGGTGGCGTCGGTCAGCCAGTCACCGATCTGGTTGCTCATGCCCAGGCTGAACTGATCGGAGTACGGAGCCTTCAGCTTGTTGTTCAGCAGATCCACTTCCAGGCCGGCATTGCTGGTCGCACCGACCAGGCTCTGCAGGTTGCCGATGCCGTTGAGCAGGTTCGGGTTCCAGTCATAGCAGGCGGCCTGGCCGTTGATGCAGGTGCCGGTGGCCGGGTTGCGGAAGTAGATGGTCGGCTGCGGCAGGGCCAGCTTGGTGGTTTCCAGCTGCAGGTTGTCGAACAGGTCGCGGTCGTACGAACGGCCGGCACCACCGTGGATCACGTGCTGCTCGTCGGCGTTGATGTCATACGAGAAGCCCAGGCGCGGCTGCCAGGCATCCTTGAATGCCTTGCGGTTGTGGCCGTTGCTGATGTAGTCGCTGATGTCCAGGCCGCCCAGCGCCAGCGAATCGGCGTAGGTCTGGCCGGCGGCAGCACGCGGATCCTGCGAATAGATCGCGTCGACCACGGCCTGCGGGGTGACGAAGTCCAGGTAGGACGGGGTCTTTTCGTAGTCCCAGCGCAGGCCGAGGTTGATCTGCAGGTGGTCGTTGACCTGCCAGTCGTCCTGGATGAACACACCGTACTGCTTGGACTTCGAACGCACTTCACCGGACACGCCGTCCACGCCGGTCACCGGCTTGACGAACTGCGCCTTGTACGGAATGGAATCGGGGAAGTCCGGATCGCCCAGGCTGTAGGTGAAGGTCGGGTTGATCTGCGCCGCATCGGAGGCGTACAGGTCGATCGCCTTGTACTTCACGCCCATCTTGATGGTGTGGTCGCCGGCCCACTGGATGCCGTCCAGGGTCAGGTTGTCTTCGATCGACCAGCCCTTCTGGCCCTTCACCTGCGAATCCAGTGCCGATGCGCCACCGATCTTCACCACGGTGCGGTCTTCGGTGCCGTCCGGTGCGGTGTAGGTGATGCCGTTGGCCAGAGTCAGCGGGGTCGGGTTGTTGAACGAATCTTCATGGGTGACCATCATTTCGTTGTAGTAACGCTCGCCGCTGTGGTTCCAGCGCAGGGCGTAACGACGGTCGGTGTTGACCACTTCACGACCGGCTTCCGGCGAGGTCTGGCCACTGAACTGCGACTGGGTTTCGTCGCGGTCCTGGAAGGTCAGCTCGATGCGATCGTTGTCGGTCGGCTCGAAGTCGATCTTGCCGAAGATCAGATCCTGCTGGAACGGCTGGCTGGCCGGGCCGAGGCCGGCGGCGCCTACGGGCGGCAGCAGGCCGGCAGCACCGGTGACCGCGCCGTCCGGCGCGATGGTGACCGGCAGGTCGAAGCGCTTGGCTTCATAGGTCACGAAGAAGTGCGCCTTGTCCTGGATGATCGGGCCACCCAGCGCGAAGCCGTATTCCTTCTCGGCCGAGACCATCTTGTCCTTGCCGCCCTGGCGCTCGGCCGGGGTCTTGGCGCGCATGTCTTCGTCGGTGTAGCGGTAGAACGCCTCACCCTTGAATTCATTGGTACCGGACTTGGTGGCAGCGGTCACTGCGGCGCTCGACACCTGGCCGTACTCAGCCTTGTAGTTGCCGCTGATGACCTTGTACTCGCCGATGGCCAGCTGCGGGAACGGGTTGCCGGCGCTGCCGGACTGGCCGGCCACGCCGCCGCCCTTGACGTAGCTCTTCTGGCCCACGCCATCGATGTAGACGTTGGTACCGTCGGCATTGGTGGCACCGCCGCGCAGCGAGGTGTTGCCCTTGGCATCACGGGTGAAGATCAGGCCCGGCACCGCGTCGGCGAACTCCAGGAAGTTGCGCGACACCTGCGGGGTGGTCTGGATCTGCTGCAGGCTGACGGTCTTGCCGACTTCGGAGGTGCGCACTTCCTGCAGCAGGGTCGGCGCGACGACGTTGACGGTGTCCAGGTTGGTGGCGGCGGTCGTACCAGTGCCACCGGCGGCAGCGCCAGCGAAGTTGAGCGTCGAGGTCGAGGCGACGGTGACGGTGACCTTCTGGGTCTGGCCGTTGGCAACGACGTTGTAGGTGCCCGGGTCCAGGCCCATCAGCGAATAGCTGCCGTCGGCGCGCACGGTGCCGCGACGCACGGTACCGGTGGCGACGTTGGTGGCGGTGACTTCGGCACCGGCCTGCGCGCCGGAGACCTGGCCTCGCAGGCTGGCGTTGGCCGACTGCGCCATGACGTTCGGGGCGGCGGCCAGCATCAGGCAGCTGACCAGTGCGGTGCTCAGCAGCCGGCGCGCCGGCGTGCGGATAGTGGAATGCATCATCAACTCAATCTCCGGGTGGCGGTGACCGCTTGCGCGGCACCTGCGATCAATCAAAAAAGAAGGAACGCCTCTGGCTTCAATGGCCGGATGGCGGAGTGGTGGAATCGCGAACAATCAGGCGCGGGACCAGGGTCTGCTTGTCCCCTGTCCCATCCGTGGAGGTGCCGTCCATCAACTGCAACAAGCGCGACATCGCCCGATCGCCCAGTTCAGCGATGCTGACCTGCATGGTGGTCAGCGATGGGTGAACGAAACGCGCAAGCGGAATGTCATCGAAACCGGCCAGGGCGACGTCGGATGGCACATGGACACCTGCCTGCGCGAAGGCATACAGGCAACCCAGGGCCATCATGTCGTTGGCGGCGAATACGGCATCGGGCAGCGTGCCGGCTGCCAGCAACTCCTGACCGGCGCGATGGCCGGAAGCTTCGTCGAAATCACCGGGCAGCTCGATGCCTTCAGCGCCGCTGCCAAACGCCGCCAGCGCGTCACGGAAGCCGCGCAGGCGCTCGCGCGCGTCGAAGTTGAGGTCCGGGCCAGAAATGAATGCAATGCGCCGATGGCCAGCATCGAGCAGGTGGCGGGTCATCGCCATCGCCCCTGCATGGTCATCGATGCTCAACACCGGATGGTCCTGCCCAGGCAGGTAGGTGTTGATGAGTACCGTCGGCAATGCCTGCGGCAGGTTGTCGGTCAGGAACCCGGGGCTCTCGGCATAGGGCGAGAGCACCAGCAGACCGTCGACCCGGCCGCGCATGGCACGCAGGGCTGCGCCCTGCTGCTCCTGGTCGCCGTGATAGCTCGACACCAGCAGGTGCTGGCGCCGGCTGCGGGCGACGTTGTCGATGCCACGCATCAGTTCGGAGAAGAATTCGCCGTACAGGTCCGGAAGCACCACGCCCACCGTATTGGTGCGGCGGCTGCTCAGGCTGCGGGCGGCGGCGTGCGGGGTGTAACGCAGCCGTGCGGCCACCTCCAGCACAAGCTGGCGGACCGGTTCGGCGACATTTTCATGCCCGTTGAGCGCGCGCGAAACGGTGGCCACAGAGACCTTGGCTTCACGGGCGACGTCTTTGATTGTTATGGCTGCTTTGTTCACGAAGCCGCCCTCCACGGCTTGGATCTACCAGCAATGGCGCGGAATGTAAGCGTTTCCATCTGCGCTTGTAAACAGTCCGTTAGGCGAATGTCCCTAAACGGACACAGAAATCTGTCCTTGGCAGGCCTCTCGATGGACCTGCCAGGACAGCTTGGACAGGGTTTCAGCCTTGCTCTGACGGATCGTGTGCGCGGATGGACAATGCGTGGATGTCGGTTTCCATCAGCGTGCCCAGCGCCGCGTAGACCGCGCGATGACGGGCCAGTGGGGCCATTCCCGCGAAGCGCTCGCTGACCACGTGCACGTTGAAATGGCCGCGACCATCGCGCGCTCCGGCGTGGCCTGCATGGCGATGGCTGTCGTCTTCGATCTCAAGCACGCTGGGGGCCAGCGCTTGTTGCAGCGCATCACGAATCTGCTCGATCCGTTTCGCGTTCACGGCAGCACCTTGCGGAACGGACGCACCTGCACCCGCACGTAGACGCCCGCCGCGACGTACGGGTCGGCATCGGCCCAGGCCTGGGCCTGCTGCAGCGAGTCGAAACCGGCAATCACCACCGAGCCACTGAACCCTGCCGGGCCCGGGTCTTCGCTGTCGATCGCCGGACACGGTCCAGCCAGAAGCAGGCGGCCTTCATCGCGCAATGCGGTCAGCCGCGCCAGATGCTCGGGCCGCGCCTGCAGCCGCTGGGCCAGTACATCCTGGCCGTCATATCCTTCAATCACATACCACACCGGCATTTCCTCGCTCGCGTTGCTGGTGACGCGATTCTAGCCAATCCAGCCCCCTGCCCGGCCCCGGCTGGACACTGGCGCAGCAAAGGCTTACCCTAGGGACCATTGCACGTGGCTGGATGCAGCAGCCCGTCGGTTTTTGCGGCCAACGCAGCCCCCGACGACCGACCCGCTGCTTCGAACCGGTCCACCCGACCGGGCCCCGTAGACGACCTCCCGTAGTCCTGTCGCTGCCGTGTCCTGCGGAGCGTCCTGTTGTTTGATGTGTGGAACCGCGCCGAGACAGGCGCGCCTGGTGTCTTGGCGGTCCGTGGCAGTTGCCCGGTGTGCCAGGTGCCGCGACTGGTCCGTTGCAATCCTGATCTCCATTAGATGACTTCCGAACTCGCGCTCGACGCGAACACGCCAACCCGGCCGCCCGCCCCCCAGCAGCAGGAAATGCCGCTGGCTGTGGTGCATGGGCAACCGGTCCTGCAGATTCCGCAGGACCTGTACATCCCGCCGGATGCGCTGGAAGTCATCCTTGACGCCTTTGAAGGGCCGCTGGACCTGCTGCTGTACCTGATCCGCCGGCAGAACCTGGACGTGCTGGACATTCCCGTGGCCGAGATCACCCGGCAGTACGTGGAATACATCACCGTGATGCGCGAGCTGCGCTTCGAGCTTGCCGCCGAGTACCTGGTGATGGCGGCGATCCTGGCGGAAGTGAAATCGCGCATGCTGCTGCCCCGCCCCCCCAGCGTGGAGGGCGAGGAAGCCGATCCGCGTGCGGAGCTGGTACGACGGCTGCAGGAGTACGAACGCTTCAAGCAGGCCGCCGAGGATATCGACGCCCTGCCCCGGCAGGACCGTGACACCACCGTGGCACATGCCTTCATGCCCGAGCGCGCCGCAGTGAAGCTGCCGCCGCCGGTGGACCTGAAGGAAATGCTGATGGCGCTGCACGACGTGCTCAAGCGCGCCGAACTGTTCACCGGCCACGCGATCAAGCGCGAGGCACTGAGTGTCCGGCAGCGCATGGGCGAAGTGTTGGGGCGGCTTGAAGACGGCAAGTTCTATCGTTTTGAAAACCTGTTCACCGCCGAAGAAGGCAAGCTGGGCGTGCTGGTCACGTTCCTGGCAGTGCTGGAACTGGCCAAGGAGCAGCTGCTGGACCTCGTGCAGGAAGAACCGCTGGCGCCGATCTACGTGAAGTCCCTGGCCGCCGGCAATACCAATGCCCCGCTGCAGTTCAGCAGCGAGTTCGACGACAACGACGCCGCCAATGAAAACGAGTGAGCGCTGACTGCCGATGGATCAAACGCTGATCAACCGCATTGTCGAAGGTGCGCTGCTGGCCTCCAGCCAGCCGCTCACCCTGGCCCAGCTGAAGGACCTGTTCCCGGAAGACGAGCCGGCACCGCCGGGCAGCATCGAACGTGCGCTGGAGCGGCTGCGCGAGAGCTGCCAGGACCGTGGCGTGGAACTGGTGGAGGTGGCTTCGGGCTTCCGCTACCAGGTGACCGCCGAGGTACATGGCTGGATCAGCCGGCTGTGGACCGAACGCAAGACCCGCTATACCCGCGCCACCCTGGAAACGCTGGCACTGATCGCCTACCGGCAGCCGATCACCCGTGGCGAGATCGAGCAGGTGCGCGGCGTGGCGGTCAGCAGTAACATCATCCAGGCACTGGAAGAGCGCGAGTGGATCCGCGTGGTCGGCCACCGCGACGTACCCGGCAAGCCCGCCCTGTTCGGCACCACCAAGGGCTTCCTGGACTACTTCGGGCTGAAACGCCTGGACGAACTACCGCCCCTTTCCGAGCTGAAGGACCTGGGCGACCTGGAGCCGCAGCTGGCGCTGGATCGCGACGCCCCGCTCGCCGCCAGCGCCGAGGGCCCGGACGTGAGCGCCGACCCGGACACCGCGGCAAATGACGACACCAGCACCACCGCTGGCGACACCCCCGATTCTGCCGACGCACTCCCTGCGGCGGCCGACGATGAGCAAGCACCTTCGCCCTCCGATGATGGGCACCCCGATTCCGCGCCGGGCGAGCGCGCGGTGACAGTGAACGAACGCGAAGACAACGCCGTCGCGAAGACGACCGTGGCTGTTGACCAAGCCGATTCCGAACCAGAGGCCGACCTCGAAACCGTCGGCCGGAGCAAAACTGATGAGTGACACCCCCCGCAAGCCCTCGTTGAACAAGCTTTCGCTCAAGCGCGAAGCCACGTCCGAACAGTTCAAGCTGGAAGAACGCCTGCACAAGGTCCTGGCCCAGGCCGGCCTCGGCTCGCGTCGTGCGCTGGAACAGCGCATTGCCGAAGGCCTGGTCAAGGTCAACGGTGAAGTCGCCCAGACCGGCATGTCGGTCAAGAGCGGCGACAAGATCGAGCTCGACGGTCGCGGCTTCGTCGCCACCGCGCTGGCCGAGCCGTCGCGCGTGCTGGTCTACAACAAGCCGGAAGGCGAAGTGACCACCCGCGAAGACCCTGAAGGTCGCCCGACCGTGTTCGAATCCCTGCCGGCGCTGAAGGGTGCCCGCTGGATCGCCGTCGGCCGCCTGGACATCAACACCACCGGCCTGCTGCTGGCGACCACCGACGGTGAGCTGGCCAACGCCATGATGCACCCCTCGTTCGAGGTTGAGCGCGAGTACGTGGTGCGCGTGCGTGCCCCGGAAGGCGAGGACAAGGTGCCCGATGCCGTCGTCGACCGCCTCACCCGTGGTGTCGCGCTGGAAGATGGCCCGGCCAAGTTCGATGAGATCGAACGCATCGGCGGCACCGATTCGCACGACTGGTTCCGCGTCGTGGTGAAGGAAGGCCGCAACCGCGAAGTGCGCCGCCTGTGGGAATCGCAGGGCTGCCAGGTCAGCCGCCTCAAGCGCACCCGCTACGGCAAGGTCAGCCTGCCGCGCGAACTGGCCCGCGGCCAGTCCGTCGAACTGCCGGGCAGCCAGGTCGAAGCGCTGCGCGCCGAATTGAAGCTGGAAGAAGGCGCGCCGTCGGCCCTGACCCTGCAGCCGGTGATCGGCCAGCGTCGCGCCGCCAAGACCACCGTGCGCGTGCGCGAAGGTGGCCGCGGCAACGCTTACGTCAATGGTCACAACACCGCCGATGAAGGTCGCGAACTGCGTCGCTTCGACAACGTGCGCGAAGACCGCGGCCGCGGTCGCGGCGGCAAGGGTGGTGGTGGTTTCAAGGGCGGCCTGACCGTCAGCGGTGAAGCTGCTGCCAAGCAGTCGCAGCGCCCGTTCAAGCAGCGCGCGCCGAAGAACGACCGCTCGCTGCCGGAAGGCAACCCGGCCGCATTCCGTACCTGGTACGTGCCGGATGGCGTGAGCACCGGCCCGAGCGGCCACCGCAATGCCGGTCCGGGCGCTCGTGGCCCGGGTGCCCGTGGTCCGGGCGCAGGTGCAGGCGGCCAGGGCCGTCCGTACGGCAAGCCGAAGGGCCCAGGCGCAGGCGCCGGTGGCGGCCAGGGTCGTGGCGGCTACGGTGGTGAAGGACGCGGTGGCTACGGTGGTGAAGGACGCGGTGGCGCCGGTGGCGCAGGCGGCCAGGGTCGTCCGGCCGGTGCGGGCAACCGCTCGCAGGGCCAGGGCAACAAGCACCCCTACGGCCATCCGGGCAATGCCCCCAGCTTCCCGTCCGACCACGCCAATCCAGGCTTCAGCCCGTACGGCAGCTCGCGTCCGGCCGGCAACGGTCGTCCGGGCGGCAATGCGAATGCACGTCCGGGCGGCAACCGTGGTCCGGGTGGTCCGGGTGGTCCGGGCGGCAATCGCGGCCCGGGTGGCCCCGGCGGCAACCGTGGTCCCGGCGGCCCGGGTGGCAACCGCGGCCCGGGTGGCCCCGGCGGCAACCGCGGTCCGGGTGGCCCGCGTCGCAGCGGCCCGCGCGGCGGCTGATCTCCATCTTCAATGAAGGACACAGCGATGACACGGATGTTGTCCCTCGGCGCCCGCATCGGCGCCGTGCTGGTGGTTCTGTTGCTGGTCGGCGGCTGCCAACGCGCTGCCGACCGGCTCAAGCAGGAAATCGCCGCCACGCAGAATCCCTGGCCGAAATCTTCGGCCCTGCACGATCCGGCCGACCGCATGCTGCGTCGGCTGATTGTCGATGAGCGCTATCTCACCCGCATCAAGCAGGCCGGCAGCAAGGACAAGGCTGCTGTCGCCGGCGCACAGCTTGCACTGGATGGCATCGGCCGCCTGCCCCGCCCCATGCTGGAGCGGCGTGCGCAGCTGCTGGCCGCAATGCTGCGCGGAATGCCGGTAGAGAAATGCGCACTGATCGCCCGCGCCACCACGGCGTCGGACATTGCACAGGTAGGCAGGACCTTGTTCAACGAACTGGAGAAGCGACCGTCGCAGGACATCGATTTCTGGTTCGAGATGAGCTACCAGGCCAGCCTCGCCGAGCTCGAACAGCGACCCGCAACCCCTGCCAGTGAACAGCAGATTGCCGAGGCGACCGAGGCCCTGCTGGCCTCGATGGCTGACGAAAGCACGCGCGCGCGGGCCATGGCGGTCCTGCCGCGGATGGACACCGCACCGGCTGCCGACGTCTGCTGGGCATCGCTGATGCTGCTTGATGCCGCGTCCAGCACCGTGCCCGAACCACATCGCGGCACATTGGCCTGGCTGATGGCCCAGCAGTAGACACGGCGACGGAAGCCGGGCCCACGCGCCCGCTTCCCCGCGTTCGGCCGCGACCACTCCACTCTCATCCTGCCGCTCGAGCGCTTTCGGCGCGCTGGAACGCCGCAGGCGTGGTCGCGACCATGCTGCGGAAGAAGGCGATGAACGGACTCTCTGCCGAGAATCCAAGTTCCAGCGCCACGTGCGCGACACGATGGCCGAGCAGCAGCAGTTCCATGGCCCGCATCAACCGCCATTGCTGGCGCCACGCCTGGTAGCCCATGCCGGTATCGCGTTGCATCAGGCGCCCGATCGTACGCACGCTCAGTCCGCTGCGCTGGGCCAGCTCGCCCAGTTCGGGCGGCAGCTGCTCGGCCACCGGCAGGCAGCGGGCGATGCGCGGGTCGCGCGGTAATGGCAGCTCCATCGGCTCCACCGGCGCAGCGGCAATCTCAAGCACGCACAGCGCCAGTTGATGCCCCGCTCGCGGCGCTTGCCAGTCATGTGCGAACGGCGCCTGCGCGATCGGCTCCAGCAGCGCCTGCAGCAGGGGACCGACACCAATGATTGCTGGCTGCTGCGGCAACTGCGCCGACAGCGTGGCATCGAAGTACAGCGACCGATAGTCCACCGCCCGCCGCATCTGCGCGCGGTGCAGCAGACCACCCGGAATCCACGCCGCGCGCGATGGCGGCAACAGACTGATGCGATCGCCGAACGTCAGCCGCGTGCAACCGGCGCGCGTGTACAGCAGTTGCGAACGTGCGTGCTGGTGCCAACCGGAGTCATGCTCGGCCAGCGTGGCAGCGATACCGATCACCGGGGCGCTCCAGGCATCGGCATCGAAGCGAGCGTCGGGCTGCAGCCACGCCATGTCCGATTTCATCCATCTACTGTCGTAATCACTAGAGTGCGCCATCGGCATGGCCACGACAATGCGCGCCCCTGTTTCCGGAGCGCGCCGATGTCGCCTCGCCTGCTGTCCCTCACCATTGCGCTGCTGATGTTTCCGCAGCTGGCGCAGACCCTGTACAGCCCGGCGCTGGCCGATCTGGCGCAACGCTTCGCCCTGCCGGCCAGCGCTGCCAGCCAGGCGATGAGCCTGTACCTGCTGGGGTTCGCGCTGGGCGTCCTGCTGTGGGGAAGGCTGGCCGACCGCGTTGGCCGTCGCCCTGCCCTGCTGGGTGGCCTGTCCGTTTTCGTGCTGGCGGCACTGGGCGGATTGGCGGCCGGCACGTTCGGCCAGGTGCTGGTTGCGCAGATGCTGGCCGCCCTGGGCGCCGCCGCCGCCTCGGTGGTGACGCAGACCGTGCTGCGCGACCACCTTGAAGGGTCCGCGCTGGCGCAGGCGTTCTCCTGGATTGGCATGGCGTTGGCGCTGAGTCCGGCGATCGGGCTGGCGCTGGGCTCGCTGCTGGTCGCTGCCGATGGCTATGCAGGCGTGCAGGCCGGCCTGCTGCTGATCGCTGCATTGCTGATGCTCGGCTGCGTGACCGGGCTGCGTGAAAGCCGCCCCGCGCAGATCGCGCCCGTAGCGCTGCGGCCCCTGCTGCGGCAACTGCTGGGCGACCGCTGGATCTGGTCGCAGGCGCTGCTGGTCATGGCCTTCAACGTGGCCATGTACAGCTGGTACGCGCTGGGGCCGTTCGTGTTCGCACGCCTGCACTGGCCGGCCAGCTGGTTCGGCGCCAGCGGTGCGGTGCTGGCACTGGGTTCGGCGTTGGGCGCGTGGGCCAATGGCCGCCTGTTGCGTGCCGGCGTTCCTGCGTTGACGCGCATCCGCATCGCGGCATCGCTGGTACTGGCTGGTGGCGTACTGGCCGCGCTGCTGCGCGGGCAACCGGTCATCGTGATGGCGATGCTGCCGGTCGTGGCGGGATTCGGCCTGGCCATCCCCAACGTGCTCGGGCAGGCACTACGCGGCTATGCACATTGCCTGGGCAGTGCCGGCGCCCTGTTCGGCCTGCTCTACTACCTGCTGATCGGCGCGGCGATGGCCGTTGTCGGCGCACTGCAGATGCTGGCGCCATCCATCATCGCCTGTGCACTGCTGGCGCTGTGGTTGCTGCGTCCGCGGAGCGCGCTGGCCTAGGAATTGCTGCAAACGCCCTGCACTGTGCGCCACTGCCGGAAACCGCGCGGCAGCGCTGGCTATGGTGCGTGTTCTCCGCAACCACGCAGATGCCGATGATCACCATCACCGCAGAACAGGCCCGCGCAAACGCTGACGCCGCCATTCGACCGATCGAGCAGTACTACAGGGATCTGGACAAATCGATCCAGGTCGGCTCGGAAAACGGCCGCCGTTACATCGTGTTCGGCTTCAACAAGGCGCTGGCCAGCGAGCGCCTCGTCGACGGTGTCGTCGAGCAACTGCTGGAGAACCGCTTCAGTGTCGAACAGCTGCCCAGCGACGCCGAGCAGCACTACATCCGCATCAGCTGGGAAGCCGGGGAGCCCTCCCGCCTCAACGCCGGCTGATGGTGAACGCCGCGCCGTCCACACCCAGGTCCCACCCCTTGCCGGTACCGGACAGGGCCAGCGAGATATCGCCCTTGGTCATCACCTGCGCGTTGCTGGACTTCACCGCACCGGCATGCGCGCCGACCGAGGCGTAGGTGCCCAGCAGCTCGCCGACGCTGCTGGCGCCGGTGAAGCTGCCACGGCCATCGGTGATCTTCGACTTGCCGACGGTCAGGCCGCCGCCCTTCAGCTGGATCCGCACCGGCATGCTGGAACCGTTGGTGCAGTGGATGGTGCCGTTGCCCGAGGCGGTCTTGTAGATCAGTGACCAGCCGGACAGGTTGTAGCGCAGCTGGCAGTCAAGGTTGCCACCGGCGTGCGCGGTCGGGGCCAGGGACGCTGCGGCCAGCGCCAGCAGCAGGGCAAACGGCTTGGTATTCATCGGCAAAACATCCACATCGGTCGGAATGTGGGCGAATCTAGCAGCGCGCGCGTGCACGTTGGATGCAGGCGCGCGCGGTGAGGCGGGAAGCGTTCAGCCGCCGTATCAGGCCTGCACATCCAGGTGGAAGGCGTCGGCATCGAGCATGGCCGGGAAGCGTGCCCGGTGCGAGGCCAGCGCTTCGGCGGAGATGGTGGTGGTCACCACCTGCTCGCGCTCGCGGATCTCCACCTGCGGCTGGCCGAGGAAGTCGATGACCGCGCTGTCGCCGGCGTACTGCAGCTGGTTGCCATCCACGCCTACGCGGTTGACCGCAGCGACGAAACACAGGTTCTCGATCGCCCGCGCGCGCAGCAGGGTCTTCCACGCATAGGCGCGCGCAGAAGGCCAGTTGGCGACGAAGATCTGCAGGTCGAAGTCCAGTTGTTCGGCACGCTCGACGTTGTAGCGGTTGCGGCAGAACACCGGGAAACGCAGGTCGTAGCAGACCTGCGGATTGATCCGCCAGCCCTTCCATTCCACGCACAGGCGGTCGCGGCCGGCGGCATAGCGCTCGTGCTCGCCGCCGTAACGGAACAGATGGCGCTTGTCGTAGTACTGCAGGCCACCCTCGGGGGTGGCGAACAGCAAGCGGTTGTAGACGCCCTCGCCATCGCGCAGCTGCACGCTGCCGATCACTGCCGCATTCAAGGCTTTGGCCTGCGCGCGCACCCACGCCACGGTCGGGCCGTCCATGCCTTCGGCCTGGGCGATGGCTTCGTTTGAAAAGCCACTGGTGAAGGTTTCCGGCAGGATCACCAGATCGGTGGTCCCGGCCAGCGGCGCCAGAAGCGCACCGTAGTAGGCGCGGTTGCCGGCCGGGTCGTGCCAGCGGGTGTCGCCTTGCACGAGGGAAATGCGCAGGTCATTCATGGTCGTGGACTCGCAGAATTTGAAGTCGGATTGCCAGTGCGGTGACGCGGCCAAGGGCCTTAGCCGCACCCGTCTGTTTCGATGAAACGGCGCAAATGCGCCCTGAGCGAGCTTGCAGCTGGCGCTGCCCGCTCCAACCCCTGGCGAGCCAGTGCCGAGGCCTGCTCCTGACGTTTCAGGCTGGCCGCTATACGTGCAAAGACGAGCAGCTCAGCAGCACGAACCTGTTCGAAATCTGCACTGTCCAGCATCGCCTCATAATCAACTGGAAAGTTCTGGTGTGCCGCGAAGAACTGTCTACCGGCGCTTTCCCATGCTGAAAAAAGCGCTTTCGCTGAAGCGAAAGTTTCCGGTTCGGATGCCCCATAGGCCCAACCACCTCCTGTAACCGCGCCGTCCCCAACAATCCGCTCGCGAAACACACAGCCGGATTCGACAATTGTCTCCGGCGAATACTCGCCGCCGCCCTGCTGCGGCAAGAACGCCAGATGCGCCCCCATCTCCACGTAGCACCACTGTCCGCCGGAACCGTGCTGGAACTCGACTACATGAATCAGCGGAGTGCAAATTCTGCGAAAGGTCCGTCCTTGTCGGACGAACCCCTCTCGGAGCAAACGCGGAAAGAACTCCGACTCAAGGAGTTCGAAGAATCTCCCCTTATCTGCACCCCGACTCACTCCGCTCACAGCAGGCGCAGGCGTTCGATCGCCGCGTCCAGGGTGGCCTCGTTCTTGGCGAAGCACAGGCGCACCAGGCGCTGGCCGACCGGCGCGGTTTCGTAGAACGGCGACAGCGGAATGGCGGTGACGCCCTTCTCGATGGTCAGCCACTTCACGAACTCGTGGTCCGGCAGGTCACTGATGGCCGAATAGTCGACCAGCTGGAAGTAGCCGCCCGGCACCGGCAGCGCCTTCAGGCGGGTGCCGGCCAGCTGCTCGCGGAAGCGGTCGCGCTTGGCTTCATAGAACGCGCCCAGTTCGAGATGATGCTGCGGCTCGTCGCGGATCATCGCGGCGAAACCGTACTGCGCCGGGCCGAAGCTGGTGAAGGTGTTGTACTGGTGCACCTTGCGGAACTCGGCGGTCATCGCCGCTGGCGCCACCGCATAGCCGATCTTCCAGCCGGTGCAGTGATAGGTCTTGCCGAAGCTGGAGATGACGAAGGTGCGCTCGCGCAGTTCCGGGTAGCGCAGCGCCGATTCGTGGCGGCGGCCGTCGTAGATGATGTGCTCGTACACCTCATCGGAGATCAGGTAGATCTGCGTGCCGCGCAGCACATCGGCCAGCGCCTGCATGTCCGCTTCGTCCAGCATCGCGCCGGACGGGTTGTGCGGGGTGTTGACCATCAGCAGGCGGGTGCGCGGAGTGATCGCCGCACGTACGCGATCCCAGTCGACGGCGAAGGTCTGCGGGTCCAGCGGCACATGCACTGCCGTGGCGCCAGCCAGTTCGATGGCCGGTTCGTAGCAGTCGTAGGCCGGGTCGAGCACGATCACTTCCTCACCGGCACGCACCACGGCGTGGATGGCGTTGAAGATCGCCTCGGTGGCTCCGCTGGTGACGGTGATCTCGGTGTCCGGATCGATCATCGCGCCGTACAGGTCCAGCGACTTCTGCGCGATGGCCTGGCGCAGCGGTGCCACGCCGGTCATCGGCGGGTACTGGTTCAGGCCGGCGGCCATCGCCTTGGTGGTTTCGTCGATCAGGCGCTGCGGCGCGGAGAAATCCGGGAACCCCTGGCCGAGGTTGACCGCGCCGTGTTCGGCGGCGAGCTGGGACATCACGGTAAAGATCGTGGTACCGACCTTGGGCAGCTTGGTGTTCGGTTGCATCGGCCTGGGGGGATGGGGAGACAGACCCCTGAGTTTACGCAATCCGTGCTGATGTAGTGCCGGCCGCTGGCCGGCAACCTCGACCCGCCACACCGGCCCCTTGCAGAGCTGCCGGCCAGCGGCCAGCACTACCCGATGCGGTTTCACCGTTACAATTGCCGCCGCACTCCCGCATGAAGACCCCTGCGCCTTGAACACCCCTGCATTGCTGGCCGCCAGCGGCCTGAGCTTCTCCCGCAATGACGAGCCGGTGTTCGGCCCGCTGGACTTCCACGTGGATGCCGGCGAGGCGCTGCTGGTGCAGGGCGGCAACGGTGCAGGCAAGACCACCCTGCTGCGCGTGCTGTCGGGCCTGGCGCGCCCGGGCGCGGGCCAGGTGCTGATCGACGGCAGGCCGGCCAGCAACGCCGAGCGTGCGCGCTATGTTGCCTACCTCAGCCACCTGCCGGCACTGAAGCCGGACCTGGACACGCTGGAGAACCTGCATTTCCTGTGCGGCCTGCACGGCCGCCGCGCCCGGCAGATGCCGGGCAATGCGCTGGCCATCGTCGGACTGGCCGGCTACGAAGACACCCTGGTGCGGCACCTGTCGGCCGGACAGAAGCGGCGGCTGGCGCTGGCCCGCATCTGGTTGTCGCCGGCACCACTGTGGCTGCTGGACGAACCCTATGCCAACCTCGACCTGGAAGGCATCAACCTCGTCAACCGGATGATTTCCGCACACCTGCGCAGCGGTGGCGCCGCCCTGGTCACTACTCATGGTGCCTACGCCGCCCCGCCGGTACGCACCCGCCAGCTCGACCTGGGAGGTGAAGCATGATCGCGCCAGGCACCGAACCAGGCCTGTGGCAGACCGCCCGCGCCCTGATTGCGCGCGACCTGCGCCTGCTCTGGCGGCGTCGCGGCGATGCCCTGCAGCCGGTGCTGTTCGCCCTGCTGGTGGTGGTGCTGTTCGCCTTGGCCCAGGGCCGGGACCCGCAGCCGCTGGCCGCCACCGCCGGTGCGGTGCTGTGGTTGGCGGTGCTGCTGGCCGGGCAGCTGGCGCTGGATTCGCTGTTCCGCTCCGATGCCGAAGACGGTTCGCTTGAACAATGGCTGCTGGCGCCGGTGCCACTGGCGTGGCTGGTGCTGGTGCGGGTGCTGCTGCATTGGGCGACCACCGCCCTGCCACTGATCCTGCTGAGCCCGTTGCTGGCGGAAATGCTGCATCTGCCGCATGACCAGCTGCCGATGTTGCTGGCATCGTTGCTGCTGGGAACACCGTTGTTGAGCCTGATCGGTGGCGTGGTCGCTGCACTGACCGTCGGCATCCGGCGCTCTGGTATTCTCGTGGCGTTGCTGTCGTTGCCGTTGTACGTACCGGTGCTTGTCTTCGGTGCCGGCAGCCTGGCAGCAGCCAGCCGCGGGCAGGATCCGGTCGGTGCGCTGCTGATGCTGGGCGCTGGACTGGTGATCGCCCTGGTGCTGGCACCGCTTGCCACCGCTGCTGCGATCCGTATTTCTCTGAGTTGACCGAGCTGAGAGCCAATCCACCCCTGCTGGATAGCCGCCACGCATGAATCCGATCGTCCGCTGGTTCCATCAACTCGGTTCGCCCCCGACCTTCGATCGTTTCGCCGCACGCTGGTCCCGCGTGTTTTACGCCGCGGCTGTTCCGGTGCTGCTGATCGGCCTGTGGCAGGGCCTGTTCGTGGCACCGCCGGAACAGAACCAGCACGACGCCTTCCGCATCATCTACATCCATGTACCCAGTGCCTGGATGAGCCTGTTCGTGTTCGCGCTGATGGCCGCCTACGCCGCCATCGCGCTGATCTGGCGCATCAAGATCTGCGAGATCCTGGCGATGGCCTGTGCGCCGATGGGCGCCGGCTTCACCCTGATCACCCTGCTGACCGGCAGCATCTGGGGCAAGGGCACCTGGGGCACCTGGTGGGACTGGGACCCGCGCATGACCAGCGAGCTGATCCTGCTGTTCCTGTACCTGGGCGTGATCGGCCTGTACCACGCCATCGAAGACCGCCGCAGCGCCGCACGCGCGGCCGGCCTGCTGGCCATCGTCGGCGTGGGCCTGCTGCCGATCATCCGCTATTCGGTGGACTGGTGGGGCGCGCTGCACCAGCGCCAGTCGATCAACGTGTTCGGCGAGAACGCCGTGCGGCCGGAACTGATCGCCCCGCTGTGGTGGATGGTGGTCGCCACCAAACTGTGGTTCGTCGGCTCGCTGCTGGCCAAGGCGCGCGCCGACAACATCGCGCGCGAGGCCGGCAAGGCCTGGATCGGCGAGCGCTTCGGCACCGCGGATGGGGAGGCACGGCGATGACCCACCTGCCCTACCTCATCGCCGCATTCGCGGTATTCCTGCTGGTGCTGGGCTGCGATGCCCTGGGCTCGTGGCTGCGCCTGCGCAGCGCCCGGCAGCTGGCGCAACGCCGCCAGCAGCGGCTGCAGGCGCGCGGCAACGCGTCGGCACAGGCTCCGCTGGCAACCGAGCTCAGCCGATGACGCCGGTACAGCGACGCCGCATGATCTGGGTGCTCCTGCTGCTGCTTGCCTCCGGGCTGGCCACCACGCTGGTCGCCTTCGCCCTGCAGCGCAACATCGCCTACCTGTACACCCCTTCGGAAGTGCTGCGCGGGGACGTGGATGCGCAGTCGCGCTTCCGTCTGGGCGGCATGGTGGTCAAGGGCTCCTTCGATCGACCCAGCGGCTCGTTGCAGGCCCACTTCGTGGTCACCGACGGCGATGCGACGCTGCCGGTCAGTACCGATCGCATCCTGCCGGACATGTTCCGCGAGGGGACCGCCGTGGTCGCCAGCGGTCGCCTGCAGGACGGCACCTTCGTCGCCGACGAGGTGCTGGCCAAGCACGATGAGAACTACGTGCCCAAGGAAGTGGCCGACAAGATGGGCGATGCGCATCGCAAGCACGATGTGCCGGTCACGGCGCCCGAGGTGCGCTGAGTGCTTCCCGAATTCGGTCAGATCCTCCTGCTGTGCGCGTTGCTGGCCTCATTGCTGCAGGCAGTGCTGCCGCTGGCGGGTGCGCAGCGCGGCAATGACGCATGGATGGCCGTTGCCCGCCCGGCGGCCTTTGCCCAGCTGGTGCTGCTGGCCGGTGCCTTCGCCGTACTGACCGCGGCCTTCGTGCAGCAGGACTTCTCGGTGCGCTACGTGGCCGAGAACTCCAATTCACTGCTGCCGTTGATCTACCGCTATTCGGCGGTGTGGGGTGCGCACGAAGGCTCGCTGCTGATGTGGGCGCTGGTGCTGGCGCTGTGGACCGGCGCGGTGGCGCTGTTCTCGCGCCATCTGCCGGCACCAGTACAGGCGCGCGTGCTGGCGGTGATGGGCGTGGTCAGCGTCGGCTTCCTCGCCTTCCTGATCTTCACCTCCAATCCGTTCCTGCGCTTGAACCCGGTGCCACTGGAAGGCCGTGACCTCAACCCGCTGCTGCAGGATCCAGGGCTGATCATCCATCCGCCGATGCTGTACCTGGGCTACGTCGGCTTCGCAGTGCCCTTCGCCTTCGCCGTGGCGGCGCTGCTGGAAGGCCGCGTCGATGCACGCTGGCAACGCTGGACGCGGCCCTGGACCAACGTCGCCTGGGGCTTCCTCACGCTGGGCATCGCACTGGGCAGCTGGTGGGCGTACTACGAACTGGGCTGGGGCGGCTGGTGGTTCTGGGACCCGGTCGAGAACGCCAGCTTCATGCCGTGGCTGGTTGGCGCGGCACTGATCCATTCGCAGGCGGTGACCGAAAAGCGCGGCACTTTCGGCAGCTGGACGCTGCTGCTGGCCATCGCGGCGTTCGCGCTGTCGCTGCTGGGCACCTTCCTGGTCCGTTCCGGCGTGCTGACCAGCGTGCATTCGTTCGCCGCCGATCCCTCGCGTGGGCTGTTCATCCTGATCTTCCTGTCGGTGCTGGTGGGTGGCAGCCTGCTGCTGTATGCGCTGCGCGCACCACGCCTGGCCGTGGATGCCGGCGATCCGCGCCGTGGCTTCACCGCCACCTCGCGCGAAACCCTGCTGCTGGCCAACAACCTGCTGCTGGCCAGCGCCTGCGCGATGGTCCTGCTCGGCACGCTCTACCCGCTGCTGGCCGATGCGCTGTCGCTGGGCAAGATCTCGGTGGGTCCACCGTACTTCGGCAGCCTGTTCCTGCTGTTGATGGCACCGATGGTGATGCTGCTGCCGTTCGGTCCGCTGGTGAAGTGGCAGCGCGACCAACCCTCGCGCGCACTGGCATTGCTGCTGCCATGGGCGGGCCTGGCCGTGCTGCTCGGCGCTTGGGCCTGGTGGCAGGCGCCGCAGAATGGCTGGAAGGCAGGCATCGGCGTCGCGGCCGCAGCCTGGGTCGGTCTGGGCACTGCCCGCTTCGTCTGGCAGCGCCTGCGCGGCAATGGCCGCTTCACCGCCGAAATGCTTGGCATGATCGTCGCCCACGCAGGTGTTGCCGTGTTCCTGGCCGGCGCGCTGCTGGTGGAGGCATTGAACGTACAGCGCGAAGTCGCGCTGTCACCGGGCCAGCAGGTAGTGGTTGCCGGCCACGAAGTGCGCTTCGAAGGCGTGGATCACCGCGAAGGCCCCAATTTCATCGCTGATCGCGGCCATCTGCGGGTGCTGCGCGATGGTCGCGAACTGGCCCTGCTGCATCCCG
This sequence comes from Stenotrophomonas sp. 01N47, assembly GCF_056399165.1. Taxonomy (NCBI): domain Bacteria; kingdom Pseudomonadati; phylum Pseudomonadota; class Gammaproteobacteria; order Lysobacterales; family Lysobacteraceae; genus Stenotrophomonas; species Stenotrophomonas sp. 01N47. The sequence goes on from NZ_JBFTQU010000001.1 coordinate 831,944, forward strand.
AGAAGCGCCAGTACGCCAGCGGCGGCCAGGTGATGACCGAAGCCGGCATCGATGCACGCCTCAGCGGTGATGTCTACGTGGCATTGGGCGAGCCGCTGGGCAACAATGCATGGGCGGTACGGGTGCACATCAAGCCCTTCGTGCGCTGGATCTGGCTGGGCGCGCTGTTGATGGCCCTGGGCGGATTCATCACCGCTGCCGATCGCCGCTTTCGTCGTCCGTAGGAGTCCCCCATGTCCGAGTCACCCGCCCCACGCCCTTCCCGCCCGCTGCCGCCGGTAGCCATCGTGATCGGCGTCCTGTTCTTCTTCGGCCTGCTTGGCCTGATGATCTACGGGGTGATGAAGTCGGGCGACCCGCAGCGCGATGTGCTGCCCTCGGCGCTGATCGACAAGCCGGCACCGGCGTTCGCGCTGCCGGTGCTGCATGACCCGCAGATGATCGTGCGCAGCGAGGAGCTGCGTGGCGCGCCGTACCTGCTCAACGTCTGGGGCAGCTGGTGCGCGGCCTGCCGTGAAGAACATCCGGTGCTGACCCGCTTCGCCGAGAGCAAGCGCGTACGCGTGATCGGCTACAACTGGAAGGATGAACCGACCGACGCGCTGCACTGGCTGGAACAGCTGGGCAACCCGTTCATGGTCGTGTTGAGCGACATCGAAGGCCGCACCGCCATCGACTGGGGCGTGACGGCAGCACCGGAGACCTTCCTGGTCGATGGCAGTGGCATCGTGCGCTGGAAGTACAGCGGCGCGATGACCCAGAAGGTAGTGGACGAAAAATTGATTCCGGCGCTGGAAAAGCTTGAAAAGGCCCAGGGCGATGCCGGCAACACCCTGCACGCCTCGCCGTAAGCGCATGCGCTGGCTGCTGCCACTGCTGCTGGCGATGACCCTGGCGCTGCCAAACTCCGGCCTCGCCCAACAACCGGTGCATGATGCGCGGCCGCTGGTGTTCCGCGATGCCGCCGAGGAAGCGCGCTTCCACGACCTGGCTGCGCAGTTGCGCTGCGTGCAGTGCCAGAACCAGTCATTGGCCGATTCCAATGCGCAGATCGCGCAGGACCTGCGCCGTGAAGTGCTGCAGTTGATGCAGCAGGGCCTGGACGACGCCGCGATCAAGCAGTTCCTGGTCGCCCGCTATGGCGAATTCGTGCTCTATCAACCGCCACTGCAACCGGGCACCTGGCTGCTGTGGGGCGGTCCGCTGCTGGTACTGGGGGCTGGCGCGCTGGTGGTGGTGGGCATCGTCCGTCGTCGCAGCCGGCAGATGGATGCATCCGCTGCGGCGAATTCAACCGAGGGAGAGGACTGGTGACGCAGTGGTTGCCGATGGTCGCCGCAGTGGCCGCTGCGCTGTTGGCGGCAATAGTGCTGTGGCCGCTGCGCCAGCAAGGCCGTCGCAGCTTCGTGCTGGGGGTGGTGACACTGGGCGTAGCCGGTGCCTGCCTGTACCTGTTGGTCGGCAATCCCCGCGCGGCACAGGTGCAGCCCGCACCCTCGGTCGCCACCCTGCGTGACGGCGTAGAGGCACTGCAGCAGGCGCTGCAGCGTGACCCGCAGCGCGCCGATGGCTGGGCGCTGCTGGGCCGTTCGCAGGCTGAGCTGGGTAATGTCGCCGCTGCGGCCGACGCCTTCAACCGCGCCGCAGCCCTTGCACCGGACGAACCGGGCGTGCTGGTCGAGGCCGCGCAGGCACGGGCCCAGGCCGATCCTGGCAAGCAGTTCGATGACACCGCGCTGGCATGGCTGCAGCGCGCACGTACCTTGTCGCCCGAGGCCGAGCGCGCAAGCTGGTTGCTTGGCATTGCCCTGCGCCAGCGGGGCCGCAATGCCGAGGCCGCCGAACTCTGGAGCACGCTGCTGCCACGCCTGGAGCCGGGTGCCGCGCAGGCGCTGCAGGCGCAGATCGCCATCGCCCGCGAGGCGGCCGGCCAGCCGTCGGACACTCCGACAGCGGTTGCACCGGCGCTGCTGCAGGTACGGGTGCACCTGCCCGCATCGTTGAAAGCGAGTGATTGGCCGGCCAGCACCCAAGTGTTCGTGCTGGCACGCGCAGTGGGCGGCCCGCCGATGCCGGTGGCTGCACGCAGGCTGCCCCTGGTCGGCTTCCCTGCAACGGTCGGCCTGGGCGACGGCGACAGCCCGATGCCGACTGCGCCGCTGTCGGCGCATCGCGAAGTGGAAGTACTGGCGCGCATTTCGCGCAGCGGCAGCGCCAATCGCAGCGCGGAGGACCTGCAAACCACGCCGGTCAAGGTCAGCCTGCCACATGACGGTGTGGTCGAACTGCGGTTCCCGTAACACGACATCCCCGGTAGTGCCGGCCGCTGGCCGGCAACGTCACGATGTTCGATGTGGATGCGTGGTTGCCGACCAGCGGCCGGTACTACCTGGGCCTCAGCGCATGGAAACCAGCGTGTCGCCAGCTGCACATGCCGCCCCGCTAGAATGCACCCATGACCGAATTCATTCCGCCCGGCACCCGCTTTCATGCCCTGCCCTCACCCTTTCCGTGCAAACGCGGCGGCGCCCTGCATGGTGCGCGCGTGGCCTACGAAACCTGGGGCACGCTGGACGCAGGCGCCAGCAATGCGATCCTGATCGTCACCGGCCTGTCGCCCGACGCGCATGCGGCGGCCAACGAAGCCAATCCTGCGCCAGGCTGGTGGGAAGCCATGGTTGGCCCCGGCAAGCCGATCGATACCAATCGCTGGTTCGTGGTCTGTGTGAACTCGCTGGGCAGCTGCAAGGGCTCCACCGGCCCGGCCTCGATCAATCCGGCCAACGGTGAACTGTATCGCCTGGATTTCCCGGAACTGTCCATCGAAGACGGCGCACGCGCGGCGATCGACGTGGTGCGCGCACTGGGCATCGGACAACTCGCCTGCGTGATCGGCAATTCGATGGGCGGGATGACGGCGCTGGCGGTGTTGCTGCTGCACCCGGGCATCGCCCGCAGCCATATCAACATTTCCGGCAGCGCGCAGGCCCTGCCGTTCTCGATCGCCATCCGTTCGCTGCAGCGCGAAGCGATCCGCCTGGACCCGCGCTGGAACGGTGGCCACTACGACAATGAGGCGTACCCGGAATCGGGCATGCGCATGGCACGCAAGCTGGGCGTGATCACCTACCGCTCGGCGCTGGAATGGGATGGCCGCTTCGGTCGCGTGCGGCTGGATTCAGACCAGGCCGACGATGATCCGTTCGGCCTGGAGTTCCAGGTCGAGAGCTATCTGGAAGGCCATGCACGCCGGTTCGTGCGCTTTTTCGATCCCAACTGCTATCTGTACCTGAGCCGCTCGATGGACTGGTTCGATCTGGCCGAGTATGGCGATGGCGATGTGCTGGCCGGACTGGCCAGCATCCGCGTCGGCAAGGCACTGGCGATCGGCGCCAACACCGACATCCTGTTTCCGGTGCAGCAGCAGCAACAGGTCGCCGATGGCCTGCGCGCTGGTGGCGCGGACGCGCGCTTCATCGGCCTGGAATCGCCACAGGGTCATGACGCGTTCCTGGTCGACTTCGAGCGCTTCGGCCCGGCCGTGCGCGGCTTCCTCGACGAACTGTAGTGGCGTGGCGGCGCAATCTCGCACTGGCCGCGCTCGGTGCGTTGATCGGCTTGACCGCAACCGGCGTGTTTCCGCTGTGGCTGGGCGCATGGTGTGCATTGGCCAGTGCGGTGTCGTTCGGCCTGTATGGACACGACAAGCGCGCCGCGCAGCGAAAACAGCAGAGGACGCCCGAACGCACGCTGCAGCTGCTGGCCTTTGCCGGCGGCTGGCCCGGCGCGCTGCTCGGCCAGGCGCTGTTCCGCCACAAACATCGCAAGGCGCCGTTCCAGTGGGTGTTCTGGTTGTGCGTCCTGGCCAACGTGGCCTCGATCGCGGTGATGCTGCGCGCGTTTTCGCGCTAGCTGCCCTGTAGATCCACGCCACGCGTGGATAGCCGACCAAGGTCGGCATCTACCGAAGCGGTTCGCGGACCAGCACCCCGTCCACCAACCGGTACTGCACATCCACCACACCCGCGGGCAGGTCATCGTGGGTGATCATCAGCAGGCTGCGCCCTTCCAGCAGTGCCGGCAGGTCCTGCAGCAGTGCGCGCGCGGTATCCACGTCCAGGCCTTCGGTGGGCTCATCCACCAGCAGGATCGGTGCATTGCGCAGCAGCGCGCGCGCCAGCGCCAGACGCCGCGCTTGGCCGGCCGACATCGTTGCGCCGTTCTCGCCCACCCACGCCTGCAGGCCGCCGTTGCGCTCGGCCCATTCACCCAGCCGTACCCGTTGCAGCACCGCCCACAACGCCTCGTCGCTGGCCTCGGGATCGCCCAGCCGCAGGTTCGCGGCCACGCTGCCGGCAAACACCGGCGCGTTCTGCGGCAGCCACGCAAGGTGCCGGTGCCAATCGGCCTGGGCGACATCACGCAGGTCCTGGCCACCGTAGGTCAACCGCCCTTGCTGCGGATCCCACAGGCGCAGCAGCAGGCTCGACAAGGTGGTCTTGCCGCTGCCGCTGTCGCCACGGATGGCGATGCGCTCGCCCGGTGCCAGCGTCAGCTGCAGGCCACGCAGCACCGGCCGTGCGGCGCCCGGCCACTGGAAGTGCACATCGTCCCAATGCACGGTCGCCGCCGGCGCCAGCGGCTGCGGCGACACCGGCTCCTGCACCGAAGGTGCCTGCTCGACGATGCCCTGCAGGCGCGCGGCCGCAATGCGGCCCGATTGCAGCGACTGCCAGGCCAGGCCCATGCCCGCCCACAGTTCGATCATCGCCACGGTCAGGAACACCAGCCCGGCGGCCATTTCCGGCGCGATGCGCTGTTGTTCGGCCGCATGCAGCGCCAGCGCCAGCATCGCTACCAGACCGAGCCCGGCCAGCACACCATGCAGCGTTGATGCAGCGATCAGCCGCAGGCGTCGACGACGATCGCGCGAGGCCACCTGCTTGGCCGCCACCCGCACCTTCAACTGCCAGGCATTGCCAGCGTTGAGCGCGGCCAGATCAGCCGCCCCTTCCAGCCCCTCGAATGCGGCCGTGCGCAACGCCGCACGATGTGCGGCTCGGTCGGCCTCTTCACTGTCATGTCCCCTCACGCCCAGCCACGGCACGCCGATGCCGATCAGCAACGCCAGTACCGCCAGCAGCACCGCTGCCGATGGCAGGATCAACGCTGCCGAGCCCACGCCCACCAACGTCAACGCGCCCAGCGCCAGCAGCGGGCCGATGGCACGCACCAGCAGGCCATCGATTTCACCGATGTCACCCAGCAGCCGCGCCAGTAGATCGCCGGTGCGGGTCGCACCCAGCCGTGCCGGGGCCAGTGGCAGCGCGCGACGGAAGAACCACACGCGCAGGTCGCGGGCGATGCGCAGGGTGGCGTCATGCCCCACCAGTTTTTCGAAGTAGCGCGATGCGATGCGCGCCATGGTCAGGCCGCGGATGCCGGCCGACGGAGTGAAGAAGTTGAAGCCCTGGCCAAGGCCCGCTGCACCGGCCAGCGCTGCAGCAGTGAGGAAGGCACCGGATAGGCCCAGCAGTGCGGTGCCGGCCAGCATCGTGGTCCACAGCAGCAGCACTGCCAGCAGCAGGCGCGGGCGATGACGCAGGAATACCGTGCGCAGCGAATCGGCAGAGCGGCTCATGCGCGTACCGCCTGCGCCGGCTCAACCAGGCGCCCTTCGGGCAACAGCAGGCAGCGGTCGGCCCAGGCGATCACCGCCGGGCTGTGGGTGGCCACCACCACGCTGCGTCCGCGCGCATAGGCGGCCAGGCTGCGCAGCAGCGCTGCTTCGGTTTCGGCATCGAGAAACGCGGTCGGCTCATCCAGCAGCAGCACCTGCGGATCGCGCAGCAGCAGGCGCGCCAGGCCGATGCGACGTGCTTCGCCACCGGACAGGCCAAAGCCGCGCTCGCCGATCAGCGTATCCAGCCCCTGCGGCAGGCGCTGTGCGAACTGCAGCACCTGGGCGGCTTCGGCAACGGCGCGCAGGCGCGCGTCGCTGGCACCGGGATCGGCCAGTCGCAGGTTCTCGGCGATGGTGCCGTGGAACAGATAGGGACGCTGGCTGGCATAGGCCACCTGCAGCCCCGGCCGCAGCTGCACCCGGCCGGCACGCGGCGGCAGCCAACCGGCAAGCGCCTCCAGCAACGTGCTCTTGCCGCTGCCACTGGGGCCGACCAGGGCCAGACGCTGGCCCGGTTCCAGCTGCAGGTCCAGATTCTGCAGCACATCGTGGGCAGCGCCCAACGGACGCAATACCAGACCGTGCGCCTGCAGTGGCGGCAGGGCGGCCTCGGCTGGCTCCGGTGCCAGCGGCACACTGCCATCGATTGTAGTTGTCTCGTCTTCCGGCAGCACCTGCAGCAGACGCTCCACCTCGGCGGCGGCGGCCAGTGCATTGGCACGGTCGTGATAGTGCGCGGCCAGGCGCCGCAACGGTGCGTAGAACTCCGGTGCCAGCAGCAGGCAGAACAAGCCCGCCCCCAGCGTCGGCACAGACGCATGCAGCGACATCAGGCCCAGATAACTCAGGCCCAGATACAACGCAACCATCGCCACGCTGACCGAGGCAAAGAATTCCAGCACGGTGGACGACAGGAAAGCGATGCGCAGCACCTTCATCGTGCGCACGCGCACACCTTCTGCCGCAGCCTCGATGCCGGCCAGCTCGGCCTCCCCACGGCCATACAGGCGCAGCAGGCCCAGGCCTTTGATGCGATCGGCGAAGTGCCCACTCATCCGCGCCAGCTCGCCCAGCTGCGCGCGCCCGGCGGCTTCGGCGCCCCAGCCCACCAGCATCATGAAAAACGGCACCAGTGGCGCAGTGAACAGCAGGATCAGTGCAACTACCCAATCCACCCAGGCCACAGCAGCCAGGATCAACAACGGCACCACCACCACTTCGGTGCGCACCGGCAGGAAACCACTGTAGTAGTTCTCGATCGCATCGCCGTGATGCAGCATCAACTCGCCCAGTTCACCGGTACGGCGCTGCCGCAGCCACAATGGGCCGTGCCCGAGCAGACGCGCGAAGACACGCTCGCGCAGGGACAGGCGTGCGGCATCGGCAACGTCACCCGCCGCAGCCTGGGTGGCACTGCCCAGCAGGGTGCGCACGACAAGGATCACCGCCAACGCGGCCAGCACCGGCAGGCCCTGGGCCAGCGGCACGCGCTCGACCAGCACCTGCTGCACCAGCCAGGCGATGGCGGCAGCTTGAGCGATCAACAGCGCACCGGACACGCTGATGCACAGCGACGCCAGCCGCTGCCGCCCCTTCGCGGCACGGGCCAGATCGGCCAGCCAGGCGGTACGCACACGCCGCAGGCGGGTCGATTCGTCATCCCGATCAGGGGCGTCAGCGGTCGGTTCGGCAGCGCTCAAGGCTCTTCACAGGCAGCAGGGGGATGGACGGCATTGTAGGCGCAGGCAACAGCCTTCCCCTGCGGCCGGCGGTCGCAGTCTTCATCGGGTTGGCATACGATCCTCCTGAATACCTGTTCATACATTGATCTGGATCAAGGCTGTTTGAAGTAGTCGGTCACATCATTCACCCCGTAGACCACCCTTCCCGCCACCTGCAACGGCACTATCCAACGAGGTAGCCAGGCCATGATTGATCAGACAGTCGTAGAACTGTCGCGGCTGCAATTCGCTCTGACCGCGATGTACCACTTCCTATTCGTACCGCTCACGCTTGGCCTGTCCTTCATGGTGGCCATCATGGAAAGCGTGTACGTCATGACCCGCAAGCAGGTCTGGCGGCAGATGACCCTGTTCTGGGGCACCCTGTTCGGCATCAACTTCGCCATCGGCGTGGCCACCGGCCTGGTGATGGAGTTCCAGTTCGGCATGAACTGGTCGTACTACAGCCACTACGTGGGTGACATCTTCGGTGCGCCGTTGGCCATCGAAGGCCTGATGGCGTTCTTCCTGGAAGCGACCTTCATCGGCCTGTTCTTCTTCGGCTGGAAGCGCCTGAGCCCGGTCAAGCACCTCACCGTGACCTGGCTGATGGCGCTGGGCACCAACCTGTCGGCGGTGTGGATCCTGATCGCCAACGGCTGGATGCAGAACCCGACCGGTGCGGTGTTCAACCCGGAAACCATGCGCATGGAAGTGGTCGACTTCGCCGCGGTGCTGCTGAACCCGGTGGCGCAGGCCAAGTTCGTGCACACCGTCAGTGCCGGTTACGTGACCGGTGCGATCTTCGTGATGTCCATCAGCGCCCTGTACCTGCTGCGCAACAAGCACAGGGACATGGCCCGCCGTTCGTTCGCGGTGGCCGCGGCCTTCGGCCTGCTGTCCTCGCTGTCGGTGGTGGTGCTGGGTGACGAGAGCGGCTATGCCGCCAGCGAGCACCAGAAGATGAAGCTGGCGGCGATCGAAGCGATGTGGGAGACCGAGCGTGCGCCGGCCGACTTCACCGCCTTCGGCATTCCCAACCAGGACACCCACACCAACGACTACGCAATCAAGATTCCATACCTGATGGGCCTGATCGCCACCCGTTCGCTGGACCAGCCGATTCCGGGCATCCTGGAACTGGTGGAGCGTGCCGAGCACCGCATCCGCGGTGGCCAGATCGCCTATGGCGCACTGGAACGGGTGAAGAAGGACAAGAACGATCTTGCAGCGCGTGAAATGTTCGATCGCCATTGGCAGGACCTCGGCCATGGCCTGCTGCTGAAGCGTTACCGCGAGGACATCCTCAACGCGACGCCGGAGGAAATCTCCAAGGCGGCGATGGATACCGTGCCGCGCGTGGCGCCGCTGTTCTGGACCTTCCGCATCATGGCCGGGTTGGGCTTCTACCTGATCGCCTTCTTCGCGCTGGCCTTCTACTACTCGTGCCGCAACAACTTCCAGGACAAGCGCTGGTTCCTGAAGCTGGCCGTGTGGAGCCTGCCGGCGCCGTGGATCGCGATCGAATGCGGGTGGTTCGTGGCCGAGTACGGTCGCCAACCGTGGGCAGTGGACGGCGTGCTGCCCACCTTCTATGCGGCTTCGGGCCTGGCATTGCATGAAATCCTGACCACGCTGGCGGTGTTCACCAGCCTGTACACGGTGCTGCTGATCATCGAAATCAAGCTGATGCTGAAGGCGGTCCGCAAGGGTCCTGATGACATCCTGCCGACGCTGCAGGCCGACATCCGCCCTGTTTCCCCCAATGCCGTTGCCCCCGGCCAGGCCTGAGGCAGGAGAATCCAGATGGAATTCATTGCACTTGATTACACCACGCTCCGCGTGATCTGGTGGCTGCTGCTCGGCATCCTGCTGGTCGGCTGGGCCGTCATGGATGGTTTCGACCTTGGCGTCGGCACGCTGCTGCCGTTCGTGGCAAAGACCGATGAAGAACGCCGGCTGGTGATCAACACCGTCGGCCCGGTCTGGGAAGGCAACCAGGTCTGGTTGGTGCTGGGTGGCGGCGCGATCTTCGCCGCATGGCCGCCGCTGTATGCGGTCAGCTTCTCCGGCTTCTACCTGGCGGTGTTTGCGATGCTGTTCGGGCTGATCCTGCGCCCGGTCGGCTTCAAGTACCGCAGCAAGCTGCCGTCCAAGCGCTGGCGCGACAACTGGGACCGCGTGCTGTTCGTCGGTGGCCTGCTGCCGGGCCTGATTGCCGGCGTCGCCGTGGGCAACGTGCTGCTGGGTGTGCCGTTCCACTTCGATGACACACTGCGCGTGACCTACACCGGTTCGTTCTTCGGCCTGCTCACGCCGTTCGCGCTCATCGCCGGCCTGATCAGCGTGGCCATGCTGGTGTCGCACGGTGCGGCCATGCTGGTGCTCAAGACCGACGGCCCGGTGGCCGAACGTGCAGCGCGCTACGGCAGCATCGCCGCCATCATCAGCTTCGTGCTGTTCGCCGCTGCCGGCGCCTGGGTGGCCTTCGGCCTGCCGGGCTACCAGATCACCTCGCAGGTGGTGACCGACGGGCCGACCAATCCGCTGCTGAAGACCGCCGAACTGGGGTCCGCCGCAGGTGGCTGGCTGCGCAACTACAGCAGCATGCCGGCAACGCTGGTGTTCCCGGTGCTGGGCCTGCTGGGTGCGCTTGCCAGCGCGGTGCTGCTGCGCGCGCGTCGTGGCGGCCTGGCCTTCATCGCCTCGGGCGCGTCCATTGCCGGCATCATCCTCACCGTCGGCTTTGCGATCTTCCCGTTCCTGCTGCCGTCCTCCAGCCAGCCCACTTCCAGCCTGACCGTCTGGGACAGTTCGTCCAGCCACCTCACGCTGTGGGTCATGCTGCTGGCCACGGCCATCTTCCTGCCGATCATCCTCGCCTACACCACCTGGGTGTACCGCGTGCTGAAGGGCAAGACGACGGTCGAGGACATGGACGACAACCCCAACGCGTACTGATTGCCCGTGTGCCGGCCCAGGGTCGGCACACCCCTCGCACACAGGAGATTGACCATGTGGTATTTCGCTTGGATTCTCGGCGCCGGCCTGGCTTCGGTCGTGGCCATCCTCAACGGGATGTGGTTCGAAGCGCGCGAAAGCGCCCGCGCCGACAAGGAAGTGCGTTGAAACTGTAAAAAAGGGTTGCCGATACGGCCTTCACACCGTATTCTTGGCGGCTCCTTCGGGGTGTAGCTCAGTCTGGTAGAGCGCTACGTTCGGGACGTAGAGGTCGCAGGTTCGAATCCTGTCTCCCCGACCACTTCGGTGGTCGCATTGAAGCCTGGTGAAGTCTTCCAGGCTTTTTTGTTCCCGCAGGAGTCGCTGCCACGGCAGCGAAGCAGAACGGCCCTCCCCCTTGCCGCCATCGGGGGAAATGGCTAGAATAGGCGGCTCCCTTCGGGGTGTAGCTCAGTCTGGTAGAGCGCTACGTTCGGGACGTAGAGGTCGCAGGTTCGAATCCTGTCTCCCCGACCACTTCGGTGGTCACCAAGAAGCCTGGAAGACATCAGTGTCCTCCGGGTTTTTTTGTATCCGGAATCCGGGACAGCCGGCTGCGCTGCCATCAGCCACGTACGCAACGGAGCGGGGTCGAGGACCCGACGCGGCCGGCCACGTACAATGGCCGCAACTCCCCCACCTGCCACACCGGCCCCGTCCGGTGCGGGCGCTGCACGCCACCTGCGCGGCGTGCGCCACCTGCAAGGAACACCGCATGACGTCCCCCACCTCCCCTTCGCCATCGTTGTTGCACGGTCGCCTGCTGGCGTTCGCCGCAATCCTGCTGGCAGCGGTCAACCTGCGTACTGCCGTCACTTCGATCACCCCGCTGCTGGACGTGCTGGGCCAGCAGTTCGGCTTCGGCACCACCATGACCGGCGTGCTGGGCATGCTGCCGACCGCTTCGTTCGCACTGTTCGGCGTCGCCACCCCGGCGCTGGCAAGACGTCTCGGCCTTGAGCGCACCACCCTGCTGGCCATGCTGATGGCCGCCACCGGTTTGCTGCTGCGCTCCAGCGCCGGCAATGTCGGCACCCTGCTGCTGGGCTCGGTGATCGCACTGGCGGGCATGGGTATCGGCAACGTGGTGGTGCCGCCGCTGGTGAAGCGCTACTTCGCCAACAAGGTCGGCACCATGAGCACGTTGTACATCAGCGTGCTGCAGCTGGGCACGATGATGCCGGCGCTGCTGGCGGTGCCGGTGGCCAACGCCGCAGGCTGGCGGGTGTCGCTGGGCATGTGGGCGCTGCTGGCGCTGGCCGCCACGCTGCCATGGCTGTTGCTGGCGCGCCGCGCACCGAAACCGGTGCTGGACAGCAACGATCCCACCGCGCAGCCGCACGGCAGGGTCTGGCGTACGTCGTTGGGCTGGAGCATGACGCTGATGTTCGGCATGACCTCGCTGATGACCTATTCGATGTTCACCTGGCTGCCGCGCATCGTGGTCGAAGCCGGCGCCACGCCTGCCTTCGGCGGGGTGATGGTCGCGGTGTTTTCGGCACTGGGCCTGCTGCCATCGCTGGTGATCCCATCGCTGGCGGTACGCCTGCAGAATCCCTTCCCACTGGTGCTGATCGGCTTCTCGGCCTTCGTCATCGCTTTCGCCGGCCTGCTGTTCGCCCCGATGAAGGCGCCGTTGCTGTGGGCCTGCCTGCTGGGCGTCGGGCCGTCCACGTTCCCGCTGGCGCTGACCCTGATCAATCTGCGCACGCGCACCCCCACCGGTTCGGCGGCCCTGTCCGGCTTCATGCAGGGCGTGGGCTACAGCTTCAGCTGCCTGGGCCCGTTCCTGGTCGGTTGGCTGCACACCGTCAGCGAGGGCTGGACCCTGCCCTTCGCCTTCCTGTTCGGCTGCGCGCTGCTGATGCTGTGCGCCTCGTGGGTGGCCTGCAAGCCGCGCAAGCTGGAAGACCTGTGGTGACCGGACCGGCGGGCTGACGCCCGCCGCCGTGAAGCTGGACCCACACACCCCACTACCGCGATCTACACACCGCCACCGCAGCGGGTGACGTAGCGTGTCCAAAGCTGACCCGTTTCGTGTCCAGAACCGGCCCTGCCAGCGTGGTGCGCCCCCACAGGGCGGCCTCAGGCTGCCCCGTGCCGTTCCAGTGGACAGCGGAAAGTGTATGCGCGACAACGCGTTGCGACAGGGCTGGCCGGTCATCCAAGGACTCTCCGTCAACAAGGTACGGATAGGAAGTAGGCGCTTTGGCAGAGCGTCAGCTATAGTTGGCATGTGATGTGCGTCACACTTTTCAGCACATCGTTCAGCAATGGATGCTTAGGGGGTCTCATGGTTGTTCACCGTCCACTGGCGCTGTGCGTCGGTCTGGCCTGCGCCACTCTGGCGTACTGGGCCGATGCGGCCCCGCCGCCCACCGTGATAACGCGCGCCGACCGGCTCGCCGAGATCGGGCACTACCGTGACCAGGCACGCTGGGTCGATGCGCTGGCGGCGATCGAGCGGGCGCAGCTGCGCGAGCCCAACGACGACCTGCTGTACAAGCTGCAGGTACTGACCCTGGGCGACATCGGCAACGCCCATCGTGCCTGGAGGCTTTACCAGGCCCGGCCCAACCTGTTCGACCAGGACCAGAGAGCGCGGCTGGAGGCCAACTACGTGGCCAAACTGGTCAACTGGAGCCTGGCCTACGGGGAAAGCGAAGACACCCGGCTGGACGAGGCCGAGGCTTCGCTGGCGGAAATGGAGCAGTACGTCGAGCGCGATGGCACCGCGCTGGCGCAAGCGCCGCTGCGGATCCGCATGGACCGGCTGATCCTGCTCAACCGCCTGGCCCGCCACGCGCAGGTGCGCGACGAGGCGCGGGCGCTGCAGCGCGAAGGCCATGCACTGCCTGATTACGTGCTGCCAGCCGTAGGCGACTCGCTGATGGCCACCCAGAACCCGGAAGAGGCCATTCCCTTGCTGGAGGCCGCCGCAAAGAACGATCCCTCACGCTTCGAGTCACGCTCGGAGCTGGCCTATGCCTATCTGGAAACCGAGCAGGCGGAGAAGGCGGTGGGCTACCTGCAGGCCTGGCAGAAGGACGAACCGGCCTGGCGCTGGGGCGGCGGCAAGACCCCCTTCCAGAACTGGGCGCGCTACGAGGCCGACCTGAACCTGGGGATGGTGCGGGCCTACAGCGGCGACCTGCCCACGGCCCAGCGCGAACTGGAAGCCCTGGTCGAGGTCGGCCCGGGCAATGGCAGCCTGCAGACTTCACTGGGCAGCGTCTACCAGCTGCGCGGCTGGCCACGGCGGGCACTTGAGCGCCACCAGATGGCCTATACCCTGGACCCGCGTGACATCGCGCCGCGCCTGGGCATGTACGAATCCTACGTGCAGCTGCAACGCGACGACCTGGCGCGGCCGCTGCATGACGACCTGCTGGCTCGCTATCCAAGCCAGCCGGCGGTGCAGCGCATGGACCGCGACTGGCGCGCCCATCGCGGCTGGCAGCTGCTGGCCAAGGTCGAGGGTGGCCGCAGTTCCGGCGGTGGCGGCACCTCGCCGCTGGGCAACGACGACCTGCACTACGGCGTGGAAGTGGCCTCGCCGGTTCTCAACGACCGCTGGCGCCTGTTTGCCTTCGCCGACCGCCGTTCGGTCAGCTTCCAGGACCAGGACATCGATCCGCTGTGGATCGGTGCCGGCGTGCGCTACCGCTTCGACCGCCTCGATGCCGAGGCGGCGGTGATGCGCCCCAACGACAGCATCGGCGACACCGGCCTGCGCGGCGGCTTCGGCTGGCAGTTCAATGATCGCTGGCACGCCGGCGTAACCGCTGCCCGCAATGACCCGGAAGCCTCGATGCAGGCACGCGTGGCCGGCATCACCGCCGACAGCGTTGCGGTTGCAGTGGACTACACGCGCAACGAGCGCACCCACTGGAGCTTCGGTGGCAGCCAGTTCCGTTACGACGATGGCAACCGCCGCGATACGCTGAACAGTGCGATCGAACAACGGCTGTTGACCCGCCCGCGCCTGTTGATCGATGGCCTGGGCAGCGTCTACACCAGCCGTGGCAGCCGCGACGATGCGCCCTACTTCAACCCCTCGCGGGATCGCTCGGTGGAAGTAGGCCTGCGCATCGACCAGCAGCTGTGGCGCCATTACGAGCGCCACTTCCGCCATCGCCTGACGATGTCGGTGGGCAACTACTGGCAGGAAGGCTTTGGCAGTTCAATCATTCCGACCGTGGCCTATCGCCACGAATGGCAGTTCGATCAAGGGCGGATCCTCGAGTACGGCGTGAGTTGGTCGCGGCCGGTCTACGACGGCCAACGAGAACGACATATCGGCTTCGATGCCGCGCTGCGCTGGGGAGAATGAGATGGAACGGATGCTTCGCAACCTGACGACCGTACTGCTGCTGGCGCTGCTGGCCCTCGCCCTGCCCGCCGCCGCCCAGCGCACCAGCTCGGCCGCGGAACTGGACGCGGCCGACAACGGCCTGCTTGTGCTCAGCTACCACGACGTGCGCGATGATGTGCTGGAAAAATCCGACGGCGACGCCTACGCGGTCAGCACGCAGAACTTCGCCGCACACCTGGACTGGCTGTCCGCGCATGGCTATCACCCGGTGTCGCTGTCACAGCTGATCAAGGCCTCGCGCGGCGAAGCAACGCTGCCGCCGCGGCCGGTGCTGCTGACCTTCGACGACGGCCTGCGCAGCGTGTACAGCCGCGTCTATCCCCTGCTGCGCGCGTACAACTATCCGGCGCTGGTGGCGGTGATCACCGACTACGTGGACATGGCACCGGGACGCACCATCGACTACGGCTACCGTCCCTTCGGCCGTGACGACTTCCTGACCTGGGACCAGCTGCGCGAGATGCAGGCCAGCGGCCTGATCGAACTGGCCAGCCATACCGACAACCTGCACCACGGCGTGCAGTCCAACCCGCAGGGCAACCAGACCCCGGCGGTGATCACCCGCATCTACGACCCCAAGGCGCAGCGCTATGAAAGCGCGCAGGAGTACGAGAAGCGCCTGCGCGACGATCTCGGCCGCAGCGTGCAGCGCATCGAGAAGGAACTGGGTGTACGCCCGAAAGCGATCGTCTGGCCGTATGCCGCCTACAACCAGTTGAGCAACGACATCGCCGAGCAGCTGGGCATGCCAGTGTCCTTCGACCTGGAAGGTCGCAGCACGCCGGTGACGGCTGACCTGCATGGCCTGGCACGCCTGCTGGTGACCAGCAATCCGAACATCACCTCGCTGGCCTTCGAGCTGCGCCGCAACGTCAATCTGGACGGCACCCGTGCACTGCAGATCGATATGGACTCGGTCTACGACAGTGACCCTGCACAGCAGGCGCGCAACCTGGATGCGCTGATCGAGCGGGTGAAGCGGATCGGCCCGACCCATGTCTACCTGCAGGCCTTCGCCGATCCGGACGGCAATAACACCGCCGATGCCCTGTACTTCCCGAACCGCCACCTGCCGATGCGCGCGGACCTGTTCAACCGCGTCGCCTGGCAGCTGAAAACCCGTGCCGGGGTGAAGGTGTATGCGTGGTTGCCGGTGCTGGGCTATGAACTGCCCGACGCCGCGCAGCGTGCGGCGCTGGGCATCCAGAGCCCGGAACGCGATGGCATGTACCGCCTGGATTTCACCAAGCCGCAGGCACGACAGATCATCAAGGACATCTACGAAGACCTGGCGATCAATTCGTATTTCGAAGGCCTGCTGTTCCACGATGACGGCTACGTGCGCGATACCGAACTTGCCCAGCTGCCGCAGGAAGGCAGCGACGGCGGCCGCACCCAGGCGCTGATTGATTTCACGCTGGAACTGCGTGACAGCGCACAACGCTGGCGCCCCAAGCTGGGCACCGTGCGCAACCTGTACGCGCAGCCGGTGCTGGAGCCGCAGAGCGCGGCGTGGTTCGCCCAGCGCCTGGACCTGTTCAACAAGGCCTACGACCGCACCGCGCTGATGGCGATGCCATGGATGGAAGGCAGCCGCCGCCCGCAGCGTTGGCTGGACAAGCTGGTGGTGGCCGTGCGTGCGCACGACCCCGAGCTGAAGCACACGATGTTCGAGCTGCAGACCGTGGACTGGCGCACGCAGCGGCCGATCAGCGGCGAACAGCTGCGCGCGCAGATCCGCCGCCTGCAGGCACAGGGCGTGCGCCATTTCGCGTGGTACCCGGACGATTTCATCGCCGACAAGCCGTCGACCCAGGATGCACGCGCGGCGATGTCCGCGCGCAACTTCCCGTATCCGGAGAAGTGACGTGGACATGAATCCGTGGCTCAACGCCATGTTCCAGTTCGCCTTCTTCTACCCCATGGTGATGGCGTTCTTCTGGATGTCCGGGGGCCTGTACTACTTCTTCCGCCGTGAGCGGAAGTCGCGGCCGCGCAACGACCCACCACCGATGGCGGAGTATCCGTTCGCCAGCCTGCTGATCCCGTGCCACAACGAATCGGCGAACCTGGACGACACCCTCGGCGCGGCACTGGCCCAACGCTACCCGGACTTCGAGGTGATCGCCATCAACGATGGCAGCACCGACGACACCGGCACCCGCCTGGACGCGCTTGCAGCGCTTCATCCGCGCTTGCGCGTGGTCCATCTGGACCGCAACCTGGGCAAGGCCAATGCGTTGCGCATGGGCGCGCTGGCCGCGAGATCGGAGTACCTGGTGTGCATCGATGGCGATGCCATGCTGGAAGAGTTCGCCATGCACTGGATGGTCTGGCACCTGACCAGCGGCCCACGCGTGGGTGCGGTAACCGGCAACCCGCGGATCCGCAACCGCTCCACCCTGCTCGGCCGCCTGCAGGTGGCGGAGTTCTCCTCGATCATCGGCATGATCAAGCGCGCCCAACGCGTGTACGGCCGCATCTTCACCGTGTCCGGCGTCATTGCCGCGTTCCGTCGCACCGCCCTGCATCGCATCGGCTACTGGGCCGATGACATGGTCACCGAGGACATCGACATCAGCTGGCGGCTGCAGCTGGATCATTGGGACATCCGTTACGAGCCCAATGCGCTGTGCTTCATCCTGATGCCGGAAACGCTGAAAGGCCTGTGGCGGCAGCGACTGCGCTGGGCACAGGGCGGCGTGGAAGTCCTGCTGCGCCACGGCTCATCGTTGTTCAGCTGGCGCAAGCGGCGGATGTGGGGCGTGCTGCTGGAATACATCCTCAGCGTGCTGTGGGCCTACACCATGCTGGTGATCATCCTGCTGTGGGCAGTGGGCAAGTTCATCCCGATGCCGCCGTCGTTGTACATCGACACGTTGCTGCCGCAATGGCATGGCGTGATCCTGGCCCTGGTCTGCCTGCTGCAGTTCGCCAGCAGCCTGATCATCGACAGGCGTTACGAAACGCATATCGGCCGCAACTATTTCTGGGTCATCTGGTACCCGATGGCGTACTGGTTGATCAGCCTGTTCACCACGCTGGTGGCGCTGCCGAAGACCCTTCTCCGGCGGCGTGGCAAGCGTGCCACCTGGGTCAGCCCAGACAGAGGTATCCGATGAACGCACATCGCCAGACGACTGCCAGGACGCCGTCCAACCGCTTCGACTCGCGCCTGATCCAGAAACCGCTCAAGCAGCCCCGCCTGCAGCGCACTGCCTGGGGCTTTGTGACCCTGGCATTCTGGGGGTTCTACTTCTACCTGTGGGCACCGCTGCTCACGCTGGTGTCCTGGTTGCTCGGTGGGCAGCTGGCGTGGCTGCAGCTGTACGAGCGCAAGCAGCATCTGGACCCGTTCGTGATCATCGCCCTGCCGGTGATCCTGGCGTGCTGTGCGCTGCTGCTGATCGCCTGGGCCGAGTACAACCGCTACCGCTTCGCCGGCAAGGAACGGCGCGGCCCGCACGAGGACGCAAGTCGTGCGGAAATCGCCCATTCACTGAGCGCCAGCGATCAGCTTGCCGAACAGATGTTCGGTGCCAAGGCCATCACCCTGCACATGGATGAGCATGCACGGCCGCTGGGCATGACCGCGCAGCTGTTGAGGTAACGAGGGTTCGGCCGGGCGGCGCCCGGCACCCGCAGAGGCCGAAGCAACAGCAACAGCTGGCATTCCGTGGGAGGCGGGGCGGTGTCGGATTGCGGGGACGCCGCAAGTACGTCCTTGTAGGCTTGGCAGCCGCATCCATGCGGCTGACACCCCGCAATCCGACAC